>JBAWEZ010000060.1:0-64122 GCA_049591475.1 Candidatus Acidiferrales bacterium
GCGAATTGCTTGGTAAAATTCGCGGGCATGTGCAGCACCAGAAAAATTGCCGCCGGTAGATCTTTCGGAAGTCCGCTGACGACGCGTGTAACTGCCGCAGGACCACCGGTGGACGCGGCGATCACGACCATCGGAAACTTACCTCCGTTGGCGGCTGCGAGCGCTGCGCCTTTGCCGGAATCGGAGGCGTACGTTGCACCGACGTGCGGTACCGCGATTTTTGAGCGCGCGGCAGTGCGCACGACGCGAACCTTTGCGGCAAGCTTGAGCTTGCGAGTCAGATCGTCACGGACCGATTTCATATCCAGGTCGATGCCGCTGGAAGGCTTGGGAACGAAGTCGATGGCGCCCAATTCGAGAGCTTTTAGGGTACTGGCAGCGCCCTCGCGCGATTCCGAGCTGACGATAACGATGGGGCGCGGATGCTGCGACATGATCAGCTCGGTGGCTTGCAGGCCATCCACATGAGGCATGTTGATGTCCATGGTGATCACATCAGGACGCAGAGATTCCGCAAGAGCGACGCCGTCGCGGCCGTCGCGGCCCTGGCCAATTACTTCCATTTGCGGATCGGAGTTGATGATCTCCTGCAACACCTTGCACATAAAGGCGGAGTCATCCACCACGAGAACGCGTATCTTTTTTTCCGGCGACTGCATGGCTTCAATCCAGCGATGACGGCACGCTAACCGCGGGCCGCACCGGATGCTTCTCCGTGTTTAAGAGTTCTTCGACAGTGGCAATTAACTGATCTTCCTGCACGGGCTTGGTAAGGAATCCTGACGCGCCTACCTTCATCGCGCGATCGCGATGTTTTGCACCGGCGCGCGACGTGACCACGAGAACGGGAATGCGCTGCGTGGCCGGGTTCTGGCGCAAATTGGCCATCAGCTCGTAGCCGTTCATGCGGGGCATTTCGAGGTCAGTAATCAGGAGATGGCAACCCGACTGGGCGACAATTTCGGAGGCTTCCAGACCGTCGGAAGCGAGCTTCACGCGGAAGCCGGCCTTTTCAAGCATGCGTCCGACGAACTTGCGTACGCTGATCGAATCGTCCGCGACAACGACGACGCGCTCGTCCTGCACCGGGTCCACCGCTTCGGACGGAATGCTGCCGGCGGCGATGGCTTCCGCTCCTGGCGCGAAGACGCGAGCGGCGGAAACGGTTGCAGAGACGGCGCGGTGCTCCACCGCTTCGGCCGATACAAGGCGATTCAGGTCGACGAGCAAAATCAAACTGCCGTCGGATGCGATAGTGGTTCCGGGGAAAAGCTTTACGCGGCGGAGATACTCGCCGAGATTCTTGATGACGATTTCATCCTTGCCCAGAACTTCCTCGACGATCACGCCGACGTGTTTGCCGGCGACTTTCACGATGACCATGTGGAAAAAGCCGTTGATGGGCTCGAATGGCGGCAGAGCAAGCTGGGAATCCAGGCGTACGACTTCGGTGACCACGTCGCGCACTTTGGTGAGGAGCTTGCCGCCAACGTCTTCAATGTCGGCGGGCCGCAACCGGCGAATTTCCTCGACCACGGCGAGAGGAAACGCAAACGTGGACGTGCCGCAACGGACAAAAAGCGCCTGGGAAATGATCAGGGTCAGCGGAACCTTCACGGTAAAACAGGCACCGCGTCCCGTTTCGGAGGTAATTTCGATTTCACCGTTGAGGGCGTGCACGTTGGCGCGCACGACATCCAAGCCCACGCCGCGGCCGGCGAGTTCCGAGGTCGAAGTAGCGGTGGAAAACCCCGGGCGGAAAAGGTATTCGCGGAGCTCGCGCTCGCTTAGGTCATCAGCGGCAACGGGAGATACGGCGCCCGATTCGATCAGCCGACGACGAATGCCATCGTAATTAACGCCGCGGCCGTCGTCCTGCACTTCGATGTAAATATGGTTGCCGCGATGATACGCGCGCACGGAGATGCGGCCCCTTTCAGGCTTTCCGGCTGCGCTGCGCGCTGCGGCATCCTCGATACCGTGCGCGACGGCATTGCGCACCAGGTGAATCAGCGGATCGGAGATGTGCTGGATGATGTTGTTGTCGAGTTCGGTTTCGGCGCCTTCGAGCGACAGTTCGACGGGCTTTGCCGTGGCGTTAGACGCATCGCGCACCGTGCGTGAGAGGCGTGTATAAAGATTGCCGATGGGCACCATGCGCGCGGCGGTAATTTCGTCCTGCAAGTGGTGCGCGAGCTTGGTGAACTCGTCGATATCGATATCCACGCGGCCCATGAAGCCTTCGAGCTGCGTGAGCACTTCGGTTACGTCCGCGGAAATTTCCGTGAGCGAGCGCGAGAGGATATTGAAATCGTCATAGCGATCCATCTCGAGTTCGCTAAATTCGAGCAGATCTCCAGACATGACCGGGGGACCGGGAACGAGATGGCCGCGGAACGTGTCCATTTGCGGCGGCCGCGAACCGGGCACGAGCGTCGGGCGAATGCGGCTGAATTCGTGCTTTTCCTGGAACTCGGAAATTTTTGAGGAGAGGCGCGCCTTCGAGAACGTCAGCACTTCGACCAGCTTTGACAATTCAGAAAGCCGGCCCAGCATCCGCGTGCGGTTGATGACCAGCTCGCCGACCGCGTTCATCATCCGGTCCAATCGATCGAGCGAGATGCGGACGGACTTGGCCTGGGGCAGCGCCGCGGAGGAGCGAGTGGCCTTGGCCGGAACAGCCGGACCGGAATCCACGGACTCGGCGGAGGAGGAACTCTCGCCTTCTTGCTGTGGAGCGCCTTCTTCGGCCTCTTCGGGAACTAATTCGGCAATTCGCGCGAGCAGCGGGCCGACGGCAGCAACCATTTCTTCGTCGCTGGGCCACTGGCGGTGCAGGAAGTTTTTCAGCACGTCAACCGACTGCAGAAGCAGATCGACGATTTCGGCGCTGGGCTGCAAGAGCCCGTCGCGAAGGCGTCCGATCAGGTCTTCGACGCGATGGGCCACGGCGGAGAGCCGGTGCAGACCGACTTGCGCCGCCGAACCCTTTACCGTGTGCATGGAGCGGAAGAGACGATTGATGTCGTCCGCGTTGGGATTGCCCTCGAGAGCCAGCAGGCATTCGGTGACAGCTTGCAGGTGCTCTTCTGCCTCGGGCACGAAAAATTCGAGAACGTCGTCCGATACATCGCCATCCTGCGGCAACTGCTCCGCGAGCGAAAGTTCTGACTGCCCCTCAGCGGTCGAATCGATTGCGGGCTGCGATCCGGCGCTGTTCTCATCTTCGTCACCGGCGGGCGGCGCGACCGGGAATGCAAAGGAATAGCGCTGCTTAAAGGTGGCGATATCGGCGGAGGTTTCAATTCCGCTGGAGCTGATTTGCAGCAAATCGAATTCGAGTACGGAGATGGCGTCCGAAATGAATTCCGTGAGCGGGCCGTACATATCCGGCGATAACGCTGCGTTCGTGGCGTAATGAAAGATGTGCGCCATTTTAGCCGCCACTTCGGAAAACAGCGGGAATCCGTAGCTGGCGGATGTGCCAGCGAGCGTGTGCGCGGAGATATAGAGCTTTTCGAGGTCCTCGTGGGCGGTTTGGGGCTCCTGCAGCATTCCGGAATACTCCCGCAGATACTGGAGGTGCTCCGAGGACTCCTGGAGGAACAGCTCGATCGCGGCTGGATCGGGCGCGTTCATTGCGCTCCCTCCACTAACGCGACGGCGCGGCGCGCCTCGGCAGGTTTTGCGCTGGGCTTGCGATACAGACGATAGCCACCGATTACCACCGGTTCAAATTGCACGGGCGAGTGAGAAAGCGTTTCGGAATGGCCGAGAAGGAAATAGCCGCCTGGCTCGAGAGCGTCGTAAAAGCGCCGCAAAACGGCCAGGCGCCGCTGCTCTGAAAAGTACATCAGCACGTTCATACAGAAGATGCAGTCGATCTTGCCGACGTAGACGGATTCGACCAAATTCATCTGAACGAATGAAATCATACGGCGAATGCGTGGCTTCACCTGATATCCGTGCTTGGCCAGCGTGAAGTAGTTGTCGACGCGCGCAACGGGCATGTTTTCGAGGCTGCGTTTTGCATATGATCCGCGTTCGGCATGGCGCAAGGCGCGACGACTGATGTCCGTGGCAAGAATTTCAATTTCCCACGCTTCGGCGAATTTCAGCGCTTCGCACACGGTGATGGCGATCGAATACGGCTCTTCACCCGTGGAACAGCCAGCGCTCCAGATTCGGAGTGTGCGCGGGTTATCCCAAAACTTGCGTTCCTGCACATCGGGCAGGATTTTTTTCTCGAGCGCGTCGAAAACCTCGGGATAGCGGAAGAATGACGTTTCTTGGGTGAGCAGCCGCTCGATCAAGGCTTCATACTCAGTGCTGGAACTGCGAATTTGACGCAGCAACTCACTGCCGGTGTGAATGCCTTTTTCTTCCAGGTATTCGCGGATGCGGGTCGAAAAAAAACGTTCGCGCGAGGAATCGAACAAGATGGCCGAACGCTGTTCGATGAGCGTACGGATCTCGTCGAGCTCGGAATCCGAAAGCTTCGCGGACGTGACTGGATGCGCTTTCATATTCGGCGTTCAGCTCCGGCGCTATTCGGCTGGCGCTGCGAGGGCCGTTAGCGCTGCGCTCCCACAGCAACAGGGGCCGCTACGGGCTGCTCCTGAACGGCTTCCGCCCCACGCGCGGAGCGGAACTGCGCGAGCGATTCGTTGAGTTGCTCAGAAAGCTTGACCATGTTGTTGACCGTGGTGGCCGTCTGCCGCGCGCCAGTGGTTGTTTGGCGCGTGATGCCGGAGATGATTTGCATCGCGTTCGCCACACCTTCCGTGCCGCGCACCTGCTGCTTGGAAGCCAGCGAGATTTCCTGAACCAGTTCGGCTGACTGACGGACGACGCTGGAAATCGCTTCGAGCGCTTTGCCCGCCTGATCGGCGAGGCCTGCGCCGACTTCCACTTCACGCGTGCCCTCTTCCATGACGACCACAGCCTCGTTCGTTTCCGCCTGAATTGCTTTGATCAGCGCGGCGATATCTTTGGTGGCGCTGCGGGAGTGCTCAGCTAGCTTGCGAACTTCGTCAGCGACCACAGCGAAACCGCGGCCAGCTTCACCCGCGCGGGCCGCTTCAATCGCAGCATTAAGCGCGAGCAAGTTGGTCTGTTCGGTGATGTCATTGATCACGTTGATGATTTCCGAAATTTCCAAGGAACGATCGCCGAGCGACTTGATCTTTTTCGCCGTAGCTTGCACGGACGCTCGAATCCGCTGCATGCCCTCGAGGGTATCGTTCACCGCCCGGTTGCCCTGTTCCGCGGCGTCGAGAGCACGGCGTGCAGCTTCGGCGCTGGCCTCGGCGTTGTTGGATACTTGCTTCATCGATACCGTGAGTTCTTCCACGGCCGATGAAGTGTTGGTGATTTCCTGGTCCTGTTGCGTGGCGCCCGCGGCCATTTCGTCGGCGGAATTTAGGATCTGATTGGCGCTGGTGCTGACGTCGATGGCTGCCTTGCGAACGCGTTCGAGAACTTTGGTGAAGTTGTCCAGCATGAAGTTCACGGAGTCGACCACGTTTCCGAGGGCGTCGTTGGTCACCTTGCCGCGAATGGTCAAATCGCCGCGCGCCACCTGATTAATCGTGTTGAGGAGGTCGGTGATGCTGCGCTGCAAAGAATCCTGTGCCTGCTGGTTATTGATAGCGTGAGCGACTTTGGCGATGCTGCGGTTGCAATTTTCGGCGATAAAGCCGAATTCGTCGTCGCCGGAAATTTCCACACGCGCTCGAGCGTCTCCCGCCACCATCCGCTCGGAGAACTTAGCGAGTTCGCCGAGGGGATTCAGCACACGCTTGCCCAGCACGAATACCAGCGACAACGCGCCAGCAATAGCCAAGGCTACGGCGAAGATCAGCGGTTCACTCGCGCTGGCAGGCAACGATCCCGCATCGCTAAGCGCCAGCCCGCCCGAGTTTTTGCCGGCATGGTAAGCGAGTCCCAGGACCCCGAAAAGCACCAGGCTAGTCCAAAGGACCAGCAACCAGATTGTCGAACTCAAACGAGCTTTCATGACTTCCTCCCAAGAGCCTACGGCCGGAATCGGCCACGTTTGGCCTTATTGCAGCGAGTGCATAGGGCCCATGAACGCCAAACACCTAAAGTCGCGGGCGCGGATTTGCTCGCAACAGCAAAATCCTCAAATCACCGGAACGGCGAAAACATCGACCAAGCGCCGAAGGTCAATTACCAGCGCCAGCCGGTCATCGTGTCGCAGCATCGCGCGGCAATGCGGCACTTCCGCCGGCGCCTGATCGAGCATCGACTCTTCATTTGCCGAATAGGTGCCGATTACCTCGTCGGCGGCGATTCCAAGCCGCAGGTTTTCGCCGCGCGCTTCATTTTCGAGCGCGGCCACAACAACGTGCTTCGGCAAGAGCCCTGGCTTGCGGCCCTCCGTGAACGCGATATCCACGAGCGGAACAATCGTCCCGCGCAAATTGAACACGCCAGTAAGAAACGAAGGCGCCAGCGGAACGCGCGTGACCAGCGGCCAATCCACCACTTCTTCGACTTCCAGCACAGAAAGGCAAAAACGTTCGCGGCCTGCCCGGAAAACGCAAAACTGACGTTCTGGTCGGCGGTCTTCCGGCGACGATTCGGCTTCCAAAAAATCGCCAGAATTCAATTCGTCAGCGGGCGTCAGCGACTTAATTTCGTCAGGCATCAGGACCACCGTCTCACGGCGTTGAGCAACTCATCCGGCGTGAACGGCTTGGAAATATAGCCGTTGGCACCCTGCTGTTCACCCCAATAGCGGTCGCTGGGAGCTGACTTCGAAGTCACCAAGATCACCGGAATGCTTGAGTACGGCTCATGGCTCTTGAGCTCGCGGCAAACCTGAAATCCATTGCGCTGTGGCATGACCACGTCCAGCAGGATCACGTTCGGCCGCTCTTCGTCGATTGCTTCCTCAACTTTGGTGGGGTCGGAAATGCCGACCGACTGAAATCCGCCCTGCTGGAGGACGGACTGCAGCAATCGAATCTCGGCCTGCGAATCGTCGACTACTAAGACCTTCTTCACCACCTGCACACCTCCACGCCCGGACCTTACATATTGGAATGCAACTCTCTCACCAGCATCCCCACTTGATTCGCCGCTGCTGCGAAACTGCATAGTACTCGCGCGATCAATGAGTTACAGGCGGAGCGGAGCACTTCAAAGCCGACTCAGAAGGTGCCGCGAGGCCACTTCCGTCTCACCTTGAGATTCCTTCTCACCGGCCCACATCTCTGTCGCAAGCGATGAGAATCTCTGAATGATCTCATTGAGCCGCAGCGCCATGGTGTGAATCGCGCGAAGCTGCTCGTGGCGGTCAGCCGAAACATCTCCCGGCTCGATGAGAAGCAGGTCCGCATTGCCTAGCACGGACGTCAGCGCGTTGTTCACGCTTGGGCGCATTTCCAGCATGTAGCGGCCAAGGGCGGCGTGGCGCTGAGAAATCAAGGCGAGGCGCTCGGCGCGTTGCGCGCGGCCTATCGCGTCCACGCGACGCAATACTTCCATGGCCACCAAAATCAGCGTGGCGGCCCAGCCATCGTGCTGCAACACCACGATCAAATTTGGGAATTGCGAAGTGAGCGACGACAAGTCCTTTTCTTCTGCAGCGGTGGCGATCACAGGTGTTCCCGCAGCAAGATTGACAGCGCGGACGACGGACGACCGGTCCGCACCACGCACCGGGCCGACAATCACCAAATCGCACTCCGGCCCGCTGCCGGGGCGCCAAACGTCGCTTGTCGCCACCGTAATTTCCGGGACGTTCCGCTCCGCCTGCCAGCGCCCCGCGAGGATGCGCGCAAATTCCGGATCGTCTGAAATGATTACGACACTCGAATCGTTCAACACTGCGCCTGCCGTTTTCTCCGATTACGATTGAAGCTTTTCGGCTTCTTCCATGAAGGAAAGCAATCGTTTTGCGCTGATGCCAAGATTTACGGCTGCTTCCGTGTTCTTCGACTTCTTCGCATCTTCCACGCGACCCTGAAAGTACGAGACTTCATCGCGCGCCAGCGCCAGTGCTGCGTTTAGTGGTCCTTCGTCCCCGGACCGCTTCTTTTGGTCCGTTGCTAGCGCGAGCATGGCGCGGGCTGTTACCGCGCGGCGCAGATCCTCGGCCTCTTGCCCGCCTTCGGCCACGAACGCCGAGACTTCCCAGGATGAAAGCAATACCTTCGTATCCTGCAAAATCACCGTGGACATGGAACGTCCGCGTGATGGAGGAACTGCAATCAACTGCTCCCAGATGGCTTCCATGCACTTTTCCGCGTCGGCCGTTTCGGCAGATGCGGATGGCGTATCGGATTCTGCGTCCACAGCGCCTTTCTTGACAGAACTAGCAGCCGATGGCTGACGCTCAGCGGTTTTTTGGGTAGGAGCTGCGGTCTGCTTCCGTTGCGGTGGCTCCGCTGTTGCTGCAACTGAAGGTTTCAATTTCGCCTGAGAGGGCGCCTGCGCGGTGGCAGGAGCAGCAGGTCGGCTAGGTTTCGATTGGACTGCGGGCGCCGCGACAGCAGGTTCCGTCTGCGGCCTGATTCCTAGAGCATCTTCCAAATCAGCACGAACGGCCAAAAGCTGCTCGAAGGCATGCGTGACCGAGCTTTGCGTGTAGTCCTTCTGGAACGGCTGGCGCCAGTTTTCACAGAAGTGCCGCAGCTGCAAAGTGGTTTCAGCAGCCGAAAATCCCGCGCGGCGGCAATCGACTGTCTTCGCTCCTTTCGCTTCCAGTGCGTCTATTGCTTCTCGCACGGCACGCAGGTCCGCATGCAACATGCGAATGAAGGCGCGGCGGACGAGAAAGTTGAAGCGGCAAAATGCAACCAAGGCAGCTGGGTCGTAAAACATGGCGCCCGCTGAGTCTTTTAAAAGGCGTCCTTGCTCAAGCAGTCCGCTTTCCATGAGGTCGCGAAGGCTATGGCAGTTTCGAGCTTTCGCGAGAATCTTTTCCAGCGGCTCGCACCATTCGAGAGGTGTGGCATCGGCTTCGGACAATACCGGCTGTAACGCCTGCGCCACATCCGCCAGAGTGATCTCCTTGTGCAGCAAATCTTCGGTGGCACGCATGGCGAAGTACTGCACCAGAAGCAAATCGATTTTGTCGCGGTCGGCGCTCGTCTTGTGGGGCTTGCGGAGCTGGCGATGCACCAGCGATCGAAGTCCTTCTTCGCTGGCGTTAAGAATCGAGGGTGGGATCTGGCGCAGCTGATAGGCCAGCGCTTTTTCGTCAACGGCCTCGAGCCACTGCAAATGCCTGTCGAAAATGGCTCGCGTTGGCCGTGCGGGCGGCAGTTCTCCATCACGATACGGCAACGGCGCGAGATTGAACTGCGCCGCCAGCGCGGAATAGATCGGATAGGTGAGCCGCGCCTCTTCCCATTGCATTGCCAGCTGATCAGGACGCAAATTCGATGTGGTTGGAGACTTGGAGACCACCAGGGGTTTTGTGGGTGAATTGGTCGTTTTCGGGCTCATGATTTGATGATCCAGTTTTCCACCTTATCGAGGAATCGCGCGGCCACTGCCTTACTTCCATTGTGATAACGGACAGCCACGACCGTGGCACGCGCGTCGAGAGTTCCGTCTGCGTTCACCAACCGCACGCGGTCTTCGAACTCCAGCGGCAAGCTCGAAGAGAACAAGACCTCTCGCGCGGTTCCAAACTCGATGACCGCATCTTCCTGCAATCGGCGGCGGCCGCTCGGCAACGACTCGACTTGCACTGGGATTCGCACCGGCAAGGCATTCGGAAAGAGACGAGACAGCTTTGCCACGCACGTCTGCTCGGTTGGCGTCGGGACCACTTCTGGATGACCGGTCAACATCAGGATGTTTGCCTTTCACTGCACACGGCGCCCAGCGCCATCGTCGAGACTCCATTCACAGCGATCGCACCGGACGAGGTCGAGCCATAGGAGACTTGCACGAGTGACGCCAAAAAAACTGCACTCGGACGTAGCATAACTACCCTATTTATATCTGGTTACGAGTGGCGGGAGAGAGCAGTGATACGCAATCGTCTCATGCTGATACGGAAATCTCAGCAGTGTCACGTATCCAAAGGGCGATGAGAGATTCGGGGGTGGATGCTGGCGGGCAGATCATTGGACGCTTTCGAGCAATTGCTTTTGGCTGGAACGAAGAGGAATGTTGTAACGCTTCAAGCGGCGATAGAGCGTCGCGCGGCTGATCCCCAACATTTTTCCGGCAATCGCTTTGTCGCCACCCGCCTGTTCGAAAACGCGGAGAATCGTCATCCGTTCCAGATCGGCCAAAGCAGTGGTGGAAAGCTCGACAGATTCTTGCGTGAAAGAGTCCGAATCCTGCGCGTCGCGAACGGCCAGCGGAAGGTCCGCAAGGTCAATGGTATGATGATCCCCTAGGGCCACGCCTCGAGCGATGCAGTTCTCCAGTTCCCTAATGTTGCCAGGCCAGTCGTATTGCAGGAATGTCTTCATCACCGCGGGAGCAATCTGCACGTTTTCACCCGGAGCGTAGCGGTCGAGGAAGCAGTGCGCTAGCTGCGGGATGTCGGAGCGGCGTTCGCGAAGGCTTGGCAGGTGCACGGTTACTACGTTCAGCCGGAAATAGAGATCTTTGCGAAACGTCCCGGCGCGGTAGGCGGCCTCGAGATCGCGGTTCGTGGCTGCGATTACGCGAGTCTCCACCGAAATCTTGTCGTTGCTTCCGACCGGGCGAACTTCCTTCTCCTGAAGCACGCGTAATAATTTCGCCTGCATCTCGAGCGGCAGCTCGCCAATCTCATCCAGGAAAATGGTTCCGCTGTTCGCCGCTTGGAAAAGCCCCCGTTTGGATCGCAGTGCCCCGGTAAAGGCTCCCTTTTCGTGGCCGAACAGCTCGCTTTCCATCAAAGTGGGAACCAGCGCACCGCAATCCACGGCAACGAACGGCATTCTCGCGAGTGGCCCGCGAAAATGAATGGCACGCGCTACCAGTTCCTTCCCAGTGCCGCTTTCACCGGTGATCAGGACGGGGGTACGAGTGTCCTTCAGGCGAGAAACCATGCGCAGCACATCTTGAATTTTGGTCGACGTACCAACGATGCCGTCCAGTTGTGAATCAGCGCTCATGCGCTCGCGCAGAAATTGGTTCTCGGTCACCAATCTCACTTTTTCGGCCATGCGCTGCAGCAACTGGCGCAGGCGCTCGACGCGGAAAGGCTTTTCGATGTAGTCGTATGCGCCCTCGCGCATAGTCTCCACAGCTGACTCGATGGAACCATGGCCCGTCATGATAGCGATCTCCGCGCGAGGCAAAACGTCCTTCATCTTGCGAAGCAGATCGGTTCCGGACTGGCCTGGCAGCTTTAGGTCCGTGACGACGATGTCGGGAGGCGCAGTCTCCACCGTCGCCAGTGCAGCCTCGGCCGTGTCGGCTTCGGCGCATGTGAAATTCAGGCCTTGCCCCACTGTAACGCACAAGCGCCGGATGCTCTGTTCATCGTCCACAATCAACAGTCGCAATTGCGGTTCCTGTTTCATGGTTTGCCTATGGTTCCCTCGACCGCCGCCAGAAATTCCTGAAGGCGGAACGGCTTCTCAATACACGGCGTATTCGCGTGCGCCAGCAGTGTGACCGTCTCCGAACTCGCGGTGTCGCCGGTAATAAACACAAATCGCGCCGCTAATCCCGGATGGTGGCGTTGCAGCCACTCATGCACTTCCGCGCCGCTGATCGCGCCGGGAGTGCGGACGTCCGAAATCACACCGCGAAATCCGCGCGAGGCGAGCAGCTGTAATCCGTCGGCGGCCGACGTGGAGATGACCACAGCGTAGCCGCGACGTTCCAAGGCGATGCGCAGGAAACCGGCGACCGATACCTCGTCCTCGATCACCAATATTGGCTCTCGCACATCGATTGCGCGTGCTTCCTTCATTGGCGCGCCTCGTCAACGCCGCGCGCCGCGATCCGGTCGGTTGCCGCGGGAAGCCGCACTCGGAAGGTGCAGCCGAAACCATCCGAATTGTTTTGCGCCACGATATCGCCGCGATGCGCGCGGATGATGCCGTAGCAGATGCTTAGCCCAAGACCTGTGCCCTTGCCGACTTCTTTTGTCGTGTAGAACGGATCGAAAATTCGCTCCGGATGGCGGATACCGGGGCCGTTGTCGCTGAAGCGAATTTCCACGAGGCCATTCTTCCGGGAAGTGGCGATTTCGATTCGGCCCGGGCGACGCACTTCCTGGATCGCGTCGTAGGCGTTGTTCAAAATGTTTAAGAACACTTGCTGCAGTTCGTGCGGATCGCCCACGGTCAGCGGCATCTCGTCCCCGTAGCTCTCGATCACTTCCACACCGTGGCTCAATAGGTCGTAGGAACGCAGTTTCAGCGTCTGCTGAATGACTGCGTTTACGCGCACCGGTTCGCGCTGCGCCGGCATTTCTCGAGCGAAGCTGAGAAGATTTTGTACAATCTGCCTCGTGCGCTCAGCCTCCTGAAGAATGACAGTGAGATCCTGTTTCGCTTCGGCGGGCAGCCCGGGGGTTTCAAGGAGCAGGTCCGTGAAACCGACGATTGCCGCCAGAGGATTATTTACTTCGTGCGCCACGCCGGAGACTAGTTGGCCGAGCGCAGCCATTTTCTCCGTGTGCATAAGTTTCGCATTTAAACTGGCGGCGTCTGTGACGTCGGTCATCACGACCACCACGCTATTGATCTCGTCTTTTTCGTCCCGCATGGGGCTGAGGCTAATCGAAAATTGCCCGATCGATTGGCTACCGCGCAGCACGGGGATCTCGAGATTTTCGATGGCAATGCCGGTGAGGGCGCGTTCAACCGCATCTGCCATGAGGGGGCGCCGCGCGTGTGGGATCATCTTAACCAGCGGCCGGCCCAACAAGCTTTCCTCGCGAAAGCCGGCTTCAAAACAGCGCCGGTTGGCGTAGCTGATCAATCCCGCCGTATCGAGCACGAGAATCATGCTCTGCGTGTTGTTGAGAATATTGCGATTGAAATCTCTCTCGTGGCGGTAGCGCCGCTCGGCCTCGCGCCGATCGGTGATGTCCTTCAGAACGTGGATCGTCCGCACATCATCTTCAGTGCTGGAATGAATCCGCGAGCTGGATATCACATAGGTCCGGGCGTCCGACGGATAGACGAATTCCTCGCGTGCGGCGGCGAGATTACGGCAGAAAGGGCATTGCCCGGCGCGCGCGACCGCACCTAAGATTCCGAGTTCAGCGACCTCTTTGCCGATCGTTTCGGCTGGACGCGTTTCCAAAAGATCGGCAAGCGCGCGGTTCAAGCGCAATATGCGTCCCGACGCGTCGTGAACCAGGATAAAGTCCGAAATCGCGTCGACATCCTCGACCCATTGTTTCCGGGACTGCTCGATGCGCGAGAAGAGACGTACATTTTCGAGCGCCACCGATGCATGCGCGCCGAGCGCCGCTAGAACCTGCTCCTCGGTGGCCGAAAGGTTACGCTCGAGATCAGCCAAAGCCAAAACGCCTAGCAACGCGCCTTCGCTTCGCGCTAGGGGGACCAACCGGATAGAGCGCCAGCCGAGCGCATCCGATATGTCCCAGCCAAGAAGAACCGGGGCTGCGAGAGGCACAATTTCCGATCCCTTTTCGTGACAGTGTTTGCCGAGAGCCACGGACATGCGCTCTCGAAGCTTCTCGTTCCACCGGTCGCCAACGCCGTAGAGGCTCGCGATTTGCCATGAGGATCCGCTCTGCAGGGCCAATGCTGCCCCGCGGGCTCCAAACATTTCCGCCGCTCGAGCGGTTAGGCGGCGGCCAAACTCATCGATTCCAGCGGATGGGTTAAGTTCCAGAGCTGTGGCGGAGAACTGCGCGAGCAGCGTCTCGACAGTGGCGTCGAGACGCGCTGAGACTTCCCGGATTCGTTTAAGTGCACGCATGGAGGAGTGGGGGCTTGCGCGCGCTTGCCTATACCGTTGTCCACGTTACGGTGCAATCTCAATTTGAGTCAACAACTGCAGGGGCGCGGTTGCTCTAAGCTACAATCGCTTTCCCGTCGCAGGCTGAGACGAGAAATCAGGTCCCGGCCGACCGTTTGAGACGAGCAACCTGCCCCTCGCCGTGAATGGAAACCGTCCCAGCGTGCGCGAAGTACCATCTTTTCAATGTGTTGACATAAGCGCCCCTAAACGGGCGCCATTGCCCCAATCGTGGCATCCGCCGTGCATTTTCTGCCTTCGGATTTCTCCCTGATGGAGGGGTATGCGATGAAACTCAAGAAAGCGTTCGCAGGGCTGGGACTTATGGCGGTGCTGGGTTGGACCGGAGTGCTGGTGGCTCCCAGAGCGGTGGCACAGGGTGCTACAACGGATGCCGCCAGGCGCAAGGTGCGTGTGAAGGTAACCCCCGAGTACCCCGACCTAGCACGACAGATGAACGTGACCGGAAAGGTGAAGATTGAAGCAAAGATCGCGCCGGATGGTCACGTTGCTGATACGCGGGTCGTCGGCGGCAGTCCCTTGCTGGTCAACGCAGCTCTGGACGCGCTGAAAAAATGGCGCTTCGAGCCTGCGCCCAAGGAAACAACCGAAGTTGTCGAGTTCACTTTCAACGGAACGGCAAATTAGCCACTCACCAATTGCAGCAGGGCGGATCGGGGCTGGAGGTTTTTCAAATGACGATCGGTAAGAAACTGTACATGGGATTCGGCGCCGTTCTGGCGATCATGCTGGTTCTTCTGCTGATAAACGTTTTCACGGTCATGCGCCAGTACAGCACGCGCAACCAGGTGACGGCCACGCTGAACGACGTGCAAGCGATCCAAAACGTTCAATACAGCATCAGCGAGAACCGCCTGAACCTGGCCAATTATCTTCTGAGCGGCGATCTCCGCGACGAAGACAAGACTAATAAGGGAATCAGCGACCTCGATCAACAGCTGAAGGATAGCCAGGTGAAGGTAACCGATCAAAACCTTCGCAGCGCTCTCTCGCAGGTCGAAGACAATGAAGAACAGTGGGCCGACAGCTTTGCCAAGCCGATGATCGCCAAGCGGCACCAGGTGGATTCAGGGGACGCCACCGTTTCCGACTTGCAGATTTACTACCTGCAGCACGATCCCGCGTCGTGGATTAATAAGTCCACGAGCATCCTGGATCAAGCAAGCCAGGAAGTGCGAAAAGCGCAGGACAATTCGAACGCTTCGGCTGCTAGCGCCACTCTGTTGAGTGCGATTTTGACGATTGTCGGCACGTTGCTTACTGTCGTGCTCGGCGGATTCATCGCCTTCTATACGGCCAAATCCATCACCCAGCCGCTTTACCACCTGATCGAAGTGGCGCGGCGCATTGGCGATTCAGGCGACCTTGACCAATCGATCGACGTGCACCGCAGCGACGAGGTCGGAGTGCTCGCCGAGAATTTCAACAAGATGATCGTGCACCTGAAGGAGATGGCGTCCGTTTCCGCAGCCATCGCCGAAGGGCAGCTCGCGGTAGCCGTCCAGCCGCGTTCGAACCAGGACACCATGGCGAAAGCGTTCGGTCGTATGACTCAGGGTCTGCGCGATCTGGTGCGCCGCGTTCGCGACAGCGCTTCGCAGGTCGCCAGCGGCGCGGGACAAATGGCCAGCGCGTCTGACGAATCAGCCAAAGTGAGCGTGCAGGCGGCTTCCGCAATCGACGAAGTTACCAGCACCATGCATGAGATGAGCATCAACGTGCAGAACGTGGTGAAGAACACACAGCTACAGGCCTCAAGCGTTGCGGAGACATCGGCCTCCATCGATCAGATGGTCACGTCGATTCAGCGCGTCGCCGATACCGCGAAACTGCTCGTCGACATTTCCCATCGTTCGCGCGAAGAAGCACGCGTGGGAATGGAAACGATGGACAAGGCCACCACTGGCCTGAATCGCGCCAGCACAGCGATTCAATCTTCCGCCGAGATTATAGACGTGCTTGGTCGTCGCGCGGACAGTATCGGCAAAATCATCGAAGTGATCGACGATTTGGCGGAACAAACTAACCTACTCGCACTAAACGCCGCCATCGAAGCAGCACGCGCCGGCGAGCACGGACTCGGGTTCGCAGTCGTTGCCGAGGAAGTCCGCAAGCTTGCCGAGAAGTCCACCCAGTCGACGAAGGAAATCTCCGAGCTTATTCAGGGCATTCAAAAGGAAGCCCGCGAAGCTGTCGACAATATGGAAAAGAGCACGTCGATGGTTCAAGACGGCTTGGTGCTCAACAAGGATCTGAGCCTCGCGCTGGACAAAATCTCCGACGTTGTCTCGGAGGTGTACAAGTATTCGCAAGAAATAGGCGCGGCCACCATGGAACAATCCAGCGGCTCGTCGCAGATTGCGAAGGCCACAAACCGGCTCACCGAAATCACCCAGGAAATCAATTCTTCCGTCGAAGAGCAGGCGTCGGGCGCGCAGGCCGTGGTTCGCGCAATGGAGCGCATGCGCGAACTCGTCCAGCAATCCACATCGAGTTCGACGGAACTCGCGGCCGCAGCTGAACAAATGTCCAAGCTCTCGCGGCAATTGCTTGAATCGATGGATCGCTTTGCGCTGGAAGAAACGTACTCCGAGCATCGGCGTTCGACCGCTAATCGGCCCGCGCCGTCCCACGATCGGCATGCGCCAGTGGAATATGCCGAGCCGGTGCGAGCCTAGGTATCCGAGGACTCTCCATGGATAAGGAACTGCAGGTAGTCGGCTTCCGGATCGGGCGTGAGACGTTTGGCCTTCCCATCTCGATCGTTCGCGAAATCGTTCGCGTACCCGAAATTACCGCCGTTCCCAATGCTCCCGATTACATTGAGGGCGTGATCAACCTGCGTGGACGAATTATTCCGGTGGTGGACCTCCGCAAGCGCTTCGGGCAGAAATCTGTCGAAGCTAGCAAGAAGAATCGCATTGTAGTGGTCGAACTCGGCCCGCGCGCATTCGGCCTGATCGTCAATTCAGCTTCGGAGGTCTTGCGTATTCCGCCATCGGAAATCGAGGAGCCCAGCAATGTATTCCAGGAAGGCGAACTCGATTTCGTAACCGGCGTGGGCAAGCTGAAGGGCCGCCTGGTGATACTGCTCGACGTGAGCAGAATTCTGAAGCGCGGCGAGCTAAGTAACATCGATCAAATCGCGGGCATGCCCGAACTCGTCGCTGCGGGCGAGCCGGCGCACAGGCTGTAGGCCAGGCAGCAAAGCAACTTCGAGGGACGAATGTCCACTACGTTCACCACGCAAATTCCGCTGACCGACGCGGAACTGAAGCTCTTGCAAACGCTGGTCTACCAGGAATGCGGCATGTATTTTGACGAGCGCCGCACACATTTTCTTCGCGACCGCCTTCAGCGCCGCTTGAAAGCGTGCCAGCTCGATTCGTTTTACGCCTACTATCGCCTGCTCACTAGCCGCGAGGGGAAAAAAGAGCTTACCGCTCTGCTCGAAAATCTCACCGTAAACGAAACCAGCTTTTTTCGCATTCGCCCCCAGCTGGAGCTCTTTCAAAAAGTTACTTTCGAGGCGCTGCTCAAGCGGAAACAAGAGCGTCGCGATTGGTCGATTCGGATCTGGAGCGCGGGATGTTCCACGGGACAAGAGCCTTACTCGCTCGCCATTCTCGCTTGCGACGCGCTCGCGTACTACTATCTGCGAAATCCGCTCCCTTTTGAAGTGCCCACGCCCAAGCCGCTGATTCCGCCGCCTTGGAAAGTGGATATTCTCGCGTCCGACATCAATTACTCCGCGCTTTTAACTGCACAGCAGGGTGTTTACACCGAAGCGCAAATGGAAGCGGTGGATTATACCTGTCGGCTTCGCTACTTCGAAAAAATCGGCGACAAATATTCCGTGAAGCCCGCGCTGAAGAATCTCGTTCAGTTCGACTTCCACAACCTTAAAGCGGAATTCCTGCCGCAGGGCAACGACATTATTTTCTGCCGCAACGTGATGATCTATTTCGACGAGGCCGAGCAGAAGCGGCTGATAGACAAGTTTTACAGATGCTTGAATCCCGAGGGCTATCTGTTCGTCGGCCATGCCGAAAGCCTTTTTGGACTCACTACTAAATTTCACATGATCCACGAGAACAACGCGACCGTGTATCAGCGGATCGAGGGGGCGCAGTGAGCTTTCCGTCCGACGAACACTCCTCCGAGTTGCGCGATCTGTTTTTTGAGAGCGCAGAGGAAATTCTCCAAGGCATGAACGAAGCCGGCCTCGCGCTGGAGCAGCACCCTGGCGATGCCGAGCAGTTGCGGCATGTCCGGCGCGCTGTACACACGCTCAAGGGCGATTCGGCAGCCTGCGGCTATCGGCAGCTCAGTGAACTCGCGCACGAATTCGAGGACGTGCTAACGCCCGATCTCGCCCAACAGTACGTTGGCTCGCTGCCCGACGTAATTCTGATCGCAGCGGACACGTTTCACGAAATGCTGGCTGCGTATCGCAACAACCTCCAGCCTCCTTCCGGAGATGCGCTCCGCGAGCACATCACCAAGTTGCTGCGAAAACCCACACCCGAAGTCCAAACTCCGGCATCACAGGCAAAATTCGAGTGGACGGAATACGAGAGGTTGACGATCGCGGACGCCATTCGCAAAGGGGAATCCGTTTACAACATTGCCGTTTACTTGGACCCGCAGGCGCCGCTACTTGCCGCCGCTTTCGAACTGGCGCGCAAAGCGATCGAGAGCGCCGGAAAAGTTCTTGCACTCCGGCCCGAAGCCGGCGCGTTTAGCGACAAAACGCGTCTGATTGAAGCAGCGCTTCTGACCGCACAAACGCCGGACTGGATTCGCGCGCACTGCCATGTACCCTCGATGGTCGATAAGATCTCGATCGACCAGCTCCACGCTCCAGCCGCGGCGCCGCGAGACTTGCTCGATATTTTGCTTGAATCCGAAGCCGCGGCGATTGCCGGTGGCATCAAGCCAGCCGCCGTCGAGGCCCAGGAAGATGATGCACGCGACTCTGGCGCAACAGGCGGAGTCACGCACGCCGAAAACAGCCTCCGCGTGGACGCAGGACGCATCGACACGGTGATGAACCTCGTCGGCGAGATGATCATCGGCAAATCGATGTTGCAGCGCGCTGTCGCTGAATTCGAACGTGTCCACTCCACCGACCCACTGCGCGGCAAATTCTCCGACGCGCTGGCCTTTCAATCGCGCGTCCTCGGCGAATTGCAAAAATCCGTGATGAAAATTCGCATGGTACCGGTCGAGCAACTGTTCCGCCGGTTTCCCCGGATTGTCCGCGATGTCGCGCGGCTCCGTAACAAAGATATCGGCCTGGAATTAGCGGGACAAAATACCGATTTGGATAAAAGCATCCTCGACGCACTTGCCGAGCCTCTGGCGCACTTAGTACGCAACGCGGCCGACCACGGCATCGAGGGCACCGAAGAGCGCCACGCCTCCGGCAAAGCCGTCCACGGCACTATTCGGTTGAACGCCTATCATGACGGCGATGAGGTGGTCATTGAAGTATCAGATGATGGCCGCGGCCTTGATCGCGACAAGATTCTTCGCCGTGCCGTCGAAAGTGGAATCGTTACCGCCGAAGAAGCTATGCGGCTCAACGAAACGGAATCCTTACAATTGATCTTCGCTGCCGGTCTGAGCACTGCGGACGAAGTCACCGAAATTTCAGGGCGTGGCGTTGGCTTGGACGTGGTGAAAACCGCCGTCGAAGCGCTCAAAGGCTCCGTCCAGCTTCAAAGCAAGCCGGGACATGGCACTACTTTCCGCCTTTCCGTGCCGCTAACTTTGGCCAGTATTCAGGCTCTGCTTTTCCGGGTTCACGATCGGCTGTACGCCGCCCCAATCGCATCTGTCGCCGAAATCACGCGCATTTCCGAGAACGAAGTCCATTGCGTGGACGATCACGAGGTTTTTCAACTGCGCGATCAAGTTCTCACTCTCGTTCGGTTAGGCCGTCTGGAACGTTTTGCGGTTCAAACCGTCCCGGAAAGCCGGTCGTCGTCCAAAAGGATCTTTGTGATCGTCATCAGCGCTGCCGGCCGCCGTTTCGGCCTGGCTGTCGATAACCTGATCGGCGAAGAAGAGCTGGTCATCAAAGCCCTCGAGGACGAGCTCATCACCTCACCTCTGGTCAGCGGTGCCTCCATACTGGGCGACGGCACGGTCGTGCTAATCCTGAATGTCCCAGCTGTGATTTTGCATCTGTCCCGAATCCCCGCATTGGGAGCCACAGCATGAGCCAGAAAATCCGCGTGCTCGTGGTGGACGATTCCGCGCTGATGCGCAAGCTCATCCCGCAGACGCTGCTGCACGACTCCTCGATAGAAGTCGTCGGCACGGCCATGGACGGCCTGATCGGCCTCCGCAAAATCGAGGAGCTGAAACCCAACGTCGTCACCCTAGATCTCGAAATGCCGCGCATGGACGGCATCGAAATGCTGCGCCAGATTACGCGCAAGCACCGGGTCCCCGTAATCGTGGTCAGCGCCCACACCAACGAAGGCGCATCTCTCACGCTCAAAGCTCTCGGCCTCGGCGCATTCGATTTCGTGACTAAGCCTTCGGATGCCGCGTCAGGGCGCCTGACGCAAATTGCCTCCGAGCTGGCTTTGAAAATCAAGGTTGCGGCCGCTTCCGGCGCGCCGAAAGTAATCCTCACCGTGCCAGCGGCCAAGCCCAAAGCTCGCCGTCCGTTTTCCACCCAGCCGCGAGTGCCATCGCGCGTCATTGCCATCGGCGTTTCCACCGGCGGGCCAGCCGCGCTGCAATATCTTTTCTCGCAACTTCCGGAGGATTTCCCCGGCGCGCTCGTCGTGGTCCAACACATGCCGGAAGGGTTCACGGAGATGTTCGCGCAGCGTTTACACGAATCCACGCCAATCGAGGTGAAGGAAGCTCAATCGGGAGATCTGCTCCTGGCCGGCCGCGCCTTGATCTGCCCCGGCAACCGCCATATCAAAGTTCGTCGGATGGAGCATGGCGACGTCGCCATCCTAGTCGACCAGCCGCGCGTGAACGGCCATCGTCCTTCGGTGGACGTGCTGTTCCACTCCGTCGCCAAGGAACTTGGCGCCAAAGCCGTCGCCGTGTTGATGACCGGCATGGGCGACGATGGCGCCGCCGGCCTGGGCGCCATTCGCGCTGCTGGCGGATATACCATCGCGCAGAGCCCAGATACCTGCGTCGTTGATAGCATGCCCCGCTCAGCGATCGAACGTGGTTTCGTATGTCGCGTCGAATCGCTGGCGGAGCTTGCCAGCGCTCTGCAATCAAAATGTATGACCGAAAGGGCGTCTGCCGAGCCAGTCGGAGCCGCTACAAATCATTCATCCCCCGCGGAAAGTACGTCGCGAAGGAGAACCCTATGAAGCAATTTGAAACATTAACGCGAAAGGACAATCAGCCGGTCCGCTACCTGATCGTGGACGACTCCGTCTTCGCCCGCAAAAGCCTGGCGAAGATGATCGAATCGTTCGGCGGTCAGTTGGCCGGTGAGGCGGGCGATGGCCGTACGGCCATCACCGAATACTCCCGTACCAAACCGGATATCGTGCTGATGGACATCACCATGCCGCAGATGGAGGGCATCGAAGCTGTCGAGCACATTGTGCAGCAGCACCCCGAAGCGCGCGTGGTAATGGTGTCGTCAGTCGGCTATCAGGACAACATTCTCGCCGCGCTTCAAAAAGGCGCGCGCCATTTCGTGCAGAAGCCGGTTAAACCCGACGCGCTCTATGAAATCGTCCGCTACGTGCTCAATGAGGATGGCGTCACCGCGCCGTCAATCGTTGTGCAGGAGGGACCGCGATGAGGATGGATCTCATCCAGCCGTTCATCGGCTCGCTTGATGCCGTGCTCGCGGAGATGATGCAAGCGCCCGCGACTATTGCCGATCTAGCGATGGAAGAAAACGGCTATCGCAAAAAAGGCTTGGCCGCCGTCGTCACGTTCACCGGACAAATCGAAGGGAGAATCATTCTGGACATGGAGCCGCAAGCGGCCCTTCGCGTGGCGCAGTGTCTGACGGGCGGCGAAGTCGATTCCTCCGAGCCCATCGTCCGCGAAGCCGTCTGCGAACTCGCCAACATGGTGATCGGCAATGCGGTCACGCAGCTCAACGATCGCGGCTTCGAATTCAAAGTCGATCCGCCGTCCGTGCTTTCAGAAGAGCAATGCGCAAAGGCAGGTCACGACTCGGAGGCGACCATCCTGCGTTTCGAAACATCTAGCGGCAACGTTCACCTGAATATTTCCATGCACTATCACGCGCGTCGCACCCGCGAACGCGCCGGAGTACCCGCGCTTTAGGCATTATTCTCGCTGGCCGGTGTTTCGCTAGCCCGTATCGGAACAACTTTCCGGTACTCGGTTCCATGACGAAATAGCCCGGCCTTCGGCAACTTCTCCGAATAGACGACCCTCGCAGGCAAAAATATGTTCGCCGCTTCCGGTGAATATGGAACAGCTACATCGATCAGCGCATCTGCCTCGTAGCGGCGTTTGCTGCGAAAGCACATTCCCAACGGCGAAATATCCTCACACACAGCCAGTTCATCATCCGCGCCGGGCTGCCGAACGCATGCCGTAAGCCGCGTCTTCAACCGCATGCGCTTGCGCTCGCGCTGCTCGCCTTCGGGGGGCAGAGGATCCGGTTCGCTACCGCGCCGTGCTCGCTGGCGTGCTGTGAGCTTCTCTTCATCTTCATGCGGCGCCTGCGTCCAGATGCTTGGCACCCCGCAGGTTTTGCAGTGCCGCGCGATTCCGCGGTTCGCCTCGAATCCGCGAAGCTCCACTTCATTCAGGTATACCACTTCGCGGCTGCGACAATACGTGCACTGAAGCAGCATGCGCGCCACGGCCTCGGTTGATTCGATCACAGGAGGGAATTCCACGCCCCAGAGGTCCGCGTTCTTGTCTAGGAGCTCGATACCGTAGAGAAATCCATCCTTCTGTCGCCCAAATTCACCCACCACTCGCGCATCTCCCTCGCGGTGAGCCTCACCCGGCGCGCGCCTCTGCACGTGAATCTTCTGCTCGGGATTAAGTACCCCCTCGAACAAAATCACCGCCCCGTCGCGGTTAATCAGCAGCGTTTTACCCGGCTCTGAAAAAGCTTCGCCCTGGCCGTTCGTCCAGGAGATTTCAAGGAATAGAGTTAACGAAACTCGGTCTGTACGGCGCGGCTGGAGCGACGTCATCGGACCTCCGGGAACGTGGACTTCTTGCTGCACGCAAGATAGCATACCGCACGGCCTGATTGTTCCACGGGGAACGTCAAAGTTCCGCCGAGTTCCGCGCACTGCCGACTGTGCAAAGTAACCTAAATCATTGAAATTGCGTCACATTACAAGCTTGCGGGAGAAATTGGATGACTATTGCGTTCGCGCGCCTTTGCCGCAATTTCGCTGTCGGTATTTTTACCGTGGTTTTGCCCGTTATATGCTCCGCTACCCTCGCTCCGCGCGTGTTCGCTCAAAGTATCCAAGTCTCCGGAACTGTGCGCGACCAATCCGACTCTCCCGTTGCCGACGCTCAGGTTAAACTCCAAACCAGCTCATTTACGGCCACCGTCACCACGGGGGCCGACGGCAACTTTGATTTCGATAGCGTTCCGGCGGTTTCTGGCACACTGATCATCACCGCGAAGAACTTCCAGCAGTTGAAGCGGCCCTGGAACAGCACAGCCGGTATGCCCGTGCATGTGGCTATCGTTCTTCAGTTACTTTCTCTTTCTCAAAGCGTGATGGTCACGGCCAACCGCACCGCGACCCCTCTGGGCGAAACTCCGGCCAGCGATATCAAGCTGAGTGCCGCAAACGTGAACGCAATTCCGGCGCTGACGCTAGCTGACAAACTTCGCCAAGTTCCGGGCTTCAGCCTCTTCCGCCGGACCAGCAGCGCCAATGCGAATCCGACCACCATGGGCCTCTCTCTGCGCGGCCTCGGCGCCAATGGCGCCAGCCGGGCGCTCGTGCTGGAAGACGGCATCCCTCTCAATGATCCGTTTGGCTCCTGGGTGTATTGGGATCGCGTGCCGGAGGCAGCGGTCCAGAGTGTCGAAGTTGCCGAAGAGGGCGCTTCAAGCCTGTACGGGAGCGAAGCAATGGGCGGAGTAGTTCAGTTTCTCACCCGCCAGGCTCAACCCGCCGGTCTCACTGTGGACGCTTCTTATGGGAACATGAACACACAGGACCTTTCGCTGTCCGCGGGCGGCCAGCTGGGCAAGTGGTATTCCACGGTTTCCGGTGAAGCGGCGCAGTCGGACGGGTACTTCCTCGCTCCTGCCCAATATCGCGGCGACGTGGACACGCGCACTGCCAGCAATCATGGCGACGTGGACCTGACGGTGGGCCGCAAAATCGGTAAAGACAGTGACGTGTTTGCGAGCGGCTCGTATTTTGACGATGCCCGCAACAACGGCACCATCGGCCAGCGCAACGAGATCCGCCTCGGCCAAGGCGCCTTGGGCGCAGACCTTGATCTTGGCTCGGCTGGCAATCTGACGCTGCGCTTCTACGGCGAAGGGGAAACTTACTTTCAGAATTTCTACTCCGTTGCATTCAATCAGAACAGCCAGTACCTAACTGATTCTCAGACTGTCCCGGCTCAGGGCGTCGGCGGTTCCGGGACTTGGCGAAAGAACGTTGGTACACGGCAAACTCTCGTCGCCGGGTTTGACGAGCACGAAGAGATGGGCCACAGCCATGAAATCATCACAGGATCCACGGGCAGCATATTCAGGGAAACTTCAGCTGGAGGCCGGCAGCGTACTACCGGCGTCTTCGGCGAAGATCTAATCCAACTCAGTGCCGGCTGGGTTCTGAATCTTAGCGGCCGATATGACCATTGGTCGAATTTCAACGCCTCCTACCTGTGCACGCCCATGACGAGTACATGCCCACAGGCGAATCAGGCTTATCCCAACCGCAGCTATGATGTTTTCGATCCGCGGGCCACGCTGCTGCGCCAGTTCAATTCTCATATCTCCTGGTCCGCGTCCGTGTACCGCTCATTTCGGGCTCCGACACTCAACGAACTCTACCGCGGTTACCGCGTCGGCAACGTGACCACCAATCCTAACGCGGCGTTGACGGCCGAACGCCTCACCGGCGGCGAGACCGGAATCGACGTGACCGGGTTTCGGCGCCGCTTCGAAGTCCGCACCGTCTTCTTCTACAACCAAATCGTGAATCCGATCGCCAACGTCGCGCTCAGTCCGACAACTGAGGAACGCGAGAACCTCGGCCGCATCAGCGCGCCGGGTTTTGAGATCGATGCGGTCCAGCGGATCACCAGTGATTTCCAACTGTCCGCCGGTTATCAGTACGTGGATTCCAAGGTGGTCAGCGCTCCCGGACAGCCCGCGCTGCTATATACCTGGGTGCAGGAGGTTCCGCATAGCTCATTCACGTTCGAGGCGCGCTACGATAAACCTTCGCTGTTCGCGGTATCGTTCGATGGACGCGCAATCGGCCAACAGCTCGATACCACGGGATATTACCTGGGAAATTTCTTCGTGCTTGACGCGATGATTTCTCGCCGCATCGCTCATGGAATCCAAGCCTACGGAGCGTTTGAGAACTTCACCAATCAACAGTATTACGTCTCGTCCTTGAATCCTGGCGTGTCGCCTCCAAACGTCGGATTGCCGTTCACAGCTCGCATCGGAATTCGCTACGACTTTCCCAGGCGCTAGCAACGAACGAGCGCGGGTCGCCAATTCGGGCAGTCTAGTAGCAATCGGAGCTACAGCTCCTATTCGGGCTTGATGTGAAAAATCCGCTCGGCGTTCCCGTGATAGAGCTTCTCTCGCTCCGCTTCGGTCACCGGCGCCGTATCCATAAACTTCACCGCGGGAGTGGTTGGCTGATATGGATAGTCGATGGCCCAGAGCACGTTGTCCACTCCCAACGCCTTGATCGAATAGTCGAGCGCCAGATGCGATTCCTGTCCGCTGGTGGTGATCACGAAATTGCGCTTGAAGTATTCGCTGGGAGCAAGCTTGAGCTTGGGAGCCGATCCGCGATTCTGTGCGTGCTTGTTCATGAAGTCGAGACGCCAGAACCAGAAATGCACGCCTTCGCCCATGTGTCCGATGCAAATCTTTAGCTTGGGGAAACGGTCGAAGAGGCCGCTCACGATCATACGCACGGAATGCGTGGAAACCTCGATGCCGTAGCCCCATTGGGCGCTATCTAGCCCGTAGTCACGGAAGGGAGCGGCCAAGCCGTCCGAAGCCCCCCTCGGGTGGATGTAAATGCATGCATTCAGCGCCTCCGCCGCCTCCAGAAACGGAAAATATTTTGGGTCATCGAGATACTCGCTATTGGTGTGCGAATTCAGGATGAATCCGTTGAGCTTGAGCTTGTTGATGGCGCGTTCCATTTCTTTTGCCGCGCGTTTCGGCGACTGCGGCGCGAATGTCGCAAGTCCCGCGAATCGCGTCGGATGCCGCTTGATCACTTCGGCCAGCTGGTCGTTCGCGAGCGCTGCTAACTCGGTGGCTGTGTCGGCGTCGAACATCTGCACGCCAGGAGCAGTGAGCGAAAGCAGGTGCATCGAGACGCCGTTTTCGTCCATATCGTGCAGGCGTTCTCTTTCCAGATCGATGAGACGCGGCAAGAGGGAACCCATCGTCGTCTTGTCGTCTTTCGGCGCGTCGTAAATTCGCTTTACCAGGATCATGTCCGAGCTCTGACTCGGAGAGCGCGCCACGCCCTTCAATGCCGCCGCCACTTCAGGAGTCGAAAAAGCTTCTTCAGTCGCAACGCGTCGCATTTTTTTTTGAACGGCCATTATTTTCTCCTCTGCATGTTTGCTGGACGATTCCGCGCCAGCCACCAGGCTAATTGGCTGGAAAGTTCGCGCAGACTCGATTCGCGTGGGACAACTGGAAGCCACCCCCATTGCCCTCCCCATCGTGCAGGAGCACGATGGGAACCCGCTTGCGAAGCATTGCTTATATCTCCGCGCGGATTCCGCCGCAAGCAGTTTGCGTGGGACAGGAGCAGAGTGCGAATCGAGAGATGTGCGTCGCGATTCGCGGGCGACGTAGATTTCGCGCGGATGAAGCGGAGCGAACGGGAATTCAGGTTCGGAGCTGCAACGAGACTGTAGCGATCTGAGGTGGAGATCATCGTTTGTTTGCAACGACTTACGACGCATTCTACTCGACAGTGTACCGATCTGACGGCGAAGCGCAGAGGCGAATACTTCGCGCGGAGGGGGCGGTAGCGCGCCCCAGCGGCGGGGCTTATGCCGAAGGTAAGCCTCCGAGCACCTAAACTGCAGGACCGTGCAACAAGCGGCCTTGTCGCGGGGCTTCTGGTTTTACCGGGACAAGTTCCACCCCGCTCTTCCATCCGGCCTGCCTGCGGCTCCGGGGAGCGTAGCGCGAAGCCATCGGGCACGCGCGACATGTGATGAGGCGAGGCGCAATTGTCCCTGCGACTGGAAGCCGCCGCTTCGGCGACGAATTTTTCGCCAGCACACATGAATACAAATCGACGATAGCAAACGCGTGAGGGAATCGCCTACTGGCCGGAAGTACAGGTGGAGGTACAGGCCACTCAAACCTGTACTAGCGCGGAAAAGAGAGTGCGTCGGCGTGATCGGAAGGGCTCATCGTTGCACACTATCAATTCAAAATCAATTTAGGCCGTTATTTCCGCTGATCCTACAACTG
Source organism: Candidatus Acidiferrales bacterium (assembly GCA_049591475.1). Taxonomy (GTDB): domain Bacteria; phylum Acidobacteriota; class Terriglobia; order Acidiferrales; family UBA7541; genus Palsa-295. The sequence continues at coordinate 27,626 of JBAWEZ010000060.1, forward strand.
CTTCGCGAGCGAACATTTCCAAAGAAAACGGAAACGCAGCTCGATTTTCTGGCAGATTCAATCGCAGCGAGAGGCGATGTTGCCCCACGCACGTCGCGTGATATTCGTGAACGAGAACGCGCAAAACACCGCAGCAAATCGCGGCACAGAATTCATCGCCACGAGTATTACGTCGAATGCTCTTGCGGTTACAAGGGACCGGCTCGCGACAGCGCTTGCCGAAAATGCGGTGCGGAAATTGGTCTAACGCTCGAAGGTTTGATCGGACCGGGGCTGTTCTGAGCCCTTCGCTGGGTTTCGTTACATAACGTACGTAACGTTACGCGAACTACGGATTGATCTGCGTTATTCACCCATCCCAAACCGTTTCGCGTGAAGCTAGGCGGAGATGCTGATCCGACTCTTGACGGGGAGTGGAGAAAGACCGCAACAGCCCCATGCCGAAAGACTGAGCGTGGCTATCCGGTCGAAGTTATGATCCCGCGCGCACAAACTTGGAGCAGGTCAAAGAAGCACACACTTACGGCGAATTATCTGTTTGTATGTTTGACAGATCGTGCAGCGATATGTCGACGTCACCATACTTGACGACCTGGAAATCGACGCGAGCACTTCCGTTGTAGCTGACGTCTAAGTGAGATGGGGTGACCCATTTCATCGAAAGGTTTATCGTTCTCGATGAGGAGTTTGGATCGTGAATGAGGAGCAAAATGTTCTCTGGCGCCTGTGAGCCATTGGTCCACTTCAGATAGACGTAGGTTGCGAGGCTGCCCGTGCCAAAACCGCTATTCTCTACGGTTTTGGCGCTTGCGAGCCAGCGTCCATCGGGGGATCTGAGCTGAGTTGACCATATCGTAGCTTCCCCGCCACAACCTGGTATGCCCAGCCCGACGATCACTGTGAAAAGAAAAATCGCGACCGTCCGAACAGTGGAGTTTCTCACGCCTAAATAATGGCAGCCGGTTCTCGCGCTCGTACAACTTAATTGATGGTACATAACGTTCCGTTTTGTTGGTCATTAAACCCAGCAGTGACGTCGATGACGTTCACTTTTAGGTCGTGCCGGTACTTTGGGTCGAAATCAGACGGTTTGTACCCAGGATATCTCTTGTGAATGGAAACATGTGGTTAAAAGTGGGAAACGCGGTAGCCCCGTTTGCAAACGCCAGTGCTTCGGGAAGCGTGTAACCTGCTGAAGCCATGTAAACACCGAATACGTAGTTCGCATATCCACGCGATCCGCCGTAGTCCCTTTGCGCATCCAAGAATCCGCCGGGACGGAACCCAATTGCAGTCCAAAAGTTGTAATTCACGAACCAGTTTCCCCTATCCTGACCCAAATTCGCATAGAACCCCGGCGGTGGAGCGCTGCCCGAAGGGGCACACGGATGTTTCTGGCACAGCCCAGACGGATCAGTAAAACTCAATGGCGAGTTGGCTACGTATGGGTAAAAATCCATTCCGGCACTAAATTGCATTGGGTCTTCGCTGATAAACCTGCCGTTCGTTGAGTCGTAATATCTGGCACGGTAGTAGTAGAGGCTTGTTTCGAAATCAAAATCGCGCCCAGTGTAGCGAAAGGGGTTGGTGACATTGCCAGAAGAGTTTGTCGTGTTCCCGAAGGAGTCGTATGTGTAGGACTGGGCAATGCTGCCAGTTGCGCCCGTTAGAGACGTGACTGAACCCAGCCCATCTTGCTCATAGTAATCGGTGCCGCCCGATGTGGATTCCGCCAGCGGTTCATCGACAGCCAATCCCTGCACGTATTTTGCGACCAAATTCCCGTTTTGATCGGTCATCTCAGCCATATTGTCGCCGTCGTATACGTAGTTCGTGGTCGTCGTGGTTCCGTTCTGCGTAAAAGCTTTTTGAATCCGCCGCCCGAAGGGATCGTATTTGAAAGTGACAGTTCCGCCGGTGCCGGGGAGTGTGACGCTCGCAAGAAAGTTATCGAAATCCCAGGTGTAGTTCGTCGTGCCGCTGGAGGTCGTTTTCGAGGTCGTGTTGCCGTTATTGTCGTAGCTAAAGCTCGCGTTGGAATTCGACGTGATCTCGTTTGACGAATTAATTGTGTATGACGGCACGCTCAGCGAACTCTGGCGGTTGCCCACTGGATCGTAGCCGTATGTTTCCGTTGTGTTGCTTCATTGTGTCACCTGAGTCAGCTCGTAAATCTTGTCGTACGTGTAGCTCGACGTTATTCCAGCCAAATCGTCCGTTTTCGCCGTGCGATAACCCGCAGCATCGAGCGTGTAAACGTCACCGTCAATGGTACTTCCGCCCGCCTGATGCAATATGCTGAGCAGGCGCGAGAGTAAATCGTAAGTGTAATTCGTGGTGATTCCGTTCGGACGCGTCATCTGCGTGCGGCGGCTGAGCGAGTCGTAGCTGAATCCGAACGAGCCAGCCCAGGAGTTCGCGAGCGTGGTCAACAGATTCAGCATGTCGTAGCTGTAGGTGTTGGTGCTGCCGTCCGGCGCGGTGTAGCCGGTGCGATTCGAACCGGCGTCGTAGCTGTAGGAATTCGTAAACGGTGTGTTCGGTAGGAATGAGTACGTGGTCGTGGTGCCGATCGGCCGCCCCATGTTGTCGTAGGCGAAGGCGTAGGTTCCGCTGGGATCGTTCGCCTGCAAAATCTTGCCGACGAGGTCGTAGGTGTACTCGGCGCTGGTGGAATCGGGGTAATTCTTCTGTGTCAGACGATTCAGCGCGTCGTAGATGAACGCCTTGCTGCAGCAGTTGCAGATCCCGGGCTACGGGGCGGGCGAGGGTTTGTGAAGCTTGGCCTGGTGCTCGTAGGGCACGGCTTCCAGGCGCATGATGGCGGCCAGGCCGCACACGATGAGGAATACAGCCAAGGCGTACGACGCCGCGGCGGCGATGTGCGAGAGCAGAAGCGCCAGCGTCCCGGAGCAAAGCGCCAGTCCGTAAAGCGCCACGACCGCGCCGCGGTGCCCCAGACCGAGATTCGAGAGGCGATGCGCGGTGTGATCTTTTCCTGGCGAGGTAAAGGGCAACAGGCCGCGCCGAAAGCGCGAAATGATGATCAAGGTGGTGTCGAAAATCGGGATGCCGAGAATCAAGGCGACGGCAAGCCACGTTAGAGGGAAGTGCACGGCAGCCAGCCGCAGTTTCAAACCCAGTGTGGCCATCAAGAAACCGAGCAGCATGGCTCCGCCATCGCCCATGAAGATTTTCGCGGGATTGAAATTCCAGCGCAAAAATCCGAGGGCCGCGCCGAGCGCCGCCGCGCCGAGGGTGCGAACCATGGTTTGGCCGCTCATGCTCGCAGCGATAGTGAAAAATCCGGCGGCGACGGCGGCGATGCCGGCGCAGAGACCGTCCATGTGATCGAGAATGCTAAACGCCGCGGTGATGCCCACCACCCACACGATCGTGAAGCAACCATCCAACGCCGCGCCGATTTGTCCGTGAATGAAATTAGAAAAGAAATCGGCGCGGATTCCCGAGACCAACAGCAGAACCGCCGCCAGGGGCATACCGATGAAAAGCTTGACCTGGTGATGAAGGAGGCCACCGTCATCAAGGAGGCCGACGACCACGACCACCGAAGCGCCGCACAAAATACCGATGATTTCCTGCTCGGGAGCGCTATTGAGCGCGAGCAAAACGGCGACAACAAACCCGGCATATATGGCAATGCCGCCCATTAACGGCATGGGCTTGGCGTGGACCTTGCGCGGACCGGGGTTATCGACCATTCCGGTTCGCAGCGCGAGTTGCCGGACCGGGATTGTGATTCCAAATGACGCCAATAGCGCCACTACGAATGCGATCCAATCAGAGGAAACGTTCATAGCATGCACCCCAGCGCGGGAGGCCGCGCCGGGAACCCCGCAGCAGTTCAAGTACGGAACGAATTTCGAGAGCGCCGACTAGCGCGCCGTCAACATACTATCCAGCGTTCCGCGGACATCGTCTTTCTTGCGGTCCGCGAAATACCAATCCATGGTCTTCTTCAAACCCTCGCGAAAAGGAATTTTCGGCTCCCAGCCGAGTAGCTGCTTGGCGAGTCGATTATCGGCGACGCGATTCAGCGGGCCTGTGGGCATATCGGGGCGCAAACGGATTTCCGCCTTGTGGCCTGAAAATTCCAGGACCATGCGAGCCGCGTCAATCACGCGCACGCGCTCCATGGTGCCCAAATTTACGGCGGTGCCGTCGTTAATTTTTTCCGCGGCGAGGATTGTGCCGCTGACGATGTCGTCCACATGCGTCCAATTGCGGATCTGCTGCCCATCGCCCCAGACGTCGAACGGATTTTGGCCGACGAAGGCTCGCGCGATCATGGCGATGACAGCGTGGTTTTCCACTCCGCGCGGGCCGTAGACGGTGAAGTACCTGCAGGAAGCGGCGCCGATGCCGTGCTCGCGGTGATAAGCCTGCAAGGTGAGCTCGGCCATCAGCTTGGCCCAGCCGTACATGTTGTCGGCGTCGTGCGGCGGCTTCACGTCCTCTTCACGAAGATAGAGCTCCTTCTTCAAATCCGTCTGCATGTAATTCGGATAGACGCAGCCGGAAGAGGCGTAGACGATTTTTTCGACGCCCGCTTTCACCGCTTCCCAGAAAACCAAACCGTCGAGAAAGAGGTTGGAGGCCGGGCCGGCCTGGTGCAAGTCGACGTAACCGCGGCCACCATGATCGGCGGCCAGATGGAAAACCGTTTGGATGCCCTTCATGGCAGAGCGCGTGACGCCAGGCTCGCGCAAATCGGCTTCGGTGAAGCTGACGCGACCGGCTTCGACGTGGTTCGCTATATTGCCGAATTTTCCGCTGCTCAGATCGTCGACGACCCACACGCGCGCGCCGCGATCGAGAAGCGCATCGACAAGATGCGAACCAATAAACGAAGCACCGCCAGTTATGAGGACTTTTCGATTATTCCAGATGGGACGCCTCCGGTCGAAGATGGCACAACCTGTTCCATAATATCGGCGAATCGCCCAAGCTCATTCACTCTAGCATATTTGCCCGCTACGGCCCGCGCGCGTGCGACCATTGCGGCGAGCGCGGCGGGGTCATCGCGCATGCGGAGAAGTGCGCCGGCGACCGCCTCGGGATCGTCCGGATCGGCAGCGAGTCCGCAGCCGGACTGTGTGGCGATGCGCGCTGCGTCGCTATTCGGCGCCGCGACGGCCAGCACAGGACGGCCCGCAGCCAGCGTCGAATACAGCTTGCTGGGCACCACCACGCCTTCGAGGCCGCGGCGGATGGTGATCACGTGGACGTCGCCTGCCATCATCACCAACGGAATCTGCGAGGCTGGGCGAAACGGCAAAAATCGCACGTTGGGCAAGCCCGCGGCGGCTTCCTCGAGCTTTCGTTTCTGGGCTCCATCTCCTACGAACACGAAACCGATGTTTTCGTTGCGCAGAATTTTTGCGGCTTCGATCAACGTGTTCCACGCGCCGTAGAAGCCGAGATTGCCGGCGTGCAACGCAACAAAAGAAAAACCGCCGCGGATTTCGGAGACTATCCGCCGGGATTCAAGATCATCCGAATCGGTCCCGCCAGGTGGATCGAGCGCGTTGTACGCGGACAACGGGAAAAGCGTTCCATCGCGCACCACTACGACGCGTTCTGGCGGTACGCCCTTGGCCAAAATGCGATCGCGCATGTCGTCTCCGAGCACGATTACGCGGGCGGCGCTTTTCAGCGCCCGCCGATGCAGCGATTCCCAACGCGCGACCCACCTATTTGGTTGGATGATCGCGCCCCCAACGGCCATGTCCGGGTACAAGTCGCGAATGTTGTATACGAAGGGGACGCCAGCGATGCGGGCGACGGCCGCACCCGCGATTCCCGCGACAGGAGGATCGGTCATCGCCAGAATTACGTCTGCGCGAATCGCGAGCGCACGGGGAACTGCCAGCGCGAGATAGGACAAATAATTTGCGACTCGGCGGCGCATGCGGTGGCGTGCGTAAGCCGTTGACCCGACGCGCTCGACAGTGACGCCGTTGCGAATCTCGCGGCGCAGCAGCCGCCACGGATAATACTCGGAAGGATCGTAGGAGGGCCGGCCGGCCAGAACGGTGACTTTGTGTTTCTGCGCCAGAGCTTCGGCAACTTGCTGGGCCATCTTGGCGGTGGCCGACGTATCCGGCGGATAGTATTCGTTGAATAGCAGTATGTGCATGCGAGATCAGGCGTCGGCGCCAGCGAGGCGCGTGGTCGAAAGTTCGTGCTCCGCGGGTTGCGGCTTGCGCTCCAGAACGAAATTTCCGAGCACCAGCACGTCCATGCGCGTGCGGCGGAAGCATTCGAGAGCTTCTTGCGGGCGGCAGACGATCGGCTCGTTGTCATTGAAAGATGTGTTGAGCGCAACGGGGATGCCGGTCAAATCGCCGAGAGAGCGCAAAAGTTTCCAATACAGCGGATTCGCAGAGCGGCTCACGGTTTGGAGGCGCGCCGTGCCATCGAGGTGGGTGGGCGCGGGAATTACGCCGCGCTTTTCCGGGCGCACGGGATAAGCGAACGTCATAAACGGCGATGGGTTGGTGCGCTCGAAAAACTCGCCGGTGGCTTCCTCGGTGATCGATGGGGCAAACGGGCGGAACCCTTCGCGGTGCTTGATGCGGCGATTGAGAATATCCTTCATTTCGGGACGGCGCGGATCGGCCAAGATGCTACGGTTGCCGAGCGCGCGCGGTCCCCATTCGGCAGCGCCTTGAAACCAACCCAGGATTTTGCCGTCGGCAATGTGCTGCGCAGCAGATCGCACAAGTTGGTCCTCGGCAAGTTCGCTGACTTGGAAGTCCTGTGAAGCGAGGCCGCCGATCGCGTCGCGAATTTCGGCTTGGGAAAAACGCGGGCCCCAATAGGCGTGCTCCATGACGAACTGACGCGGCTTGCCGAGGATCTGATGCTCGACGGCGAAGGCGGCTCCAACAGAAAGCCCGGCATCACCCGCGGCAGGCTGCACGTAGACATTCGTGAAGGGTGTGGTATCGAAAATCTTTCCGTTGGCCAGGCAGTTGAAGGCCACTCCGCCAGCTAGGCAGAGGGACTTCTGACCCGTTTTTTTCGCCAGCGCGTTCCAGTGCTGCGCCAAGACTGCTTCGAGCGCGGCCTGCATGGTTGCCGCGATGTTGTAGTGGCGCTGAGTGAGTGGCTCCTCGGCCTTGCGCGCAGGACCAAGCCGCTTTTCAAGATACGGAGAAAAAAGGCGCCCCAGTTCCGGAGGTCGAGCTGCATCGCGCCAGGTCATTTCGGCGCCCTGGTTTTGATGCGTGAAATATTCAAGTCCCAACTTGAACGACAGCGGGCCATCCTCGTATACGATGCGCCGGAATTCCTCCATAAATTCCGGCTGACCGTAGGCGGCGAGACCCATCACTTTGTACTCATCGCCAAATTTCCAAAAGCCGAGATATTGGGTGAGCGCGGTGTAGTACATCCCCAGCGAGTGGGGGAAGGCGACCTCGCCGAGGATCTGCATCTTCGGCCCTCGTCCCAGCGCAGACATAGAGCTGGCAAAATCGCCGAGTCCGTCCGCGGAAAGCACGGCGGCGGAATCGAACGGCGAAACGTAGAAAGCGCTGGCCATGTGCGCGGTGTGATGCTCGATGCGATGAAATTGCGCGCGAATGGATTCGGGTGCAACTTCGAAAGCGTGGGCCAATTCTTCCCGAATTCCGGCGAACTTCTTCAGGACGCGAGCACGTTCCAAGGCGAATCTCGGCATGCGGATGGCAAAACGGAGTTTCGTGCCCACGCGCGCCCACGGGTCGCGCGGAATGGCCACGTGATCGACGTCGGCGAGCGTGGCACCGGCGGCATCCAGGCAGAACCGTATGGCACGAACGGGAAATCCGGCGGCGTATTTTACGCGATTTAGGCGCTCTTCTTCGACGGCAGCGACCAGGCGCCCGTCAACGACCACGGCAGCCGAGGCATTGGCATGATAGGCGTTGATCCCCAGGATCATCATGATACTAAGACGCTGGCTTCGACGTTTTGTCGCATTTTAGGCGGCTGGAGCGGTGATCGGATTATCGCTCTCGTGCGTGCTAGCATCGACAACGCTTAGATTGCGTTTGGCCCATTCATTCAGAACGTATAGGCTCCAAGGCCGCGACCACGTGGTGCGGCCCCGCAAAAACCCAATCCAGACAGCCGCGGCGAAATCCCGGGTGACGTGGGGCTCAAGCGCGGGAGACCATTCCTGAAATCCCGCTGCTACACGCTGGCCGAGCTCCCCGCGGAGCCAACGCTCCCACGGAAATGTAAAGGTGCGCTTGGGCTGTTCGATGATTTCCTCCGGCAGCAGATTGGCCATGGCTCGAACGAGCAGGGCCTTCGGGCGGGAGGAGTCGATTTTAGCAGACCCAGAAAGAGACAAAACGTATTCGACCAACGGCGTGTCCAAAAACGGGACGCGAACCTCAAGCGAATGGCGCATGCTCATGGCGTCCGTATCGCGCAGCAGGGTGTTCAAGAGATAAGAACGCAGCTCCAGCCAGGAGACAGACGTGAAATGGTCAAGCGATACAGCCTGTTGCGCCGAATCGGATAACCAGCGCCCGGATTGCTGCGATCGCCACATTACTGCGTCACCGGGTGCAAACACCGTTTGCGGCGGGAAAAGCAAGCGAGTGAAGAAGTATGGATGCGGCAGGGAACTCGGATCGATCCACGCTGCGGCGGCCTTCGCGAATTTCCCAATCGCCTGCCCGGAACGCGGGGAAGCTCCAACTTGACCGACGCCGACGACGCCCTTGCGAACCCGGGGCGGCAGCATTCTCGCGAGCGCCGCAATGCGCCGAATTTTTGCGGTATTTCGGAAGGAGGAGTAGCCGCCGAAAAGCTCGTCGCTGCCGAGTCCTGAAAGAGCGACTTTCAATCCGGCCTGGCGCGCCGCCCAGGAAACGAAATAGGTGTTGATGCCGTCCATGCTCGGCTGATCGAAGGCGGCGATGGCTTCGTCGAGGCGCGAAACCATTTCCCGCGCAGAAAGCGTCAGTTCGCTGTGTTCGGTGCGAAGACGCTGGGCAGTGCGGCGCGCGATCTTCGCTTCGCTAAATTGCGAATCGGGGAAAGCGACGGTAAAGGTATGAATGCCGGGGCGGACGCGACTAGCGAGGGCGGCGAGAACCGTGGAGTCTATTCCGCTGCTCAAGAAAACTCCGACGGGAACATCCGCGACGAGATGCGATGCGACGGCATCTTGGAGAAGTGAGCAAACGCGTTCGGAGGCTGATGCGAGATCTTCGGCCTGCTCGCGGTACGCAATTCCCCCGCCCGCGTGCCGGCCGAAATTCCAGTAAGGAACCGGAGAGGAGACCGCGAAGGGCGCATGCGTCGAGATCGTAAGCGAATGGCCAGGGGGCAGGGAGAGAACGCCGTCAATCAGGGTGGCAGGCTCGCAGACCGAACCGAAGAGCAAATAGCTTTGGATTTCTGACGCGGCGATGCGCGCCTGAAGTCGACCGCTGGCCAGCAACGCCCTCAGTTCGGAGGCGAAGAGAAGCTCGCCATCGGCTGCAGCGTAGTAGAGCGGCTTGATGCCCAGCGGATCGCGCGCCAAAAACACGCGATCTGGAATACTACCTCGACCGCGGGGCATTTCGAGCACCGCAAAGGCAAACATTCCGCGTAGCTTTTCGGCGCAAGGCGGGCCCCACTCTTCGTAACCGTGAACGATCACTTCCGTGTCGGAGCGGGTGCGGAAACGATGGCCTACAGATTCGAGCTCAGAGCGAAGCTCGCGGAAATTATAGATTTCACCGTTGAAGACAACGGCCAACGTACCGGCTTCATTCCAGACAGGCTGGCCACCACCTGGAAGATCGACAATGCTCAGGCGGCGCATGCCCACGGCAGCGCATGGCGCGGCAAAAAGGCCCTCGTCATCAGGCCCGCGATGCGCCATGGCCGCCATCATCCGGCGTACTAACGCTTCGCTTGCCTCTCTCGACTCAACACCGATGACGCCGCAGATGCCGCACATTGATACGAAGCTCTGTTTGAGTTCCGACACCGAGTCACGCCGGAGCACCTGAGTATACACGTTGCGAGATACGCGCATCCAATACCCCGCTCGGCGACCTCCAAATGAGCAGAGCTCGCGGGTCTCGAGTTATGGTCGCGTCTGCGCCCTCATTCGTGGGCGATAGGACCAATGACGACCGTAAGCTGGGACACGACCTATCGGGAAGAGTCGCTGTCCGCCAAGAAGGGCGGCGTGGGGAACTCCAACCCGATCGCATCGATGAGCTCATCGATTAGTTGCGCCTCGCATGCGTTTGGGCCCCCTCCTGGCCCATCGGCGCCTCAGGCTACCGTGGGTTCGTTTCTGCACTTTCATCCGCAGCGACGACTCCCGACACTTGGGTCGGATCCGTTTCGGCAATTTCCGCCTCGGAATGGTGCTTCCGTGCTTGCGGGCGTTCTGGCTCGATCGTGCCTTGCCTACTTCGGTCTTAGGACTAGCGGCGTTTCTCGAGTTTAGACGATTGGACTCAATCTTCTTTGCAGAAGTGGTCTTCTAGACGGCAGCGTATGCAGTCAACGGCATCGAACCTGTTACGCCACATTGTACACGGCCTGCCATTCAGGGCCGTCGGCAATTCGGGAATGTGCGAGTATCACGGCGAATGGGATCGGGCACATCAAAGGCTCTGCTTTCAGTCCCTGCCGCCTTCGGCGATTTGCTAGGCAAGCGATATAGCCGGCAAATCGCCGGAGTCCTCGTCGCTCATCTCCGGCAGCACAGCCGGTGGGTTCGTTCCAGCATTTTGATCGCCCCCGTTCGGACCAACCCGTTGGTCGCCAGTTGTTTCGGGTAGGGCCGGGGTCGCCCCTTCGGCCGTGTCTCCAACCGGAGCAACCGCCGTGTCGATTTCCGTTTCAGCGGGCGCTTCGCCGTCGGTCACGTCTGCGAGTGCCGTCTCCGGTGCTGCTTCGATCGAGGCTGCTTCGGCCCTCCGCCGCGCCTGCAGGCTCTCCAGCCGTTCAATGTCCTTCTCCAGCTGACGTTCGACGGCCGTCTGATAGCGCGGCAGGCTGCTGGCCGAGCGAACTTCGAAAGGGTAGCGCATAGCGAAGATCACTTGTTCGTGCCTCACGATGCGCGCGGATCGGAGATAGCCTGCAGCGATTTTCTCGACCAGCACATTCTCGATATAACAAACAGGCTGGTAGTGCTCGAGGAGGCCGTCGACCATAGAGTCGTAGTCGGAACGATCTTGTGTAACCTGCGCGGCCGTTGGATAGAGGGGTTTAGCGAAAAAGCCGTGTCTATAGGCATTTTGGCTCGACCGGGCCTTGCCGCGTTCGGTCCGTGGACCCGTGGACTTCTTGGCGTTTTCGCGGTTGGCGGCGAGCTTCCGATCGGAGACGGACGTATGAGCGTCCGCAGTCTGGCTCGGGGTTTGGGTGGGGTTGATCGTGCTCCGTTTTTCTTGCATCGCTTCTGTCCTGTGGCGCTCGTTCCCCGAGGCGGCGGTGCTTCCGACGGCGCCACGCTGAGGGTGCGCAGGTATATATCAGGAGACCACCTTCGGGAGGACGGCAGCCATCGCACCGTTCACCTGCCAGTCAGGAACTCCCGAAACGGTCCTGATATATATGGGGTCCGTATTGGAAAAACGCGCGCGAACTTGCGATCGCGTAGCTCGCCCGAATAGGTTCGTGCATCGACAGCAGCGCGGGCAGCGGGACAGGATGGCGATGCCCGGCTTTGGGGACCAGAATTCACGCTCGGAAGAGATGGCCGTCGCGGAGTTCCTGGAAATCTGCGAGCACCACGGATGGACGCGCGCAGCAACGGAGAAGTATTTCAGCGCGATGCGCGAATGCGGCGTCGAGAAATGGCGCATCGCCGATCCGCTTCTCTCGCGCTGGATTGTCGTCACGCTCTGACGATCCGCCACGTACTCCTCACGCTTTGATGCGGGAAACATGGGTCACGATTTTTCCGTGACGAATTTTCCAAGGAACGGGCACGGATTCGGTTCCTTCCGATGGAAATTTGCATAGGCGCGCCGGTGCAAACACAGGCATGGGGCGCTCGGCACGGCTGGTAGGCAACGGATTTGATCCATGCCTACCATCCCGGACCGTGCGATTATGCGACGCTAATTCCCGACTCGAATATTCGCCAAATCATGCTGTTGACGGTTTGGGCAACGTCGTACCGGACAGCATCAGCGAACGGGACCGTGACTTCCACGCGCGAAATGTAGGCTGTCACGGTATAGCCTTCAGCCGACTGAGCACGAAGAACCGCAAGCGATTCCGCCGACAATAGAGCTTCGGACCCACCTTTACTGTCAGACACTAATTCCCCTTCGAGTTCAACGTGACGTGTTTCGAGCAGGATCTTCTGTCGCGTAATTCTTGCAAGGACGACTTCGTCAAAATTCTTACACAGGAAAGCGAGTAATTTCTCCACAGTATTACCTTGTGAGCATAGGTTGCCCCTGGGTGCATCTTTGGGACTTTGCGCTCCTGCTGGGCTAATACTGGGCCGAGTGGACTTTTTAACATTTCAGAACGCTTTTTTTCATTTAAGGGGATCATTCCGGGGCAACGGATGCGCGGGGATACCGGGATAGGCATCTGCGACGCGTCTAGGCCTGCGTGCTGGGCGATCTCTTCTAACGCCGGTGAAGCAGCCGACGGTTGAGTGCCGGCGCTTCGCCAATTCTGGCGCTCCAGCCCCCCGTTCGTGCCAAAGGCCTGCCGTAGTTTTCCCCGGTGTAGCGTGATCGGCCGACCAGCCGGCAATCGGCGACCGCCGTTTTAGGTCGGGGGCACCGCGGAACCGAACAACTTCACAACAGATTCGCCCCGCTGTTGTTGGGAAACCAACTTGACGGTCTACGCCCGTCCATGGTATTACATATGCAAGAATGTAATGGAGGCGCAATGGAGTCTGCAATCACCGTCAAAGGCCAGGCAACAATCCCAAAGGCTATCCGTGAACACCTGGGGTTAAAGCCGGGGGATCGGGTCAAGTTCTTCGTGCATCCGGACGGCAGCGTTGTTCTCTTGCCGAAACTTTCTGTTTCGACATTACGGGGCATGATCAAGTCCCGGCGCCGGCGACCAGTGACGACCGCGGAGATGACCGAAGCCGTGGCTGAGGGTGCGGCTGGCAGCACGACACGTCGATGATCGGGTTGGACACCAACATTCTTGTTCGTTATCTCACACAAGACGATCCAGTTCAGTCACTGAAAGCGACCGAGATTATCGAGCGGCGGTTAACCGAGGAGATCCCCGGCTTCGTCAGCATCGTGGCGATGGTCGAAACCGTGTGGGTTCTCGACCGTGCTTATCGCCTCGCAGGCGATAAAATCGCCGCGGCTATTGAGCGCGTGCTTCAGGCCGATATGCTTGTCATCGAGAGTGAGCAGGAGGTTTTCACTGCCATGATCGCGCTCAAAGAGGGACACGGTACGTTCTCGGACGTCGTGATCGCAGCGCTCGGCGCCAAGGCGAGCTGCACCTGCACTCTGACATTTGACCGGCGGGCACTGCGCCTTTCGGGTTTCGAGCTCGCTTGATTTGCTGAGGAATGGAGTTTCGTCGGTCATCGTACCGCAAGCGCAAATCCCGCCCGCTGAGCCCTGTGATCGGCGACTTCGCGACTTGTTCCTGGGCGGCGGTGATTGTTGTTGGGAAAAGACGAAAGTTCGCGGCGCAAAGGAATACAACGGCCGACAGTTGCGGGAATCGTTTCATTAACATTCGCCTCACCTAATTCAGCCCCTTCTCAACGCATCACGCATTTCTTCCCTCGCAGGAGCGATAAATTTGCATGATTGACTCTATATCGCGCAAGCCTTCCTGCCCGGGAGTCTTGGGCTCTTTGTTCTGCAGGATGCAATCGGCCATGTGATCGGCCTCGCGCAGAAACTGCCTCGGGGCCGGGTCGTCAGGTGCGAACTTCATTTCTGCGTCCTTGAAATGTGCCGACAAACGTAGGCCGCTGTAGTTGAATGCCGGTTCCACTATGATCGTGCCCCGCGACCCACGCACGCGGAAGTAGCCGAGCATCATGGCGCCATATGTGCACACACAGCTTGCCAAAGCGCCGCTGGGAAACTTCGTGGTCCACGAAAGCGTCTCCGCCACCTGGGTAAATCGTCCGTCGTGGTCGACAACAGACGAAATCCCCTTCATCTCGGAAGGTTCCAAACCGGTGAGATAACGGCTCGCATTCAGGCAATAAATGCCCACGTCCATCAGCGGGCCGCCGCCGGACAGTATCTTGTCGGTGCGCCATTCGTTAGGCCCGATGTCAAAACCAAAGGCGCTTTCGATGGATTCGATCGAACCGATTTTTCCCTCCCGGATGAGTTGTATGGCACGCAAATGCGTTGGGTCATACTGGCAGCGATAGGCGATCATGAGCTTCCTGTCCGCGCGCTTGCAGGCTTGAATCATTGCGCGGCAGTCTTCCACGCTTGTGGCCATCGGTTTCTCGCAAAGCACATGCTTCCCGGCTTTCGCCGCGCGGATGGTGTATTCCGCATGCATGCTGTTCGGCAACGCGACGTACACGGCATCGATGTCCGAATTCTCCCGAATTTCATCGTAGTTTTCGTAGCTATAAATGCTGCTGAATGGCACACCATATTCAGAGGCCATGCGCTCGGCCTTGTCGCGGTGACCGCTGACCAGGGCCGTAATCCTCGATTTGGTGGACATTTTCACTGCCGGCATAAACTGCCCCATCGAAATGCGGCCCAATCCTACGATGCAGTAGCCGATTTTCCGGTCTTGCGCAGCCAAGGGAATCTGGGGAAGCAATTGCACTCCTGCACCTAAAGCCACGAGCCGGCTGAACTCCCGGCGAGTTATTTTCATAGTTAATCCCTCTTGCGCCGAAGAACCATCGGCCGCTTTTGAGTCTTCCACATACCAGTCAATTTCAATTACCACGCTAGGAACCTCGAGAACGTGCCCGCGTGTATAACATATTGTGCAAATTCGAAGTGGTGATCTGATCGGCGATTTTTGGGTACCAGGTGAAGTGAGAGAGAATGCACTCGGAGGAAAGCCGATCGAATCGTAAAGCTCCATCGTTCGAACCAATGCATTCCTTCCGTCTTGAAATAGTCAGATACCCCCCGCAGAGCGGGTGGCTTGGTGAGTGTGTCCGCCTCAAAGGTGGTTGTCCCGACGGTTTAAACGTCACGCTGAAGCGCGCCTTGGTGCACGAGTCTAGAAGCGGCTGCTCGTGCCATCCGCGTTTTCCTGCTCGCGGATGTACTGGCGGACTTGCTCCAGTTCAAAGCCCACCGTGGAGACGGCGTAACCACGGGCCCAGAAATGCTCTCCCGTGAAATTACGCTCCTTCCCGCACAGGCGGGCCATCGCTATGGCGCTCTTCCCTTTCAAAAATCCGATCACCGAGGCGACCGGATACTTCGGAGGAATCGCGATACACATGTGCACATGGTCCGGCATCAAGTGCCCTTCCATGATCTCGCACTCTTTCTGCCGAGCCAGCGCATGAAAGATGGGCCCCAACTGCCGCCGCGCTTGGCCAAATAGCACCTTGCGCCGCCGTTTCGGAACGAAAACCATATGCTACTTACAGTTCCAGCTAGAATGAGACAACGCTTGATACATTTCCGGCATTGCATCCTCCCTTCATGGTTCTCACCAAGCCATGGGGAGAATGTTATGCCGCAACGGTCAAACCTGTTCGAGTCTCACTGGTCGAACCAGTGGCTTACCTAAAATCGGAGTTAGACCCCACCATGACCACTTGCGGATTGCGGGTGCCCGCAGGCTGCGGGCCGCCCTCTACCGAAGCGTCGAAAGCCGCCACGCTATCGCTCATCGGGCTGGTCATCCCAATAGTTGCCGAGCGCACGCTCGGCAATGCATTCAAGCGGTCCACCAGCTCGCGGTAGAGGCTGGACAGTTCGCAGGACGTGTACCCGGCCAGCTCAGGATTGATGGTCACCAGCAGCACATGCTCCGGACTGAATCCGAGATTCTGATTCTCAAGGGCAATCAGGCTGTGCATCAGCAGTCCCGTGCCCGCCTTATTTCCCAATCAGTGGAGACGAATACCTTCAGATCTCCGACCGGATTGGAGGCGCGGTCAACCTGTTGTCGCGGGCTTCCACGATTCCGCTGCAGCTCACGCTGTCGAATGGAAATCGCTATCCCCGCGTCGGTGAAATTCTGTTTGCCGACCGCGAGGTTGATCAGCAAACCGGTACCATCACGATTGTTGGCGCATTCCCCAATCCGGGCGACGTATGCGTCGCGAGCTTTTACATTCAGGTCCGGCCAGCCCTTGACGCTGAGCGTAAGCGCGTGGAATCCGGGAGCCGGTGATCGCGGACTGAAGCTCAGCACGTAATAGTTCGGCACATCGTTGGAGACCGTCAGCAGGTCTCGGGTGAGCGCGTTCGAATCCTTGAACGCGAAATACTCGCCTCCTGTCAGGTGAGCCACGGTTTGCGGCACGTTTCGTCGCAGCCCATCGCGTGCTGCTAGGAACGCCATCCGAACCAACCGCAAGGGTGGCAATAGATCGCTTGCGCAGTCGAACGCCTGAACACCACGATTGCCGTGCGCGCCGGGGTCCGCGCCCTTGCCCATGCACCCGCCCGGCCCATAGGGCGTATCTTCATAGGAGCTTCCGCCCGGTCGCGGCAGCTTCGCCGCTTCATGCGCGACCGCCGCTCTCGTGCTCGAAAACCCTACGGCATAAATCTCGGCGTTGGTATCATCGACTTCGCGCAGGACGTTTTCGAGACTCGTGTGGCTTCCGCTGTCCGCCGTCTCGCTGATGAGCAGGACGGCGCGGCGATACTCTGGCGATTGCTTGCGCAGGATATCAATCCCGAAATTGAGCGCGTCGAGGATCGCCCCTCCCGAATCCCCGGCCTGAAGGCTGGCAATGGCCTGAGCCGCCGAATCCGTATCGGTCGTGAAGTCGAGCGCAAGACGAGGCGCGCTGTCGAATGCGACCACGGCGACGCGGTGCGGCACTCCGCCGACGACGGCATCCAGCACCGGGCCGAGATCGGCGTAATCGCTTAGATGCGATGCGCCGTCGCCTCCGGTTTCCACGATAACAGTGAGCGCGAGCGGCTCCGAGTCGGTGTCCTGCTCCAATTTCAATGGCTGTCTAACGCCATTGTCGGTGAGGACGAACTCATCCGCCGTGAGAGAGAACACGACTTCGCCGGATTTCGTCTTCACGAGCGCGGGGACCAACACGACGTTCGAATGTACCCGGATGGCAGGGCGCTGTGCGGTCGCCGACGACGGTTTCCCACTCTGCGCGTTCGCTCCCCGTCCCAACGAACACAAAGAGAGCAGCGCGAGTCCGAAACCGAGCGTGACGCGATTCGGCATGAGGGTTCTTCGTCCAATACAGCCGGCGACCATGAAATACTAAGCGCAGTTTGCCTTCGGGTCACGCCTTTGGACTTGACGACAAACGACGCACCAAGATTGGCGCGGAACCACGCGCGCCTGCACGTGCGCCTCCAGTTGCGCCGCGGCGTACATCGCCATTGAGGAATGGAAGACGCTCTTTCGCAGGCTCGATGCCGGCTTCGACGAATTGGAAAAACGAATCCGACTTCGTGCCTACGAACTGTACGAGCACCGTGGGAGGCCCGACGGTCACGCCTTGGACGACTTGCTCGAAGCCGAAGCAGAGTTGTCAGGACGTGAGGTTCTTCGCGCCGCCGCGTAAGCCCCTTTGACAGCTATAAGTAAATCGTCCACGATCTGAGTTCGGAAGCCGGAGAAAGTAGCTCAAGATGACGCCGACCGAGACGCTGCTTGCGACGCTTGCTGTGACGATTGTTGGCTCCGGCTTGGGCACCACGATAATCGGCGCTTGGTTTAAGCGGCGGTTCGACTCGCAGCTTGAAACCCAGAAAGCCTGGCTCCAGCGAAACGGGAGGATTCACGAACGCCAAGTTGACGCCCTGCTCTCAATTCATTCGAAGCTCGAAGAAGCACTGTTCTACTTGGAGCGGGTGGCGTCCGCCGGAAAGTTCTCGGGCGAAGCCTCTGACAAAGAATTGCTGGAGAGGATGGCCCGTTCACTTGGGGATGCATCCAAGGAATTTTCGAACAATAGATTGCTCTTCAGCGAGGGTTTGGGACAGAAGCTCGACGACTTTTTCAATAAAACATTTTCGGGAGGAGTCAGCCTCAATCTAGCTCTCAACCCGATGGCTCCGAGCGGCGAGGCGCGAGCCAACCTATGGGACGAGGCGAGAAAAACGGCCTACAAAGACCTGCCGTTGGCGCTGAGCGCAATTCGGGACGAAGCCAGAGCCGTAATCCACGGGTAGACAATTAGAGAGCCGCAGGACGGCCCTTCCCGGCGGCGCATAGGCTGCGGGCGCAGGGCGGTGGTCCGCAGGCAATGCGGGGATTTTGGACCAAGCTGGCGGGGTGTCTGGTGAGTCAGCCAGGCCTGAGTTGAAGCTCAAATTGTGATCGTAAGGCTTCAATGAGTCGTAGCTGACGGAACATAGCGGCAGCCGGAGGATGCGTCAATTGACCCTCAGTCAGGCTGGCTGATATAAGGATGGACGAATATCTACGTATGGGGGGCGAGAAAATGTCCACATCACTAACATCTGAAAATCCGGTGCCGAGCGGCAAGACAGTGAAGGTCGAGTTCGACGCCGGGATCGCCTGGGTGACGCTCAACCGGCCGGAAAAACGCAACGCCGTCAATCCCACGATGAACGACGAGATGTTGTGTATCCTTGATGCGCTGGAGCTCGATGACCGGTGCCGAGTGCTCGTGCTCACGGGCGCCGGGGAATCGTTTTCGGCGGGGATGGACTTGAAGGAGTATTTTCGCGACGTGGATAACGAGCCTGCATCGAAGCAGGCGCAGGTGCGCCGGGCGGCATACGCGTGGATGTGGCGGCGGCTGATCCATTACCCCAAGCCCACCATCGCGATGGTAAACGGATGGTGTTTCGGCGGGGCCTTCACGCCGCTGGTCGCGTGCGATCTCGCGCTCGCGGCGGACGATGCGCAATTCGGATTGTCGGAGATCAATTGGGGGATCATTCCGGCAGGCAACGTGACGCGCGCGGTGGCGCAAGTGATGAACCATAGGGACTCGCTCTACTACATCATGACCGGCGATACTTTTGATGGGAAAAAGGCGGCGGAAATGGGCTTAGTCAACAAATCAGTGCCCCGATCGCAGCTCCGGACCGAAACGGAGGCCCTCGCTCGTAAGCTGTTGCAAAAAAGCCCGACCGTGCTGCGACACGCGAAGATTGCGTTCAAAGTGGTGCGGGATCTGGATTGGGACACATCGGAGACATTCCTTGCGGCGATGGTGGCTTCTTCGAGCGCATCTGATCCCGAACGCGGCCGCGAAAAAGGCATGAGGCAATTTCTCGACGAAAAGTCCTACCGGCCGGGGCTCGGGCCATATCGCCGCGGGGAATGAGCGGAGTGGAACATCAGTGGGGTCGCTGATCACAGGCGCAGAGGCGGCCGCACGAGTGCTGCGGCCGAATTCGGTCGCGGTGGTCGGGGTGTCCTCGCAAGCGAACTCAACGGGCGCGACGGTGGTCGCGAATATCGTCGCAAGCGGCTACGGCGGAACGCTGCACATCGTGAGCCGCAATGCCAATGAGATCGAGGGCCGAGCCTGCCTGAAAACTGTGGAGGAGCTTCCGGAAGGAGTGGACCTGGTCGTTTGCACCGTACCGTGCGGGGCAGTAAGGGAAACAATCGAAGCCTGCGCCCGAAGGAAAGCACGCGCGGCCGTCGTTTTCGCGTCAGGATTTGCGGAATTGGGCGATGCGGGACGGACCGAGCAGAGAGCGATCGCGAAGATAGCCGCAGAAGGCGGAATTGCGCTGCTGGGACCGAATTGCCTCGGATTCACGAACTATATCGACGGATTCACTATCGGATTTGCGGCGCGGTCAACACCGAAGCGCATGCAGCCGGGTCCGGCGGTTGCACTGATTGCACAAAGCGGCGCGCTGATGGAGCATTTCGTCCTCGCATTCAGCACGCGAAACCTGCCGCTTGCGTATTCGGTCTCGACCGGAAACGAAGCTGTCCTCGGCATCGAGGATTTCGTCGAATATCTGGCCGACGATCCCACGACGCGGGTGATCGTGCTGTTTGCGGAGCAAATCAGGCGTCCGCGCGATTTCCTTGACACATTATCGCGCTGCCGGGCGTGTGGGAAACCGGTGGTCCTGTTTCATACCGGGCGAAGTGTACGGGCGCGGGAATCGGCGCGTTCGCATACAGGCGCCATGGCCGGCGATTATGCGGCGATGCGGACGTTCGTCAGCCATGCCGGTGCCGTAGTGGTGGAGAGCCTGGAGGAGCTCGTCGATGTGGCCGAGATTTTGGCGCGCTTTCCCAAGCCAGGCACTTCCGGAGTTGGCGTTGTTACTGTGTCGGGCGCGTTCTGCGGCATTGCTCTCGATCTCTGCGATGACATCGGACTCAATGTGCCGACGTTGACGCCGGAAACCGAGGCTACACTGAAATCGGTGCTTCCCCCGTTTGCGAACCCAAGTAATCCACTCGACTTGACGACGCAGCCCATCCGGGAACCGGAACTTCTTGGCAAAGGGCTCGCCGCCCTTTTGGCTGATCCTGGGATTGGTAGCGTGGTTGTCGCGATCATGCCCGGCCCAGAGCCGGCGCAAGCGGTGCGCTTGAAGGGGCTTCATCCAGCAATTCAGAATCCTGCAAAGCCAGTCGTTCTGGCGATGATGGGCGATGGTTCGCCGCTAAGCGAAGAGTTCTCGACAATCATTCAAGCGAGTGGGATCGCGCTTTCGCTTTCTCCGGAAAGGTCTCTTCGGGCGGTGGCGCGAGTTACGGAATACGGGCGAATGTGCGCTGCCTCGGAAAACGGGTCACGGCGTGGACCGCCCCGGCCGTTGCCGCCTGTGCCGCGCGGCTCGACGACCGAGTACGCCGCCAAGCAATATCTGGCGAGGATTGGAATCAAAATCCCGGACGGCGAACTCGTGCAAGATGTTGAGGGCGCAACACGCATTGCGACCCGAATTGGGTATCCGGTGGTTCTGAAGGCGCAACACGCAAGCCTTCAACACAAAAGCGATATCGGCGGCGTCGCAGTCGGCATTGCGAATGAGGCGGACCTGCGGCGGTCGTGGGTGAGAGTGACCGGAAATGTGACGCTGGCTCGACCCGATCTCAGATTGGAGCGGATGTTGGTGGAAAAAATGGCCGCGCCAGGGGTCGAGATGATCGTGGGAGCCAAACGCGATCCGCATTGGGGGCCCGTACTGCTGGTCGGATTGGGCGGAATCTGGACGGAGACAGTAAAGGACGTGCGCCTGCTTCCGCCGGATCTTTCAGACGGAATGATTCTCGCAGAGATCGCAAAGCTGAGAGGCTACGCGCTCTTGCGTGGAGCACGAGGTTTGCCACCCCGCGATTGCGCCGCTCTGGCCAAGACTGTCGCGCTGTTAGGCGAAGTCATGTTGGCCCGGCCTGAGCTGACCGAAATCGATGTCAACCCGCTTGTGGTGCACGGGGAAAACCAAGGCTGTGTTGCGGTCGACGCACTGATCGTGGCGGCCTGACCCGCAGATTTTCGCCGTTGCGAAAGGGCAGCGGCTGACGAGCTTGACAGAATCGAATCTTCAGTTGAAGTACTTAGCCGCCCCTGACATCAGTTGAGGCTGGCAATGGTGTGACGTCCGTGCGGAGCTGCTGGGTTTTGGCGACGGTGCCCGGTCAGGGTTTGGGGATGAGCTTCTTCCGCGGTATGGCCGCCGACGTTCTGGTTCTCATGAGGGAGGAAGCCCACACCGCGTAAACCCCAAATCCAGAGAATCCACTTTCGCCTCGACACCTTCAGGCCGCTTGGCAACGGATTCCATCCAATCGTCTCGCCTCTGGTGAGGAGGCGCACGTCATCGTGAAGGGTGTTCTATCAACAATCGCCCCGTTGGCAGGAGGGACTGCAGAAGCATCTTAGGTCGAGCCGCGGACTGATCGCCACGCAGCTCGGTTTGTGCAGGGGCGTTTCGGCACGTGGAAAGTTTAGCCTCGGCGTCGTGGCATCGAACACCTTGGTTAAAAGCCCTGTCGCCGAAGATGAAACATGGCTGCTGGGGAAAGTGACGGGAGCTGCCACTCACGCTTTTGCCATGAATTTTGAGATGTCGCAGCGGGCTTGACGATGCGCGTCTCAGAAAGCTCCGCAAGAAAAACAATTTACGGTAGCATCAAATCGCGCAAGCGAATGTTAATGCTCGATGAAAAAACGCGGATCATTTTGGAAAGTTGAATTGAGTGACCACTCCGGTCGCACGAGGGGTGAGAGAGCCCACGAACGTCATTACTTCGAGCCTGACGACGATGACCTGACCGACGATGTTCGTGCGGCGTCGAAGAGGTTCAGAACGGCCGGCGCAGATTCCTCTTTTCGCCGGACGACGCATACCTCAATCCACGCCGAGTGCTCACGCAGAGGCACGGCGGCAAGGCGGTTTCTAAATGCTGGATGAGCTGGGCTCCGGCCGACTGCAATGGTAATTCCACGCCCCGATGCGATTGTCAATGCGCCAGCCTCGTCATAACAAGTTGTATCCGTATGGATGAGGTTCGCCTTGATCCGCGCGGCGCGGCACAGATCGGCAATTTTATCGTGCACGACGGGGGACAACTCACGCCCAATCAACAGCAGGTTTTGAGCCGCAAGATCACACATTCCGAGGCGCGGACGCTTGGCCAGCCGACTCGATCGCGGAACAACGACCGTGAGGCCTTCCCGAAAAAGCGTCTCGGAGATCAGATCGGGAGACGATGGGTGGCCGTGCGAAAACCCGACATCGATTTTCCGGGTCTTAAGCGCGTCGGCTTGATAGCCGGAGAGAACGTCGCGAACATCGATGTCGACATTGGGATAGAGACGGAAGTGGCCGTCGATCACCACGCTTACGACGTCTCCGAGCCCTTTTCCGAAGCCCACGCGGACGGTGCCCAGAGCGCCGTCCTTTCCTTGACGGGCGATGGAAACCGCGGCGGCCGCCTCTTGCAGGACGGTCCGCGCGGCATCCAGAAACCGGCGGCCGGCATCGGTGAGAAACACTTTGCCCGCATGGCGCTCGAACAGCTGGACGGCTAGCTCGCTCTCGAGCGCATGAATCTGGCGGCTGAGCGGAGGCTGGGCCATGCCGAGGCGCCTGGCGGCCCTGGTGAAGCTAAGCTCTTCAGCGACGGCGACAAAATAGCGCAGTTGATGGAGTTTCAATCTGTCCGCCCAACCAGCAGAAATCGACCATAGGGTCAATCACACGCTCCCCAAGATAATCTCGAACGCGTAAAAGTCAATACTGAAAAGGTATGGACGTGATGCTCGTTTGGTCTTGACACCTGATCGGAATCGGAAGAAGAATCGCGTTCGCGCACCGGTCCGCGATACGTAGCGGGCTCGCCGTCGCTCAATTTTTAGCGTGTGCGCAGTCCGGCTCGCCGTCGCTTCGTGCGGAGCGCCCTTGGCCGGGCGGTTTTGCGTCTTTGGGCGTGGGGCGCGAGAGAACCGACCGCACCAGGAGGATCTGATGAGAGACAGCATGGCAGATTGGGCAAGACTTTTGAAACCGGTGATTCTAGCTGCAGTTGCGAGCGCGTTCGTTCTCTTGACGTTTGGCACCCGGTGCAGCGCTGCGCCGGACGGTTCGCCAGTGATGAATTGCGCCGATTTGACAGGCGTGGCGATCGCGAACACGCGGATCATCAGCGCAACCGAGACGACGAGCGCCGGAGGAAACTATTGTAATCTGATCGGAGTGATCGATGAACGGACGAGCGCGCAAGATCCCGACCACTTCACCTACGGCATCGGATTCGAACTGAACCTGCCGGACAGCTGGACGGGCCGTTTCGAAATGCAAGGCGGCGGGGGAACCGACGGATCTGTGGCGAATCCGCAGGGGAGCCTGGGGCAAGAGCTGAGCCAAGGGTGGGCAGTTGCGTCGGACGACGGCGGTCATGAGGACGCTCCTGGAAATCCGGCTCTGGGATGGATCGATGACGATGCAAATTTGGGTGGTACGGCGCACTTCGGCATCGACGAGCAGGCGCGAATTGACTACGGCTACAACGGCATCGAGCAGACCACCACGGTATCGAAAGAGATCATTGCCCGATATTACGGGCGAGCTCCGCAATACTCGTATCTGGTCGGATGCTCAAACGGCGGGCGCGACGCAATGGTCGCTGCAGAGCTCGACCCCAATATGTTCAACGGCTTGGTGGCAGGAAATCCTGGATTCGACCTGCCGCGGGCAGGGGTCGCTGAAGCTTGGAATGAGCAGCAGCTCGCACCGCTGGCGACCACCACCGATACAAACGGCCAGCCGTACGTGGGCTCGACGTTTTCTTCTCAGGATTTGGAGGTCGCTTCCGCCGCGATCCTCAGCGCATGCGACAAACTCGATGGGCTTGTTGACGGAATCATCGACGACTACACCGGATGTACGAATCGGCTTGTTTATCCTGCGCTCGCTGCCTACACATGCAAGGGCAATACGACGGACCCCGGGCAGTGCCTAACGTCGGGACAGGTACAGGCGCTCAAAAGGATTTATGCCGGTCCGCACAATTCGCACGGCCAGCCGCTCTATTCGAGTTGGGATTGGGACGCAGGCATCTGGGATCCGCCGTCGGCTTCTGGCCTCGGCTGGGCCGCGTGGAACGTCTCCTTGTTTCCCGGAAACACCAACAGCGCCGCTAATCTGACACTTGGAGCCGGCGCAGTGCCGATGGTTTTTACCACTCCTCCCGTAGTCACACCCGTAGCCGGGCCCGACGGACAGGAGGCATTCATATTCCATTACAATTTCGATACGGACGCGCCGAAGATTTACGCGAAAACCGCAGAGTATCCGGAAAGCGCGATGGAATTCATGACCGGGACGCCTTCGGGACTTTCGCCGGATTTGGAGGCGTTCCGTCGACACGGCGGGAAGCTAATCATGTATGACGCGGTGAACGACGGGATTTTTTCCAGCGTTGACCTGGCCTCGTATTACAACTCGCTCGACCGAGCCATGGGAAATGCGGGGGATTTTGCCCGACTGTTCTTGATTCCAAACATGGCGCATTGCGGCGGCGGCCCGGCAACGAACAGTTTCAACTCAAACATGCTGACGGCCATCACTGGTTGGGTGGAACAAGGAACGGCACCCCAAAAGATCATCGCGGCGAATACGAACACTACCTCGCCGTTTCCGAGCGGTGCGCCGTTCGATCCGCGCGTAGCACAGAATTTTCCTACCGACGGCACTCGGCCAATTTGCGCATTTCCGGAGCAAACCCGCTACAGAGGGTCAGGAGCAACAAACGACGCGGCCAATTTCGTTTGCGTCTTGCCGCATGCGGGGCAGAGGGACGGGTTCAACGGTAACTGATGCGGCGGCCAGGATGGCCGTGGCGGAGCGAGTTCCCCGGCTCCAGTAGGAGC
The DNA here is from genome assembly GCA_049591475.1 of Candidatus Acidiferrales bacterium. Taxonomy (GTDB): domain Bacteria; phylum Acidobacteriota; class Terriglobia; order Acidiferrales; family UBA7541; genus Palsa-295. The sequence goes on from JBAWEZ010000060.1 coordinate 53,094, forward strand.
CGGGGAACCCTTTCATCAGGCATCCAGAACCGCTAGGAATAGTCTGGGGTTGGGTTGGTGTATGGCTATGCGTCGGCACTTTATGGGTGGGCAGTATGGTATTTCGGTGAGAGTGGCTGTTTTGCGAGGGCCACTGGTGTCTGTTCAATCTGCACATCGGATCCGTGTGCTGGGGCGAAAAATCCCTGCCTTTTTGGTACTCGTGTCCCAGGGGGCGTTTGATGATGCAACGTTTTGATTTGCGATTGGTACTTGCAATTGTGATTTCCCTGGGCTGTGCGGGATCTTTATTCGCGCAGGCTACCGTGGTGGCCCAGCTCAACGGCACCGTCACCGATCCGAGCGGCGCCATCGTGGAGGGCGCCAGCATCACTGTACGCAACACGAATACGAATGCCGCGTCCACGGCGACAACAAATGGGAGCGGATTTTACGCCGTTGCCAATTTGCCTCCAGGCAATTACAACATCACTGTGTCTCACTCCGGTTTCGCGAACTATAGCCAAACCTTCGTGTTAGCCGTCGGCGAGTCCGCCACCGTGGATGCGAAGCTGCAGCTCGCCTCTCAGGGTGAAAAAATCATAGTCAACACGCAAATTCCGACGATCGAGCCGACCAAAACGGAAATCAGCCAAGTCGTGCAGGCTCGCCAGATCACCGCCCTTCCCACCAGCACCCGCCTCTTCACGGATTTTGCTTTGCTCACTCCTGGGGTCTCCATCAGTCGGACCAGTTTGGGCGCAACGGTCACGGAATTCGAGACTACGCAGATCTCCTTCGGTGGCATGCGCTCCTTCAGTAACGAAATTACCGTGGATGGTGCCGATTTTGTCAACGAAGTGACCGGCGTGCAGCGTGCCACTCCGCCGCAAGATTCGGTGGCGGAATTCCGCGTTGTCAATAACAGCTTCGGGGCTCAATACGGGCGCACCATTGGCGGCATCGTCAACGTGGTCACGAAGTCCGGCACGAACGACATGCATGGCTCGGTCTACGAGTATTTTGAGAACAATGTGCTCAACGCGCGCGCGCTCACACAGCCGGCCCCGCTGCCGGATGTATGGAGGCAGAACCAATATGGCGCCAGACTGGGCGGTCCGATTCAGAAGGATAAGACGTTCTTCTTTTTCAACTACGAGGGCCATCGCAACGCGTATTCGCCAAATTTTGCGCCAGACCTGGTCAACAATATCAACAATATTGATACCGCGAAGGCTTACATGGGCCTCCCTCCGGAAGGCGGCCAGTTTGGCTTCGCTGGCTTGCAATCAACGCTGCGAACGAACAACAACGATTATGGCTTTGGCCGAATCGACGATCAGCTTACCAAAAATGACCATCTCGCCATCCGTTACAACGTCGAGGACGCGCGCGATCTGAACGAATTAGTTGGCCTCACGGAAGACGGCGGCGGAGTGGGAACGCCGAGCGGCGGGCGAAATCTTTTCGTTCGAGACCAATCTGTGGTTGGAACGCTTGACACTGTGATCACGCCGAGCGTCATCAACACGGCCCTATTCCAATACGCCCGGAGACACTACAATTTTCCAGGAGCTACTGGCGAGCCGGACCTAAGCGTCGTCAACGATCTCGAGTTTGGCCACAACTTCGGCAGTTACGATGCCATCTTCGAGAGTCGTTTCGAGGCTTCGGACGCCGTCTCTTGGGTCCATGGAAATCACATTGCAAAATTCGGGTTCGATGGGAATTATCTCTGGGATCAAAACAGTTATCCTGGATTCGAGCCCGAGCGAATTCTCCTGCCCAATCTCGATTGCATGTACGCGCTTGCAGATACAGTCAACGCCATAAACACGGGAACCTACGGAACTCTGCCCACCGGAAACTGTCCTTTGGATCCTGCCGCCGACGGTGTTTCCTTTCTTTATCAGGGTGTATCGCTGCCGCGAGCCAATTGCCCGGATGTCAACACCCCCTGTGCGAACGGTTTTTACAATGGGTACGTTCCGCCAGCGCCCGCCGGGGCGGGCTTCAACAGCGGCTGGCCCAGCGCCATTCCCGCCAATCTGGCCAGCAACTTCGATTTCAACCTGAACCACGGCTATTGGGGCGTATTCGCGCAGGATCAATGGCGAATCCGGCCGAGTCTCACGCTGAATTACGGCTTGCGCTGGGATTTCGAGTCTGGATTGGGGTACGCGATCGATTCCTATTACAAGGCTGTCCAGCCGCGTGTAGGGATTGCATGGTCACCAGATAGCAAAACCGTGGTCCGCGCCGGCTATGGCCTGTTCTTTGACCGAAATAACATGACGTTTTTTTTCATAACTGGCAACCAAAAGAACATTCCGGGATACTTCTGCGGCAATGGCGCCACGCCGGCGAGTTGTGCCGCAAACGGCGTGGGTCCGGTCACTGTTCCGTATCTCAACAGTCGCGCGGCAAACGGCGGCTGGCAGTTGATAGGGCAGCCTGGGTACCCCGGCACTCCAGCGCTCCCATGCGGTGCACCCGGCCTGCCACCATCTTTCATCTGCGCAGACCAGCCCGGAGGCACAATAAGCTCAGCCGCGCTGACCGCTTACGAAACCATGGCTGGCGCACCCTATTCGGCCCAGACCTTCACAGGTCCCTGCACGTTGGGTCCTGGAGGCGCTCCCACGGGCGCGTGCGGCGTAGGAGCCGGGGGCATCCAGAAGAATGGCGGGTTGCCCTATGCCAGCCAAGCCAGCGCACAGGTTGATCGCCAGATCGGCCACGGATTAACGCTGGACGTGGCTTACCTGTACGTCAACGCAGCCGATCTGGTTCGCGGCAACAATATCAACGTTCCCTGCCCTCTGGGTACCAGCAAGCCGGGGAATCCTTATTACGCGCAAGGCTGGCTCGATCCCAGCGGCAGCCTCTCAAACTGCGCGGGAACACCCACCCTCGGTCCATTCAATATCGGGCCTATTTTTGCAACTCTCGCCAATCCTTCAGGTCTCGAATTTGGCGTACCGAGCACGGCAAGTCCTGCTGCCACCATCAGCGGTGGCCTGCTTGACTACAACGACAACGTGGCCAAAGCCCGTTACAACGGCCTAACCGTTACCGCCATCGAGCGTATAGGGAATTATTTCAATCTCACCGCAAATTACACGTATTCCCACACGATCGACAACGGTAATTTCACCACGTTCATCAATCTCCCTCCCAACCAGTTTGACTACGCGGCCGAAGAAGCCAATTCCAACCAGGATCTGCGGCACCACTTCGTGGCGAATTTCGTGGCTAACACGCCCTCGAAAGGTTGGTATCGGAACCTCACCTTCAGCAGCATCATCACGCTCCAATCGGGCGCACCGTTCACGCTTTACCCGGGCGACAACGTTCTAGGGGATGTGGCTGGCCTCAGCACCGATCGCGTGTCCGGTCCGCCCGTGAAGGCCGTTTGCACGTCCGTGGAAAACTGCCAGACGATGGTTCCTCGCAACACGTACATCGGCGATCCGCTCTACTCTTGGGATCTCCATCTGGGGCGGTTTTTCCAGTTGCGCGAACATCTCCGCATGGATTTGGCAGTCGATGCATTCAATGTGCTGAACCGGCCCAACGTCGAGGAAGTTAATTCAATCTACGGCTCGCCCGTATTTTGTGGTGCCTCGCCCGCGATCCCGCGGCACTACAACGACGCTACCACGTTGGCCATTCAGCAGGGAGCGGTATCCTGTGCCACCCAGCAAGCGGCTGCACCGCCAACTGCTTGGCTCGGCATTGGAGCGTTGCCGGTTTCGATTCCCAATAATCCCGATTCGACTTTTGGCACGCCCAGGGAAATGCTGAACCCGCGCCAGTTCCAATTCTCGGCGCGCTTTACGTTCTGATCTCCGTTGCGCTTGCTGTGTTTCCAGAGGCCGGGCTCCGCGCCCGGCCTCCTTATTTTGGGCCGGGGAATTGCGCCATTCGATGGAGATCTCGACGCGGAGATTGCACTACTTGATGTGGGTGGCCGTTTGTGATAGGGAGAGGCTTGGAAGGTGGTCTCCCGTGGAAGCAACAGCCAACAGTCTGACCATCCAACGGATGGATACGATGAGTGCTCCCTTTATCGGAATGCATTTCTTTCCCTTTCTGATTCTGCTTATCCTCAGTGCGTTTGCGGCTGCCGTGGTCCATTGGGGAATCCGCTATCGGTTCTCCAGCGGGATCGACGGGTTCTTCGGCCAGTGGGTTGCGGCGTGGATTGGCGCGTGGCTCGGCCCTCCGGTGCTGGGCCACTGGTTTGGTCCCGTCATGCTCTGGCACATTTATATCATTCCCGCCCTTATCGGGGCCTTTGTGGGAGCTTTCGGCGCTACTTCCTGTTGCAGGGCAACGTGGGCGATCCGGCTAGAAAGGGACATCCCAACAAGTACGGAACGCCCCAAGATCGCTTAGAGATGTGTCGATTCCTCGGTGTGAATGATCGTCGTCTTGCGTGCTCGGTTATTTTTCGCCGCAACTCAAGGCGCGTGATGACGACCGACGCGCCTTTCGGTGAAATGAGAAGGGACGAGGCCGATCCCACTGGGACCGGCCCCGAGGTTTAGTTTTCCGTGCAGTGATTCGTCGTCTTAGCGAGATCGCTGCTCTCCGAGATCGGAGAACTCGGCCGCAGGTTTGAGCATCCACGACTCTGGCGGCTCTCTTGAACACGAATCGCAGCACTGATCTGTTTCGTAAAATTATCTGGGTTCAGCCCGGAACCGCAGGCGACGTACTTGAAATCACCGATATCAACGGCAATGTGTTGTTCTCGGAAAAGGCATCGGTTGCCGACCAAGACGTTGAATTGTGGGGTGCAAAGAACGGCGGACCTTATCCATTCAAGCAGGGGAAATGGATACTTTCAACTCTCGGTTCAGGGAAAGTTCTCCTCTACAGGTGAGGCGCACAAATGCTCATATTGGAACCATCCGGAAACGGACAAAATCATCAGCCGCCATGCGGATTCGGAAGATTAGCACGCGACGTTTGAGAGGACTCCAACCTTCCTACTTGAAGGTTGCTTCGCCACTCCACAGCTCAAGTTGATATTGGTCACAGACCAGCGATAGCGATATTTTCTCGGCGAGTGTTCCCTGCCTATTGACTTGACCTTGGAACTCCCAGCTATATCGAAGGATGCCGAGCGGTATTTCTCCGCGCCGCCACCGCCCGAGCAAGTCGCTCGCACAGCCCGTGAAGTGGACTTGGAGGTTCGGAAACCGCCACGAAAGTTCACGGGCGACTCGTTCGTCGTTTACTTCGAGGGTCAGGCCCATGGCGCAACTCCGCACTTTCGCAAAAATCGGATATCCTCGTGTGACAATTCCCGCCGAGGCGCCTTGAGCGCCTCGTAGTCGCACCGCAGGTATTCCAGGATGTCATCGAGCTCGCATGCGGCGCATCTAAGAATCTTAGGCTTGTCGCTCCTCGGGGGGTCTCGGGCGCGCACGGGATCCGGCGGGTGTGAAAACGCGGGTCCTGATTCGGTCTTTAGCCGACGAACGACTCGATGACCTTCACCAGCTTTTGCTCGATCTCAAGGTTCCATACGGTCTCTCCCACGTCCACTACCAGGAAGAGCCCCGACACAAACAAGGTTTCCATCGCCGTTACCGCCAGGTGCTCCATCCACTTTCCGATGCCTATCCGCACCTGGCAATTATCAGGCTTGCCGGAAATCGAAATGGTCAGTGCCCGGTCGGCCGCAATCACACCAGCAAGCCAACCGCCCTTCTTTGCCTGGATGAGAGCCGCGTCCGAACTCGGGTTCGAGCTCTGGGTCACGAAGCCATCCGCGTGGAGGTAGTCCACAACCCTCTTCTGGAGCCCAGCGGGATCTACTGCCTTGCCACGAAAACTCAGCACTTTATCGCCTACCACGACATATCCTCCCCTCTGCGGCGGGGCGTATCGGGAAGCCCACGTCAAGCGGAATCTCCTTTCTGGAGTTTCTGCCGACCAAAGTTTACTTGAGCGCCTTTGGATCCTCAATGATTTTCCCGCCGTTCTGTCCGACTCCTCCCAAGCCCCGCGGATAGCGTGCGGCGAAGGCCGCCAGAAATGCCTCCAGTTCCCAGAATAGCCGAACTCACGCTCGATCTCGCGCTTAGACCGCGCTGAGCCGTAGCGCGGCAATCCTCGCGGCGTCCAGGCCGACTTTGGAAACGATATCTCTTCACAATCCCAAGTTCGATTCGGAGCATATTGCTAGAGCTTCTGGGTTTCGGGAAAATCGATCAAACAATCTACGCGGGGAAATGAATTAAGATAGCCGCAAGGGATCGGCGACCGGGCGAGTTCAAATCATCGGCTCAATTCCGTTTATCAGGAAGGTGTCCGAGATTTCGTTGGAGGTGGGCGAAGGCGTGAAGCATTTTAGGTCACCTGCTCCTGCGAGGTCGCTCGATTTTTCTTGGCACTCGGATCGAGCGCCGCTTTGAGCATCCACACGTCCCGATAGCCTTCGACAGGCTTACATGAACCCCCAATTCGAACGCTACATCCGCATCGACTATTCGGGCGCTCAGACGCCCTCGTCGAGCCTGACGGTTCCGGCACCGGCGCACCGGAGCCTCGAAGCACTAAGACCAAGATTGGGCGCAACGACCCGTGCCCGTGCGGCTCCGGCAAGAAGTACAAGCGTTGCTGCGGCGGGCTGACAATAAACTGAACCCCGCCTGGCTCCGCAAGAATCTCGGCAACCGTTGGCTCGATTGGTGCGGCTGGTGGGTTGTGTCCGTTCGCCAGACCGCGCGACAGGAATGTTGCACGTTCTGTCGGGACTTGACGGAAAAGCAGACAAAAGGTCAGGCGAGGATACCGATAGATTGGACCGGAGTGGTCACGAAGCGCTGGCCATTCGTGTTGATTTCCATCCGGAAGCCCTCGTAGATCCCTCGCAGTTTGCAGAAGCAACCTCCCAGGGTAGCTCCTGCCAAGTTCCCCGGAGTCAGCTCCCGAAAGAATGAGCCGCCCCGCAACAAGATTTCACCGCTCGAACCGTCAATGATGGTGATCTCATAGAGGCTGTTTCGGGTTCGGACTTCCAGCTTCTCCATTTCCTCCATTAGGTCCACCTGCACACCATTCGTCCACGGGTGCTCAGACCAATTATCGAGGATGGCGACGGACGGGACGGAATCTTGCTTGGGCATGGACTCTCTCATAGTTTCTTGCACGGAGTCTCGCATAGCTCTTTGCTCTATTGATTAGATGCGCGGCGGAACTTTTCCGGTCCCAGCGGGGCGATGTGCGAAGACGAGGAGCCACCTCGGAAAAACAGCAATTCGTAAATACTCTTCCGTGATACCGTCGGGATTCCAGCTGGCACGGACCTATGGCCATTCAGCCCGGCACACGTCTCGGCCCCTACGAAATCCTGTCCGCCATCGGTGCGGGCGGGATGGGCGAGGTGTATCGCGCCCGCGATACACGCTTGGGGCGCGAAGTTGCGCTCAAAATCCTGCCGCAGTCCTTCGATCACGACAGCGATCGTCTGCGCCGGTTCAGGCAGGAAGCGCAGGCGGTAGCCGCTCTCAATCACCCGAATATCATGGCGATTTTCGATATAGGAGAGCGCGACGGAGCGCCTTTCCTGGTTTCGGAGCTTTTGGAAGGCGAAAGCCTCCGGGCGGCGCTGGAACGCGGACCATTGCCCCAGCGGAAGGCCATCGAATATGCGGTGCAGATTGCGAATGGCCTGGCAGCGGCGCACGACAAGGGAATCGTCCATCGCGATCTTAAGCCGGACAACATATTCATTTGCCGCGACGGGCGCGTGAAGATTCTCGATTTTGGAGTTGCAAAACTGGCAGCCGCCAGCAGCGGTAAACCAGACGGCGCCACAATGACTGCTTCCCCCACGGCGGCGGGCGTCGTGGTCGGCACGGCGAGCTACATGGCACCCGAACAGGTGCGAAGCGAACCGGTGGACGCGCGGGCCGATATGTTCGCTTTGGGCACCGTGTTGTTCGAGATGGTGACCGGCAAGCGTGCATTTCAACGCGATACCACCGCAGAAACAATGACGGCGGTCCTGAAACAGGATCCGCCGGATATCAGCGAAATCAAGCCGCCCATTTCCCCGGCACTGGAGCGGATCATCCGGCGCTGTTTGGAAAAAAACCCGGAACAGCGGTTCCAATCGGCGAAGGATCTGGCATTCGCGCTCGAATCGCTGTCGCAAACCTCGACGGCGAACAGCGTGGCGGCGAAGGCGGCCATCGCGGGCGCGAATGCACGGTCGCGGGGGAAGTGGATCGCGATCGCCGGCGCAACAGCGCTGGCGGCGGCAGCACTGGTCGTCGCGGGGTGGTGGTTCGGAGGCGCGGGGAGCGCGGCGGCGCCGCTTGAATATCAGCAGGTAACGTTCCGCAGCGGCTACGTGGAGAATGCGCGTTTCGCTCCGGACGGCAGCGTGATCTACAGCGCCGTTTGGGACGGCGGAGACCGGCGAGTGTATATTTCGCGGCTCGGCGAAAATGGCGCGACGGACTTAGGATTGAAGGACGCGGAAGTGCTTTCGGTGTCGAAAAACGGAGAACTGGCGGTGAGGCTGAACACGGCCTTTGGCTCCGGCTATGAGCAATGGGGAACGCTCGCTCGCGTTCCGCAGAGCGGCGGAGCGCCTCGGGAGATCTCGGATGACGTGCAGGATGCGGATTGGGGACCCGATGGCGAAAGTATGGCAATCGTCCGGTTGGTTCCGCAAACTCTCCATTGGCGCCTGGAATACCCGATCGGGAAAGTTCTGCTGGACAGCATCGACTGGATCAGCAAGCCGAGAGTTTCGCCGGATGGAAAGCTGGTGGCATTCGAGGATCACGGGAATTCGATCGGGGACGACGAAGGGTCCGTGGCGGTGATCGATCGCGAGGGACATGAGAGAAAGCTTTCTTCGGGTTGGATATCGCTGGAAGGAGTCGAATGGTCTTCTTCGGGGAATGAGATTTGGTTCTCCGCTTCGGATAGCGGAGCGGCAGACAATCTGCGAGCCGTGACGCTGGGCGGCAAGCTGCGGAGTATCACGAATGTACCCGGAGGCATGTGGTTGGAAGATGTGCGTAACCATCTGGCTCTGATGACCACGCACCATGAGCGCGTGAACGTCCGCGGTATGGGCCCGGGCGGAAAACAAGAACACGAACTGGGCTGGCTGGGATGGTCGATCTTACAAGACATCAGCCGGGACGGAACAAAGGTGCTTTTCGAGGAGGAAGCGGAGGGAGGCGGGCCGAATTACACGGTGTTTCTGAGGGACACAGACGGATCGCCTCCGGTGCAAATCGGCCAAGGAGCGGCATGCGCGATTTCTCCGGATAACAAGTGGGTAATCACCAGGCCGACGAAATTCGGCGCGCTCAGCGTGGTTCCAACCGGCCCTGGAGAATCCAGAGTATTGACTCACGACCACATCACTTACGGTGATGTGAGATACATGCCCGATGGGAAACAGTTGCTCGCGGAGGGCATCGAGCCCGGGCATGGGGCGCGAAATTACTTGGTCGATTTGAGCAACGGCAACGCCAAGCCTGTAACGCCAGAAGGTGTGGTAGGCGATGTTCTGTCGCCGGATGGAAATGAGGTGGTAGTAGCGGCGCCGGACGGAACTCCTGAGATATGGTCGTTTGCTGCAGGCGCGGCGAAGCCGATTCGAGGAATCGATTCGAAGCACGAGGTGTTGGGGTGGACGCCTGATCAATCCTCTTTGTATGTGGCCTTGAGCGGCAGAGGAGAATCGACGGTGAGAGTTTCCAAGTTGAATCTGGCGACCGGAAAAATGGAATTTTGGAAAGAGTTCGGGACAAATCTGCCGACCGCAAGCTCCGGGGTCGATCCACCAACAATTGCGCTGGGAGGCGGATATGCCTACATGTATTCACAGATCGACTCCGAAGCGTACGTCGTGAAGGGATTGAAGTAGATCTGGCACGGCACGCAAACCTCGGGCGCGCGGGATCGGGGCGCTTGAACTACCGATGTACAAGTTTTCCCATGATGGCGACGGGCAGCCGCAGAAACCAAGGCTCCCTAAGTCAGGGGCCGAGACAATGTGGGGCGCAAACGGAAACGAGCGGCGTGAGCTACAGGCATTCGCGAAAGCGTCGCACTCATGCAGACGGCGAATATCAGATTGGCTGATGGGGGCGGACCCGTGATAGCAAACGTTCCGTGGAATGCCTTGAAAGTTCTCCGCAGGACGTAAGTCTGCGGTCAGTCGGTCGTGAGCCTGACGAGGCTGCTGCGATTCGTCCGCTGCCAGTCGATTCGCCAGCGCCCGCGCCCCACGGGCGCCCAGACGAGCCGTTTTAGCGGGAGCCGAAGCCCTGCCCGCCCGCTCGGAATAGCGCGGACAGTAGCGCACCAAACGGGCTTGCGAGAATTTGACACAATGTGTACCGGCGCAAGGCGGGCAGTCTCGCTGTCCTTGGCGTGGGTGCAGATCAACGCCGATCCGATGGTGTCGCAGGCGATTCCCAACTCCCGTGCAGGTGTACAATTCGTGCCGTTAGCAAACGTCCCCGCTGTGCAGGTTACTCATGCGTCAGTCGGACTTGCGGCGCTACCAGAAGTTGCTGGAGAAACAGCGAGAAATCTTGTCGGCGAAGTCTGATGGCCATATCCATCGACGACGCATCGCCTTCGATGGCTTTCGCGAGTCCGAAATCCAGAATTTTCACCGCATCATCGTGCGAAACCTTGATGTTCGCCGGTTTCAAATCGCGATGAACGATGCCGCGCTCGTGCGCGTATTCCAGCGCATCGGCCATTTGCCAAGCGATGCGCAGCGCTTCATGGATGGGAATCGGCCCTTGCTTGATCCAGTCGGCGAGCGTCGACCCCTCGACCAATTCCATCACCAGCGCACGGGTGCCGTTGGAATCTTCTAGTCCGTGAATCGTGGCGATGTTCGGGTGATTCAGCGAAGCAAGAACTTTGGCTTCCCGCTGGAAGCGCGCCATGCGGTCTTGATCTCGTGCAAAAGTTTCGGGCAACACCTTGATGGCTACGTCGCGTTCGAGCTTGGAATCGCGGGCGCGGTACACCTCGCCCATCCCGC
>JBAWEZ010000061.1:0-27403 GCA_049591475.1 Candidatus Acidiferrales bacterium
CCACCAACGGGCATCGCGCCGCCGGGAGACGTGATCCGTCCCGGGCACCTGGGACGGCAGATCACCAACGTCGAACTCTCCACGCATTTCTATCACGACCTGATTGGGCTCGGGCTTGTTGGCAAGCGCGAACAGCCGCGGCCGTTCTTCATTAACAAGGGCTTGCAGGAAGTTGCAGCCTTGGCTCAAGGCGTTTCGAATCCGTATCTGCAGACTAGCCGCGTGGTACTGCTTCCGATTCCCGGTACTTCCGCTGCGCCGGGCGGCCCCGAGATGACCATCGAGGCGATCGACATCCAGGGAATTCCAAAGCACCGGTTCAATCCGCCGCTAACCGATCCCGGTGCGTCCTATTTGACGCTGATCGTGGCGGACCTGGATAAGACGCTGGCGGTTTTGAAAAGCGAGCGCACGCCCGTGATTACGGAGGGCGGAAATCCCGTGGAACTTTCCGGGTGGCCGGGAATCGACGGGAAAATTCGCGCGGTGATGGTGCGCGATCCGGACGGATATCCGGTGAAATTGATACAGGTCACACCCGCGTTGGCGACGACCGCCGCTGCAGGAAGCAACGTGCTCGGCGCGCGCGTGACGATCGTCGTCGATAATCTGGAAAAGACGGCAAAGATGTACGAGAGCCTCGTGGGGCCCGATTTCAAATTCTGGTTGAGTCCGTGGATGGGCGACGCGGCGTACGAGAAATTGACGGGCACGCACAGCCAGTTCCGGATGGCGCAGGCCACGGTTCCGGGCTCGCCGGTGGTGATGCAGTTGGTCGAATACAAGAACCACAGCAAGAATTTTAAGCGTCCGTACTTTCAGGACGCTGGGGCCGCGCACTTCCTGTTCATGTCTAAAGACGATGACGTGATGATGCAGCGCATCAAGGCAGCGCATCTGCACACGGAGAGCAAGTCCGACGAGCCGGTATTCATCTCCAAGACGACCCGCACGATGTTCGTGGCCGACCCGCAGGGGTTCTGGCTTGAGTTCATGGACCACGACGTAAAAACCGACCCAACCGGAACTTATACGAGATAAAAGCTGGTGGGAAGGGCAGCACGCCTGGCTTGGCGAACGGCGGCCACACAGCCGTCGATTGTCGGCAGCGTGTCGGTAGGTCGCAGCAGGAATTCCGATAATCCACCGGATGGAATGGGCCGGCTGAGAATAGCAGGGGATTACCCGCTTGGTTCTTCCGCAGACCCGACGTAGTGTATCCTACACAACTGCACAATACGGCAAGCCCCGATCCTTGTATTTGTGGGCTATGTGTATCGAAAAAAGGACTTTCGTAGTGGTGCATATATTAGTCGCGGACGACCAAGGGATGGTCCGAAGCGCAATCGAACGATTGATCAGCAGATCCGGAGAAGACTGGGAAATCTGCGGTGCCGTCGATAACGGACGAGCGGCCGTAGAGGCCGCTGCAAGTCTGAAGCCCGATTTGGTGATTCTGGATGTACGTATGCCAAAGCTAAATGGCATAAGTGCAGGCCAGGCGATTCGCGAAATGCTGCCTGGGACGCCAGTTTTGATTTACACGTGGCTTGACCCGTCGGTAGCCGAAGGCGCGGTGCGGGATGCCGGCTTGCAAGGCGTAGTGCAGAAGTCCGATGGGCGAGCAATTCTGCGAGCCATCCGTGACATACTTGCCGGCAAAACAGCGTTTAGCGCTCAGACGTCAGCGGGTGAACCGGCGCCACAGCCGACATCGCGACCGAACACCTCGGGCGACGCGCGACCAGCGGAGGCTCTTTCAGGCGGCCAGACTCCGAAGCGACGCCGCAAGCGTCCGTCGCGAAGGCCGCGAAGAACGGCTTAGGGGATCAGCGGGGCTCCCGTAAAGTTCCACACCGTCAATCCAGGTCGTCGTTGAGCTGCTGTATCACCCGGTAGCATTCGCACGCCGACTCTTCGAGCGCCACGCGATCTAACACTTTCACTGAGCCGCGCGTGTATTTGATCGATTTTTCCTTTTGCAAAACTCCGGCTGCCACGGTGACGCTTGGACGGTCGGTGCCCAACATGGTCGCCAAATAGTCGTGGGTAATCGGCAGGGCATCGCTTTCCACGCGATCGACTGCGGTCAAGAGCCAGCGGGCCAGGCGCTGCGCCACGTCATGGAGTCGATTGCAGGCGGCAGTTTGAGCGGTTTGCATTCCCTGAATCACTGCGTAGCGGGACAATGTCATCTGAAACATGGGTGCGGCAGGCAATGCCGCTTGCAGCGCGGCAGCTTTAATGCGGAATCCATCCGAAGGGATCTGGACGATTTCGCGCAGAGGACTGTGGCGCAGTCCAACCACCAGCGGAGTGCCGACCATTCCTTCCTTGCCAACCACCCCGGCTTCAACCGTCTTCCCGTCTTCCGTTGCCACGACCAGCGAAATCAATCCGCCGTTCGGGAAATAAACGTGATCGAGCACCTCGGTAGGTTCGTGCAGGCTGTGGTGGCGCGAAAGCTGGACGTGCTCTAAAGAGTCCGAAACGCTGCGGAATTCAGCTTCCGGCAGTGAAAGCAGGATGGTGTTGCGCACAGGCGCGCCTTTGGCGTGCCTCTTGCCACTGGCCAGAAGCAATTTCTCCCCGGTCACGCTGTCGGTGACTCCGTGAACTTGTACATGTGCATGAGATGGGGGACTTTATTAATTGTGATATGTGCTTGTCTGTAGGCCGTCAAACACTTGCAAGGAAGGAGCTTGCTACTTGATACCCAATTCTCCATTAAACTGCTGTATTACCTGGTAGCACTCGCAGGCGGATTCTTCGAGCGTATGATGGTTCACCACGCGTACCGCGCCGGGCTTGTATTCGATCGCTTTCCGGTCCTGGAGTCTTCTGGCAGCCACGGTCACCGTGGGGCGGTCTGTTCCCAGCATGGTGGCCAGGAAATCGTGAGTGATCGCCAGCCACGAGGTATCGACGCGGTCCTGTGCCATGAGCAGCCAGCGCGCTAGGCGCTGCTCAACGTCATGGAGGCGGTTGCAGGCGGCCGTTTGAGCAGTCTGCATGCCTTGTATAATGGCAAACCGCGAGAGTGCAAGCCTGAGCTTCGGGGCCAGCGGGAGCACAGCTTTGAGCGCCGCGCGCGACAGTGTGCAGCCCTCTCCTTCCAGCTGGACCACGTGCAACAGATGGCTGACACTTAGATTTACGGCCAGCGCCGTGCCGGTGCAGCCTTCCTTTCCAATCAATCCTGCTTCCACCGCTCGCCCGTCTTTCGTCGTTACCACAACCGAAATGAGCCCTTGATTGGGAAAGCAGAGGAATTCCAAGGGCCGATCAGGCTGGTGGAGGTTCAATCGAGAAGGCAGGTCCATCGGCTCGAGCTGAAGGCGAACCAGAACGAATTCCTCCTCTGGCAGCGCAAGGAGAATCCTGTTCGATATGGGTCTGCCGCAAGAGTTAGTCCGTTCGCCTACCTGGACAATGGGGAAAGTTTGTGGGTTCATCATCCCTCGGGCTAATGCGTTCGCTTCAATGCATTCCGGGAAACATCAGACAGGGGCCGAACAGAAGCAGTATTTAACACCGCTACACACCCTGAGGCTGATCGGGTATTCAATGTATTTCGGGAAAGCGATTACCTTAATGAGAGAACGCCAGGATGTATACGCGTCCATGCTTTTTCGGCGGGGTCCGCGGCAAAAGCGGTCGAAAGTTATCGTGATTGAGCCTAGTTCGCGAACAGGAAACCTGTGAACCCAAGTAGAGTCGCCGCTGGGCGGGCGGCATCTGATCGAGCATCCCGCGAAGTTCATCGCGGCTTTGCGCGTGCGCGAAGTTTCAGGAAAGGAGAGCGGCGATGCCATACGTGACGATAGGAAAGGAAAATTCCGGAGATATTCAACTCTATTACGAGGATCACGGCTCGGGTGCGGCGGTGGTGCTGATCCACGGCTACCCGCTCAGTTCGACGTCATGGGAAAAACAAGTGCCGGTGCTGCTGAACGGCGGATATCGCGTGATCACTTACGATCGTCGCGGCTTCGGCAAGTCGAGCCAGCCGACCAGCGGCTACAACTACGACACGTTCGCCGAGGATTTGCAGAAGCTGGTGAAGCATCTTGGACTGCGCGATTTCGCGCTGGTGGGATTCTCGATGGGCGGCGGCGAAGTGGCGCGTTACGCCGGAAAGTTCGGCACCAGAGGAATGAGCAAGGCGGTGATTATCAGCGGCGTTCCTCCGTATTTGCTGAAAACCCCGGACAATCCGGAGGGCATCGACGAAGCGGTATTCAAAGGAATCGAGCAGGCCGTGGCCGCGGATCGCTACGCCTTCTTCACCGAGTTCTTCAAGAACTTCTACAACACGGACCTTCTGCTTGGCAAAAATGTCAGCGAGCAAGCGGTGCAAGCGAGCTGGAATGTGGCGGCCAGCGCCTCGGCCACGGCCTGCGTCGCGTGCGTACCCACGTGGCATGAGGATTTCCGCGCTGACCTGGCCAAGCTCAACGTCCCCACGTTGGTGATTCAAGGTACAGCGGATCGCATCGTGCCCAGCGATGCGGCTGGGCGGCGCACCGCGAAAATGGTTCCCGGCGCACGGCTGCATGAAGTGAAAGACGGGCCGCACAATATCGCCTGGACGCACGCCGAAGAAGTGAATCGCGAGCTGCTAAATTTCCTGGGGAAAAGTACAGCGAAGACGGCGTCGAGCTAAGCGGGGCGCCGCGATTAGGAAATCATTTCATGACCAATTTCAAAACGCGCGCTGCGCCGGGCTCAGGCGCGGCGCGCGACGAGGCTGGCAGCGAAAACAAGTGCCGCGAACATCACCGTGACCGGTGCAATTGTAGAGAGATGGACAACGTACGTGTTGAAAAAGTACCCCGCGAGAATGGAAGCCATGCTGATCGTCGCGGCGATCACAAAGAAGCGCAATAAGCTGTCCGCAAATTGCCGCGCCGCGGCTGCCGGCAGAATGATCAGCGCGCTTGCTAGCAGCGCACCCATGAAGCGCAGTCCTACAAGCACCGTGAGGCTGAAGACGAGCAGGTAGACCAGATCGAGACGGTCCACATGGATGCCGGAAGAAGCCGCCAGCTCCGGTGAAAAAGTGGAAAGTGTGAGCCGGTCTTTCATCAAAAAGACCGAGATGACAACGGCTGCCGATGCGGCCGCGCCTAACGCGAAACCCAGGACACTCACGCTTTCGAGTCCGCCGAAAAGCGCGTCGATCAGATCGCCGCGCGGAGTGACGGCCGCGCCGATGGCCAGCGACGCGGCGAACACCACGCCGATCGAAGCGTCCGTCGCCAAGCCCGTTTTCTTCTGAAGCTGCCAAACCAAAAGCGTTCCCAAAAACAGCGTGGCCGCCCCGCCATAGAGCGGATTCACCTTCAGGAGATACGCAATTCCGAGGCCCGGAAGCGCTAGGTGAGAAATTACGTCGCTGGCCAGCAGCATGCGCTTCATCAGCGCGAAGCAGCCGATCAGCCCGGCGGCCAGAGCGAAGCAGAGCGCGAGCAAAAGAAGCAGGATGTGGCCTTCGTGCATGCGATCGCTATCGCGAGTTTCGCGGGTCCTTTCGATTCGTCCTATGGGTGATCGATGTGACGGTAAAACTTTGACGGCCCGCCGTACAGATCCTCCAGCATCGCAGGCGTCAGCAATTCCTTCGGCGGCCCCATGCAGCGTTTCCCGCGGCTCAAGCAGAGCACCATTGTCGCGTAACGATACACGACGCTCAAATCGTGCGAGACGAAAATCTCCGTCATGCCTTTTTCCTGCTGAAGCTTGTGCAGCAGATCGTAGGTGTGTTCCTCGGCGAGTTCGTCCAGGCTGGCAGTGGGCTCGTCGAATAGCAGCACGTTGGGGCGGCCCAGCAGAGCAAACGCGATCAGCGCTTTCTGAAATTGTCCGCCGGAAAGATTCCCGACGCTCGTGTTGAAAATCGTCGGCGAAAGGTCCACCTCGGCCGTAACGCTCGAAATGTCATCGGCCGGAAGATGTTGCACCGCCGCTTTCGATGCCAAGAGATCACCCAGACGGATAGGAAGCTGGCGGTCGGCGGCCACTTTCTGCGGCACATATCCCACGCGCGCCTCCGGACTCCAGCGAATTTCGCCCTTGTGCGGAATTAAGTCCAGCAGTGCCTTCAGCACTACTGTTTTGCCCGCCCCGTTCGGGCCGATCACCGCGAGACATTCGCCTCGATGCACTTCAAAGCTCAAATCGTCGATCACAACCTGTTGACCGAATGCGATTCGTAGATTTTGGACCGCGAGAATTGGCGTTGGCGATGCCATGTTGGTTCCGGCGTTTGATGCGCGAAAGGGGCGACGCGCTTCAGCGTGAGATCGCTTGCAGAGCGCGATGCAAGAAATTAGCAGATTGCGAGTTGGATAGCTACAAACTGCGCACCCAGATTGGCGGCGACCGGGTTATGAGCCGGAATGAAACCTGAAGGAGATCGTCTTCGATTCTTGCGGTCCGAGCGTGAGGGTCTGATCGAGTGTCTTGTACCGTTCCTGCCACGCTTCGATCGTGTAGGTTCCAGGCGGAAGATTCTTGATGGCAAAAGTGCCGTCGGTTCCGGTAACGGCGAAATACGGCTGATCGAAGGCGAAAACGTAGGCGCGCATCCATGGATGAATGTTGCAGAGCACGGGAATGGCGAATTCCGGGCGCTCGAATGTGGATTTGAGAGCCGCGGAACCGACTGGCTGCGACGAACTCCATTGGCGATTGTGTCGCGCCATCACGTGGACGTTGTGCATGGTCGGATCGCTATTGGCCACTGAGAACGGCTGGCCGACCATCACCGCCAGCACGTGCGGCGTGTACATACAGTTTTTTTGATCGAGTACCACGGGAGTCTGCAGCGCGGGATAGCGATAGTTTCCCAGACCGGACTTTACATAAACGACCACGTTGGCGAGCGCGCCGTTCGCGCCCGTCACCACCTCGGGCGGCACCACGGGAGAAGGATTCGCTTTCACGCAAGCAGGAGCGGCGCTCATGTCGATCGGACGTAAGACGGGAGGTGTGCCTGCGAATGTCACCGTCCCCGTGATTGATGCGGCCGTGGCCGGATCAACCGGCGGAGCGAGCGGTTCGTTGCTGGCGCCATTGCCGCAGCCAACAAAGACAAAAACGAAGGTGGCCACGGCGAGAAGCGCAAACTGCGAAATGCAAGGTTTCATTGTGATCAACTGCCAAGTACTTCGAAGGTGGGAATCGAGACTGCGGCGGTTATCACGCAGAGCCACAGGATCAGTTCCAAGAGTCCCATATATTTCCCGATGCGCAACGTGTACGTCGTGGCGCCCCACACGCGCGATTTCTGCTGATTGATGATGTGCACAACCAACGCGCATGGAATCAGAATTCCAAGCTTGATCAAAAACGCGGGATTTATCACGTACTTCGTAGCCGAGGCGGCGAACAACATGAACCCGCCGCAGATTGCGATGCAGAAGCCGGTCCAATTCCAGACGAAAAGACTATTCGAAAGTTCCGCGGCGGTCTGGTGCTTTTTGCCGAGCCCGAGCAGGCGAAAATCCAACGCCAGAATCGTGCCGATCCATAGTGAAAGTCCCGAAAAATGCGTGAGCTGCACGAAGGGATATACCCAATAGGAGCTGCTGATCCACTGAGCCCAGTGTGTGTCCTGCAGCCACTTGGCAAACGCCATCAAGTTACCACTCATGCGCGCAAGCCTTTCGTTTCCGTGCAATCGTCTGGAGCCGAATCAAAATTATCCGACTCCGTTGATCGCGGCCACTTCCAGCGCCGTCAGGATCGTTGCGATCCACAGCAGCAGTGAAAGAAGCGCGATCGATTTCGCGCCCAGCGATATCGACGGCCGGCGGTCCCATCGCGGCACTCGCCATTGGACGATGATGCCCACCACGATCGCGATCACCAGCACTAACATCTTGAGGCGAAACACCGGAGCTCCCCAAAAGTCAGTTGCATCGCCGGCGAACATCAAAAATCCGGAGACGAATGCGAACACCAGTCCGGTCCACATCCACGGAAAAAGCTGCTCGGCCATGGCCGTGGCTGTCTGGCGGCGCCCCGCCACGCCCAGTACGCGCAGATCGACCAGCGCGATCGAGCCGACCAGCAGGAAAAAACCGGCGTAATGGCAGAATTCGAAGAACGACGAAATGACGATCGAGCTATTTAAAGTGATGATCCACGAATTGTGCTGAAGCGCCTCGCAAAAATGCTCCATTTCCGGCGATCCCCGAGGCGGATAATACATCGCCAAACTGGCAAGTCAACCGCATCGTGAAAAAAATCGCGGACTATTTGATTCCGGATTCCGGTTCTCGGACGCCGAAATGAATGGAATGGCGGACCGCGCGGAAAAAGTTGCCGGGCCGGGGAATCAGCGCGCGGCGCTGCGGCGCTGGAGCGCCTTCACCTGCGGAAAGTACGTGGACGATTTCTGACGCTGGAACGCGCGAAGCTACTTCATCAACCGATGCATAACGAACCACGCGGCCCGGACCGAGGATGAACACGGCGGGCTTGGCGATGCCTCCCTTTTCGCTCGCGTTATAGACGCCCCACTCGCGTACCACATGCCGGTGCGGATCGCATAAAATCGGAAAATTCAGGTGAAGTTCATCGCGCACGACCTGCGATTTTTCCGGGCCGTCCACGGAAATCGCCGTCAGCATCGCTCCCGCCGAGCGAATGGCGCCCTCGTGGTCGCGATATTCCGCCAACTGGCGAAGACAGAAGGGTCACCAGTGGCCCCGGTAAAATACCAGTACAAGTTGGCCCGCAGCGCACAGGTCGGAGAGTCGTTGGGGCGTGCCGGTGGAATCGGGCAGCTCGAAATCCGGCGCGATTTCGCCCGGCTGCGGAGGCGTCGCGCGTATCGGGTAGGCTGAAGTCGACATGATTTCCTCTGAAAGCAATCGGTTCGTCCGGCGACCCAAAAAATTCATGCGCAGCGACCGCGCGCATCCGCCGTGCGCAGCGATTATTGAATCGGATTCTGGTATCCCGCGTCGCGCGGATCGATCGGTTTCCTCCCGGAGAAGCCTTCGTCCATTCCGTGATAGAAACGAATCCGATCCTCGCCCAGACGCCAGCAAAGGAAAACTTCCTGGCCGTTGACGCGCGACGGGAAATCCAACAGGCCCACTTCGATATCTTTCACCACGCAGCCGGTGGCGTGGATGCGTTCCACTGCGTTGCGAATCGTGTCGGCAAAGTGGTTGTGCTCCCGGCGCCATTTCGCCGCCTGCTCGTACGGAACCAGCATTCCGCCGGAGCGCTGGATGCGCTCGGCAAGCTCACCTAGCTTTTCGTCCACATCCTCGATTTTGCGGCGCGCTTCGATGGCTTCGATCAGCAGCGGTTCCAGCTGCGTTCGCAGGCTTTCCGCTTCCGTGAGCGAGAAAAATTTCGGCTGTTCATCCGCCATATTTTCTCCGGCGCCCATTGGATCGAGGGGCGTGCGGCCGCGATTCAGCCCCCGATAAAAACCATCGTTCGCGAGGGCGGCGCAAATCCCGGTTCGTTGATGCGGTGGCCCTTTTCTTTTTGCGCCACGATGGAATTGATTTCGTCGCCGATCTCGCGATCGGTCGCGCCGCCGCGCAGGAGGTACTTCAAATCGTGATCGTCCTTGCTGAAAAGGCAGGTGCGTAATTTCCCGTCCGCCGTCAGCCGGATGCGCGAGCAGAATCCGCAGAACGGCTGCGACACAGGCGAAATCAACCCGATCTCGCCGGTGCTGTCCGCGAAGCGGTATTTTCGCGCCGTTTCGCTGCGCTCGTGCACCACGGGCACCAGTGGCCAAAGCGCTGAAATGCGGCTATGGACCTCCGCGCCAGTAACCACCATTTCCCGCGTCCAGGCGTGATCGGCGTCCAGTGGCATAAATTCAATGAAGCGCATGATCAGGCCGCGCTCGCGCGCGAAGCCCGCGAATGCTTCGACCTCGTCGTCATTCACTCCACGTACCAGCACCGCGTTGATCTTGACCGGGCGCAGCCGCGTGGCCTGCGCTGCCTCGATTCCGGCCATCACTTTGTCGAACGATTTCGTGCGAGTGATCCGCTCGAATTTCGCTCGATCCAGCGAATCCAGGCTGATATTGATGCGGTCCATCCCGGCGGCCACCAAGCGATCGCAACGCTCCGCCAGCAGATGGGCGTTGGTAGTCATCGACAAATCCTGCACGCCCAGCGCCTTCAGCCGCGCAACAAAATCTTCCACGCCCTCGCGCACCAGCGGCTCGCCGCCCGTCACGCGCACCTTGCGGATGCCCATCGCTACCAGAAGGCGCACCAACCGCTCGTGCTCGTCCCATGACAGCAGATCGTCCGCGGGCATATGATTTTCCGGGTTTGCGGAGCGGCAATAGACGCAGCGGAAATTGCAGCGGTCCGTGACCGAAACCCGCAGGTCGGTTATTTGCCGGCCGAATTTGTCTGTCAACGGCATCCCGCGCTTTGCTCCCCAAAACAAAAAAGCCCAACTCCGCATTTGGAATTGGGCGCACACCCGGAGCGGCTCGCGCTCCGGATATTCCCCTTTCCAAACGGCCCATCGGCCAAACGGGAGGAACGGGCGTTTCCACCCGAACCCTCAGTCCCGGCAGAACCGGGACATCGCCGCCGCGCCGTAGGATGTCTCTCCTGTTAGGCTTCGACGGTCGGAGAACTCTAAAGAGACTTTACAGCAGGATGCCGGGGGATGCAAATCGTATAGGTCACACGAAAATCCACGGCTCGTTGCGTGTAATTTGCGCCGTTCGGCGTTCCTACGCGCTACGCGCGGCGGCTGATATTGCGAATTTCCTTGCGGTAGTCCGGCGCGCTCATTTCCACGGTGCGGCACATCTCATACAGCCGCGAACGAATGCGCTGCCCCACGCGCTCCGTGAGCGAATCATCGAGCATCGGCGGGCGCATGCCCGCCACGCGCGGCATGGGAGTGGCCGCGGCATCGGCATCCAGAAAATTCGTGGTCAGCACCGTTACCCGCTTTTCGTTGTAACGGGTGTTCAGAATGTGGCCCACGGTTTCGAGCGCCCAAAGTGACGGCTTGCTCGATCCCAGGTCGTCGAGCACCAGCATTTCGGCTTTTAGCACCGGCTCCAGCACGCCCATTTCAGTGGACTGGCTTTCCGCGTTGTAGCTATCCTGGATCTGCTTCAGCAGTTCGCGGTAGTCGTAGAAAAGGCTGCTGTGCCCGCGCAGCACGATTTCCTTCATCGCGGCAACTGCCAGATGCGTTTTGCCCACGCCGCACGGCCCCATTAGCAACAGTCCGTGCTCGTTGCCAACGGGAAATTCCGCGGCAAACCGCTGCACCACAAGCTTCGCTTGCGCCAAGCTGCGGTTCCACGAGGCAAGCTGCTCGCGCCCCGCGTGTTCGATCTCGTTGTCCGTCTCGAAATTCTCAAAGTCGCAGTGCCGGTAGCGTTCCGGGACGCGCGCTTTCCCCAGCGCCCGGTCGCTGCGGCCGCCGGAGGTGCATTCGCACGGCACCGCCCAGACCAGATTCGGCTCGCCCGCCGAAGACGCGCCGGGCTTGTCCTCAGAGAGCGCCTGCGCTCCGTCGGTATTTCGTTCGACTACCTTCCAGCCGCTGCCATGGCAGGTGGGACAATCGGCTCTCGCCATGCAGCGAGAATATGCGCAGTGCGGCGCGCGCGCAAGCAGATACGCCTGTGAAAATTGTTGGGTCTTGTGGAAAGCGGAAGACGGAAGAGATTCCTGCCGATGCTTCGCGCGGATTTCTCAGACGAAGCCAGAAGGTGAAACCGCCTCCCGTTGTCAGTCGATCCGGATCACGATTCTTGTCGCGTCCTCACTTCTCGATGCGAATTGCGTGCCGCGGAGCCGCGCGCACTATGGCGTTGCGCACGCGATGTTCGCCCGATTCCGCGAAGTTTCGCGCCACTTCGCTGCGAACGAATTTGATGAATTCTTCCATCTGGGCCTGCATATCCGCCATCTTGTCGCGCATGTTCAATATAATTTCGATTCCCGCGAGGTTCACGCCGAGTTCGCGCGTCAAATTCAGAATTACTTCCAGGCGCTCCAGGTCGGAGTCGATGTACAGCCGGGTGTTACCTTCGGAACGCGACGGCGTCAGCAGCCCGACTCGCTCGTAAAGCCGCAAGGTCTGCGGGTGAATCTGGTACAGCTCTGCGACGGCGCTGATCATGTAGCCGGCCTTTGCCTTCCGTCTCTGCCGTGCTGCCATGTGCGCCTCCTTCGTTTGCTTCGCCGAAATTAAACAACCGCGCGCGCGAAAATTTCCTTGCGCGGGTCCTCGTGGTCCACTTTACTGAGCTCGCGCAGCAGATCGCGCACACGCTCGTCTTCCGGTTTCGGGACCACGACTTGCACTTCGATGATCTGATCGCCGCGCTTGCCGGGTTGTCGCGCCGAGGGTGCGCCCTTCTCGCGCAGCCGCAGACGCTTACCACTGTTGGTGCCCGGCGGAATGCGCACCTGCGCGCGCCCGTCGATCGTCGGTACCTCTACTTTCGCCCCCAGGGATGCTTCCGATACCGTGATCGGCACCGTGGTGTACAAATCATCGCCGCGCCGCTCAAAGAATGGATGCGGCTGCACATTTGTAATGATGTATAGATCGCCCGGAGGCCCGCCGTGCATTCCCGCGTTTCCGCGTCCAGCTACGCGCACGCGCGAACCGGTCTGCGCCCCGGGCGGAATGCGAACTTCGAGCGTATCCATGCGCGCCACGCGCCCTTCGCCGCCGCAGTTGCGGCACACGCTCTGCAATTTGCCGGTTCCTCCGCAGCGCGAGCAAGTCACTTGAAAGCGCATCTTGCCGCTCACCTGGGTCACCTGGCCCGAACCGCCGCACGTGGGGCAAGTTTTCGCATCGCCCGGCGCAGCTCCGTTTCCGTGGCAAACGTGGCAAGTGTCAAGCCGCGTGAAGCTCAGCTTTTTTACCGTTCCGCGCATCGCTTCGGAGAAAGTGATGTCGATCGCATATTCGAGATCATCTCCGTGCTCGCGTTCTGGCCGTGCCTGCGCCGCTCCGGCACCGCGGAAAAACTGGCTGAAGAGGTCTCGAAAGCTGGTCGCGCCGGTTGCGCCGCCACCTCCGAAATCGAATCCACCAAAGTCGAAGTGAATATTTTCCGGCGATACGCCGCCGTAGCCCGCTCCAGGTGGAGGACCTCCGCCCGGCCCCGGCGTGTTGAACCCGAACTGGTCGTACATCTGGCGCTTCTTCGTGTCGGAGAGAACTTCGTACGCTTCCTGTATCTGCTTGAACTTCTCTTCTGCCGATTTATCGCCCGGATTTAGGTCGGGATGATACTTGCGCGCGAGCTTGCGGTACGCGGCCCGGATGTCTTTCGCGGACGCTTTCCGCGGCACTCCCAGCAGTTCGTAATAATCGGTTTTAGTTGCGGTTGCCATTAGTCTGAAACTTCGATCTCACTTCGCGGTTACGATTTGCTAGCCAAAAACTCGAACGGGCGGGCGTTCACCCCGGGGTCCCTGGCACCCTGATCCGGCGCGCTTCGCCCGCCCCATTTCGCATCGGCGGCTTAGTTAGGCTTCTTCGATTCGTCCACGTCCACGAACTCCGCGTCCACCACATCGCCTGGTTGGCCGCTTTGTCCCTGTGGAGCACCGCCGCCAGCTTGGCCCGCACCGCCATCGCTGCTCGGACCACCTTCCGCACCGCCCGCCGCCGCGCCCTGCGCCTTGTAGAGTGCTTCGCCCAACTGATGCAGGGCCTTGGTCAAGTTGTCCGCTGCGGAATTCAGCCGGTCGACGCCGCCTTCCGAAAGTGCGCGACGAGCATCTTCGAGCGCTTCCTCACCGGTCTTGACGTCCGCCTCCTGCAGCTTTTCGCGGTTCTCCTTGATCAGCTTCTCGCCTTGATACACCAGGTTGTCGAGCTTGTTTCGCGACTCGACTTCCGAAAGCCTCGCCTTGTCCTCATCGGAGTGCGACTCGGCTTCCTTGCGCATCCGCTCGGCCTCGTCCTTGCTCAGCCCAGTGGACGCGGTGATGGTGATCTTCTGCTCCTTGTTG
The DNA here is from genome assembly GCA_049591475.1 of Candidatus Acidiferrales bacterium. Classification (GTDB taxonomy): domain Bacteria; phylum Acidobacteriota; class Terriglobia; order Acidiferrales; family UBA7541; genus Palsa-295. Next base: position 14,007 of record JBAWEZ010000061.1, read on the forward strand.
GTCGCTTTGTCCTTGGCCGACACATTCAAGATGCCGTTCGCGTCGATATCGAACGTCACCTCAACCTGTGGCAATCCTCGCGGCGCCGGAGGAATCCCGATCAGGTGGAATTTTCCGAGCGACCGATTGCCGCTGGCTACTGGGCGTTCGCCTTGCAGCACGTGAATTTCAACCGACGTTTGGTTGTCCGCGGCCGTCGAGAACGATTCCGACTTGCGTGTCGGAATCGTGGTGTTGCGCGGGATCAGCACGGTCATCACGCCGCCGAGCGTCTCGACGCCCAGCGACAGCGGCGTCACGTCCAGCAGCAGAATGTCCTTCACTTCGCCGCCGAGTACGCCGCCTTGAATGGCCGCGCCCACCGCCACCACTTCGTCTGGGTTTACGCCTTTGTGCGGCTCTTTCCCGTTGAAAAGGTTCTTGACGATGTCCACCACGCGCGGAATACGCGTCGATCCGCCGACCAGCACCACTTCGTCGATCTTGTCGGCCGTCATCTGCGCGTCGCTCAACGCCCGCTTCACAGGCTCAACCGTGCGCTGCAACAAATCTTCCATCAACTGCTCGAGCTTCGAGCGCGTCAGCTTCATCTGCATGTGCTTCGGGCCCGATTCGTTCGCGGTGATGAACGGCAGATTGATCTCCGTCTCCATCAGCTGTGACAACTCGATCTTGGCCTTCTCAGCCGCTTCCTTCAGCCGCTGGATGGCCATCTTGTCTTTGCTCAGGTCGATGCCTTGCTCTTTCTTAAACTCGCCGACCATCCAATCCACGATGCGCTGGTCGATATCGTCTCCGCCCAGGTGCGTGTCGCCGTTGGTGGACTTCACCTCCACCACGCCTTCGCCTACCTCTAGGATGGAGATGTCAAACGTGCCGCCGCCAAGGTCGTAAACGGCGATCGTCTCTTCCTTCTTTTTATCAAGGCCGTACGCAAGCGCCGCCGCCGTCGGTTCGTTGATGATGCGCTGCACTTCCAGGCCCGCGATTTCGCCGGCTTGCTTGGTGGCCTGCCGCTGGCTGTCGTTGAAATATGCCGGCACCGTGATGACTGCCTTGGTCACCTTCTCGCCCAGAAAATCTTCCGCGGCGCTCTTCAGCTTTTGGAGGATCATCGCCGAAACTTCCGGAGGGCTGTAGGTCTTGCCCGCGATCTCCACGCGCGCGTCCTCGTGCGGTCCCTTCACCAACTTGTAGGGCACACGCTTCGCTTCGTCGACTACTTCGTCGTAGCGACGGCCCATAAATCTCTTAATCGAATAAACCGTGTTTTCCGGGTTGGTGATCGCCTGGCGTTTGGCAACTTGGCCCACCAGACGCTCGCCGGATTTGGTAATGGCGACCACTGAAGGCGTGGTTCGCGCTCCTTCTTGGTTGGGGATGACCACCGGCTCGCCGCCCTGCATCACCGCGACCACCGAGTTGGTCGTTCCCAAGTCAATCCCGATAATCTTGCTCATGGAATCCGCTCCTAACTAAGCTGTTACTCGTCTCGCGCCAGAACGCATCCGCCGCGCACAACAGCATGATACGACTTGAGTGTGTCACTGTCAAGTTGTTTGATACAGACTGTATGGGTATTATTTTCTTTACGTTACCGACCTACCACACTGCTCCTTTCACTCTCTCTACCTCCTGAACCGGGCCATACCCTCCAAAACTGTCCAGCGAACCCGTTCTCTCCTAACCGCATCTTACTGCAAAGAGCGTTACCTATTTCGCGTTTGGCGGTCCAACATCTACAGCACAAGCCGGGCATTCGCGTTAGAATCCACGCTTGCTGGTTTGCGTTAGTTAGCGTTCGAGGGGGAGGCGGCTTTGGAAATTCGAGGCAACTTGCAGCAGCACTCGCGCGGAAGGTGGTCGGTATGGGTTTGGAGGTCGGCGGTCGTTCTAGCCGTACTCTCGATCATTGTCCTGGGCGCGACACTTCAGGCTGCACCCCGCGTCACCACCGAAAAGGTAAGCGCGCTGATTCCTTCGGGTCAGCCCCTTGAGACCTACGGCTCCAGCAGCGCGCCGATCACCATGGTCGTGTTCACCGATTACGAGTGCCCCTCGTGCCGCGCGCTGTACGAAAATACGCTTCGCCCTATGATCAACGACTATGTGGCCTCCGGCAAGGTCTACCTCGTTCATCACAACTTCCCGCTGCCGCAGCATAAGTATGGCTACGAAGCCGCTCGCTGGGTCTATGCCGCCGCGCGCGTGGGTGAATTTGCCAATGCCGAAGGCGCCCTTTACGACAATCAGGATTCCTGGGCTGCCACCGGCGACATTGCCAAGTACGTTTCCACCGCCATGCCCATGTCTGATTTCCGGAAGGTTGAAAGGCTGATGCAGGGATGTTCTTTCCAAGATCAGCCGGGAAGTTGCCCTCTAGACGCTTCGATCAACGCCGATCGTGCCCTGGGCGAACAGATTCCTGTCCGTGCCACCCCCACCTACGTGATCGTTTATAAAGGACACCGCCTGCCCGCCGCCAACGGTGCCGTCTCCTGGCCGATTCTGAAGCAATTCTTCGACTCGCTGCTCAGCCAGTAGGCGCGCTGGAATCATAGATGGACGCGCTCGGCATATTTCTGAATTGGCTCGCGGAGTGGGGCGTTGTTTTTGTTGTCGGCGACGCGATCGCGGTCTTTTGCGCGCGCAATCCGGCGCAACGCCGCTCGCTGGTGCGCGCGCTCCTAATCACCGGCGGCATTGTCCTTGGATCGATTTTTCTGGCCGCCGCTTACGGCAAGCTCAAACCGATCCCAGGATTCCCGTGGAGCTGGGCGTCGATGAAGACGTCCATCGCGCTTTTCGCCATTCAGGTGGAATCCTACCAAGTGGTTTCATCGAGTACAGCGAACGCGATCGCTCACATCCTGCCCTTCGTCGAACTATTTCTCGGGATTTGGCTGATCAGCGGACTCTGGCGCCGCTACTCGTCTCTCGTGGCGTGTCTGGCGTTTGTCGGTTTCATGATCGCGATCTATTCAGCCTACAGGCGCGGCTTGAAAATCGACTGCGGCTGCGGCGTGGGTCCTCCGGAACAAGCCGGTCCCACTGCACTGCTGCGCGACGGACTGCGTTTCTTGCTCCCGGCGCTGATCGTCACCACCGGCGCCTTCTGGCTCCGCAGACAACAAGCCGCTTCGCCCGCTTTGGAAATACGCGACTCAACTCCTGCTGTCCACTAGGAATCGCCGTCCATGTGTTGCTGTGATCTCGCAGCGCACGGAATCGAGTCGTGGCGCCAGATTCGTTCCGCGTCCCTCCAGTAGCGTAAGCGGTAATCACTAGGCTACAATGCGGCAAATCTCGACCTCGGGGGACCACACTGCATCGCACTACGGTCTCCTCGCGGCCGCGAAGTTGGCATGATCCCGCTCGCATTCGTGAGCGGAAACTAGAGGCCCCAGTCATATGACGCCGGAGCAGTGGCAGCAAATAAAAGAAATTCTCGCGTCCACTTTGAACCAGCCGCCTGCGGACCGTGACGCATACCTGCTGCGGATTTGCCCAGATACCAACGTACGGCGCGAAGTGGAGTCGTTGATTGCCCAGCATGGCGACTCGGCCACTGCAATCTTCGAGCAGTCCTCATTTTCAGAGGAGCTGGCTTCTCCGCTGCAACCGGGCGCAATGCTCGGTCCCTATAGAATCGAAGCTCGCATTGGCGCCGGTGGCATGGGCGAAGTCTTCCGCGCAACCGATACCAGGCTGCGCCGCACCATAGCCGTCAAGCTTCTGCCGCGCGGCCGGACCGACCCCGCTTACGGACAGCGGCTCCTGCAAGAGGCGCGGGCGGCATCGGCGCTCAATCATCCCAACATCGTTTCCATCCACGATATTTCCAGCCATCAGGGCAAGGACTTTCTGGTGATGGAATACGTCGAAGGAAGAACCCTGAAAGAGCTCATCGCCGAAAAAGCGCTCCTGCTTAGCCAGGTTCTCGATTTCGGAGCTCAGATTGCCTCCGCGCTCGACGCGGCGCACGAGGCCGGCATCGTTCATCGCGACATCAAGCCGACAAACATTGTGGTCGGGCCGAATCAGAAGATTAAAGTGCTCGATTTCGGACTGGCTAAAATGACGGAAGCATATTTTAAGCAGCAGACGCAGGTTTCTCTGGACATCACGGAGGCAGGAACAGTCGTCGGCACCGTCAGCTATATGTCGCCGGAGCAGACTCGTGGCGAAGCCGTTGATGCGCGTTCCGACATTTTTTCGCTCGGATGCGTCCTATACGAAGCCTCGACTGGACGGCTCCCGTTCAAGGGACGCAGCAGTCTCGAAATTATGCATGAGATCGCGACCGCCGCCCCTGCGCCTCCGAGCAAACTACAGCCAGGCTTGTCGGCGGAGTTCGATCGTCTGGTGACGAAGTGCCTGGAAAAGGAACCGGCCCAGCGTTTCGCACGCGCTTCCGAAGTGTCACAAGCGATCACGTCACTCTCGCTTCCGGATAAGGTCGCGTCCGTACAGGTGGGTGATGGCCGCCGAACCGTCGCTGTCGTCCCGCTTCAATTTCGCAACGCCGCTTCCGACGACCGGTTTCTATCGGTGGCCTTGGCAGACGCGGTCGCCAACCGTCTCGGTTCCTCTCGAGCGCTCGTCGTTCGACCGATTAGCACTCTTATGAAATACGCAGGAAAGAACACGGACTGGACGCGGATCGCAAGGGAACTGAATGTCGACTTGGTGGTGGAAGGCAGCATTCAGAAAATGGGACCGCGCGTGCGCGTGCTAATCCAGGTGTGGCGGTTCCACGACGAACGGGCGCTCCATTCCGCGAAATTCGACGGTGACATGGGAGATCTATTCACTTTGCAGGATCATCTCGCGGATTCCGTGTTCGATTCACTGACACCCCATGCCCCCGATAAGACGCAGAGGTCCGCGCACATCTCCCCTCCCTCGACGCGGCACCCGCTTTCGTTCGAGCTTTATATGCGGGCGGTTGACCGTACCATTAGCTTCAATAAGTTTGAGCTAACCGCGGCTGTGGAGATGCTGGAGCGGGCCGTGGATCTGGACCCCGACTTTGCAGAGGCTTGGGGCATGCTCTGCACCGTTTGCTATCACGTAGGAGCGCATCTCGATGCCCATCCCAAATGGTTCGAGCAGGCTGAGCGCGCCATCGCCAGAACGCTGGAACTCGATCCCGTCAACTGCGACGCGCTCTGCGCGCGGGGAATGATTCAGTGGTCGCCCTCGCGCGGTTTTCAGTTCCGCCCCGCGCTGAGGGCCCTAAACGCGGCGCTGAAGATCAACCCAAGCCGGCACAGCGCCCGCGCTCACCGGGCCGCGCTCTTGTTCCATTTCGGTTTTCACGAGGCTGCCCTCGCGGATCTCGACGAGGCCGTTATGGCCAATCCCCAGTTCGCACTGAGTTTTGCCAGCGTCTCCTACACCGCTCTGAACATGGGGGACTACGCCAAGGCGGCCGAGTTCGTCGATCGGGCTCTGGCTCTGGAACCCGGTTTGGTTCATGCCAACATCCAATCGCCTTTACCTTGGATTTACAGCGGAGAATTGAACGCGGCTCGCGAGAGACTCAAGATTGCCCAGCAGATGTTTCCCGAGGAGCCGCAGATGGATTGCATGGAAAGCATGATCCTCGCCAGAGAGGGCGATTTCAGGCGCGCGGAACAGATTACAGATCAGGCTGTGGCGTCTCGGAGAAGTCTAGTTCACGCGCACCACTCTTGGCATTGCGCCGCCGGCGTCTATGCAATGTGCGGAAAGCCGGAGAAGGCGCTCGCCGAACTTAAGCGCTGCGCCGAAGGCGGCCTGCCCAATCACCGCGCCTTCGAAAAAGATCCGCATCTGAAAACGCTTCACGGCCATCCCGAATTCATTGAATTGATAAGCCATCTGCGTCACGATTACGAGGTCTTTCGCAGGGATTTTGAACTAAGCGAAGTCTACGTCGCGACGTGAGTTGGGCGATAGGGCGCGACATACCATCGCAAAGTTTCCAGGCATCAAGGATTGGGAGGAGAGAGGTCAGTCGCCGCTGGACGTTGCCGTCGGGCGGATGCGCCGCAGATACGGCCAGGGATTTACAGGAGTGTTGTAAATGCGGATTTCGTAGTGCAGGTGCGGCCCTGTGGAGCGGCCGCTATCGCCTTCGTAGCCGATCACGTCGCCGGCCTTCACGCGCATGCCGGGCTGCACGTTAAACCCGGAAAGATGCGCATACCAAGTTGTGACCCCGAATCCGTGGTCGATCACGATTAATCGGCCGTAACCGCCGTCTGGGCCTACTTGAGAGACCACGCCGTCCGCCGTGGCATGCACCGGCGCACCGTACGTTGATGCGATGTCAATTCCCGAGTGGAACGCTCCCTCGCCGCTGAAGGGGTCCATGCGTTCGCCGAAACCCGCGGTGATGCGGCCAACCACTGGCCAGAGCGTCGGCACAATTCCCAAAGCCGTTAATTGCGACGCGGGCAGCAAACGCTCGCCGCCGCTGGTCATCGCCACCGCCGTCGCATTCTTTTCCAGATAGCTGAATTCGTCCACCGATTCCTTGAAATCCGCGTTGGCATCGGGCTGGCTGCCATTCAGGTTGAACGGCGTCGCATGGAATCGAGTGATCCCATACGCCATGGCCACTTCGCTGGCCAGCGACTGCAACGAATCGACGCGTTGATTTGCGTCCTTCACCTGTGTTTGCAATGCCGCGTACTGCTGCTTCAAATCTTCTTGTTCATGCCGCAGCGAATTGTAATTCGCCGCCTTCCACAGCAGCCGCGAGTACGATCCCATGCCCGCAACCACCGTCACGCCGCCCACAACTGCAAGCATTACAAGCACATGTAAAAAATAGACTGGCACGCGCACACGTTTCATCTCGCCCGAGGCGCTGGAAGCAATAAAAAACGTGTATGATTTGCCCTTCATCGTTTTAAATTCTCGACCGAGTGATGCTTACCACGGCTGGGATGAGAGCGCCCGTACAGCGTCTCACCGCGAACTGCTACCAAGGAACCACTTTGGACCTTCAAACAATAGTCTGAACCGAGAGCACTGGTTCGAAACTCGGGGCATTGTAGCGACCGTTCGCCACACCGTCAACTTCATTCTGCCTCGCGGCCGGCTTCTCCAGAGACTCGCTTCTCTTCCCAGGGGAATCTATAATCCGCTCGGACCGGGCCACCCAAAATTCTAGCCCAAGTCCGGATGCGCCCACAACTGTACTAAAGGACAGGATGGAAGCAGAAGATCAACTGATTGAACGGATCGCCAAATCGCTGCTTTCAGCGGCACGCCGAAAGCGAGCCGCAGGCCGCGCGGAGTTGCGGCTGAAACTAGGCATGGGCGACGATGCTGCGATTCTCGCGCCTGGCGGCAGCACCGACTGGATCCTCACCTGCGACGCTTTCATCGAAGGCATTCACTTCCTGCGCGATCTGCACCCCGCCGATTCCGTCGGCTATAAGTCTCTCTCGCGCGCCACCAGTGACATTGCCGCCATGGGCGCCCAGCCGCGCGCCTTTCTGCTAACGCTGGCGCTTCCCGAAAACCTCACCGGCCGCTGGCTCGACGGCTTCCTCGCGGGCATGAAGCGCGCGGCGCGCATCCTCGGCGTGCGGCTCATCGGCGGCGACACCACGAAGTCGCCGCACGTGTTCATCAGCATTACCGTGCTGGGCGAAGTGCCGCGCGGCCGCTCACTAGCGCGTTCCGGCGCGCGCCCCGGCGACGTAATCTACGTCAGCGGACGCCTGGGCCGCGCGCAGCTTGGTTTGGAACTGGTGCGAAGCGGCTTGCGCGGAAGAAAAGTCGCCGCCGCAGCGTCGCGTGCCACGTTGCAACAGCATCTCTACCCAAAGATTCGCGTCGAATTGGGGGCGTGGCTCGCGCAGAGCAGAATCGCCTCGGCGATGATGGATATTTCCGACGGGCTTTCCACCGATCTGCCTCGGTTGTGCGAAGCAAGCGGCGTCGGTGCGCGCATCGACGCGCAGCGAATTCCATGCGTCGAGCTGCCAAAAGCGCCGGCGCGAAAGTTGCGCGGTATCCAGTCGGACGCGCTGCAGCTTGCGCTGCACGGCGGTGAAGATTACGAATTGCTCTTCACCATACCGCGCCGCAACGTGGCGAAACTGCGTGCCGCGCCGGGATTTTCGCAGCTCACCGCCATCGGCCAAATCACCCGCGATCGCGAAATATTGCTGGTGGATTCCGCAGGGCGCGCGGGCCCGCTCAAATCCGCCGGCTGGGACCCATTTCGAAAATCGCTCCCTGCTGCCAAATAATATCCGCGCGCGGCAGCTCCCTTCAGTGCGTGGTTGCCGCAGCGGGCAGCGCCGGAGCGGGCGCCGGCTTCGCCTGCGCTTTTGGCGCGGCTGGCGGCTGCTGTGACGGCGGCGCTTTCGGCGTCGCGTTAGGTAAGGCGCCTGGCGCGGGAGCGTGCGGCGCGGACGCCTGCTTCAGCCCCTGCTCGGAGGTGTCGGCGGGCAGCGCCTGATCGGGCGTGTCCACTTCTTCCACGTGACCCGCGACTTGATCTTCGAGCGGCACCACGCCTTGGAACTGGTCCACCGGCTTTCCCGCCAACGCCTTCTGCATGAACTCCAGCCAGATCGGCAGCGCCGCGCGCGCGCCGGTTTCCTTGTCGCCCAGCGAAATCGCCGGATTGTCGTTGCCCACCCAAACTCCGCAGGTAATCCGCGGCGTAAATCCGATGTACCAGGCATCGGTGAACGCATTCGTGGTGCCAGTTTTTCCCGCGGACGGCCGCCCCAGCGCTTTCGCGCGCACGCCGGTGCCGAAATTCACCACGTCCTCAAGCATCGCCACCATCGTCTGCGCCACCGGAGGCGGAATCACGTCCGTCACTTTCGGCCGGTCCTCTTCCAATAATGCCCCGTCGTACGTGCTCACGCGACGAATCTCCGTCGGGTCGATGTGAATGCCATCGTCCGGGAACACCGTGAACGCCGACGTGTGCTCCAGAAGCGTCAAATCAGCGGCGCCCAGAGCCAGCGGCAGATACGGAGGCAGCGGACTGCTGATGCCAAATTTTCGCGCCAGGTCGATCACGTTCTCGATGCCCACGTGCGCCAGCAGCTTAACCGCCGGGACGTTGCGAGAATCGGCCAGCGCCCGCCGCAGCGTGATGCGCCCTTCGAATTTGTCGTCGTAGTTGTGCGGCGAATAGTCGATGTTGCCCACGTGATACGTCACCGGCTCGTCCAGCACGGTATCGAATGGCGACGCGCCCTGCAGCAACGCCTCGCTGTACACATACACTTTGAACGAGCTGCCCGTCTGCCGCATGGCCTGTGTGGCGCGGTTGAATTTCGATTGCTCGAAGCTGTATCCGCCCACCATGGCCTTGATCTCGCCGGTGGCATTGTCGATGGCGATCAGCGCCGCTTGCGCCGCGGGCACCTGTTCCAGCTGCACTTTCGCGGTGTCGCCGGAAATATCTTCGATCAGCACGTTCACCAGGTCGCCCACCTTCAAAATTTCCGCGGGAGATTTGTGCCCGGTCCAATCCATGTCCGCGGGCATCAGCCTGGCGCGATAGCGCCCGATTTTGATCTCCGCGGATTCGCGCGTCACCGCCATCACCAATCCAGTGACGTACTCGCCCTTGTCGATCGGCCCGTCCCAATCGTCGTTCCGGTATTTTTCGAGCGCGTGCAGCGTGCCGGGCTTGCCCTCAGTGCTCGCATGAACTCCCAAAATATTGGGCAAGTTGCCGCGCCAGCCATGGCGCCGGTCGTATTCGTGCAGCCCGTCGCGCAGAGCCTGGTCCGCGGCCTTCTGCATGTTCACGTTCAGCGTGGTATAGACGCGCAGCCCCTGCTCGTGCACCGCCGCCGTGCCGTAGGTGTGCTCCAGGTATTCGCGGACGTCCTCGATGAAATACGGCGCCAGATTGTCGCGCAGCGGCTCGATGTGCAATCCCATGGGCTGCTTCTGCGCCGCTTCCTCCTGCGCGCGGGTGATTTTGTGGTCGCGCGCCATCAGATACAGCACTAAGTTGCGTCGAGCCAGCGCGCGGTCCGGATGATTCACCGGCGAATAGTATGGCCCGCGAATGATGCCCGCCAGCAGCGCGGCCTCCGGCAGATCGATCTTTTCCAGCGGCTTGTCGAAATAATATTCGGACGCGGCTTCGAACCCGTAATTTCCGCTCCCCAGATAAATCTGGTTGCAGTACATGGTAAAAATCTGCGCCTTGGTGTAGTGCCGCTCGATTTCCAGCGCCAGGATGGTCTCCTCGAACTTGCGGCGCATCGAGCGGTCCGCGCGGTTCAGGAAAAGCCCGCCGGCCAGTTGCATGGTCAGCGTGCTGGCCCCTTCCACGGGACGCCGCGCCAGCATATCGGTCCACGCCGACTCTAGCACGCGCGGAAAATCCACGCCCCAGTGCTGCTCGAAGTGCTGGTCTTCGGTGCTGATGATCGCTTCGCGCAGGATCGCAGGAATCTGTTCGTAGGTCAGCAGGATGCGGCGCTGCAGGGAGAAAGTGCCGATCAGTTGCCCGTCGTCGGAGAAAAGCTGCGTCTCCGTGATCGGCCGGTAATTTTCCAGCGCGTGAATTTCCGGCAGGTCGCTGGAATAGACAAACAGAAGTCCTGCCGCCGCGCCCACTCCAATGGCGCACAGCACCAGAAATCCGAATACCAGGCGCCCGAAGAGAGTCGTGTCCCCGATCCTCATCGTTGCCCGGTAAAAGCGCTCGGCCATCGTGCACGTATTTTACCGCATTGATGCGCGCCGCGCCGCGCGAAGCAACGCGCCCGTTGCGCACCCGCCGTCAATCGGTAAGCGCCCCATCGGAACGCGATTAGTGACTCGTGATTAGTGGCCCGTACGCCCGCGTCTCGTCGGTCCCGGGGGGTCGCTCTCTATTACACATGAAATACCTTGCATTAGCCGCTACTCAGCCGTGTATAGTGCCTACGCTTCCAATTGGGAGGTTTCCGTGACTCGCCGAAAGACGGCTATTTGCGCCTTGCTGGGTTTGATGCTCGTCCCGCTTCGAGTTGAAGGGCAGCAGTCGCAGAGCCGAATCACGATTAAGGCGGTTTTAGTCGATAACGATCTGAACCAGAAACCGGTCCCCCGGCTCGCGGTCTTGTTCACACTTGAATCTTCTGGCCAAGGTTCTTCCTTCCACGCGAGAACGGATTTCACGGGCACCGCCGAATTGCTCCTAGCCCCCGGCAGATACATCCTGAGCACCCCCGAGGGCATCGACTTCGAGGGCCACCACTACACATGGTCCCAGCAGGTGGATGTTCGGGGTGAGACGGCGTCGTTTGCGCTGAGCAATGACAACGCGAAAATTACCCAACTGGCTCCGGCTGCGCCTGTGCGCAAAGTGGACGACTTAACCGCGATGTTCCAGAAGTACCAAAACTCAGTTGTCACCGTTTGGAGCGAGATTGGCTCTGGCACGGGCTTCATAGTCGACCCAGCCGGCCTAATCGTCACTAACCAGCACGTGATCGGGCCGTCTCAGATCATCTCCGTGCAGTTTGACTCAAAGCGAAAAGTCGAAGCGAAGCTACTCGCGTACGACACGGACCGAGACATTGCGGTGCTCTACGCAAATCTGAGCGCGTTCCCAGGCGCGATCGCCGCGCCAATCGCGAAAGCCGAGACGACCTCCGACCTGGCGGTGGAAGGCGAACGAGTATTTACTATCGGCAGCCCTCTGGGTCTTAAGAAGGTCATTACAAGCGGAATAGTAAGCAGAGTGGAGGAGCGCGCGATCATTTCTGATGTGAACATCAACCACGGGAATTCAGGCGGCCCACTGTTCAATTCGCTCGGACAAGTCATCGGAATCACGACGTTCTTAGTGCCGGGAGGAAACGGGCCCGGAGTTTCAGGCGTCGTCCGGATCGATCAGGCGTTCCCGACATTGGAACATGCTCGAAAGAAAATGATCGACGTGCCTTTACCGAGCGCCGTCCTCTTGCCGGTCGAACCAACGGACTCGTTCCCGTTGGACTCGCTGAAAGAAATGATCCAGTCCAAGAAATTCGACCGGAAGGCATACGTGTTTCAGACGGGCGGCTTCGATGTTGCGCTTGAGACACCTGTTCTTGAGTACCGGTTGGAGGAACAGCCCTCGCTGGCCGCTGCCCACGAGAAGAACCGAAGGACCTCAAGGCACGCCGAAGCTGTTCAAAACACTTTTCAGCCGCTGCAGGACCTGCACGAGTGGGCAGAGTACGTGGGTGCTTACAGGCCGGTGCTCATAATCGAGGCCTCGCCCCAGCTGCGGGAGACGTTCATGTCAGCGCTCGGTCGCGGGCTAGCCTCATCGAACGGCGGATATGCGGGCCCTGCGCGCCTCAAATTTAAGACGGATTTTTACCGAATGAAGCTATTTTGTGGTGAAAAGGAAGTTGAACCCATTCAGCCTGGAAAGGACGCGACAGTGGTGAACGCACATAATGCGTTCGTAAACGTCACGGACGCCACTTACGTGGGAATCTATTCTTACCCGGCCGACGCGATTTCACCTGCGTGCGGAAAAGTGACCCTGCAGCTCTTCTCGGAAAAAGATCCGGAAAAGCCAGAAATCAAAGTGCTGGACACGAAATCCGTGGAGCAAATCTCGGAGGACTTCCAGCCGTACTTGGATGCGCGTGCCAAAGCACAGACAACACCATAAGGAAGACACGGGCAAACAGCACGAACCTAGTCGTCACTTAATGCTGTAAATCCTCCAGTTGTCCGAGACTTGACTGTGCGGCGTAATATGGAAATTGTGTCCAGCTCAGAACTGACTATCTCCTACGATGGCGAACTTCTCCGCGCAGGTTTAATGGACGTGCAAGAACTCGCGCCTGCGCTCTTGGCCAGCGGAACCCTACTCCAGAAGGCAAACAGGCTCGTAAACGGGGACACGACACGCGTTAGTCTTAAGGTCAGAAGTGATTTTCGCCGCGGTTCCTTCCTGATCAATTTTGTCGTTGATCAGACCCTGCTTGATCAGGCCAAAACCTTTCTCCTACAGCACCCTGATCTCACGGGCGCTACGCAGATTCTCCAGATGCTCTTTTTTTGGGTCGGAATTCCGGTGGGTGCCGGCACAAGTCTCTTCAAGCTGATCAAGAAATTGGGAAGGCGAAAGCCCGACAGCGTTATTTTCGAAGACTCTAACGTTACTATCATAACCGGAGACGTGAAGATGATCGTCTCCGATACAGTCTATAAGCTGTATTTAGACCCGGATGCCAGACGTGCGGCTAACGCGATAGTCGCTCCGCTCAACAAAGAGGGAATCGATGTACTGGAGATTAAGCGAGGGTCAGATACCGAAATTGTAACAAAGGACGAAGCTGCTTCCTTTGAATATTCGGCTGTCGAAGACGACCTGCTATTGGACAACTCGCGGGAAGCCTGGCTAGCGATCGTGTCATTAT
>JBAWEZ010000062.1:0-65732 GCA_049591475.1 Candidatus Acidiferrales bacterium
CTCCAGCATCATTTTCCTGAGATGGGTCACAGGGACCTCCTTGTGACCCAGAAACTTATCTCACCCAGACACCGCAACCACCGTCTTTATCTCACGCGAAGCGTCCGCCGCGCGGGCGGCTTCGTTCAAACGGGCTTACCGGACATTTGATCTCTACAACGGCAATATTGAGCTTATAACTCTCGACTTCCCGGACAGGGGCCGTTCGTGGGGTGAATTTCCCGGGGAACTCGGATTTTCTCGGCGTTGCGCCGCACCGCCGAAGTATGGATATAATGGGGCGCAAGTTACGTGATCGGCGAACCTCTCAGCCGGAGGCATCGGCATGCCCTCTCAGGTGAGGGTTAAGGCATCCCAAGTAGATACATCGAAGTACCACGGCCTGGACCGCGGCGTACTCGTGCGCCTCTACCGCATGATGTTCCTGGCGCGACGGCTGGACGACCGCGAGATCCAACTGAAGCGGCAAAACCGGACGTATTTCCAAATTAGTGGCGCGGGGCACGAGGCGGTGCAAGCGGCAGCCGGGCTGCTGTTGAAGCCGGGCTACGACTGGTTCTTTCCGTATTATCGCGACCGGGCGCTGATGCTGATGCTCGGCGTGACGCCCTACGAGATGCTGCTGCAAGCGGTGGGCGCGGCGGAGGACCCCTCGTCGGGCGGGCGGCAGATGCCTTCTCATTGGGGCAGCAAGAAGCTCAACATCGTGGCGAGCGCATCGGCCACGGGAATGCAGTTTCTGCATGCAGTTGGCTCGGCGGAGGCTTCGCTTTATTTCGGGCATCATCCCAACGCGTTGGAGCAAGCGCGCAAGGCCCCGCAGGGCGAGGCGGTTTCCTGGCAGCGCGATGAAATCGCCTACGTTTCAGGCGGCGACGGATCGACGAGCGAAGGTGAGTTTTTCGAGGCGCTGAATGCCGCGTCGCTGCGCAAAGTGCCGGTGCTCTTTTTGATTGAAGACAACGGATACGCGATTTCCGTGCCCGTGGAGGCGCAGACGGCCGGCGGCAACATTTCAAAACTGGTGGGGAATTATCCCGGTCTGCTGGTGGAGGAATGCGACGGCACCGATCCTCTGGCGAGCTACGAAAAGCTGAGTCGCGCAGTGACTCATTGCCGCGAACGCCGGGGGCCAGCACTGGTTCACGCGCATGTGACGCGCCCCTATTCGCATTCGCTGTCCGACGAGGAAAAACTCTACAAGACGCCGGACGAGCGTGAAGCGGAAGCTCATCGCGACCCGCTTCCGAAGTTTGGATTGTTCCTGGTTCGCGAAGGAATTTTGGACGGCCCGGAGATGGAGGCAATCGAGGCAGAGGTGGAGCGCGAGATTTTGGACGCGACTGATCGCGCGCTCGCCGCCGAAGCTCCTTCGACCGATTCGATTTTCGTCCACGTATACTCGCCCGAAATCGATCCAACCGCAAAACAGTTTGAATCAACTCCAAATCCGTCGGGCCAGCCCAAGACGATGGTCGAAAGCGTTGCCGCGACGCTCGCGGATGAAATGGAACGCGACGAGCGAGTGGTGGTGTTTGGCGAGGACGTGGCCGATTGCTCGAGCGAAGATCATTTGGAGCTGGTGAAAGGCAAGGGCGGGGTCTTTAAAGCGACGGCAGGATTGCAGCGGCGATACGGCTCAGAGCGCGTGTTCAACTCGCCGATTGCCGAAGCGGCCATCGTTGGTCGAGCGATCGGGATGGCGGCGCGCGGGCTGAAGCCGGTGGCGGAGATTCAATTTTTCGACTACATCTGGCCGGCCATGATGCAGCTGCGAAACGAACTGGCAACGATCCGGTGGCGTTCCGACGGACATTTCAGAGCTCCGGTGATTGTGCGCGTGGCGACCGGCGGATATTTGAGCGGCGGCGCGATGTACCACAGTCAATCGGGCGAAGTGGTGTTCACGCACGTGCCTGGGCTGCGCGTGGTGATGCCTGCGACGGCGGAAGATGTGTGCGGCCTGCTTCGCACGGCAATTCGCGCGGACGACCCGGTGATGTTTCTCGAACACAAGCACCTATACCGCCAGCCATACAACCGCGCGATTTATCCCGGGCCGGATTTCACGATTCCGTTCGGCAAGGCACGCGTAACGCGCGAAGGAAACGATCTGAGCATCATCACTTACGGCGCGCTGGTGCATCGGGCGGAGCTGGCGGCAACGGAATTATCGCACGACGGGATTTCAGCGGAAGTGATCGATTTGCGGTCGCTGAGCCCATACGATTGGGAGACGATTGCCGCGAGCGTGGCGAAAACCAGCCGCGCAATCGTGGCGTATGAGGATTGGCGGACCTGGGGCTACGGAGCCGAGATCGCGGCGCGCATCGGCGAGGAATTGTTCGACCGGCTGGATGCGCCGGTCCGGCGCGTGGCGGCTACGGACACGTTCTGCGCCTACAGCCCGGTTCTGGAAGACGCTATTCTGCCGCAAAAGAGCGATATCATGCGCGTGGCGCGCGAGCTCTGCAAATACTAGTGAAACTTTTTCCAGGGGTAATTCGTATCTTCGGTAGAGAGCGGGGGACCGCTCGTCCGAAGGAGGTTAGATATGCTTTGCGGCCATTGCCAACGAGACATTGCTGACTATTCGAATTTCTGCTACTTCTGTGGCGCTCGCCAGCACGCCACACCCGCCAGTACGCCGCGCGCATCGCGAAGGTTGATGAGGTCGGTAGTGGATTGCAAGATCGCCGGAGTTTGCGGGGGCATCGCGGAATACCTGGAAATCGATTCCACCCTGGTGCGCCTGATCTGGGTGCTGTTGGTGCTGATGCCCTTGCCTGTGGTGCCCGCGGTGCTCGGATATTTCGTCGCGTGGATCGTCATGCCGCAGGCGCCGCTGCCGGTGATGGCAACTCCGCCGCCACACGAACCGAACTCGCATTCGGCGGCATAAATCTCGATGTCCAGGCGGCACGGAACCTGCCCAGTCGTTGCTATGACTTGGCTTTTGCGCGAGTAGGCCGAGCGGAGCCACGCGATCGGTGAAAGAGCACTTGGTCGAACGAGATTGCGCCCGCGCCGACGGCGGCGAGCGCGAATGCGGCTACTCCCATCATTAGCGGGAACTGATAGTTCTGCACGGCAAGCGGGTCCGAAATCAGCCCGTGGACTCGCCAGAGCGCGACGGCCATCTCCACGGCGAGCAGCAGCCCGGCGATCCTCGTAAAGAGCCCCGCGATCAGCAGCAGCCCTCCAAAAAGTTCGAGGACGCCCGAAACATAGGCGAAATAGCCGGGAAATCCGTGGTGCGCGAACCACGTTACAGTGCTGCGCGGGTGCACGAATAATTTCGGATAGCCGTAATGTATGAAGATAACACCCATTGCGATGCGCAGAAGCAACAACGCTATTGGCTTTAACTTCTCCAAGCTCTGCATTCGGGAATACGCTCCTTATTCGACAACCGCGCAGAAATTCGATGGGCGAGCCGGATTGTAACAGAATGGCTCACGCGGTATTGTGTAGAATCCTGGTTCTTCCAAAAGGAAATGCAGGGATGGCCTGCGGACGCGACGGAAAAGCCCCGCGGTAGCGGCCGGCTTTGGTAAAGCAAGAGGATGCGAAAAATACTGCTCGGTTTGCTACTAGTTTTGGTGGTCGGCACCGCTGTCTACCTTCATCGGCGCAAAAAAGAGGCGGTAGAAATAGGCTATGCGGCGAATCGCGGAGTGGTTATCTGGAACACAATTGCGGCCGTTCGGCAGCCGATTGCGACATTGGATTACGGAACGCGACTTGAGGTGGTACAGCATTTCGAGGATCAAGTGAAGGTACGCACGCCTAATGGCACGGTCGGCTGGATAAACGAATCGAATTTGCTCACTTCAGAATTTTGGGAGCAGACGAAGCAACTAGAGAAGCAAACGGCTGGAATGCCGGTGGAGGCAAGCGGCAAGACGGCCGTGCTTACGAACCTGCACATCGCTCCCGGCCGCGGCGCGGAGCGCATCCGACAGCTGGGAAAACTGGTGCCCGTGGAAATGTTCGAGCGGACACCGATGGTTATTCCGAGCGCAGCCGGACAATCCATCAACCGGAGCGGGACGGGTGGTACCTCAACGGAGCCCCGGAAAGAGGATTGGTGGCTGGTCCGTGCGAAGGTTTCGAAGGATATCACTGTGTCAGGCTGGGCGCTCGGCCGGTTCATCCAGTTGGACCTTCCGGAGGCGCTCTACGATTACGCCAGTTCCGCGGACATGCGCCCCGTGGCATGGTTTCAGCTTGATCGAGTTCCGGATGGCGTGGGAAGCATGAAACCGCAGTATCTCTTGATCGGCACGCATGGGCCCGAAGGCCAGCCCTGCGATTTCACGATGTTGCGCGTGTACACGTGGAGCAAGAAAAAGCAGCAGTACGAGACTGCATACGTCGAAAGTGGCGTTTGTGGCGTCCTGCCCGTCGCGATCAAACCACTGGCTGCGGACGACGTGAACTTTTCGTTTAAGAACGTGAGCGACGGAACGCCCACACAGGTGGTCTACCGGCTGGAAGACACGATTGTCCGGCGAGAGAAAGTGGCTGGACTTGAGGCCGTGGCACGAAAGCGGAATCATGGGTAGATTCGGGCGGCTCGCGGCAGAACTGCGGACGTTTGGCCGTGGGGCGGCCCTGACGATTTGCGTCGCAGCGATCGTGCTTCCCGGATGCTCGGAAGACACCGCTCGCGTGGAAGCGCAGGCAGGCCCAACGGCGCCGCTGACATACATCGGCCAGTGGGGCGCGAAGGGCAGCGGCCCAGGCCAATTGGACGATCCCACCTGCATCACTACGGACACGCTCGGCAACATCTACCTCGCGGATGATGGCAGCCATTTTGTGGACAAGTTTGGGCCAAAGGGTATGCCACATCTTTCCTTCGAAGATCCCACGCTGAAATCGCCGCAATCGATCGCCGTTGATAGCGGTGACGCGATCTATGTGACGGACGCGAGCCGCGGGACGGTGGCGATTTATCTGCCTAGCGGGATCCGGCTGCGGTCACTGCGGCGTAACCTGCGCGTCAACGCGGAAAACGCTCTTGACGTGGCAGTTGACGACGACGGGAGAATTTCTGTTTTTGATTCCGAGATTCATAGGGTATTCACGTACACAGCGCGCTTTCGGCTGATTCGCGAATGGCAGCCCGCGGCCAACGTACCAAATGAGCGCATTCGCGTCGCGGCAATGACCGGAGCGCCGGACGGCTCTCTGTATTTTGTCGACCCGGAAAGAAATCGCATCCTGCACTTCAATAGCGACGGCCACTTTCTATCCGAAATTGACGCCGGCGCCAACGGCAGCGCCCGGAAATTAAGTGACCAGATCGCTGCATCGAGCCAGTACGTTTTTGCGATGGACGACAACGGCCGCATGTTGCACGTTTGGAGCGTTGACGGCACGCCGAAAACGGACGTCGATCTGGCACCCGAACTAGGCCAAGGCCGCAGGCCGGCGCCGCCGATCGCGGCAAGTCCCCGCAAGGAACTGCTGGTGCTCGACACTCCCGAAGGGCGCGTGCTGCGATACAGGATCAACTTTTGATTCAGGAGGTGTGCGATGGCGCTGTATCTCACCGAATCCGACGTGCGAAAAGTCTTGACGATGCCAATGGCCGTTGAGCTGGTGGAAACGTCGTTTCGCCGCTTGGCGGCTGGCTCGGCCACGAACCATTCCCGACAGCGGCTGCAGGTTCCCGGGAAGACGATTCTCAACTACATGGCCGCCGCGGATTCTGACGGCGGTTATTTGGGACTTAAAATCTACTCGATCGCCAAGGGCTGCGCGCGGTTCATCATCCCGCTTATCAGCGCCGAGACGGGCGACATGGCGGCGCTGATTGAGGCTGATTACCTGGGCCAGGTGCGAACCGGCGCCGCAAGCGGCGTAGCCACGAAGTTCATGGCGCGCCCGGACGCGCGCAATGCCGCGATGATCGGCACGGGCTCGCAAGCGCGCACGCAGTTGGAGGCTCTTGCGTGTGTTCGCAAACTGGAGCGCGTGCGTGCGTACAGCCGCGACCCGCAGAAGCGCGAGAAATTCGCCAAAGAGATGTCGGCGCGAATCGGATTGCGGGTGGAGGCGGTTGCCAGCGCCGAAGAGGCGGTTCGCGGCGCGGATCTGATCACGACAGCGACGACTGCTACGACTCCAGTGGTCGAGGGCCGATGGGTCGAGCGCGGCGCGCACATAAACGCCATTGGCATCAACGTGGCGCACAAGCGCGAAATCGATGCTGAAACTGTTCGCCGGGCGGACCTGATCGCTGCCGATTCGCCGGAGCAATCGCGGCGAGAATCGGGCGACTTGATCGGCGCGTTTGGCGACGACGAGTCGCAATGGGCAAGCGTCCGCGAACTGGCGCAGATTGTGGATGGAAAAATGCCAGGGCGGACAGGCCTCGATCAGATCACGCTTTTCAAATCGAACGGCATCGCGATCGAAGATGTGGTCACGGCCGGTTGGGTGTATGAAATTGCGCGCGAGCGTGGAATGGGGAAGGAAGTGCCTATTTGGCGCGACGAGGCGCGTGCGGCGGAGGGGCGCGGCGTTTAGCTATTATGCCCGTTGGTGCAGACGTTTCGCCAACGCGTCGTGCAATCGGGACTTGGTTTCTGCCGGCAGCGGCGCTGGCTCGGAATTGCAATAAATCTGAATCGTCTGCTTGGTGGTATCTACAACCAGCCGGCAGTCCTTGCACTTATCCAAATGCTCTTCGATGGATGCGCGGAGTGAGGAATCCAGGTCCTCGTCGAGGTAATCCGCAAGTTCTTTTACAATGTCCTTGCACTTCACGTAGTTGCCCCTCGCCGAAAGTAGTGGTCCAGATTGTGGCGCAACTTGAGGCGCGCACGCAATAATCTCGATTTCACCGCAGGAATAGACAGTCCCAAAGCTTCCGCTGTTTCCTCAGTTGATAGTTGTTCGATGTCGCGGAGCTGAAAGACGATTCTAAAAGCTGGATCGAGATCTCCGATCACTTTTGAGAGGATGTCGCCGAGTTCTGATTGCTGATAGCGCTCCTCGGGCGAGGGGCCCCAATCCTCCACTTCCCGGGGCATGGTATCCTCGCCGGTATCCACTTCTTCGTCGAGAGAAACGATGTTGTTTCGGCGGCGGCGCAGCTTCATCAACGCCTGATTAACGGCGATGCGTACCAGCCACGTGTAAAATCGCGAGTTCCCCTGAAAGTCGCCGAGGTGCTCATAGGCTTTCAGGAAGGCTTCCTGCATCGCGTCTTCCGCGTCTTCGCGGTTTTGCGTAATGTTTTGCGTCAGGCGGAAAATCTTGCGCTCATATCTGCCGACGAGCGTCTCGAATGCCTGGATGTCGCCTGCCTTGGCGGCGTGCACAAGCAAGGGTTCGTCGTCTTTGACCACCTGCGACGGAAGATAAGTTGGCTGTGCCGGATTGAGCTTAGGGGAATTCATCATCAGACCTTGCTGCGCCAAATGGTAACACAGCTTCGCCGCGGCTTCCGAATTGAAACATCACGTCGCTCAAGGCGAGAGCGTCGCCAGGTTTCGCAAGTGCTTTCAGCGGGGACGTATACGACAGGGCAACGCCGCCGAGAACCGTCGGTCCGTTTGCGCCTGAATTCCGATAATCTAGCTGCACATGCGGACTCTGCCAGATTACTTGCGAAAAGGAATGAAAATGGTCCTGGTGGGAATCAATCCCAGCGACCGATCCGCCCGCGTAGGTCATTATTATGCCGGACGTGCGAATCTTTTTTGGCCCATCATGTATCAGACCGGCGTGATTCCTGAACCGCTCGGCTACGAAGAGGACCGCCGCATCATAGAGTTCGGGATCGGCATGACCGACCTGGTGAAGCGCCCTACGCGCGGGATCGAGGAAATCGAACGCCAGGAGTTCGCCGAGGGGCGGGTGCTGCTGGCGCAGAAGCTTGAGGATTTGCACCCGCGGGTAATCGCATTCAACGGTAAGACGGCCTACGAAAAGTTCACCGGCCGCTCGTGCAAGCTGGGTTTGCAGAAGGACACGCTGTACGGAGCGTCGGTTTTTGTGCTTCCCTCGACCAGTGGCCAGAATGCCGGCGCCACACTCTCGGTTAAGAAGCGATATTTCAAAAAGCTCGGCGATCTGCTAAAAACCCTAAAAGACTAAAGCCTCGGCATTCCGAAGCGGGGAAATGCAAGGAGCTGAGCCTTTCATGGGAACAACGCAACAGGCCGCCAATTCGCTGGTGCTTGAGCAGCGCTCGGGTGCCGTGGTCACATTGCGCTTGAACCGGCCCGAGAAGCTGAATCCGTTTAATCCCGAAATGTGCGGTGCTCTGTTGCAGGAGCTTTTGCGCGCTGGTGAAGATCGCTCCGTGCGAGCGGTGGTCATTACCGGGGAGGGCCGAGGATTCTGTGCTGGAGGCGACGTCGACTATATTCGCGACGCGCGGAGGCGCAAATCCGTCCAGGACCTGCAGGCGCTGCTCACGCTGGGGAAGGAGTTGTGCCTGGCGATCGCATCGATGCCCAAGCTGGTGATCGCGGCGGTGAACGGTCCCGCTGCGGGGGGCGGAATGAGCCTGGCGCTGGCTTGCGATTTGCGAATCGCCTCCGAGAGGGCCAGTTTCAAGCAGGCGTTCAGCCAAATCGGGCTATATCCGGATTTCGGCGCTACTTTTTTCCTGCCGCGGCTGGTGGGGCTGGCGCGCGCTTCGGAATTGTTTTACACCGCTGAGCAAATATCAGCCGCGGAGGCGTGTCGCATCGGCATCGTGTGCCGTGTGTGCCCGCACGATCAATTCGAGCAAGACGCTCAGGAACTCGCTCAGGCTGTGGCTGCCGGCCCGCCGATGGCATTCCGGGACGTGAAGCGCACCATGATCGGCGACGCCCACCGGCAACTGGAAGAGGCGCTCGACGAAGAGAATCGCCTTCAGGTGCATTGCTTCCTTTCGGAGGATTGCGTCGAGGGGCTAGCGGCATTTTTCGAGAAGCGTCCGCCGAATTTCCACGGACGTTAGGCACGTTTGGATGGTTCTCGCCTTTATGCTGTCGATTCCGGGCATTCCTGCCGGGCTTTCACGCCTTGCAATTCGGCAATGGTCTTGGTCAAATCGTACCGAAGTGGAAGATACGTTTGCCGACATCGAAATCGGACCGCGCGAGGTGCAGCGAATGCTTTCGAGCGGCGACGAAATTCTGCTCGTGGACGTGCGCGAGCCGTGGGAGCATGAAGCGGCGCGGATCGAAGGCAGCGTTCTAATTCCGTTGCGGGAGATTCCAGGCAATGTTTCTCGACTGGCGGGTCCATCGCCGCTAGTGTTGTACTGCCATCACGGAATACGCAGTCTGGATGCGACCGCTTGGCTTCGTTCGCAGGGTGTAAGCGGCGCGCGGTCGATGGCTGGCGGAATCGAGCGCTGGTCGCGAGAAGTGGATCCGAAAGTGCCCCGATATTAACCGCGAAAGCGCGAGGAGGCGGGAATGGCGACAAGGAAGAGCGGCGCGCCGCGGGCGGGCGGTTCTGAAGGCAATGCGGTCCTGTTCCTGCACAAGCCTGCGTGAACGACTTGCCGAAAAGCGCGACGGTCCGTCGAGCGACGAGGATTGCAGCTCCAGTTCCGCGATCTAGGCAAAGAGCCCCTCAGCGCCGCCGAGCTTGAAAAGCTGATCGGCGATCGCGATTACAGGGAATTTCTGAACACGCGCAATGAGCTTTTCCGTCGCAAGAAGATGAAAACTAACCCTCCGGCTCGCAAGGAAGCAATTCAAATGATGGCCAATGAGCCCAACCTAATCCGGCGGCCAGTGATCGTTGCGGGCAAGCACATCGTGCTGGGGTTCGACGAGCAGGCGATCAAAAATCTGTAAGCGGCGCGCCGAATGATCGACGAAGACGCTCGAATAATTGGCATCATCGGAGCGGGCGCGAAGGGCAGACAAATCGCCGTTTGCGCGCTGCTTGGCGGATACCGCGTGATCCTGGCGGACATATCATCCTCGATTTTAGCTGAGGCTGAAGGGCAAATCACCACCGCTCTAGCAGCTGAAGTCGCGCGTGAAAAAGTCGTTCGTCCCGGTAAGCAGAAGCTTGCCGCCAATCTATCCACCACGCAATCGATGAGCGAAGTCTCGCGCGGAGCCGATCTATTGATCGAAGCGGTTCCTGAAGACGCTGAATCACAACTCGAAATCTTCACCATCTTCGACAAATTCGCGAAGCCGGCGGCGATTCTCGCCAGCACCGCACTTTCGGTGTCCATCGCCGACCTTGCCGAAATGACGAACTGCCCCGAGCGTTGCGCCGGGCTGCAATTTCCCGATCCTCCGCCGGACGATCAATCGCTTCGAATCCTCCGCGCGCCGAACACTAGCGATTGCACCATGCAATTCTGCGCGTATTTTGCGCGGAAAATTGGTTTCGAGCCGCGCCTCATGCGGGAGGCGGTGATTTCTATCACTGTTGCACCGGGAACTCAGACGCCATGACCGCATTCGACCGAATCGAGATTCTGCAAGGTGATTTGACGGAAATGGACGCCGACGCGATCATCAATGCCGCCAACAACGATTTACAACTTGGTGGAGGCGTGGCAGGCGCCATTCGGCGCCAAGGCGGTCCGCAGATTCAGGCGGAGTGCGACGAGATTGGCACCATCCCGCTGGGCGGCGCCGCGATCACCTCGGGCGGCAAACTAAAAGCGCGCCACGTGATTCATGCGGCCAGCATGGAGCTCGGAGGACGCACATCGGCGCTCACTCTGCGTAGCTCCACGGCTCATAGCCTGCGCATCGCTGCGCAGAACGGGCTCAAGGCGGTCGCGTTTCCCGCCGTGGGTACCGGCATTGCCGGCTTTCCACTGCGTGAGTGCGCGGAGATCATGCTGCGCGAGGCTTTTCGCCACCTGAAGGGAGAAACCACAGTGGAGAAGATTTACTTCGTACTCTACGACGAAGAAGCGCTTTCAGTTTTCAAGGAAGTTTTTGCGGAGATGAACTCGAAACGCGCATCTGCGGACCGCCCGGCCCGCAAGAAATAATTTCACTCTTTCGTCCAACGGCGGCTTAGCAGCCTTATTGAGATGGCGCTAATTATCGTCGGAGCGCCGCTTCAAAACCGGCTCGTTTCCTTGCGAGGAATTGCCGCCCTTGGTCGCAGGGGCCGCTGCCGGCGCGGATGCCGTTCCGGTCGATGTTGGCGGCGCCACGTTGTCTCCTCGATACGGCGCCCTAATATATATGGCGGCTTCCGCTTGCGCGCCCGCAGTGTTGTCGTGCGTGTGCTCCGCGAGGCTGTACTCATTCACAGCGCGTTCTCGCTGGCCGAGTAGGTCGTAAATCTTACCGATGTAAATGTGGCTCCAGACTGCTGTCCATTTGGGATCTAGATCGCCGCCCAGTGCCGAGCGAAATGCATTGGCCGCGGCTTGGTAATTTTTCTGGTAGAACATGGCCTCGCCCTCGCGGAAATGTGCGAGCGAATAATCCGGCTTGATCTCCAGTGCCTGCTGATATTCCTGCACCGCCTCGTAGTATTTGCCAATCGCGGCGTATGATTCGCCGCGCGCCACCGTCGCTCGCACGCGAAGTTGCGGGCTCGACTTCAGCAGGCTGTCGTTCGGGTCGATGCTGATGCCATCGGGAACCGGCCGGCCGAACGTATCGACTTCAAACTCCGTGGATGTTCCATCGACCAGGATCATCTTGTCCACCGGATTGCCTTCCGTCTGCACGCGTATGTCCACCGGCATTCGGAACGTATCCAGCGGCTGGTGGATCTTGCCCACCACTTTGAATCCCTTCGGCGTGCGATAGACGATGTATTCCAGGTTGAATTCGGGTATCCCGGTGGAGTTCAGCCACTGCGAGAAAAATGCGACCAGGTTCACGGCCGGCTGGTTTGGCTTTGGTGCGGGAAGCTTTTGAGCAGCCAGCTGCTCGAATTCATCGATCGACGCCGTTTTACCCGCATGCTGCGAATAAAAGTCGTGCAGCAGGGAGGTGAAAACATCGTCGCCCAATTCCGCCCGCAACATGTGAAACACCATGGCGCCCTTATTTTCTACCACGGAAATGTATTGGTCCGAGTACGGGTCCAGATGCTGCGCTTGCCCGATCGGCCCGGCGTCGTCATACATCAACGCGCCGATGGCAAAATCGCTTAGCTCGCGATGCAGTCCAGAGATTCCGTCCGCTTGCTCTGCGTATATGGCCGCCGCGTAGCGGGAGAGGCCATCGGTGAGCCAGACGTCGTTCGATGTTGCAGGCAGCACGCTATCGCCCCACCACTGACCTGCGGCAAGCTGAGCCAGCAGGTCGCCATTCGGTTTCACACTCCACTGCCGCGCACTCACCAGCAGCAGCCCGGGCGCGGAATATCCGTCAAGCGAACCATCCGGCATTTGCGCCACACTCAGGCTCGGTGCGCCCTTCCCTGAAAGCGCGCCAAACTCGTCGGACAAATCGCTCATCACCATCGCCAGCGTGTTGCCGTAATCATTCGCGGTGGACGCTTGCGCGGGCGGTGTATAAATCGAAAATTGATAGCCCTGCGCGTTCACCGGCGAAAGTTGTAACTTACCTGCCACAAACGAGCCCGCTGGTGAAGGCCGATCGCAATGGAATACGTACGACGCCTGCTCCGGCGCACCGCCAATACCAGGGCGCATCTGCGGCTGGTCCGCTTTGCCCGTGCCCGCAACGGCGAAATTGCTCGGCACGATGATGTTGAAAGTGCCGGTGTAGCGATTTGATGGGTAATTCGTCAGCGGAAACCACCGCGCGGGAAGCAGCAGGTAAGCCGAATCCTTATCGACGGACGCGAAACGCACGCCTTTGGTCGGGCTATCGTCTTCGCTCGACACTGAGCCGCTGTATTCGAACGTAAGCGACACTTTGTCGCCCGGTGTCGCCGTGCTCGGCAGTTCCACGCTCAACAGCAGTGGCGATTGGCCGTCGCGATCGAACGATAGCGATTGCCCGGATGCCGTCTTTACAGACGTCACACGAAGATCGGGGTGAAGCTCCACCAGCACCGTCCTGGCAACCTGGTTGGCCACAAAATCGACGGTCGATTCCGCGGAAATCGTCTTCTGGTCAGGCCTTACCATTACTTCGACGTTGTAATTAGTGGCGCGAAACGGGAACGCGCGCGGCGCCTGGGCAGGCGAAATTCGCGCGGCCAAAAGCAGAATCAAGAGGACTCCGGCCGGCCGCCAGAAGTGCTGCCCGATGCGGTTGACGACCATTCGTGCCCCTCGCGACAAGGCAAAATACCTCAGGCCTCTAAGATACCAGATAAGCTCTTGTAGTTGCCCGTGCCTGTGGCTCAGAGCATTTCACAGAAAATCTCTGCCGCGCGTTCGATCGCGCCCCCGGTGCCCAGCTTTTCGCGGACTTCCTCCAGCGCGTGTTTCATTTCCTTACGCGCCTCCGAAGAGTCCAAAAGCCGCCCCACTTCCGCCGCCACCTTATCCGGAGTGAAGTCAGTCTGGATCAGCTCCGGCGCGACGCGCCGCCCGGCAATCAGGTTGACCATGCCGAAATCGCGCGTGCGTACCATGCGCCGCAGGATCGCCGCCGTCACCGGCGCCACCCGATAGATCACCACCATCGGCGTCTCCAGCAGCGCCGCTTCCACTGTTGCCGTTCCGCTCGCCACGATCGCGCAATCGGCAGATGCCAGCGTGTCGTACACTCCGCCTTCAATATGTCGGATGTCGATGCCCAGCGACCGCTCATATTCTGCAAACGGCCGCACATCGATTCCCGGCGCCGCCGCATGAACGAACTGAATGGCACCGTGCCGCGCACGCTCACCGGCAATGAGCGCGCACGCGTTGAGAATCGTCGTGTAATGCTGGGCGATTTCCTTGCGGCGGCTGCCGGGCAGCAGCGCGACGATCGGTCGGTCCGTATTCAGGTCGTTTCGCGTGGCAAATTCGGCTCGCGTCATCGACGCGTGCACCACGTCCGCCAGCGGGTGCCCGACAAAATTCACCGGCACTCCCGCATCGCGATAAATCTTTTCCTCGAACGGGAAAATCACCAGCATGCGCTTCACTAGCCGCTTCACCACGCGCACGCGTCCCGGCCTCCACGCCCACACTTGCGGCCCGATGAAATAGCCAACGGGGATCCCGCGATTTTTCAGTCGCCGCGCCACGCCCAGATGTGTCCCAGGAGAATCGACCAGGACTGCCAGCGAGGCCTTGCGCCGCACCGCCTCACGCGCCAGCCGGTTCTGCACGCGTACCACGGCCGGGATCTTGTGCAGCACTTCTGTGATCCCCACCACGGCTACTTCGTGATAATCAGCAACCAATTCCACGCCTGCTTCGGCCATGCGCGGGCCGCCCATACCGAAAAGCTGAGCGCCGGTACGATCGCGAATCGCTTTTGCCAGCCGTGCCGCGTACATATCGCTGGACGCTTCGCCGGCGGAGATCAGAATCGTGGGCGCGCTCATGCGGCGGAGAGGATGCGAGTCGGCAAAAACTCGAATGTGAAATCAGGAACGCGTGAATTGCACGAACTCAAATGCGAACGCAGCTCAATCATCGGCGGGCATGGATTGCATGAATCCGCTTGTTGCGGGCCCGGGAATCGAGAGCTCTAGCTCCTGTTCCTTGTACTGCAGTTGGTACAGCCGGTGGTAAATACCGCGAACGGCCAAGAGCTCCTGATGAGAACCCTGTTCGCGCAGGCGTCCCTTGTGGAACACCAGAATGCGGTGCGCGTGCTGGATAGTGCTCAGCCGGTGCGCGATCACCACGGCCGTCCGCCCGGCCAGCAAACGGTCGAGCGCTTCGCGGATCAGAATTTCCGTTTTGGTATCGACGCTCGAAGTGGCTTCGTCGAGGATCAGGAATTGCGGATTATGCGCTAGGGCGCGCGCGAAGCTCACCAATTGCCGCTGGCCGACGGAAAGTCCGCCGCCGCGCTCGTTAACCGGGCTTTCGATGCCCTTTGCAGCCGAATCAATAAACGGTCCGAGACCCACCTCGCGCAGCGCGCGTTCGCTGGCCGCACGGTCGATATTCGGCGTTCCGAGCTTAACGTTCGATTCCAGCGTGCCGGTGAAAAGGAAGGGATCCTGCAGCACGATTCCGAAAAGCCGCCGCAAGTGCTGCAAATCCAATTCGCGGATGTCCACACCGTCGAGCAGAATCTCGCCGCGCTGAATTTCGTAAAAACGAAGCAGCAACTGAATAATCGTAGTCTTGCCCGCGCCCGTGTGGCCCACAATTGCCAGCGTCTGCCCCGGCTCCACTCGGAAAGAAACATCGCGCAGCACCCATTCATCATCTTTCGGAGTTGCTCCGCCATTGTAGGCGAACCATACGCTGCGGAACTCGATCTCGCCGCGCGGAGCCGGTAATTCACGCACGCGCGCGGGTGACATGATCGTCACCGGCTCGTCGAGCAGTGAGAAAATTCTTTCCGAAGCGGCCATCGCCGTTTGCAGAATGTTGAATTTGTCGCTCAGATCCTGAATCGGGCGATAAAAGCGCTGTGCGTAAATCATGAATGCAAACAGGATGCCGATATCAACCGTTCCGCGGATCACCCGCACTCCACCGACCCAATACAGCAGCGCGACGCCCGCCATGCTCAGAAACTCCACCCCCGGCATGAAATACGCATACGCCTGGATCGCATCCTTGTAGGAGTGTAAATAATGCCGGTTCAATTCTACGAACTGCTCGCGCGATTTTTTCTCGCGATTGAAGAGTTGCACCAGAGCCATGCCGCTAATGTGCTCTTGCAGAAAAGCATTAATGCGGGCCACGCCCGTCCGTATCCGCCGGTTTGCGTCGCGCACCTGATTGCGGAATATGTATGTCAAAACCACCATGAACGGAAGCGGCGAGAGAGTCGCCAGCGCCAGCCGCCAGTTCAGAATCAGCAACCAAACCGCCATGCCGAACAGCATCACGAAGTCGTTCAGCATGGCCACCACACCGGAGGCGAAAAGGTCGTTGAGCGCATCCACGTCCGTCGTCGCGCGCGTCACCAGCCGGCCAATCGGGCTGCGATCGAAAAAGCTCATCGGCAGCCGCTGCAGGCGCCCGAAAATCTCCTTGCGCAGGTCGTACATGGTCCGCTGCCCCACCACTTGCATGATGCGAACCTGCGCGTACTGCAGCCCGAAGCTGGCCAACAGCGTGCCAAGGTAAGCCCATGCAACGACGAGCAGGCCCTTTAGAGCCACGCTACGAAGGATCTTGTGCGAAAAGCCGGGGTCGATGTAGCTGTCGATGGCCACCTTGAAGAGGTATGGGCCAATCAGCTCCATTGCCGCCACGCCGATCGTGATGCTAATCGCCAGCGCCACCAGCCACCGGTATGGCCGCAAATATCCCAGCAGCCGCGTTGTCAGGCGCGTGTCGTAGACTTTTCCGAGCTTCTCTTCTTCGCGAAAATCGCTCATTCGCGCTCGAGTTCCTCTTCCAACAGCTGCTTTTGGTGAAGATCGGCGTAATAGCCGTCCAGCTCCAGCAGTTCATCGTGTGTGCCGCGCTCGATGATGCGCCCTTCGCGCATCACGATGATTTGTTCGGCCGTCCTCACCGTCGAGATACGGTGTGATATCAGGATCGTGGTGCGCTGGCGCATCACGCTGCGCAATTGGCGCAGGATTCGCTCTTCGGTTTCGGTATCGACGCTGGAAAGCGCGTCGTCCAGGATCAAAATGCGCGGCTGGCGCAAAATGGCGCGCGCGATCGATGTTCGCTGCTTTTGTCCACCTGAAAGAGTGATACCGCGTTCGCCGACGACGGTCTCAAACCCGCGCGGAAAGCTTTGAATTTCCCCCGAAATACCCGCGATTTCCGCCGCTTCGTACACGTGTTCTTCGGCTGTCTCGGAAACGCCGAAGGCAATGTTTCCGCGAATGGTGTCGCTGAACAAAAAAGTATCCTGAGGCACGTAACCGATCGCGCGTCGCAATTCCGTCAGCGGGTATTCGTCTATCGGCTTTCCGTCGATCAGCAAGGTGCCCTTCGGCGCTTCCCACAAACGTCCAATCAGCGACGCGAGTGTGGACTTGCCGCTGCCGGTTGGACCGATAACCGCCAGAGTCGCCCCCGCC
Organism: Candidatus Acidiferrales bacterium; assembly: GCA_049591475.1. Classification (GTDB taxonomy): domain Bacteria; phylum Acidobacteriota; class Terriglobia; order Acidiferrales; family UBA7541; genus Palsa-295. Next base: position 17,044 of record JBAWEZ010000062.1, read on the forward strand.
GGCACATGGAGATTGATATCGTGCAGCACCGCCCCGTTACCAGCGCCGTTTGCCCCGCTCGGATATGCGAACGAAAGATGCCGAAATTCAATTTCGCCGCGAATCGAACTCGTCGCAGCGGTCGTAGCTGCTTGATGGCGGTCGCGCGCGACCGCTTGGCCGTTGGAAGCCGCCGGAGGCATCGATGCCGCAACATCCGCGGCGGAGCTGTCCTGAATTTTCGGCCGCGCATTCAAGATGTAGTTCAAGCGTTCCATCGACGCCGCGCCGCGCTGAAAAATATTCGTCACGTAACCGATGGCGATCATCGGAAATGTAAGTTGAATTAAAAACGTATAGAACGCCGAAAACGTGCCGAGCGTCAGCCGGCCGTCGATGGCCCTTTTGCCGCCCAACGCCAGCAGGATAACCACCGTCGAGCCAATCAGCACCGAAAGCGCCGGAAAAAAGAGGCTCCAACTGCTGATCAGCTTGATGTTTTGCCCAACGTATTCGCGGTTGGCGTCGTCGAAGGCCTCCATCTCCGCTTTTTCTTGAGCATAGGCGCGTATAACACGGATGCCCGTCAGATTTTCCTGCGCGCGGGTGGAAAGCACACCGAGAGCGGCCTGAATCTTTTCGGAAAGCCGGTGAATGATCTGGCCAAAATATTTCACCGCGAGCGCCACGAACGGAACCGGAATCAGCACCCAAAGGGTTAGTTCTGGCGATAGCTTGAACATGAAAAAGATAGCCAGAACCATGGTCGCAAACGTCACCGCCGTGTACATGATCCCCGGGCCCAGCACCATGCGCACCGCATTCAAGTCGTTGGTGGCGCGCGACATCAGATCGCCGGTGCGATTACGCGCGTAAAATTCAGGATCGAGCGCCACCAACCGCGCCAGCACGTCGTTGCGCAGATCGTATTCGATGTCGCGCGACATGCCGATCAGAATCCAACGCGTCCAGTAGGAGAAAAATCCCTTCACGATCATCGCGCCCACCAGAATCGCGCAGTATAGAAACAGTGCATGCCCGCTTCGTGGCGAGTAGAAAACAAAGAGCGGGTGAAGCAGCGTGCGCGCCGTTCCGGTCAGCGTCGAAAGCGGAACGTCCGAGCCCCGCAGGCAGTCCATGATCGCTCCGATGATCAGCTGCGGCAGCGCGCCCACGATGCCCATTACGGCCAGTGTAAACAGGCCGATGGCGACGAACTTCTTATAGCGCAGGACGTAGGGAATCAGTGCCTTAAGTTCGTGCCAGCCGGAAGGCTTGCGGGCGGGCTTGGCGGAAGCACCGGAGACGGGTTGCGCGATGGCGCTCATTGGCGACTATTAGACGCGGGAACTAGGATTTTGATTTCGTTCATAGGCGTACGGCAGCCGTGGCTTGGAATCTGTGGCTTTCCCCCGCGGGCCTCGGCATGGCAATTCCGTGCGCCATAGCAAGTAGGTTCGCCCGCCCGTGCTGCTTCGATTCTAACGCCTGGTCTCTTTCCTGGGAAGGCACTGAACGCCAGGAAATTCCAGTGTCGCGATAGACACCAACTAACGGGACCGGATGTTTCAGCTAACCGCGAGAATTTCTTCCATCCGCGCCTCGAAGTCCTCTTCGCCCTCGGACCAAAGGCGCAGGCGCTCGAGCGGAACTGCGGTCGCTATGCGCTGAGCCCAATCGAGAAGTTTGCGAATGTTTTCTCGTGTTTTTTCTTGGTACCGTTCGACGTGTTCCGGCCAAGCCATCACTTCTAGAAAGCGCGCTTCTTCACGGCTTGCGGCGGGCTCATTTGCGCGGCCAGTTGAGCCGAGCAAGCCAGCGTGACCAGTGAAAAGGTGCTCGAAACCGAGGCAGATTTGGAAGTGTCCATTCTCGCGCCAGAATTCGTTGTCGTAGTCTTCACCGTGGCAAAGGACCTCGATTGGCTGCGGCTCGATCTTGAACTTCGCCGTGTCTGCATCGAAAACCGCCAAGTCCCAGTAGCAATGAAATTCGTACGCGCAGTCGCTGTGGACGTAGCCGGAGATCATCTCAATGGCTCCTGCAATTTCCACCGGAAGCGCGCGGGCGTCCTGTTCAACGATGGGAGACTCGGACGAGTCGATCGCGCGCACGGTGATGCGGTCGATTCCTGGACGGCTGGCGGAGAAGGGAATCGTCGCCAGGAACATATCGAGCCGGTTGACGATTTGATCCTCGGGAAAATCGCGGCACCACACGGAGAGAAACGCTTGATTGGACATGAGCCCATTATAGCGGGAGCAGGAATAAGGAACGAAGGTTCGCGAGACGGGAAGGCGAGCAGCCAAGGGCCAAGCCGCGATTACTTTTTGCTGCGCGGAGGAGCGTCCTCGTCGTCTTCCTGGAATTGACCGGAAATTCCTACCAGACGTTCTTTGATCGTGTCGCCCATTCCAGCGAGCACTTCCGCGCAGGTGTCGCGAATGCGCTTTTCGGCGGACTTAGCAAGAGTGTCGAGGACGGCCTGCGAATGCTGGCCCAGCGTGGTGGCCGAAGCGAGCAGCCAGGAATTGGAGGCGTTTTCGAGGCGCGATTTGTACTGCTCGATCGATTCGTTCGAGGATTTCTCGACGTGCTTCATCCAGGCGGCCTGCTGTTCCTGGCGCCGCTTCTCCCATTCTTCGAGCAGCGGCACAAGCTGCGATTGCAGGTAGGTTTGCGCCTGTTCCACGCCCTTGACCATGACGTCGTCGAGGCTCTTTTGGAATTGCTCGAGCGAGCCTTCGCGATTGAACTCGATATCCGAGCGGGCTTTTTCGAGGGCTTGGCGCGATGCTTCCTCGAATTTCTTGAGCGATTCGCCTGTGACGCGCTGTATGCGGTCGGTGAATGTGGCGCCGGCCATTTCGGCTTTTTCGCCCAGCTTCATGCGCTCGCGGTCGGAGACTTCCTTGGCGGCTTCCTCGATCTGAGCGCGGCTGTGGTCCACGTAGGTGCGCCCGTAGTGATCCAGTTCGGACGCAACCAGGCTGGAAACTTCGGCGGCACGGTGGCGCAATTCAGTAGTCGCTTGGTCGACCGATTTTTCAAGCGATGACTGCATGGTGGTATGAGCCTTCTTCTGATACCAGTCCGAGGCCTTCAGCAGCGCCTCAAACGTGGCGTGCTGCGCTTCGGTGCTTTTCTGTTCCAGATCTTCTTCGAACTTTGCGACGACGGCGCGCGAGGCCTGTTCGATTTCCGCGGGATACTTGTCGGCTTCCTGGCGAAGACGATCGAGCGATTCCTGCATCGCTTGCTGCGATGCTTCCCGAACTTTCTCGCGGACCGCATTTTCGATCTGAGCGGTTTGCTCGGCTACGCGCGCGCCTTGCTCCCGTACCGTATTCTCAATATGCGCGGCTTGTTCGGCGGCTTCCTTGAGTTGGTCCCGAAGAGTGTTTTGCAGTTGTTCGGCGTGTTCGCGGGCGGAGGCTAACTCGGCGGCGGTTTGTTGGGCTTCGCCGCGCTTGGCTGAAAGCGTGCGGTCGAGTTCCGCCGAAAAGTCGGACATCGCGCCCTTTGCGGAATTGCGCAAAAGCGGCTCCATCTGCTGGACACGCTCCGCGATAGCCCGATCCGCGCGGCGGCCTACCTCTTCTTGCTGGGACGCGAGAACTTCGTCTAGCTTCTGGCGTGTCTGCGAGACGGTCGCATCTGCCGCTTGCTGCAATTGCCACTTGGTCGCTTCCGCGCGGTCGCGTTCCTGTTCGATATCCGAGCCCAGTGACTGGATTTTGGACTGCGCGCTGGCAATGGCATCGTCGACCGATTGATGCAGCCCGGAGGCGCGTTCGTTGATCGCTTGTTCCGCCTTAGCTGCGGCTGATTGCGCCACTTCGTCCAGCCTTTGGCCGAGCTTTTCGGAGGCGCTCGATGCGGCTGCTTCGAAGGTCTCGTGCAATCGCTGGGCGGCCGACGTGGAATCGGTTTGCAGTTGCTCAGAGGTCTGCTGTCGGACGTTCTGCGCGGTGTCCTCTAGGCTCTTCTTCCATCGATCGAGCTGCTGCTGCGCGGCTTCCGGCGAAGAAAGGATCTGCAGCGATGGAGAATTGGCTTCGCGTTCGGCAATAATGCGCTCGACCGCAGCATCGACCGTCTGTTTGAGATTCAGCGCGGTAGCCTGCTGGGCCGCTTTCTGCGACGCTTGTTCGGCAGCATTCGTGACGGCCTGCTGAACGGCTTGACGAACCTTCGCGTCGAGCGACTCGGCAGAAATTTCTCCAGCTTTGCGCGCCTGGTCCACCAGAGCCGACGTGCGCTCGGCGGCTTGCTGGACGACGCGCTTCACTGCGGATTCCGATACGCGCTCCATGGAAACTTTGATGGCGTGCTCGACGGCTTCGTGCAATTGCGCATCGAGCTGTTGGCGCACAACTGCCATTTCCTCGTTGATGGCGGCATGCGCGGTCTTGCGGACGGACTTGTCGAGAGAATTTGTGGCTTCGGCGATAATCTGCGCCGCTTGCTTGGCGGCGGCTTGCTGCGATTCGGCTGACTGCGACGGACTCGGGACGACGTGAATCCTAGAGTCAGCAGTTGCGACCGGAGCCTCGCCGCGATTTTCAGGCGCCGCAGGCGTGGGACGCGGCGTGGCTATCGAACCTTCCGCGCGAGATTCGTCAGACGCGGACTGAGCTGCCGGCGGCTCCGCCAAGGGAGCTTCCGGCATTTCCTGGGATTCCGTGGACTGTGCTTCATCCGGATAGGGATACCAATCCTCCGGCGGGAAGGCGATACCCCAGATATTTCCGGCAATCTCGAATTCAAGGCCGATCTGGAAAAGTTCGCGAACCGTTCGCGGCCGCTGCACCCACACGACGCGTCCCTGAATGGCGCGCGGTGGCAATCCCTGTTGGGCGCGCGGAATTTCCAAAGCTACTGTGGAGTTTTTGGGGACGTAATGCTTCGACTGGTACTTGCAGCCGTGGCAGTTGACCATCACCGTGGTGGTGCGTTCCTTGAACGGTTGACCGAGCGCATCCACACCCGTAACGATGATCGGCACGGCTTGGACGATGCGCGTGCTGCGCCGCTTCTGCGGGCTGGTCTCGTCCGATAGCAAGGGATCGGTCACACACCCCCTCCGGTGGGGTTGTCCCAGAGTAGCATCGCGTATTGCAAGCGGGCGACAGGACAAGCGCGAAAGTGCGTAAGGGTAACTTCGAATGGGACCTGTTCTGTTCCGGGTTGAACCAGACGAATGGGCGAGTTCTGCGGAAAAGGTCGGGGGGCGGCAGGAACGACGCGATAAGTGAAAAGCAAATGCGAATGCATCGCACGGGTAAGGCAGCATGAAAGCAAGCGCGCTGAGGCGCGCTCGATGATGCCGGAGCCGAACCTTCGGCCCCCTAGAGTGGGTCGCGCTGCAGCCCGCGAAAGAAACCGGCAAGCTGGACGTGCGACGAGAGTGTAGCGATCTGGGCGGTAGCCAGCCCTTTGTTTCCAGCCACTTACAGTGTGTTCTACTCGAACGTGTAGCGATCTGCGAGGCCTGCACGCGCCGGGGATAGGCTCGCGGGGTGTCCCGGTACAGAGTACCGGGAGACGAAAGTCGTGGAACTGCGTCCCGGCGCACCAGGGCCGGTGGCAGGACTCCGGTAGAGTCCACTGGACTCCCGAAGCTGGAGATGCAAACTGCGCACGAAAACGGAGCGACGAGAGGCAGTGCTCTCCCTTCGGCTGGGGCCAACCGCTTTGGCGACGCTTTGCTTCGTCAGCGCACATAACCACAGATCGAACATAGCAAGCTTGGGAGGGAATGCTACTGGTCAGAGGTACAGGATTGGTACAGGCGCGCCATGGCCCGGCAGTGAAGGAACCGTCGTATGATCCACTGCGCAGACTGCGGGGGCAGGTCATGGGTGCCTTACGCGTCGAAGTGTAGGCGTGCGCTCTTTGCATTTTCTTGATTTTTTCCCCGGCTCTAAACGCGGAGCTAGAGCGTTTGCAAGCCGCCGGAAGTTATGGTCAGCTCCAGGAGGCTGGGGCGCGGTCGTCGACGGATTGGCCGAGATCGACGAGGGCTTGGAGCCAGCCGAGCATGCGCGGCCAGCCGCGGTAGCTTTGCGCGAGTTGCGGATGTGCAGCGAGGCCGGTATGGCGGATGCGGACGAGCGTACCCTTCGCGATGGGCTGAAGTTCCCACCGGACGGTGGTCTGGACGTCGCCGGTCCACGTAGCGACCCAGGTGGTGGCAAGCACGCGCGGAGGATCGACTTCGAGATAGGTACCGACGATTGAGAAATCGTGGCCTTGGCCGTCGATTCCCGAACTGCGCCATTTGCCTCCGACGCGCAGATCGGCTTCGAACTTCATGCAGCGATATATGCCTTTCTGGCCCCACCATTTCACTACCTGCGCCGGGTCGGTAAGCGCTTGAAAGACTCGCTCCGGCGCGGCTGCCATTTCGAGTTCCGCGATAATTTCGTCCCCAGCCGATGCAGCGGACGAAGGCGTATTGCGGGAGTTTTCCGCTTCCAAAGTTTCGCGAACTTTCTGCAGGAGACCGGGCCATCCCTCGCTATAGCCTTTGCGGGAGCCGGGCAGGGCGCCCAGACCGCTGTGGGTGACTTTTACGTGAGTTCCAGATGCCGTGGGAATGAGTTCCCATCGAACGACGGTGCGATGGGCGGGATCTTCATGGAAGCTGGTAAACCAACTGTAGGCCAGCAAATTTGGACGGCGAATTTCGAGAATCTCGCCGTGGTGGACCAGTTCGACGCCACTTTGAGAGGTGCCGCGTTCGTTGGCCACAAAACGCCAACGGCCGCCGGGGCGCACGTCCATTTCCCACTGGCTAAGTTTGAAATGCTCGTTACCGCCCCAGCGGAGCGCGTCTTCGCGATCGGTAAGGGCCTTGAAGACGCGTTCGGGCGGGGCAGCGATATCGATTTCGGCTACGACTGCGTCCTGATCGGGCGTGATTTTCGACGTGCCCATGTGGCACTCTCCAAGAATTAGAGTTTCTTGCGTTTTCTCGATCCAGGAGACGCGAGTTCCGGCGCGTTTTCGGACTCCACGAAAGCTTTCAAGTTGGTCAATGCCGTTTGCCAGAAGGCGCGATAGCGTTCGAGCCATGAATCGACGGCCTTGAGCGGCGCGGGATTCAGGCGATAGAGGCGCAAGCGTCCTTCGCGATGTTCGTGGACGAGTCGCGCGCGCCGGAGCATGCGCAGGTGCTTCGAGATGGCCGGTCGGGAAACGGGAAATCGCCGGGCGATGGCGCCCGCGGGAAGCGAGCCGGCGCGGAGGAGATCGAGAACGGCGCGGCGCGTGGGGTCGGCGAGGGCGCTGAAGACGGGCGCCGAAGAATATGTAACTGTACGGCTACGCATTATATGAAACTATATGGTTACATATCTCCGGATGTCAAATGATTTCGGTAGGGCAGAAGCGCGGGATCGCAGTACGTGGAGCTCAAGCGCATAGGGAGCGCGCCGTTCAATGGTTGAAAAGTATTACAATCGGATATAGCATGAGCGACCGCGCGGTCGAGAGGCGACGAAACCTTGCACTTGCGCGATGCGGAGGGTGGCCGCAACAGTCAGATGGGGGGATTCATGCCGGGAACGCCGTATCCAAAAGAGCAGATGCACCGCATCGCTTACACCAAGCTTACGAAAGAACAGATTGCGGACAAATTAAGCGCTGTGAGCGGGCCGACGAGCGCGTCGCCGCTTTCGGATGTGTTCGTCGGCAAGTCGATCAAGATCGTCACAGACAGCAATGGGCCGACGCTGGCGTATACGTTCAGTGGGAACAACAGGCTTTCGCTAACCGAGAGTGGCGGCAGTTCGGTGGACGCTGGGTACGGCGCGCTGACTCTGGACAGCATCGCGTTCTTTTCGCACCTGATTCCGGGGACGCAGCGCGGTTACGCCGTGGTGATTGATCGCAATACGAATGTGGCGACGGTATTCGAACTATGGTTCAGCGGCTACAAGGACAATCGCGAAGTGCAGCGCGAGATTTACTACGGCTATGTGGACCAGCCGGGGCAGGAGCCGCCGAAGACTCGGCACGTGCCGACGAACCGCGTGGAAGGCAAAGGATTCTATTGGAAACAGGACGCTGGCGCGGAGACGCTGGAGTTGTTTCCTTCAGAGGCGTACTCGAACTTCGTGGAGCTATCGCGGCTGGGTGGCGAACTGGGATTTTGCGCGCCGTCGGACTACATCAAGATCGATGAGAACCGTTACATCTACACGCGCACGGAATGCGAGTTCTCCGGCACATTCACGGCATACGTAATGGACCTGAACCGCATTGAACAGGTGGGCGTGCGGCTCGGCTTCAACGCGAAGGACGCGCTGGAATACTACGTATTCCTCGGCAAGGGCGAGTGGCTGGGGCAGTTGGCGCAGTTCGAAAAGTTCGGCGATGAGAGCGGAGGGCCAGTTACAGCAGCGACGCCGGGACACCCAGCGGCGAAAGGGGCACGGCGAGTCTACCGGCCGTTTGAAACGATGCCGAAAATGACGAAGGCGCAAGTTGACGCTGTTTGCGCCAAAAATACTTCGGCGTTTGCGCCGCGCGGTATATCGCCCGGCGCGCAAACGTCTACTGCGTCGATGGCTGGCAACCTGGGACCGAGCACCGGTGCGCTGGCAGGCAAATCGTTTACGCTTCGCTACGATACCGCGCCGGCCATGGAGTACCGAATTGACGATGCCGAAAACCTTCAATGGCGGAAACAAGGTGGCAGCTGGACCAAGGCGCGCTATCAGGCATATGAGTCGAGCCCCGGAGTGTTCCTGTTTGGCCACCTGCTGGAAGGCGAGCCGAATCATGACGGACACATGATCGTGGCGGATTTCGACGAAGCGTTGGTGACCTGTTTCAACGGTTTTCTGAACACGCCCTATTTCGCGAATGAAGCAGGCGTGAAGATTCATTTTGGCGTGATCGAGATGGACGGGCTAATCCCGCCGAAGTATCGCCGGCACAAACTGACCGACGAGATGGTCGGCCGCGCGGTAAGCCAGAACTACGCGCCGGGGTTGACGTCCATGCACCTCTATACCACGCCATATTCGCTCTCGTGGATCATCTTCACCGGCACGGACGCGGGAGGATTGGAGTGGAGCGGGCCTGCCAACTACGTGAAGATTCGCAACGGACTGTATTTCATGTACTGGCTGGAGGAGGCCTGCAACGGAACGCTGGGCACCATCCTGGTCAACTTGCACACCATGCGCGACGTGGGCATCGGCTATAACTGTGGGGAACACGGCCTGAACATGAACGCGTTGGGAGCACACGAGCGGCTGGCCGGCCAGCTCGACTTGAGGCGTTTCTATCAGGTTAAGTCGAATGGGGGGGTGGCATGAGCAACGACAAAACTTCCTCGCGGCGGTCCTTCTTGAAACGAGGAGCGATACTTGCGGTTCCGCTGGCCGCCGCTGCACCTGGTGCAGTGTTGGCCGATGATCGACTGAAAGAGCGGCTCGCTAGGCTCGAGGACGGGGCCGCCATCCGCGAACTGCATCAGAGCTGGCTACGGGCGATTAACAATAGCAATGCAATGGCATCGAGCGCATCGACGCCCCTGCTTACGGCTGCCGAAAGCGCCGCCCTTAATGAACGTGTGCGCGGCGTTGTCGCGGACCACTCAGGGGAGCCTGATGCGGTTGAGATAGCGCCGGACGGCAAAAGTGCTGCCGGGCGGTTCCACTGCACTGTTGAGATAGAAACGCCGATCGCTCTGGACTGCACTCTCGCGCAGATGGCTCACGCCCAAGGCAACGGCTTCGTGCGCCGGACGGAGCGCCGCCTGCTGCACGTCGAATACACAAAGGCATCCGGCGAGTGGTTGATCGCGAAGGCTCAGCTAGCTGCTGCCTAAGGCTGCATGTATCGTCTCTGTTCCTGCCCAAAAATGTCGTCGCGGGTCCCGAGTAGAGCGGGACCCACATGCAATATCTGACCCCGCCGCATTAAATCTCCGGAACTTTTGGCGCGTTTGACTGAATCCAATATAACGACGGCCGAAACAAAACACGGAGAAAACTGATATGCGATTTCACGCAAAAACCGCAGTGGGAATTTTGGTCCTTTTGCTGACGGGGGCGCTGATCTGCATGCCGACGCTCGCGCAGCAGGGAACGACGAGCAATCCGCCACCTCCGCCAACCGCTCAGGGCGATCAAGCGGGCCCGGAGCCGGGAAGGCCAACTGCTCCGCCGCCGCGTCGGCCAGGAATGCACGTTTGGGTGAATCACGGCCAGGGACGCGGTTGGGCGGAGTGGCGAAGCCGCGGCGATCGTGGCCATAGGGGCGCCGAGTTCGGAATGGGCGAAATGGGAATGGGAGGCGCCGAGCTTGGTGGGTTGCTGACGAGGGCCGAGAGAGCGCTGAACAATCCGCAAGTTCGCAAGCAGTTGGGAATCAGCGATGAGCAAGCGACAACGTTCGACCAACAACTGACTGACTTTGCGAAGACCATGATCCGCGACCGCGCTAACCTACAGGTTCAACAGGTAGATTTGCAGCATTTACTGGCGCAGCAAAATCCGGATCGCTCGGCGGTGGACAGTCAATTGCAACAGTTAAGCGCGGCACGGGTGCAGCTGCAGCAGGCCGCCGTAAATTTTTATCTGACGCTGAAGCAGGAAATTCCGCCTGAGCAGCAGCAGAAGATCCGCCAATTCCTGCGAGAGCGACGGCCGGGGGCGTGGCAAGGCGGCGGTGCGCGATCCCGAGGTTGGAGCCAGCGGGGGCAGCGGCGCGGCCATGTGATGGGTTCGCAGCCGCCGAATGGCAGCAGCGCGGGGCGTCGGAACGAGCAGCGGCAGTACGGTCCGGATCAGAATAATCAGAACTATCAAAATTCGCAGGGTGAACCGCAGGGAAGCACTCCGGCGACGAATAATCAGTAGGTTGTCGTCGGATCCACAAACTGAGCGGCAGGCGCCCCGCGGCTTGGTTTCGACAGGCGCCGCTCACGCAGCAATATGGCTTGGATCGTCAATACGACCTCGGCCGTGGGTGGCTTCTTGTTCTACAACACCTGGAATCACCCCCAGTTCAACAGTCCGGCTGGGGTCCGAGTGGTCGCCCCCGCAACGGGAACAGGCAGCGGCCCGAACTTCGGAGTCATCAATACGAGTTCGGTTACACCCCGGGTGATCCAGTTCGGACTTAAGTTCCTGTTTTAATCAGCGGCTGTTGTATAAGTGGAGTCAGCAGCGGCAAGGGTCGAACCAACTTCGGTCGGCAACGGGAAGCCGTAGGGAAGAGGAAATAGTGACAGGGAAAATTGAGCTTCGCGTGAATGGGCAAACGCGGGACGTAGAATCGGCGCCGGATACGCCGTTGCTTTACGTGCTCACGGACGAGCTGCATCTGCAGGGGCCGCGCTTTGGTTGCGGGCTATCGCAGTGCGGATCGTGTTCCGTGCTGCTAGACGGCAATGAGATTCGTTCGTGCGTCACTCCCGTTTCCGCAGCGAACGGAAAATCGGTAACCACGCTCGAAGGCCTGCCCCAGTGGTATGCCGAACGGAAAAAACTGGCGAAGGCGCCCGAACTGCATCCCATCCAGCAGACGGTGATCGATGAGCAAGCGGTGCAGTGCGGCTATTGCTACAACGGCATGATCGTTAAGGCCGCCGAGCTGCTCTCAAAAAATTCGCGCCCAAGCGACCAACAGATTCGAGCCGCGATGAACGGGCACCTATGCCGCTGCGGGAGCTATCCGCGCATGATGCGGGCCATACGGCGCGCGTCTGAAATGATGCGCGACGGCCGCCTTGCCACCGAATCCGCCGGCGCCAAGGCTGGCGATCTTGCCGCGAACGTTCCGGCCAGCGACGGGCGGGTAGCGCGATGAGCAAGAAAGCCAGAGAAGTCGCCACCGCCGTAAATACGCAAAAGGCTTGGCCGCGCGTTCCCTCCAGCATGCCCCGGCGCGACTTTTTAAAGGCAGGCGGAGTGCTGATCGTCGCATTCAGCAGCGCGAGCCTGCTCGCGGACAGCCTTTTTGCCCAAGGTCCACTGCCTCACCGCATGCCGGGCCCGGATCAGAAGGAAATCGACACGTGGTTGGCCATCCATTCGGACAACACGGCGACCGTGTACATTGGCTACGTGGAATTGGGCCAGGGATCGACCACGTCACTGCTGCAGGTATCCGCGGAAGAGCTGGATTTGGACATGAATCAGGTCCGCACCGTACGCTTGGATACGAACGTCTCACCGGATCAAGGCGGCACCTACTCCAGCTCGGCGATCGCGCGCGGTAGCCCGGCGATTCGCCAGGCTGCGGCCGCGGCGCGGCAAGCATTGTTGAAGATGGCTTCGCAGCGCCTGGCGGCGCCTGTCGAAAAGTTGACCGTCGCGAACGCCGTGGTGTCGGTAATCGGCGGGCCGGGAAAGTCCGTCACCTACGGCGAGCTGATTGGTGACAAGCGATTCAACGTCCAGATCACGGGAAAAGAGCCGTTGAAGCCGGTCGCCGAGTACAAGCTGGTGGGCTCGCGTCCCACGCGCAACGACATCCCCGCGAAAGTGCGCGGCACCTACACCTATTTGCAGTACGTCCGACTGCCGGGAATGTTGCACGGACGCATCGTGCGCCCGCGCGGGCAGGGCGCGTACGGAGTCGGCGCAAAGGTGAAATCGCTCGACGAAGGCTCCATCGCTCGCATTCCGGGAGCTCGCGTGCTACGCAAGGGCGATTTCGTGGGTGTGGTCGCCCCGCGCGAATGGGATGCGGTGCGCGCCGCGCGCGATCTGAAAATCGAATGGGACATGCCTCCGACGCTGCCGGGAAGCGACCATCTCTATGAAGCCATGCGCGCGGAGAAGACTAACGACCGTGTCATAGTAAATCGTGGTGACGTGGACGCTGCGTTTAGTGGTGCCTCCGTGGCGCACACGGCTACTGGCACCTATCACGGCCCGTATCAGTGCCACGCATGCTACGGTCCGAATGCGGCGGTTGCGGACGTCAGAGCGGATTCGGCCTTGCTGATATGTTCTTCGCAGGACGTATACGCCACGCGCGCTACCGTGGCGGGCATTCTTGGCCTCAAGCCGGACCAGGTCCGCGGGCAATACTACGAAGGCTCGGGCACCTACGGCCACAGCTGCTATGACGACGCCGCGCAGGCCGCCGCGATTTTGTCGCAGCTCGCCGGTAAACCGGTGCGTTTGCAATTCATGCGCTGGGATGAACACGGCTGGGATCCGTATGGCCCTGCGCACGTGGGTGAAGTCCGAATCGCCGCGGATGCGAACGGCAAGCTAGTCGCCTATCAATACGACGGATGGAACCACAACTGGGCCGCCGTCGAAGCGTCGCAGCAGTTGCTTGGCACGCCTCCATCGGAATGGCCCCTGGGACCAGCCCGGCAAGTGAATCCGAACGATTGTGGCGGCATGTACGCGATTCCGAACTGGAAGCTGGTGAACCATCAGCTGCCGGGATTGAAGTACCTGAGAGGCGCGTGGATGCGCTCGCCGCTCGATCTTTCCTTCTCGTTTGCTTCCGAGCAGACGATGGACGAACTGGCGCGCATGCTCAGCATGGATGCCTACGCATTTCGCCTCGTGAATATTGTTAATGAGCGCTGGCAGGGTGTGCTGGATGCCGTAGCACGAGCCGCCGAATGGAATCCTCGGCCGCCCGCCTCCAAGCTTTCGGACGCGAAAATCGTCCGCGGACGCGGCATCGGCCTCGGCACGCACCTTACTTCCTACGGAGGCGCTGTCGCGGAGATCGAAGTCAACAAAGAAACAGGTCAGGTACGAGTGCTCCATCTGTACGGCGCAATCGATGCCGGTCTGGCCGTGAATCCCGCCTTCATCGAAAACCAGATCAGCGGCCAGTTAGTGCAGGCCACCAGCCGTATGTTGAAAGAAGAAGTCACCTTCAGTAAAACCAACGTCACCAGCCTCGATTGGAATAGTTACCCGATCTTGCGGTTTGAAGAGTGTCCGGAAGTGACGCCGATCGTGGTGCAGCGTCTGGAACAGCCTTCCACGGGCGCGGGCGAGGAAGTGATGGCGGCAACGGCCGGCGCGATTGGTTGCGCCTTTTTCGACGCCACCGGCGTTCGCATGAGCGAGTACCCGCTGACCCCCCAACGAGTGCTAGCTGCTCTTCGCCCGTGATGATTGGTCGCGATAGGAAAGCCCGCGCATGAAGCTGCGGACGGCCGTCGCCTACGAAGCGGCTTTCGATTAAGCCTCGCGTTCTTGGTGGCCATGCACTTTCGAAAACACTTTGGACGAGATCCATGGCAATTTGTTCGGCCAATCGTGTTCCACGGTTCATACTGGCGCGAAGCCGCATGACAGCGAGCGAGTACCACTCGCAACCGACGATTTCGTGCATTCAGTGAAATTGTTGCTGTAGAGACTTCGTGCGGATACTAGGGCTGTAGGTTCAGCGATCCGAGACCCACGTCGAGCATTGCGAATTGCGGTGCAGGGTTGCCAAAATATTTCCCGCGAGTAACCACGGAAGCGAGGTCGCCCGCTATCGGCGTTCATCGCGACCGAGCGAATGTCGCGCCAATCCCTGGTCGAGATAGTGCGTCTCGCCCGCGTCGCGAATGCGCACGCAGGCGCTCTCAGGAGTGAAATCGCGTTGCGGGGTGCCAAGCATCTCGAATCCCACCATGAATTTCCTCACGGTCGCAGAACGCAGGAGCGGTGGATAGAAGTGCGCGTGAAAATGCCACTCAGGATGCGCCGCGCCGTCCGAAGGAGCCTGGTGAAATCCCATCGAGTACGGAAACGGAACCTCGAACAGATTGTCGTAGCGAACCGTGATTCGCCGAAGAATATCGCCGAGAAGATCCCGTTCCTCCGAAGAGAGGTCGCCCATCGTGCCTAAATGACGCTTGCTCAACACTAGAGTTTCAAACGGCCACTCCGCCCAGTAAGGCATCAAAACAACAAAGGCATCGTTTTCGCATACGAACCTCTCGCCAAGCTTCAATTCCAGTTGGAGGTAATCGCAAAGTAGGCAGGAGTGGCGTCCCTCACGATATTCCCGAAACGAGGTATATTCCTTGGTGGGTTGGTCAGGCACCGTGGCCGTTGCCCATATCTGACAATGCGGATGGGGATTACTGGCACCCATCAAGACGCCGCGGTTTTCAAAAATTTGAACGTGGCGTACCCAGGGCATGGCGCCCAGCGATCGAAATTGTTCCGTCCAGGCTTCGACCATCTCCAGCAACTCGGTGCTCTGCATCCGTGGAATCGTCAAGTCATGGCGAGGTGAGTAGCAAACAACCCTGCAAAGGCCTCGCTCGGCATGGGCCACAATCAGCCCGGATTCGTCCACGGTCTCTTGGGCTGCATCTGGCAGCAGAGCGGGGTAATCATTGTCGAAGGCAAACGTGCCGGTGTATTGCGGATTTCGCTGGCCACCTGCGCGCGAATTTCCGGGGCAGAGGTAACAATCAGGATCGTAGGCAGACTGATATCGTGGCGAGAGTTTTTCTACGCTGCCGATCCATGGTCTTTCGGTTCGATGTGGAGATACGATCACCCATTCCCGCGTGAGCGGATTGAAGCGGCGATGCGGAATTTTATTCAGTACTGAACCGCTCATGTTTTTATTCCGGCAGGAATCCAAGTCACGGAGGCGGATGTGATACGCGCGGTTCCGATTATTCACTCAGCCATGCGTCTCAATCAGCCTCTCTCGACGACCCCATCGCTTGGCATCCTCGTATCCACATCAACCGGTTCGACGCCACGAGACGCAGAGCACACGTAGATATCCGGGCGGCGGCCCGTGGCGGCGAAATACTGAGTAGAAATGCGCTGCCGGAATTCAAACGTATCGTCCGCATTCACGAGATTGATGGTGCACCCGCCAAATCCGCCGCCAGTCATACGTGCTCCATACACGCCCTTTTCTTTGGAAGCAAGATCGACCATGAGATCCAATTCCGCACAACTGACTTCGAAATCATCTCGCAGGCTGCGGTGGGAATCCGCCATCAATCTTCGCATGGACTCTATTTCACTGCTTTGGAGCGCTTCGGCAGCCTTCAGCACCCGGTTATTTTCTGTTACGACGTGTCGGCAACGCTTGTATATTTTTTCCGTCAGTCGCCCTTGAAAACGATCCAAGTCTTTGAGCGTTACGTCGCGTAGAGCTCGAATGTTCGGCAGTACTTGCGCAAGAAGTCGCACACCCTCCTCACATTCGGCCCGGCGCACGTTATATTCCGTCACGCTCAGATCATGCCTGACCATCGTGTTGCATATAACGAGCTGAATATTTGCCGGGAGGGGGATCGGATGGTATTCGAGCGATCGGCAATCGAGCAACAACGCAAGTCCTTCCTGCCCGTAACACGCAATGAATTGATCCATTACACCGCATCGCGCGCCGACAAATTCGTTTTCGGCGCGTTGGCACAGCAGCGCCAATCGAGTGCGATCAATTGCGCACTCCGCCAGGTCCAGTAACGCATATCCCGTAGCTACTTCGAGTGCCGCCGACGAACTTAAGCCGGCTCCGACGGGAACTTCACTTCGGATGTAAATGCCCGTGCCCCTGAGACGGTATCCGGATTGCACAAGCGCAAGTGCAACCCCTTCCGGATAGTCAAACCAAGAGCCGGATCGAGAAGCCCCAGTGCTGTAGGGGTCGAATTCGGCCATACCTTCGTAATTCTCCGAGCGCACCACGATCTTAGAATCGCTAAGGAGGCCAGCCGTGACGAAGCACGAGAGATCGATGGCAACCGGCAGGACGAATCCATCGTTGTAGTCGGTGTGCTCGCCGATCAGATTCACTCGCCCGGGAGCACGGTAAGTCCGCGGGTGCGCCCCATACGCCGTTCTAAATTTTTCCCGCGGATCGAATGAGGCTGTCATGAGATTCATCGCGCATCATCTTCCGAGAATGCCGTCAAACTGTTCTTTGGGGAATCATTCCATGCCGGCGACGCGCTCATGAGCGACTTCGCCAAGCTATAGGCCGTGGCCTTGCCATTCCGTTCGGTCAGGCCAACCCATTTTGGCGGGATCAACCGGCAAGGAAAAATTGTACCGCTGCGAAGTGCCGTAGGTCATCGCGATTTGTCTCTTGTCCACTAAGCTTTGATAGCTGCCGGCTTCACTCAATCCGTGAAACAAGACGGCGCGCTCGAATCGCTCCGCCCTTTTCGTGACAGAATTGGTCGGGTAGGGACGCCAGGAGCACGTACCTCGGCGAAATCGCGACTCCGGCTCAGCTTCGCCTTCAAGGAAACATACAAGTCTTGCGTCCCCGCATTGCCTCAATCGGCAGGGGACTTCAGGTGTTCTCGTGAAGAAATTTCAGCACCGCTGTGGCAACTGGCTTGGGCTGCTCCGGCAGAAGTGCGTGTGCGGCATGATTGATCTCCACGAGCTGCGCGCGGTCCGGAAAATCGGCCGTGAACAGACGCGCATTCTCGGGCACGGCAGCGACATCCTGCAGAGCCTGCACGACCAACACTTTCACGACGCCGCCCGCAGCCCAAAACGCGCTGACCGGGTCCCCGGCACCACTACGTTGCAGCTTGGCGGTTTCTGGATACCAGCCGTCCTTCCAAGGGGTGGGGTCGTTGCCGGGCGCGAAGAACGCATAACGCACCGCAGCCTTGCGCACGTACCATGGCAGAGAGAGATCGAAGCACAGCGCGCCAGCCCGTCCAACCTCTGGCGCCATCTTGACCTTGCCGCCGCAGGCGAAACTGACCAGGCACTTCACCAATTCGGGGCGTTGAGTTGCAAGCGTGCGGGTGATCCGTTGACCGAAATCGTGGCCTACCAGAACGGCTGGCGTTCCGCCCACCGCCTTCAGAACCGTGGCGGCGTCGTTAGCCATATCGGTCAGCGTCAGCTCCGGCTTCTGGCTGGTGCTGGCACCGGCACCACGCGGCTGGGCGCGCACGACCCTGTAGCCGTGCTGTACCAGCGTATCCGACAGCATGTCAAAGTCTTCGCAACCGCGACCGTATGAGGGAATCATGTAGATCGTCGGGCCGTGGCCTTGCACCGAATACTCGAGCCGACCGCCCTCGACATCGATCATGTCGGTGCCCTTGAACGCATAGGCTCTCGGCGCTGACAGGCTCGACGCCAATGCGATTGCGCCAAGGCCGTAAAGCACCTCGCGCCGGGTCAGCATGCCGTTCTGTTGAACATCCGAGCCGCCTGCTTCCTTACTCATGCTGCCTCCTCTCGCTGCGATGCAGATACCGCGGTCGCGGACAGAGGGTCGTCAAGACATCGGCTCGACTCTGCTTCGTGACACGGCCGCCGCAACGTTTAACGCTCCTCGTAATTCGCGCGATCGATCAAGGAGAAGATTTTAGGAAGGCTCTAATTCGCTGGACCTGATGCAATGGCGGAGAGGGTGGGATTCGAACCCACGGTAGAGTTTCCCCTACACACGCTTTCCAAGCGTGCTCCTTAAACCGCTCGGACACCTCTCCGCTGCGCTCGGCTTCAGAAGACTAGCAAATTCGCGAAAGAGCGGCAAACGGTGGCGGCATGGCGCGGCAGCTTGACGTTCGTCTTGGCAGAGTGGAGACCGGAACTGGGAGATGTCTGCTACAATTTTCGTCACCACTCCGGGGTAGTGCAATTGGTAGCACAGCGGCCTTTGGAGCCGTTTATCCTGGTTCGAGTCCAGGCCCCGGAGCCATGCCTCCCACGCGAATCGCGCCGAATCCAGCAGCCTGACTAAAAATTAACGTGTGCGCGCAGCGCGACGGAAGTTCGGATAACGGCGCCGCGTGCCGTGCCCGCGCGGGGCTTAGGGCGCGCGGTGCGGCGTAGGCGTATAATCGCGCTAAGTGGTGACAGCAAGAGGTATTTGCATGAGCGAACCAAAGGTTCCGCAAAAGGCTGAGGCCCCGCACACGGCGCGTTGGTGGGAGCCGGAACCGAACGGAAAAGTTCACTGCTATTTGTGCCCGCGGCACTGCCATATCGGCGAAGGGCAAGCAGGGTTCTGCTTTATTCGCGCAAACGAAGGTGGAAAGCTTTATAGCCTCGGTTACGCGCGTCCAGCCGCGCTGCAGGTCGATCCCATCGAGAAAAAACCGCTGAATCATTTTCTTCCAGGCACCCGCGTGTTTTCCATGGGTACGGCCGGCTGCAACATGGGCTGCTTTTTCTGCCAAAACTGGGACATCTCGAAATCGCGCGCCGATCAAGTGGGCTCGGCGCATATGCCTCCCGAAGATGTGGTGCTGCTGGCGATCCGCAACGGGTGCCCCTCGATTGCGTTCACGTACAACGAGCCCACGATTTGGGGCGAGTACGTGATCGACATCTGCCAGGCGGCGAAGGAATACGGACTGAAGACGGTGATGGTGTCGAACGGCTATATCACGCGCGAGGCGTTTCACGATATCTACGATCACATCGACGCGGCGAATATCGACCTGAAGGGATTTACCGAGAATTTCTACGGGCGCGTGACGCTGACGCATCTGAAGCCGGTGCTGGAAACGCTGGAGTGGCTGAAGAACGAGACCAACGTGTGGTTCGAGATCACCAACTTGATCATTCCCACGCTGAACGATGCTCCGTCGGAAACGCGCGAGCTGGCCGAATGGGTGCTCGACCATCTTGGGCCGGACGTGCCGTTGCACTTCACCGCGTTCCATCCCGATTTCAAGCTGCGCGACAAACCGCGAACGCCTCCGGAAACGCTTCATGCGGCCCGCGCAGCGGCGCTGGACGTGGGGCTGCACTACGTTTACGAAGGGAATATTTATAGCGACGGGGCGCATACATATTGTCCATCGTGCAAGGCACTTCTGGTCAAGCGGTCGTGGCACGACGTGCAAGAAAATAGATTGCACGATGGATGCTGTCCCGATTGCGGGCTGGCGATACCCGGGCGCTGGACTAATTCGGCATCGGCTCAGCGGATTTCCGCGCGGTTGGCGCGCAGCAGGGAACTGGCGACAGCGGCGCGATACGATCACTTCAATCTTTGAACGATATAGGAGCGAATGGCCGACAGGAAGTGAACCGTGGAACTGGCCGCCGCAGCGCCGTACCTGATCAAGCAGAAATACGAAGAGTACACACCCGAGCAGCATGAGATCTGGGCGGAGCTGGTGCGGCGGCGGCGTCCGCAGATTGACGCGGCGGCGTGCCGCGAATATCTGGAAGGCTATTCGATTATCGGGCTGGAGGATGACCGGCTGCCGAACTTGACGGCGATTTCGGCGCGGCTGAAACCGCGCACCGGATGGAGCGCCACTGCGGTGAGCGGTTTTTTGCCGGGCGAAGCGTTCTTCGAAATGCTCGCCGCGCGCATGTTTCCCACCACCACGCGAATCCGTCCGCGCAATTCGCTGGATTACACGCCCGAGCCGGACATTTTTCACGACGTGTTCGGGCACGTGCCGATGCACGCGCACAAAGTGTTCGCGGATTTTTTGCAGCACTACGGGGCGGTGTGCGCGGGGCTGACCGATCACGCGCTGCTGGAGCGCATCGGGCGACTCTTCTGGTACACAGTAGAGTTCGGGCTGATCCGGGAGGGCGCGGAAGTGAAAGTCTATGGCAGCGGGGTGATCAGTTCGCAGGGGGAGTGCACCAACGTGCTGAGCGGCGGATGCGAGATCGCTGATTTTAGTCTCGAGGATGTGCTGAATACTCCGGTGCGAGTAGATCGCATCCACACGAAACTCTTCGCCATCGAGTCGTTCGATCAAATCTACGAAGCGATGCATCAAGCCGAAAAGCGGCTCGGCGCGCTGCGTTAGGCGTTTCACTACCGCCAGCTTTTGGCGATTTTCGCATTCGCCGGGACGTTCCGCCCTTGCATGTGCTCGGTCTTGTGTTTTCAGCAACTTACGTGCGCTGAAGGTCGATTGACAGTTCCGCCCTTCGGAGACGATTCGCACGGCATGGCTGCGAAGAAAAAGCGAATACTTCGCGCGGTTTGTTCTGTGCGAAAGGTTCCGACGAGAGGCGGGGCTCTCCCTCCAGCTGAGACCAGCCGGCTCGGCGACGAATTGTCCTTCGGCGCACATGACTACAGATCGAACATAGCAAATCTGGAAGGAGATGCTACTGGTCAGAGGGACAGGTTTGGTACAGGTGGGCGCGGCCTGCACTTACGAGCGTTTGCTGGTAGCGCGTGTGAAAATCACATCCTATAATCAGCATCGCTCGGCTCCTTTCTTCCGAGCCTTGGTCGTCCAACAGCTGCCAAGTTTACTCGGAGAGAGGAGCCGACAACGTCATCTAATCAGCCGTGGAGAAATACTGATCGAAATCGATCCAGTTGATTAGAAGATCGCCGGAAAGCTTCGGAGATGCAAAAGCCCCACGCTCGAAAACCGAGCATGGGGCACCCACAACTTCAAAATCCGAGCCCGGGGCACCCGGCCGAACGTTAATCCCTCGCCAGCACCGGAGAGAACGCTCCCCACGCCGGTCCCGAAAGTAATCCACCCTGACGCAGTCGATGCAGCCTCAAAGCCTCGCGCAAGCTGAGCGGCCTGCTGCTGGAACGCCGTGCATGACGGAGTTTGCGGCTTCGGTTCGGAGTTAGCGTAGCAAGCGTATGAGCCGAGGAATCGCCTCCAGCCAATAGGCTACCGCTATTAGACTAGCGATTACGACGACTGGGAAGAAATGTTTCCTTGGTGGAACCAGGCCCTGCAGCAGTGCACCAATGATCAGAGCCGCCCCGAACGCTGCACGGCTCTGCCACAGCCCGAAGGGTGCCAGGAGGAATAGCGGCAGAAAGGCGACAGATATTTTCACATAGAACAGCTCCGGAACTTTGCCCTTCGTCACGGCGTCCACTTTATCTCCAGCTAGAAAGTCCCCATCATCGAGGTGCTAAAATTCGGGTACCCGTTCTCGGCCATGCAGGTACTCAAATGGCTGTCGTAAACAGTGGACCTCGCCAACTGATCGAAGACGAAGCCGCCGCCCGCACCCTTTAGCACCGCCGTTGTGCTTTCTCCGGTGAATAGTCCGAAAACTGCGCCATATATTGTCGCCCAGACGGTCCGCTCGTCTGTGGTGGGCCCAGAGGCGGCCATGGCCTGTTGATTGCATTTCGTATATACATCCCACTCATCCGGTTTTTTTTGTTGGGACGGTGATTGCGGCCCTCCGCCTCCGCCGCCTCCTCCTCCGCCTCCTCCGATTGGAACGTTAATCCAGCCGACAGGTTGCGAGTAGACGAATTGCAAGGAGTCGAAAAGGAGCATTCCGAAAAATTGGCACGTCTGATCACATTCGGGCTGCAGCACCCCGTTCAGCATTGTGCCGACGATGGGCGGCGGGGGCTGCCCGCCCAGGCCCGTCGGATCGATCATCGAAAGCGGGGAGTTACGGACGTAGGAGTAGAGGTTGAGTTGCTGTGGGTCCGTCGGGTCAGCAAAGTACAGGCCCGAGGGATCGGAGGACATGAAACGGCCGAGGGAGGAGGCGAAGTAGCGGGCGTTGGCGTCGTCGAGATTCGTTTCGGAATCGCGCAAGTAGCCGGTGAATTTTTGCGGCTGGTCGCCGGTGGCTCCGCACGAGATGATCTCGCCGAACGGGTAGTAGTCGTAGCACGCACCGATGCTGGGAGTCGGATAGCCGGTCAGCAGGCGCGTAGAACCGAGATGATCGGTTTGCGCGAAGAGGACTGTGCCGTCCGTGTATTGCGCAAACATTCGCCCGGCCAAGAACACGTATCCGCCTCCCCAGCCAGTGTATGTGCCGTTGGCGGGTGGCCCGGGCTCTTTTCGCCGGTTTGTCCGGGAGCGGAGCATTCGGCGAGCATGATACCATCACGATACTTATCTCCCGAGGATGTTTCGCGAGTGCCCCATGCTCGGTGTGGGAGCAAGGGGCGGCTCGGATAGGCCCAAAGGGCTGCAGCGCATTTACGGGCAGGGACTTCTGCACTCGATGCCCCCAGGCATTGGCCATGGAACAGTTATGCTTTTTATCAGCGGCGCGGAGAAATACTGATCGACATCGACCTGATTGATTAACCTGCGGAACTTGTAGGGACATCGTGAAACGAAGAGAAGAGCGAAAAGCCCCACGCTCAAAAACCCGAGCGTTGGGCACCCACAAAGTCAAAATCAGCGCGAGCGTGGACCACCCGCCACAACGCCTTAACTAGCAGCTGGCGGATCGGGTCCTCTCCGCGTCAAACATTGGGATTGAGTGGGTTGGCGGCGACGAGAACGTGACTGCCTAAGGACGCGCGAAGATTTGACCCGGATCAGGCGGCGGTGGCGCCGACTGCGGCCAGTACGGCGGGCATTTCAGCTCGGGCGAGCGGCAGGAAGCGTTCGACGACGCTCGGATCGAACTGCGTGCCGCTGGCTTCGATCAGACGGCGCGAGGCTTCCTCGATGGGCATTCCGGCGCGGTAGGG
The DNA here is from genome assembly GCA_049591475.1 of Candidatus Acidiferrales bacterium. Lineage (GTDB taxonomy): Bacteria > Acidobacteriota > Terriglobia > Acidiferrales > UBA7541 > Palsa-295. Next base: position 40,384 of record JBAWEZ010000062.1, read on the forward strand.
ACGAGAGGAAACCATGGCGTCGAAGGCGTCTATCACGGAAACGATGCGCGAGCCGATGGGAATTTCCTCGCCAGCCAGGCCGCCGGGGTAACCTTTGCCATTAAAGCTTTCGTGATGGTGAAGGATCAGCAAGCTGATGCGCTCGAAGCTGGGCATGCGGCGCAGCACGATCCACCCATATTCCGGATGTTTCTTCATCAGCTCGTATTCTTCGGGAGTTAACCGGCCGGGCTTGTTCAGAATCGCATCTGGGACGCCGATTTTGCCGATGTCGTGGAGCAGCGCGGCGACTTCGATATCGGGAAACGAGGCTTCGTCCAAGCCGATTTCGCCGGCCACGTGCAGCGCCCATTCCGCGAGGCGGGTGCTGTGGACGCCGGTGTTCAAGTCCTTCAGATCGAGTAGCTGGTTCAGCGAGCAAACGACCGCACTGCGCAGCGCGGCCATTTCCTCCTGCGCCGCTTTCACTTGCAGAGGAGCGGCGCAGGAGTCGGAGAAGGATACGAGTTGGGAACTAACGCCGAGCGGGGATGCCGGCGAGTTCAGAGGCAGAGCCAACTCGAATTCCTTCTCCGTGATTTGCGGCATCGCGCTCACTTTTACCAGCCCCAGTATTGCTGTGCGGAGAGTGCCCAGTCTACGTTGAGCTCTCCATAGCCCATGTTCGGACCGATCCACTGCGCGTTGGAGATTGCCTTGGCTACGGCGGACGGGCTTAGTTTGGGATTTAGGTTCAGAAGCAGAGCAGCGGTGCCGGCAACCATCGGCGAAGTAAATGACGTGCCAGAGGTCACTGAGTACGTTCCGAACGGATAGGTGGTGACGATGTTTTCGCCGGGCGCAGCGACCCACACGATCTGGTTGCCATAGTTCGAGAAGGTGGAGCGCTGATCGAAGTAGTTGGTCGAAGCAACGCCCATGACGCCCGATAGGCCGGCGGGATAAACCATCTCGTTCTCGCCGTCATTACCGGAGGACGCGACGCAAATCACGGAATTAGAGTTGGCATAGTTGATCGCGTCGGTAAGTTCGGTTGAACTGGAACTGAGCTCGAAGCTCATGTTGATGACGTTGGCGTGATTTTGGACCGCGTAGTAGATGGCGCTGAGGATGTTGGAGAGATCTCCGCTGCCATCCGCACTGAAGGCCTTGAGCGGCAGCAAACGCGCAGTTGGCGCTACGAGGTGAACCATTCCCAGCACTTCCGTGCCGTGGCCGAAGTCGGCGAACTGCGTGCCGTCGAGCATAGCGGCGGTGTGCTGATCGAGCATGGCGGCGGTGTGCTGGTCGACGAAAGCTGCTTGGCAACTGTTGCAGGCCGAGCCAGTGGCACCGTTCAAGTCGTTCAGTTCCGAAGCTCCCGGCTGATTGGTGATGAAGTTGTACCCTTGCAGCAAGAAGGGCTTCAGCGCCGGGTGGGTCGGATCGACACCCGTGTCGATATCAGCGACGATTGCGCCGTTGCCGGTTACATTAAACGTGCTTTGTGCTTGCGCCGCGCCGATCATCCACGCGGCCGGCTGATTGACGTAGCCGTCCCACACTGTGGTGCCGAAATAGTTGACCGGAGTTTGATCGTCAAGATACGTAGGGACCGTCGTCTGATAGGCGCCGGCGCTGGAATTTGGCGGGATGATGACGAGTTGGTCAGGTTCGGCATCAACAATGCCGTTTACTAACCGAAGGACACTTGCGAGCACATCAGGAATGAGCCCCTGTTGAGGCTGGACAAGGAAGACCTGGCCCTGATTGCCGTCGAGGTTGCGAACGACGGTGCATCCGTTCGACCGGCAGGCGTTCTGCAAGCCACGAAGCCCCAGATTGGTGCGAACGATGACCGTCTGCGGTGGGGCGAGCAGGCCTGTGACCGTGCTGGTGACGGCAGTGACCGTATTCGAAAGGGTCGTAGTGACGCCGGAGAGCAATCCTCCGAGCAAGCCTTGCGCCCGCGCCGGTGGAGCGCCGAACCCTAAGCAGACCAGAAGGACCAGCAGACTTAGTCGTTTCATAATTGCGAATCGTTCCTTTCTAAACCCGGGGATCATCGAAGCGCTAGATTCGCGCTGTGAACGGCTTTGCCCTATGGTACGGACGGACATTTTTGGCTCCTTTGGAACTGGACCTATTTCCTAGTACTTTTTCCCTTATCCCGTCGTGTTGCCGTAAGCATTTTGCGGCCAGCAGATTGAGTGGTTTTCGACTTTTCATCGCTAACCGGCTCGACCATCGGAACTTTCACGATTTCGCCCTCTGGCAGCGTCAGTTGCAGCTCGAGACGCCCACCCAAATCGCACTCCATCTGAAACTCGCCAAATTCGTTGGTCTCCGCAGTGCCCAGCACTTGGCCGCCCCGCATGAGCGTGACACCAACGGATCCCGCGCCTTGATCGGCCGCCGCCGACAAAATTTGGCCCAGTAAGAGGGCCTGATCGGCGTCGAAATTCGGTTCAAAACGCAAGTCCACGCGGTATTCGTCGAAGCCATAGAGCAACTGGCGAGGCTGGGATGACGAGGAGCGCACGCCAGCAAGCAGGGGAGCGTTCACGCTGTCGAAAAGCAACTTGGCGATAGGAGACCGAGCAGGCCGCGCATGGAACTTCATTGTCGCCTTCGCCATCTTCACGGCGGCGGCCGGGGTCTCGAAAGCGCTTTCGCGCGAGGCCAATTGAGTGATGCGCATCCAGGCCGCCACGGCGCCACTGCACTGGTCGCATCCGGCCTCGATATGGGCTTGCATCTCCCGCATGTCCTTTCCTTTCAGCGTCTGCCTTACAAAGTCTGCCCACTGCTCTGACGAAAAATGTCGCATTCTCATCCCCCATTCCTTGGAATTGCGGGCCCTCCCCAGAAGGTCCGCTACTGCCCTCTCATCCGTGCCTGTCAATAAGGGTAGGGAGGGGGCCAAAAAATATAGGCACCGGCGAGAAAGTTTTGGTAGGGGTCAGCGAGCGGTTATCTTGCCGGTCAGGGTAAACGGAGCCCAATAGTAGGGATGGGCGTAACGATCACGCATTTTCAGCATGGCGTGCTGCAAGGCGGATGGTTTCGAGTCGGAAGATTCCAACTGCTGGTAGAAGACGGTCATGAAATCCGCAGTCGTGCGATCGTGGACGTCCCACAGAGACAGTAAGAGGGAACGTGCCCCGGCGAAGAGAAGACCGCGGACCAGGCCAAGCAGCTCGTCGCCGGCGGTGACGACGTTGAGGCCAGTGGCACATCCGCTTAGGGCCATCAACTCGCAATCGAGCTTCAATTGGTACAGGTCGTACAGGGCCAAATTCCCTTCGCCCAGGCGGATGCTGGAAAACATCGGATTATCCTGGCGGAAATTGCCGTGTGTGGCGATGTGAATCGCGCGGCTACCCACACCTTTTTCGCGCAGATTCGTTTCGCTGGCCGCGGCTCCGACAAACAAGGCCGCGCCGGGCAAAAGCTTTGCGACGGCTTGTACTTCGTCCAGGATGAAGGGGGCCCTGGCGTCTGGCACACCCATCACGAGAGGCGGCCCATCTGAACGCTTGGGGCTTCTCTGGCAAAGAGCGAAAGTGGTGGCACTGGGAGCGTAGGAAATCGAGAAATCGTCGATCAAATAGCGGTCGCGATCCAGGAGCGCCTGGAACGGCAAATAGTGCAGAACGCCGTGGGGAACAATTACCAGGTGGCGGACGTCTAAACGGGCACGGAGCGGCGCGATGATCTCCGCGTACAGATTCCGAAGGTGTGCATTCGCAGCGTCCAAAAGCGGCTTTTCGAATTGGCGGGTGTAATCGCTGCCGAGGCGAAATTTGGAGATTTGAAATTCAAGCATTCGCATGAGGTTGATCACGCGAGAAACGGGAGTCAGTGGCACAATTTCGAGTGACCGGTGCGTGAGGATGGCAGCCAGGAATTGTCCCTTCACGCCGAAGTACTCGATCATGGCGGCGTCCGGGGGAAGCGCCGCGCGAATGCTATCGACGGATTCTGGAGCGACATTTGCACCGGAGTTCTGCGACGCAGGCAGTTCGCGCAGCGCGCGCAGCAGACTGTTCTCCTGCATGGTGGCCTTTTGGCGCAGCTGTTCGATGCGTTCAGGCGATGGCGTGCCAGTCTGCAACTGCTCGATTTCCAGGCGACGGTAATACCAGTTCAGTTCTTCTCGCATCTCGCGGATTTTGCGGACTAACCCGCTTTGGCCGCCGAGAGTTTCGGGCAGAGCCTGGGCGTGGTGAACGAGAAGTTCGGCCAGGCTGCGCGATTTGGCCATTTCCATGTAGCCGAAGGCTTCTTCGGCGGTATCGCGGTTTTGCGCGGGCCTGGTGCACAAATCCACGAGGCATTCGTAAACCTCGAGCCGATTTTTCATGAACGAGATTTTCAGCTCTTCGCCATGAAGGTTGCTGCGCAAAGTTTCGAGCGCTTCACGAGCGCGCTGGAAAGAGTTGTAAGCGTCCGGCAACGCTCCCGCCGCTTCCGCGATCTGGCCGGACAGAAATTCGGCCTGGAATCGGAGCGAGGGAGCTTCGAGCGAAGAAAGCCGGCCGGTTGCACTGGCACACTCGGATTTCGCGGCGGCAAAGTCGCCGGAGCGGAACGCGAGGCGGGCGAGCAGCAGGTGACACAGGATCGCTTTACTGGGGAGAAAGGAAGTGTCAAAGAAATTCGCTGCCAGTTCGCCAAAGTGGCGCGATTCGAAATAGCGCCCTTCGTTGTATAAGACCAGCGCACGGTAAAGGTCGATGAGCCAAGGCCATACCAGGTTTTTTTCTTGAACGAATTTTGCGCGGGCTTGATCGAATAACTGAAGCGCCTCAATGGCTTTGCCAAGCTGGCCGAGCGCCATCGCTTCGTTGGCCCGACATTTCGCTTCTTCGTAGCCCATGCCGAGTTTGCGGAAGCGCTCCCATCCTTCGTGCGCGACTTCGCGGGCCTCGGCGCTCAGATTGAGCTCCAAATAGATGTCCGAAAGATCGAGATAGCAGAGGGCCAGAATGTGCGCGTCGCCATTTTGTTCAGACTTTTCGCGCGTGGCGCGCAGCATTTCGATGGCGCGTCCGTATTCGCCGCGAAGGTAGTAGAGGTAGGCGATGTTGTAGTCGGCCTGGGTGACCAGAAGCGTCATGCCGTGCTTCACGCACATTTCGCGAGCGCGCTGATAGGAGGCGAGTGCGCGCGGGAAGTCGTTCAAGGAGATGAGGCACACAGCCATGTTGTAGAGCGCGACGGCCAGTCCCTCGGAATCGCGGAAAGGCAAAAGAGATTCGTAGGCGCGGTCGTAGCAAGCCAGAGCCTCCTCGAAGCGGTCCTGGCGGTGATAGATATTGCCGACATTGATTTCCAGGTGGCCCAGGCGCTGCGCGTCGCCGATCTGTTCGAGGATTGTCCTAGCTTCGGCCGCGGTATCGAAAGCGCGTTGATAGTCGCCGAGGAGGATTAGCGGCTGGATTGTGGGGATTAGCGTGCGTGCTTGTTCGCGCGCGTCGCCGATCTGGCGAAAGGCGCTTAGCGCTTCGGCGTGAAATTCCAGAGCACTTTTGTTTTCGCCGAGCATGTACAGCGCGTTGGCTTTCGAGCGCAGGCTGCGCGCCAAAGCCTCACGATTGCGGATGCGGCGTGCGATGGCAACAGCCGCTTCGGCTAGCGAGAGAGCCTGACGCGAGTCGGCGCGGAGTTGGGACCTTACAACATCATTCAAATGCAGTGCGACATCCTTGCGGAGGAGCGCCGGGTGGCTTTTGAGGTAGCGTTCACGGCTGGCGTCATCGGAAAGGGAGCTGAGCTTGCGAAGAATCGCCGCTGAAACAGGCGTCTTTTTCGCAGGAGCAGCCACTAAAAGCCCGCCTGCTCCAGCTTGGTGCGCAGCTTGTCCAGACAGCGCTGGCGAATGAAGCCGATCGAGCCCGGCGCGAGGCGTAGTTCGATGGCGATTTCCTGATAGGGACGAGCAGGTTCCTCGAAGAACAGCAGATGGATAAGTTGTTGGCAGCGGGGCGGCAAGCTGGCGATCGCGTCGCGAAAGCTCTGCTCTTCTTCGGCCTCACGAAGCAACTTTTCAGCGTTCGGAGTTTCAACAGCCGGAAAGACGCCGCGCCCGGGCATGTCTTCGGCAGATCCCGCGGTCGAGACGCGCAGAAGCTGGCGTTTGTGATGAAAGCATTTGTGCATGGCCACCTGCATGATCCACTTTGGCAGCGCCTTGGGCTTACGCAGCTTGGGCAGCTCCGAAAGCATTTCGAGGCAGACGGCCTGGAAGATGTCGGTGGCGTCGTCAGGTGACAGACCGTACTTGATGGGAATCGAGTGGATGAGGTTCTTATATTTTTCGATCAGCGCGGACCACGCGGCTTCGCTGCCTCGGAGACATTCGCGAACGAGCTGAGAGTCATCGCGCAATGAAGAGTTCGGCGATTCCGCGGGCGCGATGATCGTTGTGTCAGTGGACATAGATTCGATCCACATTCCACAAGACGTAAGGCTCGAGTATCGCCGGCGAAAAATTGCCCACGCGGTCTTTGGCGCCCACGAGGACGTCCGGGCTTGCGAGGCAAATTATGGGCAATTGCTTTGCGACGATCTGCTGCACCTGGTCGTATAACTGGCGGCGTTTCACGTAATTGAGCGTCACGAGTTGTTGGTTCATCAGCCGATCGAGATCGGCCTCCCACGGCGTGGCTGCGTGCGGCTCGTTCAAATGCCAGATGTGCATGCCGCCACTGGAAAGCCAAACGTTCATTTCGGTGTTGGGATCGGCATCACCATCGGCGAGGCCCATGATGGCAGCTTCGTAGTCGAATGAATTGAGCAGCCGATCGACCATGGCGCCGAAGTCGAGAGAGACGACGTGGACATTCATGCCCAGGGCGCTCAGATCGCTCTGAATCAGCGTGGCGATTTTCATGCGCTGTGCGTTGGAGGAGCTAGTGAGAATTGAAAACTCGACTGGTTTGCCGTGCGCATCCAGGAGCGAGCCATCCGAGCGCCAGGAAAAGCCGGCGGATTTCAGCAAATCGCGCGCGTGTTGGACAGACTGTACCGGCGAGTGGATCGCGGAATCGAGCCAGAGCTTGTTTCCCGGCGTGACTTGCGCGGCGAGCGGCGTAGCGCGGCCTTGATAGACGAGGCGGACGATGGCGTTGCGATCGATGGCAGACGAAACGGCTTCGCGGAATCGCACATCGCCAAACCAGGCCTGCTTGGCAGCGATTTGCGGAAGTTTTTTAGAGCTGAGGTCGTTGAGATTGAAAAAAAGAAAATTGTATTCGAGGCTGGCGCCCAGATCGTCCACGTGAAATCGCCTGGCGGATTCTTGCGCTTGGAGGACCGAGTAGTTTTCCGAGCTGAAGCGGCTGAGTACGTCCGTATCGCCGGAGAGAAAGCGAATCACTTGCGCGTCTTCGCTGGGGACAAACAGAAAGACGATTTTGTTGAGGTAGGGAAGCTGTTTTCCGGAGGCGTCGCGCTTCCAATAATAAGGATTCCGTTCGAGAACGATGCGCTGGCCGGGTACGTATTCAGCGAGCCGGAACGGCCCCAATCCGGCGAACTGGCTGGGCGCGCTGGAGACCGTCCACATTTTCGAGAAGGTGCTTTTGAGATACGCGCTTTGGAGCAGATGCCGAGGCAGAATGGGGAAGCCGTCGAACAGGCGCTCAGCAGCCGCATAAGGCTGCGGCAGAGTGAAACGCACCGTGTGGGCGTCAACTTTTTCGACGGAGATCGGCTTTCCACCAATGATCAGCAGATCGCGTTGAGGAGAATCTATTTTCTCATCGAGATACACGCGGAAGCTGAACACCACATCGTCGGCGGTGAATGGCTTTCCATCGGAAAAACGCAAGCCGCGGCGAAGATGAAGGGTGTAGATTCTGCCGTCGCGCGAAACGGTCCAGGATTGCGCGAGATCCGGCTCGGTTCTCTGCGATTGGCGATTGATGTGGATGAGGTCGGCATTCATGCAATAGATGACGTCCTGCGAGGACTGGTCGCTGGCGAGAGCGGGATTCAGGGTTTTTGGCTCAGAACGCAGCGCGATGGTGAGCGTTCCACCGGAAGTGCCGATCAATTCATTCGCTGACGGCGTGGGCGCAATAGCACCAGCCGGATGCGCAAGTGCGGGAGAGGCGAGCGCCGTTAAAATGAGGCAGGCGGCAACAATACTCCCTCGAAGAAGGGTCATGCGCATGAGCGAATTCTTGCAGAGACAGACATCGTTTTACAGCGCTACAGACGAGAAGTGTTCCTGCAGAGCATCGGCGATTTGGGAATAGCCGAGGAACACCGGGACCAGAAGAATAACCGGCAGGAACATCCACCAGTAAGAGGCCAGGACGTAATATTCCTGAAGCGCCGATAGCAGGCTGCCCCAGCTGGGCAGCGGCTGGCCGATGCCGAGGCCGAGGAAGCTGAGCGTCACTTCGGCAAGGATGTATTGCGGGATCAGCAGCGTCATTTGCGTGAGCAGGATGCTGTAGGTGCGCGGCAAGATGTGGCGGCGAAGCAAGTAAAAGTCGGAGGCGCCGAAGCCGCGCGCAGCAAGGACGAAGTTGCGTTCCTTCGCGCTAAGCACCACGCCGCGGATCAGCCGGGCGGGCCGCGCCCAGCCAATCAACCCGATCACAGCGACGATGAGGAGGAAGACTTCGCCTTGGGCGACGTGAAGCGGCAGGGCGGCGCGAACGGCGAATAGCAGGTACAGCCACGGCAAGGCCATAAATATGTCGCCGCCTCGCATCAATGCGTTATCGAGCCAGCCGCCGTAATATCCAGCAAACGAGCCGACCACCAAGCCCAAAACGAGCGAGAGCGCAGCGGCGACGAGGCCGGCTGCGAGAGAGATCTGGCCGCCATAAAGAAAGCGAGTGAACTGATCGCGGCCGTAGCCGTCGGTACCCATGAGAAAGATATGGCCCGGGGAACTCACGCCGAAGAGATGGATGTGCGAAGGGACGACGCCAGCGATTTCGTAGCGCGAGCCGGCGACGAAAAAGTGCAGCGGGTAGATGGCGCTGTAATCAGGGAGGTATGAGCCGGACGAATTGGCGGAAACTTGCCAGCCATAGACGAAGGGACGAGCGTGAAAGTGTCCGTGCGAGTCCACGAAATGGATTCTTGACGGCGGCGCGTAAGGAAAATCGCGATTTTGTGCCGAGTAACTGTATGGAGAGAAGAAGCTGGCGAAAAGTACGACCATGTGGAAGATCGCGAGCAGAATCAGAACGCCCCAGAATGTGTAGTGACGCTTCATCCGTCACTCCACCCGAATCCGAGGATCGCTGGCGAACAGGAGAACGTCGGCTATCAAATTTCCGGCGAGCAAAAAAACAGACGAGAGCATGACGACGCCGATGACGACGTTCACGTCGCGAGACAAAATTGCTTGAATCATGAGCGGGCCGAGACCGGGCCAGCTGAGAATCACCTCTACGATCAGCGAGCCGCTGAGCATGGTGGCGACCGACAGGCCGAAGAGCGAAATCAAAGGATTCGACGCTGCGGGAAGCGCGTAACGCCACAGCAGGCGCGAGCGCGGAATGCCGTGGCCTCGCGCGGCGCGAATGAAGGGCGAATCGAGCACCTCGATCATGGCTGCGCGCGCGTGGCGAAGCAATAAAGGCAGAGAGACGAGCGCCAAACCCAAAGCGGGTAGAGCGAAATGTAGAGCAACGTCCGCTGACTTTTGCCAGAAGGAGAGATCGTCGAAATTGGAAGACACCATTCCGCCGGACGGGAACCAGCCGGTGCGTACGGCCAACAGGAGCAACAGCAGAAACAGGAGCAAGTCCGGAATCACCAGCAATGTTGAGGTGGCAAACGAGCAGATGCGGTCGAGCCAGCTATCTTTAGAAGCGGCAGTCCACACGCCGAGCGGAACAGCGAGCAGCCATGCGAGCATCATCGAACAGCCAGTGAGCAGCAAGGTGTTGCGCGCGCGTGGCCAAAGCAGCGGGCCTACGGGAGTGCCATAGGCGAAAGAGACGCCCATGTCACCTTCGACGAGCGAGCGCATCCAGAGCGCGTAGCGAACGGGAAAGGAGTGGTCCACACCATGCTCGGCGCGCAGGATCTCGACGGTCTGCGCCGAGACACGGGGATTCATGCGCATGGCGTCGAAGTAGTCGCCGGGGGCCCATTGGAGCAGCAGGAATGAAAGGAATGAGATGGCGAGCAGAATGATCAGCGAGTACGCGAATCGACGGGCTAAGAATTTCATGACAGCGCCTCAACGAGCGCGTCTTTGTAAAACGGTGCCGAAGGGGTCAAGGCGCGGAGTAGGGAACGCGTATAAGGATGCTCGGGCTGCGCGAATAATCGCTCGGCGCTTTCGTGTTCCACAATTTGCCCTTCGAACATCACCGCAACTTCGGCGGCCAGTTCCGATGCCAGGCGCAAATCGTGCAGGACGTGAACGTAGGTAAGCGCATGTTCCGTTTGCAGAGTATCGAGCAGCGAAACGATGGAATCGCGGGTAGCGAGGTCGAGGTTCGAGACTGCTTCGTCTAGAATCAGCAGCTTGGGCTGAAGCGCGAGTGCTCGAGCGATTGCCAGACGCTGTCGCTGGCCGCCGCTAAAGTCGAGTGGGCGCTTTTCGGCAGATGCCGCTGGCAAGCCGACCTGGTCCATTACTTCCAGTGCGCGGCGGCGCCGATCAGCCTTTGCTCCTTCGCGCTGGATCGCTAGCGGTTCTTCGATTATTTCCGCTGCGGTCATGGCGGGATTGAAGGCGGATGCAGGATCCTGAAATATGAGTTGGATCTGTCGCCGCACCGGAAAAAGCCGCCTGTGACTCAGAGTGAGCAGATTGACGCGGTCGAACCAAATTTCGCCGGAGGTTGGTTTTTCGAGAAGATCCAGACACCGAACTAGTGTTGATTTGCCAGCGCCGGATTCGCCAACCAGAGCGACGGTGGTGCCTCTGCGGATGTCGAGATCGATGCCACGAAGGGCTTCGACGGTGAATTTTGTCCCGCTGAAGGTGTGCCGCTGGATGTAGGTCTTGCTCAAATTACGAACCGAGACTAGCGCATCCGGCGGGAAGGCATCGATCGTGGTGACCGTTTCGTTCATCGAGCGAGGACCTCTTCGACGATGCAGTCAGCGGGTTCTTGCGGGAGCGACACCGATCCAAGAATGGCTCGTGTGTACGGGTCATGCGAATTTCGGGCGATTTCGCTGAAGCGGCCTCGCTCGCTGAAGCGGCCCGCCCACATGACGAGCAGGCGGTCAGCCATGCGTGCCTGAACTTCGGGCGTGTGGCTGATGAGGAGCATCGAAATGCCAGAGTCGCGTTTCAAAGTTTCGAGCAGGGTCAGAAATTCCGATTGGCTGCGAACGTCGAGGTGCGCCGTGGGCTCGTCAGCGATCAACAATGCCGGCTCGCACGCGAGCGCTTGCGCCAATACGACGCGCTGGCGCTGTCCGCCGCTGAGCTGATGGGGATAAGCGTTGAATATTCGCTCGACTTGCGCGAAGCCGACGCGTGCGAGCATGGCGCGCGCATCGGCGCAGCACTGCTTCCACGATCGCTGGCGATGCGCGCGAATTACTTCGGCGATTTGATCTCCCGCGCGCATCACCGAGCTCAGCGCAATCTCCGGTTCCTGGTAAACGATCGAAATGGCCGCGCCGCGAATCTTTTGTAGCTCGCGTTCGCTGAGCGCAAGCAAGTTGGAGCCACGGAATACGACCGATCCGGCGACCTGGGCTTGCCGCTTCGGCAAGAGTCCCAGCAGGGCCAGCGCGATGCTGCTTTTGCCGCAGCCCGATTCGCCCATCAATCCGACGGTCTCGCCCGGCGCGATATCGAAGGTCACGTCTTCTACGGCGGCAAAAGGCTCTCGAGAATTTGCCGCGTATTGGATGGAAAGGTGTCGGACTTGTAGAAACGCCTGCATGAAAATTAGCGCCCCCCAGCGACCGGCAGGCTCTTGCAGCGTGTGCGGGACTCTGCTCCGCGCAAAGCCAAGCTTGTCTGGGCTCTGCGGGACCTGTACCGGTTCGACTGGTAGGTTAGCGATGGGCGGCGCGGATGTGTATAGGCGGGTCCGGCTAGCGTAATGGGACGAAGGTACTGCAGGGCGCTTTAGCTCGGCTCACACGCAGGTTGACGCCGTGCTATGATCACGGCATCGTTCCGGTGCTTTTTCCCCAACATTCCAAACCCGGAGGGAAATATGCGCTGGTATTTGTTAGTCGCATACTTTTTCGGCGGTGCTTTCCTTGTGAATGCGATTCCGCATTTCGTGAATGGCGTGTCCGGTCGCTCGTTCCCAAGCCCGTTCGCTTCGCCACCGGGGAAGGGGCAGTCGTCTCCAATGGTGAACGTGCTGTGGGGCACGGCGAATGCGGTGGCGGGATACTTCTTGGTTTGTCACGTCGGAGAGTTCCACATTCGCAGCATCCCTGATGCGGTGGTCACGGGCGCCGGAGGATTGCTGATGGCGGTAATGCTCTCGCGGGCGTTCGGGCCTCTATACTCCAAACAATAGCCACGGGAATCGAATCGGCGCTGCGTCGAACGTCTTTCTGCGGCGGGTGTTGATCGGGAACCACTGCCGGAGCGTCTAAGACGCTGCGGATATGATTGACGCGGCAAATGCGAAGACACGCAAGACTTCCCAAAGAACAAGGTGAGTGAATATGGGCGCTGTGATTATGCTTTCGGGTCCGGTTGGCGCGGGGAAAACGACCGTCGCTCGCGAGCTGATACCGAGATTGGTGGGGCCAGTCTCTTACATTGAGGGCGATACGTTCTGGTCTTTCATCGCGAAAGCCGAAAACCGGAGCCGCAGAGAGAATTTTCCGGTGATCATGCGCGCTATGACGGCGGCGTTGCCCTTCGCACGTTCTGGCTATGACGTACTGATTGACTTTTCCATCCCGCCGGAGTTCCTGGATACAGCGCGCAAAATACTGAAGGACGTGCCGCTGGACTTTGTGGTGCTGCGTCCAAGCCAGACCGTGTGTGAGGAGCGAGCGGCCAGCCGCGCGGAAGGCACGATCAGGGATTACGGGCCTTACCGGAGTTTCTATTCGATGTTTGAATCGGCGGGCGGTTACGCAATTTGCGAGGACGAGGCGGAAGCCCCGATTGTCGCGGCGCGCATTCGCGACGGACTCAGCGCAGGGACGTTCCGCGTTTCGTGATGTGGGCTTCCTTCTTCTTGGCTGTCCGTTGAGCGCGCGCTGCGGAGTTCGCCTCCACAGCGGCGCGGATGAGTTGCATGAAGGCAGCTTCGTTGATCTTCTCCCCTTCGCGGATGTCGATCGCACGCCGCACGTTCCCTTCCAGGCTGGAATTGAAGAGCTTCTTCGGGTCTTTGAGAGAGGCTCCGCGAGCGAAGGTGAGCTTCACGACCTGCTTGTACGATTCCCCCGTGCAGACGATGCCGTCCCGGGACCAGACGGGGGTGCCGGGGGACTTTGCCTTCTCCCATTTCCACTCTTCCTGCATATCGGGGTCGGCATCGTGGATGAGCTGACGGACGCGAGCGAGGGTCTCTCCTCTCCAATCTCCAAGATATTCAATCCTCTTAGAGATATTCGCGGAGGCCTCGTTGTTCGGACGACTTGTCGGCTTCATGTTCTCTCCGGTCTTTCGTTTCGCCAGCCGGCCCTATGGCGGCAGGGGCCTAGCTTTCAACGTTTGCCTACATGTACGCACGACTTGAGGGACTGGCTCGCCAGGACGCAAAATTCAGACTCGTAGCGAGCCACGGAACGCCCTACCGCCATAGAAACAAGGTGCGGTGTCGTGATACACGAAGACAGTGTTGAAGCGGCGATCGGCGAAGATGGCGCCGCCGAGGTTCGTAATAGCAGTGGGCGTTTTCAACAAGCCTGCGTTTTCGTGTCGAATTCTCCAAGTTTCTGCAATCCCCGATATTGTTCTTCCGTTAAAGGCTCGATGCCCATAGCGGCTGCCATATCCAGGACGTTGCCTACTGGATGCAATCCTTCTTTGTTTCTTTTTTCCTGTCCTGCATGGTGGTAACAAACATTTCTGCGGCCTTTAGGACTTTCGGCTGAACAGTCATAGAAAATGTATTCGCCAGTCTTTTTGTCATGGCCAACCACATCCGGCTTACCGCCAGTTTTTTCCATTTCGCAGAGTGACCACACCTTTTCGGTATTCGCTTCCAACTTTGCTTTCACTTTCGCCCAGTCGAGACCTTCATGGCGGTTCATATTTTTCTCAAAGCGAGTTTTAACTGTTGTGAGCAGGTCTTCTCGTTGTGTTGATGAAAGCTCCTTTTTCTTGCTATCAAACGATGGAGACATTGTTTTGCGGTTTCCTCGATTCACGAGTTGTGAGATGCCTTGGACTCCCAGTTGGGCGTCTCAATACCGAATTGCTTCGCGTACTCGGCGTTGAGCCGCTGCCAACCCTCGAACTTCATCGCGTCGCCACCGGCGATGCGGCCGATCGGGATTCCGCTCAGAAGCCGACCCAGAACATCGAACGAAATGTGCCAACCCGCAGCGCCCCATGAGATGAAGCGGCGATCGATTCTGGTCCGCAGCGTCAGGCGCGTGCCACTTCCGAGTGGTTCGAGCTCCCATCGGGTATCGCCGTACTCAAGCAGCTTGGGAGCGTCGACACGGGTCACCTTGGTTTCGATTGAAGCAGGCGCTCCCGTCCAGGTGAGCTTGACCGTCCCAACCTTGCCCAGATTTCCATCGACGTCGAACGGCGCCCACTCGCGTATATGCGCAGGATCGGTAAGCGCCTGCCAGACTTTTTCCGGCGAGTGCCGCAGTTCTCTCGTGAGAATGAGCGTCCACTTCTCTCCGTCCTTTCGCACTTGCGCCGCGCTGGCTGGGCCGGGTGCGTACTCCTCGTGATCGCTAATTATCTTCTCCTTAGATCGGCCTGGATATGCCCTCCGCCCTACCATCGCTTCAACTCTGTCACCTGAATGAGATTACCGCAGGAATCGTTTAGTATGGCGATCTTGGAGGCGGTCACATCCGTTGGCGGCATGGTGAATTCGGCGCCGTGCGCTTTCATGCGTTCGTAATCGGCTTGCACGTTATCGCTGAAGAACATGGCCATGGGCAGGCCCTTCTGCAACATGGCCTGTTGGTAGGCTTTGGCCGCTGGGTTGTCGTTGAGCGCTAACTGCAGCTCCGTGCCTTCCGGGTCCTCTAGTGAGGCTACCGTCAGCCAGCGAAACGGTCCCTGGCTGAAATCAGCTTTCTTCACGAAGCCCATCACTTCGGTATAGAAGCGCAGCGCCTTCGCCTGGTCGTCGACGTACACGCCGGTCAGTTTGATTTTCATTTCATTTCTCCTATATCACGCTGGCGGTTTCGGACGCGTCGGCCGTTCCTCGTCTTTGCTTTCGCGCGCCTCGATTGCTCCATGTGGTCGAGGTGGCGTTCAAGAGCATCCACTTGAGCGGACCAGAACCTGCGAAACTGACGCAACCAGGCGTCCACCTCCTGAAATGGTTCAGGTTTCAGCCGGTAGAGACGGCGCTGTGCGTGCACTGTGGATTCCACGAAACCAGCCTCTCGGAGCACTCGCAGGTGCTTTGACACAGTCGGCTGCGGTAGACGAAGCAGATGCTCGATCTCTCCTACCGAGTGTTGGGAAGATACCAGGAGACTCAATATTGCGCGGCGGTTGGGCTCCGCAATGATCTCGAAGACAGATTCCACGCTTCCACTATACTCCATAGAGTATATACTTGTAAAGGTATATGCACGCGGGGCTCAGACGGCGGTGACGAAGTGTGTTTTGATAGCATGCGACGCTGGCCGCAGTGGCGGGGACGGTTCCCCCGGCAGGAAGAGGACATGGGTATCTCGACTCGAACGCCGTCCGAGGCGCTGCTGCGGAACGCTCCGGGCTGCCACTAGGATGTCCATCCCATTCACCGAATTTGGAGTCCTAGTCCTAGGCGTTTCTCTCAAAAATGGGGACAACTCCACGGTCCGCCGGTCATCCAATTAAGTATGAGCTGGCCCTCCGACTCGTTGTGGGTGCCGGAGACGGAAGGAGATCGCCATGCTGCACGAGTCTCATCATCTGTCCGGCCGACTGATCAGTATTGTCGAAACCAACGCCGACCGCCTTACCTGCGACACTTTGAAGAAGTTGCAAAGCAGTCAGCAAACACGCTCCTACAGCAAACTGTCCTATGGCGAGCTCCACTATCGAGTGAACCATGTGTATCAGGACCTGGGCCGTTGGTTGTGGGAGAAGACGGACGCCTTGATTGAATCGTGGTACTACGAACTCGGAGAAAGACGCTGCAGCGAAAACATTCCTCTGAGCGAAGTGCTCTGGGCACTAACCCTGACAAAGCACCAGTTGATTGAGTATCTTGATGCTTGCGCGATGACGGACTCAGCCATGGAACTCTACCGCAGGCAGGAGCTTGACCGGCTGATTGGTCATTTTTTCGATCGCGCCGCCTACTACACGGCCGTGGGCTACGAACGCGTAGCGTGTTCTCACTGAAGGCCATGAACCGAATCGAGAGGCACCGGGTGGTTGCCGTTGGGCCCGACGCGCTCAAGTGCCCGCTCAGGTCGTTGCGATGAGTGTGAAGGTTTTTCTTGCCGCCATTCCCTCAAATCATTGAAAAGAATGGATGGGACGACGGGACTCGAACCCGCGACCTCTGCCGTGACAGAGCGGCAACAACAAGTACTCTCAACAACTTACAAGGCTGGTGGGGACTGCCAAGTACGTGATAATACGTGGTAGCCAATGCATTTCGGGTTGGGCTTAGGTTGGAGGCCGACCGCCCTCGCGATTCAACGGAACTGTCGTTGGATCGGATTTCTGCACACCTCGCGTTTTTGCGCCATTTCTGGAACTAACCAGTACGTTCCACGCAAATACAACGAGAACCTCAGACTTCCCGTTGTAAAATACGACTCCGCTCTTCGGTCGACGAGCGAGGATGAATTGAAATCGCACTGGCGGATGGGCCTTCTGGTGCAGAAAAGGGTAACCGAAAGGCTGTTGGGAAAAAAGAGCTATTTCCTGTTAGGCGGGGCGCCTTCTCGGGCGCCAGAGGCCCTGTCGACGGATTTCGTCTTCCGGTCATGGTCTGTTCGTTGGCTTTCTAGCGCGCTAATCGCACTTTTCTGTGCGTTGCTGTGGAGCGGTCGCCTGTCCGCGGCGACTAGCGCGGTACTGCTCCCGTCGAGCGAGTATTCCGGCAGCGCATTGCCCAGCTCTGCCGTTAAGTCTTCGTCGGCTTCTTCCCAGCTGCCGGCGCTCCAGAAGCGAAACAGCAGCCGCTCGAACTTCTGTTCCACGCGACCGTTGTACGCTATATCCCCACGATCGGACCGCGAGAAGCCTGGTTCGACGCGAACGCGGCGGTCGCGAATTTTGTTAAAGCGATGGCCTTCCAGATCGATCATTGTTTCTTTCCATTCGGCCAATAAGCCCGCTGGAGTACGTCCGCTTCAGCACTGGATCAATCGCGGCCGCTCTCCACCTATCATTTAAGAGCGCACTGACAATCCTTTCAGCATTCGGCAGCGAGACGGAAGTGTATCTGCTCCGTAGCGGGAACGTTTGAGATTCGAGCCTGCACCATTGCGACCACCGATGGCGGGTGTTTCTGATAGGAGTCGAATCGGCCTTTCAAATGAGCCCCACAAAATAGCAGAGTCGCTGCTCCATAAATCTTTCCAACGAACAACGAAGTGGCGGGCATGGCATGCAAATTTGGCGACGGATTCAAAATTGAGCCGAGCAACGCGCGCCAAGTGCTTCGCCGTCTGAAAAGGACTATGAGAGATTTTCGAAAATCGTGGTCAATCGCCTCGAGGGCCATTCTCTGGCTGCGCTACGCGCTTTCGACGTCAGTAGGTCTATTCGCGCTTTGCTCGGCGTGTGCCGCGGCACCACCACAGTCGGCGGGGCCGCCCAACCCGTTGACGGTACAGGGGGCAATCAGCTACGCGTTGGAGCATTACCCTGCCGTGCAGGCGGCGATCCAGAAGCATGTGGCGGCCCGTGAAGGGATAGGCCTAGCAAAGATGAGTTATCTGCCCAACCTCAGCATGCTATATCAGGATAACCGCGCAACCCGCAACAATGTGGCGGGCATGCTGCTGCCGCAATCGGTAATCCCCAACCCATCTGGAACGGTTCTGCCGGGCTCCAGCCAGTCGTTCTGGGGTAGCGGAGCGGGGATTCTCCTCACCGAAGATCCTTTCGATTTTGGGTACCGTCGGGCTGAGCTGCGTTTGGCCGAACTTACCGCACGGAGGACTCAGGAAGAGGTCGTGTTGACGCGACTGGACGTCGCCGCGACTGTTGCAGATGCGTCGCTTCTGCTGCTTGCTGCGGATCAACAGGTGCAAGCGTCTCAGGCCGACGTGGACCGTCGCGCGGTTTTCGCCAAATCCGTTCACGCTTTGGTGGATGCTCACTTGCGTCCCGGAGCGGATGCTTCCCGCGTGGACGCCGAACTCGCTGAGGCTCGAACGCGACTGGTACTTGCGCAGGAATCCGAGCAAATCAATTCAGTTATTTTCGCGAAGGTTCTAGGGCTGGCGGGATCTCGCTTGCAAGTCGCCGAAGGGCCGTTTCTTCGTGCGCCGGCGGAGGAAAGCTGGACCGCTCCGCCGCCCGACCGCCATCCTGCAGCCGAAATCGGGCGGGAACGGGTCGACGAATCTCAGGCCCGGATCGATGCGCTCACTCGGTCCTATTTCCCGAAGTTTTCCATTCAGGCCCTCACCGCCGCGCGAGGCAGCGGCGCTAACGCACAGGGCCAGGCGCTCGGAGGAACGCAAGGGCTTTGGCCGAGTTCCGCGGATAACTGGGCGGCGGGATTTTCGATCACCTTTCAGGCTCTCGACTTCGCCTCGATTCGTGCCCACAAAAAAGTTGAGGAGGCGAACCGCGGACAGCAAGCAGCCCTCTACAACGAGACGGTCCAAAACGTCACTGCCCAGACCGACGAGGCGCAGGCGGCGCTCGATGCTTCGCGCAAAATCGCGGAGAACACGCCTGTAGAGCTGCAAGCGTCCAGGGATAGCGAAACGCAGGCCGTCGCCCGCTTTAAAGCGGGGCTGGGAACGATCGTGGACGTTGCGGACGCGCAGCAGCTTTTGCTTCAGGCTCAAATTGACGATTCTCTGGCGACTTTGAACGTCTGGCGGGCGCTCGCACGCCTGGCCGCCGCGCAGGGAGACCTTCAACCATTCATCGATTTGGCGAACCATGCCGCGACTGGGAGGCCGTAGCGTATGTGGCTAATTCGAGCAGCTCTCCGCAGGCCGGTAATGGCAATGGTTGCCGTGATCGGCATCGTGTTGTGCGCGGCTTTCGCGCTCACGCGCATGCCTGTGGATATCTTTCCGGATCTTCACATGCCCGTAATTTACGTAGCGCAGCCTTACGGCGGAATGAACCCAGCCCAAATGGAGGGCTATCTCACTTACTACTACGAATCGAACTTCCTATACATCGCTGGACTGCAAAGCGTCGAATCCAAGTCGATTGAAAATTTTGCGCTGCTGAAGCTCACGTTCCTGCCAGGGACGGACATGGATCAGGCGCTCACCCAGACGATTTCTTATGTAAATCGCGCGCAAGCGTACATGCCTGCGGGCACCGTGCCGCCGTTTGTGTTGCGATTTGACGCCGGAAGCGTTCCAGTCGGATATCTTGTCTTTTCAAGCAGCACGCGTAATACGAACGAAGTTCAGGATCTGGTATTGAATCGCGTTCGTCCGCTGTTTACCACGTTGCCCGGCGTATCTGCTCCACCGCCATTCGGAGGCAGTTCGCGAACCATCGTGATTCATGTAGATCCCGATAAGCTGAGCGGCTACCGCATTTCTACGGCGCAAGTGGTGAAGTCGCTTTTGTCGGGCAATGTAATCGCGCCGGCGGGCGACATTCGCACAGGGAACTTCGATCGTATCGCTCCGACCAACGCTGTCGTCAGCGACATTCACGAACTCGAAAATCTCCCGATCCGTACGGGCAGCGGGCCCACGGTCTACATGCGGGACATCGGCACGGTGGAAGACGGCGCCGATCTGACGCTTGGCTACGCGCTGGCCAATGGACACCAGGCGATCTACCTGCCCGTTACCAAGCGCGCGGATGCTTCGACGCTGTCGGTCGTCGATGAAGTGAAAGCCAGCATGAGTCGCTTCGAGAACATGCTGCCGGGCGACGTTCACGTTGCGTTCCAGTTCGACCAATCCGGCTACGTGAAGCAATCGTTGAACTCGCTGGTGCGCGAAGGACTCCTTGGCACGCTACTCACAGGCCTAATGGTTTTTCTGTTTCTGAGGGAATGGAAGAGCTCGGCCATCGTTGTCGTGTTCGTGCCGCTCAGCTTGGTCACAGCGGTGGTCGGACTTTGGCTCACCAACCAGACTATCAACATCATGACTCTGGGAGGATTGGCCCTTGCCGTGGGCATTCTGGTGGACGAAGCGACGGTGGAAATCGAGAACATCCATCGAAATCTGGATACCAGCCCGTCCGTAGCTTCCGCTGCATTCGACGCAACCTTACAAACGCTGACGCCTCGATTTCTGGCCATGCTGGCAATTCTGTCTGTCTTCGTACCCTCGTTTTTGATGGTCGGAGTTACGCGCTCGCTTTTCGTCCCTCTATCGATCTCCGTGGGCTTCGCGATGATCGCGGCCTTCGTGCTCTCGAGCACGCTGGTTCCAATCTTGTTCATCTGGCTGCACAAAGGCGCATCCGGTCATACGGCAAGGGGAGACGAGCAGCCCCGGTTCGCGCGCTTTCGCGAACGGTACGCCAAGACGTTGGAAAAGATACTCCGGCGCCGCAAGCGGATTCTCTGGGCATATGCCGGGATCGCGGCATTCGTCATTCTGGCCCTGGGCCCGACGCTTGGCCGGGAAATGTTTCCGCGGGTGGAGAGCAACGAGCTACAGCTGCGGCTGCGCGCACCTGCGGGAACGCGTATTGAAGTCACCAACGAGATCGCGTCGAAAGCTCTTGCCGAAATACAAAAGCTGGCCGGCCCAGGAAACGTTGTCAACAGCATTGGATACGTTGGCACATATCCGCCCAGCTATCCGATGAGCCTCATTTATCTGTGGACCAGTGGCCCGCAGGAAGCGGTACTTCGCGTTGCGTTGCGGAGAGGCTCCGGAATCCGCGTCGAGCAGCTTGAAAACCGATTTCGCAGCAACCTGCCGAAGATCCTGCCGGGCACTTCCGTGGCCTTCGAGCCTGGAGACGTGGTGAACCAGATCATGGACTTCGGATCTCCTCTGCCGATCGAAGTTGCGATCCACGGCCCCAACATGTCCACCGATCATGCCTACGCGGAGCTGGTGCGAGCTCATCTGAGCCGAAACCGCTTCTTGCGGGACCTCCAGTACGGACAGCCGCTCGAGTACCCGAGCCTGAATATCGATATCGACCGCGTGCGCGCCGGGCAGCTTGGGATCACCACGCAGCAAATCGTGCAATCCATCAGCACTTCGACCTGGTCGAGCCGCTTTGTGGCGCGGAATTTCTGGCAGGATCCCGCGACTGGAGTGGGCTACCAGGTGCAGATCGAAGTACCTCAGTCACAGATGGCCTCCGCGGACGACGTGGCGAAGATTCCGTTGATGGATGGCGGTCCGTCGGGTCACCCCAATCTGGGCGATGTGGCTCAGCTCTCCTACGGACATGTAGTCGGGGAATACGACCGATACGATTCGCAAAGGATGGTCTCGCTCGAGGCGAATCTCGAGGGAGAGGACCTGGGGCGCGCGGCCGACCAGGTGGACGACGCAATACGCTCAGCGGGCCCGCCGCCGCGCGGCGTCACCGTACAGGTACGAGGACAGATCGCGCCGATGCGCGAGACGCTTCGCAATCTGGGTCTCAGTGTGGTATTTGCGATCGTGGTAATTTTTCTGCTTTTGGCGGCGAACTTCCAGTCAATACGGCTAGCGTTCGCGGTCATCTCTACCGCGCCGGCGGTAATCTGCGGCGTCATCGTGGCGTTGCTGGTTTCCGGAAGCACGCTTAACCTCCAATCCTTCATGGGCGCGATCATGGCGCTTGGCGTGTCGGTGGCAAATTCGATCCTGTTGGTCACCTTTGCCGAAGAGCACCGCCGCGCGGGCGCAACCGCGATGGAGGCGGCCACGTATGGTAGCACCACTCGATTACGGCCGATTCTGATGACTAGCATGGCTATGATCGCAGGAATGATCCCGATGGCGCTTGCATTGGGTGAGGGTTCGCAACAAAGCGCACCGCTTGGCCGTGCGGTGATCGGCGGCCTGATCGCCTCGACTTTGGCGACTCTGCTGGTTCTTCCCGCCGTATTTTGCGAAACGCAAGAAAAAGTGAGCGTGAATTCGCCATCGCTCGATCCAACCGATCCTGGCAGCGCGTACTACGTCCCAAGGAGCTGAATATGCGTAACCCGATTCGCAACGAACTGCTCTGCACGTCACCGGACGACCTGAAATCGCGCGGGCGACGCCGGCGGCGAGAGACCCAAATTGGCGTTGCGATGGCGATTGCCATTTGCGTGTCGATGGGAGTGGGATGCAACTCGGCTCCCGGTGGGTCCGCTGCGGCTGCGAGGGAGCAGAATCCTGCCAGTGCAGCTCCGTCGGTTGATACCATGAAGGTCGCACTTCGGCCTGTAAACTTCGTCGTGTCCTTACCTGGAGAACTGGAGCCATACGAAGCCGTGTCCATTTACCCCAAGGTGACCGGTTTCGTGAAGTCGATCAGCGTGGATCGCGGCTCACATGTTCAGGAGGGGCAGGTGCTGGCGCGATTGGAAGCCCCTGAAATCGTGGCGCAAAAAGCCGCCGCGGAAGCAAAGCTTGAAAGCGTGCAAAACCAGCAAATCGAGACGCGGTCAAAGCTTGCGGGGGATCAGGATGCGTATCAGCGGCTGAAAATCGCGTCGGCAACGCCCGGAGTGATTTCAGACAACGAGCTGGAAATCGCCCAGAAGGTTGCCGAAGCGGATAACGCCCGGGTGATTGAACTCGGCAATACGGCTGAAGCCGCGCGAGCGGCTCTGCATTCCGCGGAAGTGATGGAAGGTTATCTTCGCATCACAGCGCCGTTCACAGGTATCGTGACGCTGCGGAACGTTCATCCCGGTGCTTTGGTAGGCCCAGCAGGGGGCGGAAACCAGGTTGCCATGCTGCGCGTTGAGCAGATTTCGCGCTTGCGACTGGTCGTTGCGGTCCCGGAAAAGTACGTGGCGGGGGTCATTCCGGGAGCCAAAGTCAATTTTTCCGTGTCGGCTTTCCCGAACCAAAATTTCTCCGGTACAGTGGCCCGAGTATCAGACTCTTTGGATCCCAATACTAGAACGATGCCAGTGGAGTTGGACGTTCCGAATCCGAACTGGGCGCTGGCTCCGGGAATGTTTCCTTCGGTTTCCTGGCCCGTGCGCCGGTCGCAACCCTCACTCTGGGTTCCTCAATCCTCAGTGATCCGCACGATGAAGGGTTCCTACATAATCCGTGTGCGAAACGGACTCACGGACTGGGTCAGCATCAAGCAAGGAGTCAATTCCGATAGCGACGTGGAGGTCTTTGGCGAGCTGCACGCGGGTGATCAAGTGGTGCTACAAGCGTCCGAAGAACTACGGCCGAATACCCGCGTCACAGTCAGCACGAGTGGCGGAGGCCAGCCGTAGTGCGTCGACCGTGCAGCTCCTCAAGGGCTTTTCCTTGCGGGTTGTTGCCGACCACATCAAAACGTTGGGCTTGAACTTGCCATTTGAATAGAAGGCAGCTCTTTCGTAAAGCCAAGAGCCGCGTCGAGCTTGATGTATTTGTACAGCGCGAGTTTAGGCTGAGCCATAAGAATCTCCTCGCTGGCCAAGGACTGCGTTTCGGAGATTTGTGAGGATTTGAATTTAGGAACACTGTAACCACCGATTCTAAAGCAGTGGCGGAGAGGGTGGGATCGAAGCCCCAGTTGGTGAGTGGGAGGTGACGGGTTGGTGCGGCTTCGTTTCCGCTCGATTTGTAGACCATCCCTCCCAGCGTCAAACTGCCGCTCTTGAGGTAGGTCGAGCTTTCACAGACGGAAAGGGCCCGAGTGCACATGTTGTATTTGAACTCGCCCAGGACGATCGGCCCACCGTACTCCTTGCTGTCGCCTCCGTTGTGCGCGTGAATCATTTCGCCACCGAAAGTGATGGTATGGATCGATCGCATCACCGAGACGACATCATTCACTTCGTACTGCCGATTTTGCAGAAAGGCTGATTGGGATGTTCCGCTTTCGAAAGTCCCGCCCGTCGAGACGGGCACGACGAATTCCGTACCGTAAACGTCCGGATCGAATTCCGTAATTGGCGAAGCCAACTTGAATTGCAAGCGGGCATTATTCAGCACTGAAGGATCAAACCTCCACGTATCGCCCAATTCTACGGAGTAGGTTTGGCGCCTTCGCTTCTCGTCGCGAGAAAGGGCGAGTTCCGAGAGCAGCGCCAACCTGCGGGAAGAAATATCTTCGTCCAGCGGCGGTCAAAGCTGGCGTCCTTGCGAAAGGCGACGGTTCACGGTTCGGCGGGCACAATCTACGGCACAGTTTGGTGACGTTTTTTTGGATCAAATGAAATTCCACTCTCCACGATTCAGTCGATGCTTCGCCACACCAAGCCGCCCACGACGGCGCGCTACTTTCACGCCGTGAACAGCAAGCAGATCGAAGCACAGGGCAAGTATCTCGAAGCGATCAAAGTTGGAAAGAATGGGAAGGCAGCGGCTTAGAGTGCGCTTCGGGTTGGAAATTCTTCGCTTCAGCCATTCTTTCGTCGTACGTCATTGAAAAGAATGGCGGGGACGACGGGACTCGAACCCGCGACCTCTGCCGTGACAGGCTAGGCGGGTCAGTCTTTTCAGCGACTTACATTCTTAGCGGGGGCTGCCAAGTCGCTGCAAGGACTCACAAGAATTGAGTGCTGTGGGTAAATCTGTGGGTAGAAATTCCACGAATTGCAAGCTCGACGACCGCTGCCCGACCGCTGCCCACCTTTGGAGACGGCCGTTGGAATCGCTTGCACCGGTGTGGGTAATAACCCGAAACTGTGGGTAAATTCCCAAGCACTGAACTGTTCTCGATCCAGTGTTTGGGGGCAAACTTCGCTACGGCTGGACGCTGTTAACGGTGAGCCTGACGCCTGACCGGTCTTCACGCCACGGTTCTTGTACTTCGTGCGGTGCGCCAATTGCGCCGCCGCTTCCGGGCGAGCGGACCGCCTCAATCCGCGCCAGTTTTTCGCGTCGGCTCAGGCGGGCGCAAAGTGAGAAACTCCGAATTGGGAGGCGCATGCGTGGTGCGCTCAAAAACGGTCTCGAATAAGTAGACCGTACCCCCTCCCCGAGGGATCGCAACGAACGGCCCGTCGCCCTGAATC
>JBAWEZ010000063.1:0-29189 GCA_049591475.1 Candidatus Acidiferrales bacterium
CGGGTAGCGATATTCCCACCAGAATTGATGGCCCACGACGGTCACTTGAACGGCATCAGCGGGCTCGCGCGCGTCCTGTACCCTGTGAATCACCTGCGCGGTGCTCAAGAACAGGACTACCACAATCAGTACCGGCAGCACCGTCCAGGCCAGCTCCATTTGGTTGCTGCCGTAGACTTGCGCCGGTTCGAAGCCGTCGTCGTCCTTACGCTCGCGAAACTTGATGACCGCGTAAGCCAGTAGGCTGAACACCACCACGAAAATCGCGCCGGTAATTTCGAGCACGAACGCGGAAATCCGAAATATCGATCGCGCCGGAGTGGAATCGGGAGCGAAGATATTCGTAGGACTCAGCGGAGCGGAGTTGACGGCAGCCGCGAAAGAAGTGGAGGCGGAAACGAGCACGAGCACGCACGCACTCCACGCGCGCCGAATCCAATCCCCCAGCCCTGTCTTCAGGCCAATTGGCCGCACCTACTTGCCTCCAGAAAAGTCCGCACACGTCGGCTCGGTTCCACGGGCCTGACGCGAAGAAGTGCCCAAGAAAGCTCCCTACTTTAGTATGGGAAGGCGCTACCGTCTGTGACCTACGTCACTACGCGTCGAACGTCTATTTTGACACGCTTCAGTGGAATTTCACCGTTCTCGCGGAAAAAATTTTGGAGCGGCCGACTGCGCCGCGCTAGAGTTTCGCTGTTTTTGAATCTCCGCGATGAGTATTCCCCGCCGTTCTAAACACCGTTCTGAAAGGAAGTCTTTGCGAAGGACCCGGTTCGTAGGGCGCTCTCCTGAAGATCAAAGATTGTGGAACAGGAACAGCGGATTCCGCAACTCAACACCCTCGATGTAAGTTCGATCCAGAACCACAGATGAAAAACGTCACCGTGGAAGGCCAGGGGTTGTAGCGCATGCAAAGACGCAATCTCAATACACATGCTAGCCCACTGCCAAGATCCGCGATTCCTTGCCCGTTGTGTGGCCTTTGGGTATAGTCTATCGCTCTCACTAAGCACGTGCCGGAGGGTGCAGTCTTATGCCGCGCTTCTTACAGAGGATTTTGCCGCGCGAGCAGTCTTTTTTTCGGATGTTCACCGACCAGGCCGAAAACGTCCAAGCCGGAGCGCAGGCCATGGTCGAAATGTTACAAAACTACACCGATCCACCAGCGGGAGCCCAACGGGTGGAGGCGTACGAGCACGCCGGGGACGTGATCACGCACGATATCATGAAAAAGCTGAACCAGACGTTCATCACTCCCTTCGACAGAGAGGACATCCATGAACTGGCGAGCCGGATCGATGACGTAATTGACCTGGTGGATGCGGCGGCCACGCGCCTGATCATCTATCGAGTGCAAACGATCCGCCCCGGGGTGCTGGAGCTGGCGACGACCGTCCGCGACGCCGCGGCACAGATCGTGGCAGCGGTGCGTGTGCTCGAAAAAGAGGACCACATCCTCGATCATTGCATCGAAATCAACCGCCTAGAAAACGTGGCCGACCGCCAGTGCCAGGATCTGATCGCCCGGCTCTTCGAGCAGGAAAAAGACCCGGTGCAGATCATCAAATGGAAAGAGATCATCGAGACTCTCGAGTTCGCCACGGACAAATGCGAAGACGTAGCGAATGTGATCGAGACCGTCACACTGAAGAACGCTTGAGCGGATGCCGCCTCTGTGAATCCATTCCGTCTTCTTGTCGTAATCGTCGTCATCAGCCTGGCATTTGACTTCACTAATGGGTGGCACGACGCGGCGAGTTCGATCGCTACAGTTGTCTCTACGCGCGTCCTCCGGCCTTTCTGGGCGGTCCTCTGGGCCGCCTTCTGGAATTTCATCGCTCCCCTGACTTTCGGCACGGCGGTCGCGGCGACGGTCGGCAAAGGACTCGTCCACCTCGATATGGTGAACCAGTACGTGCTGCTGGCGGGGCTTCTGGGAGCAATCGTCTGGAACTACGCGACGATACGCCTGGGCATTCCGTGCAGTTCCTCGCACGCCTTAATGGGCGGTTACGGAGGCGCGGCGATTGCCGCCGCTGGATTTCGGGCCATCATCCTAAGTGGCTGGTTGATGCCTGTAATCTTCATCTTGATTGCTCCTGTGATCGGCCTGGCCTTGGGTGTTCTGGTCACCACGGCGACCAGTTGGATCGTCCGGAAATACGCGCCATTCAGAGTGGATTCATGGTTTCGCCGGCTCCAACTCGTTTCGGCCGCCGCTTTTAGTTTTAGCCATGGCACCAATGACGCGCAAAAGAGCATGGGCATCATTACTGCTGCGCTTGTTACCAGCGGCTTTATTCCAAGCTACAAGGTGCCGGACTGGGTGGTCATTTGTTGCGCGCTCGCCATGGCTGGGGGAACCATGGCGGGTGGCTGGCGCGTCGTCAAAACCATGGGCCAGCGAATCACGAAGCTGACACCCTTTGGCGGCTTCGCTGCCGAGACGTCAGCGGCAATCACCCTGATCTCGACAGCCGCCGCGGGGATCCCGGTCAGTTCAACGCACGTGATCACCGGCGCGATTTCCGGCGTCGGGGCATCACGACGAATTACGGCAGTGCGTTGGGGCGTGACCCGGCAGATCATGTGGGCCTGGCTCCTGACGATCCCGGGTGCGGGGCTGATGGGTGCCATCTTTCACCTTTTGTTTTTGGCCTGGGCGCGCTGACGTGATCGATCGTCTAAATGCCTTTGCAGCAAGCTTGGTGCGCTGGCGGGAGCGGACATTATCACCGTCGAGCAATTTATGGGACATAATGCAATCATAATGACTACGCGCTATGCTCGCTCGTTGGCTGATGATAAAATGGCCGTAGTCAGACTCTTGGATTTCGCTAGTGTTCGATGATTTTTGATCGAAACTGGACGCTAGAGGGACGCCAAGCCAGTTTTGATGGAAATCAGCGAGTAACGTAAGCTACTCACTGCACTTCAGTTGGGCCTGTAGCTCAGTTGGCTAGAGCGCACCCCTGATAAGGGTGAGGTCGGTAGTTCAACTCTACCCAGGCCCACCAACTTCCAAGTTAAAGACGACGGTTCTCCGCTCCAATCCGTCTTCGGTGTGTCAGTCCTAGCGTTCGTTGTCTGCGGTTGACTGCCTCAGCACGTTCGCGCCACGACGCTTCCGAAGGTCGCCTCGGTGTCTGGTATATCTGTTGGTAGAACGAAGCGACGCCACAGTACCGACGTGGGGCGCGACGGATTCCCTTAGGAGCGCCCCGTGCCATTCTTGCTGTTGGGAATCGCCGCCATAGCCTGGTCGGGTTTCAGCTTAATTACCGGGAGGGGCTACTACAGAGGTTGCCCTCCCGGCGGTTATGACCGTAGCGCTGCCCCGTTCAGCTTCTGGATTCCGACAATAACCATTTTGGGCTTGGGTATTTTCGTGATTCTTGTATTTCTGGGCTTGATCAGATTGCCGATTCGGATGTGACCAATTTGTCCGCAGACGAGCTATCGCGTCGACTCACTATCGCGGGAAGTGACGCAAAGTGTCGTTTTCCTGCGCCGGTGATTGTCAGTTGGAAACAGGGTGCCGAGGGCGCGATTTATCCTGGTAAAGGGCTATGCTATAAGTAATGAGCTGGCTCTTACGCCGAGGAAATTGTGCCATTTATCAACTTTCCCGCACGGGAAATCAACTGCAAGCTTGTCTATTACGGTCCCGGACTTGGCGGGAAAACCGCTAATTTGCAGTGGATTTACGGGAATACGGGTACGGCGCAAAAGGGCAAAATGGTGTCCTTGGCGACGGAAACGGACCGCACCCTTTTCTTCGATTTCCTTCCGCTCGACCTAGGCACCGTTCGCGGATTCAAGACCCGTTTCCACCTTTATACCGTTCCCGGGCAGGTCTTTTACGAGGCTAGCCGCCGGTTGATCCTAAAGGGCGCGGACGGCGTGGTTTTCGTGGCGGATTCGCAGGAAGAGCGGCTGGACGCGAACATCGAAACTCTCGAAAACCTGAGAGAGCATTTGAAGGATCATAACCTCGATTTCAGCACCATTCCTTACGTGCTGCAGCTCAACAAACGCGATCTGCCGAACATTTTGCCCGTGCAGGAACTCCAAAAGCAGCTTTCGGTGAAGGACGAACCTGCGCTGGAGGCGGTAGCCGTCACCGGGCAGGGGGTTTTCGACACGCTTAAGGAGCTCGCCAAGCTGGTGCTCGCCGAGCTGAAGAAGAACGCGTAAGGCCGCCTTGAAGCCCACTTCGCGGCAAGCTATTGGAAAAAACGGCCTGAAAAGAAATACGGGAGGCAAAAGCCCAAAGGCTCCTACCTCCCGGGGTGGGTGG
The DNA here is from genome assembly GCA_049591475.1 of Candidatus Acidiferrales bacterium. Classification (GTDB taxonomy): domain Bacteria; phylum Acidobacteriota; class Terriglobia; order Acidiferrales; family UBA7541; genus Palsa-295. Next base: position 4,301 of record JBAWEZ010000063.1, read on the forward strand.
GGTTTGTTGCCAGACACCCAGTAGGAATTTTGGTGTTCCGCGCCTGGGCATCCAAGCAAACCGGCTATCAGCCGGTGCCACGTATAATCCACACTTACCACCAGCGATTGCGGGTGTCAACTTTTATCGTCGGTCATTGAAAGTCACAGGGCTAGTCGCCAGCGGGATCACCGTCAGGCGCCAGTGGAGCTACCAGTTCTCGGCGACGGTCCAGAGCTTCTCGCACTCGCAGGGCGAGGTCGCGCGGAGAATAGGGCTTCTGTAATATCGACATGCCATGCTGGCGCGCCCGATCCAGCTGCGAGATATCGGGGCTGTAACCGGTACAGAGAATCACGGGTAGTTCGGGGCTTCCGCTGTGGATGCGCGCGAAAACCTCGGTCCCGCCAATTTTCGGCAGCATCACGTCCAGCAAAGCCAGGCTGATGCGCTCGCGGTTCGCGGTGAATTCGCGCATCGCCTCTTCCCCGTCCACGGCCACGATCACCTGGTATCCGAGAGAGGCCAGCGTCTCGTGGGCGACCTGCCGCAGCTCCTCATGGTCTTCGGCAATCAGGATGGTTTCGGAGCCCCGCTGCATCGGGCACGAATCAGGCGGGCTCTCTTTTATTGGCTTCTCGGCGCTTACCGGGAAGTAAGCGCGAAACGTGCTGCCGCATCCAGGCTCGCTGCGAACGCTCATGAACCCGCCATGTTGGATGACGATACCGTATACCGTCGCGAGCCCGAGGCCCGTTCCTTTGCCAAGCTCTTTGGTCGTAAAGAAGGGCTCGAAGATGCGATCGAGAGTGGCGCGATCCATTCCAGTCCCGCTGTCGGCGATCGATAGTATCGCGTAGTTTCCAGGAGTCGCTTGTGGCTCTCTGGAGCAGAATTCTTGATCGAGAGCAGCGTTGGACGTCTCGACCAGCAGCGAGCCGCCATCGGGCATAGCATCGCGGGCGTTGATGCACAAATTCATAAGCACTTGTTCGATCTGCACCGGGTCGGCGCGCACAAGCGCCAGGTCGGGAGCGAGAGTTGCTCGGATTTCGATATTGCTCCCAATCACGTTCTCGAGCAGGCTCAGCGTCTCGACCGCTACCTTGTTGAGGTCGATGGTCCGCGGCTCCAGTATCTGCCGCCGGGCAAAGGCCAGCAGTTGCTTGGTCAGCGCGGCGGCACGATCCGCTTGCTGCCGGACCTTTTCGAAGTGACGGTGAACGCGCGATCCCACCTCACATTCTTCTATGCCCAAGTCAGCCCAACCGATGATCGCGCCAATCATATTGTTGAAGTCGTGGGCGATGCCGCCTGCCAGTTGGCCAATGGCTTCGAATTTCTGCGCCTGGATCAACTGCTTTTCTAGCTGCAATCGCTCGGTGATGTCTTCCACGATCACTTCGACGCATGGTTCTGGGCGGCTGGGATCGCTCACCTGTCGGCCGTGCAGTCGCACGGAAATGAGTCTCCCGTCTTTACGCCGCCATTCCACAACGATGTCTACGCGGCCGTCATTGGCGTACTCGCCGTGTACGCGATCGCGCACACTGAGATCTGCATAGAACGTTCGCGAGCTCTTCACCGCCAGCAGCCCTTGCTCCGATTCGTACCCGAGCATTTGGACTAACGCGGGATTCACAAACAGAAGATCGCCGTTGCCGTCCACCCAATAGATCCCGTACGTCGCGTTGTTGACCAAGCCGCGGTAGCGCGCCTCGCTCTCTCGCAATGCCGCTATGGCCTGCGTCTCTGCCGTCCGCAGCTGTGTCTCTTCGCGCGCGCGCCTCAGCACTGATGGCAGACGAGCAAGGTTGTCCTTCAGCACATAATCCGTGACGCCGAGCTTCAGGCACTGCACTGCAAGTTCGTCACCAAGCGTGCCGGTGAGCAGGATTACCGGCACACCCGGCGCCCTCTCGCGGACCGTTGCAAGCGCGTCCATGCCCGTCCACCCTCTCATGCGGTAATCGGAGATCACCACGTCGTATTGGGACTCGCCCAGCTTGCGCACGAATTCATCTCGCGTAGCAACCGTCTCGGCCACAAAGCAGATTTCGGATTTTTTGAGTCCCCGGAGGCAGAGTTCCAGATCGTTGGGATCGTCTTCGGCGATGAGCAGCCGGAACGGCTTCGCGCCAGCGGACTCGCTATTGGGAGGAACTAGTGGCATTGGAGCCCGATTCCTCAGACCGCGGTAAACGCGGCGGGCAGCGGCTCGCCATTGATCAGCAGCCGGCACATTCCCAGTTGCCGGACGACCTTCTGGAAACCCGCAAGGCTGGCCAGCTTCTCGATGTGATTGCCCACCCCGAGCGTGTAGCTTTTCACATGGTTGCGGCGCTCTTTGGACGAGGTCCGCACGGTCACTGGAATCGAGCGCTTGCGCGAATCGGACTTGATCTCTTGCAGCAATTCGAGGCGGTTCACTTTAGGTAGCTTCAAGTCAAGCAGCACCAGAGGAGCGTTATCCGCCTGGCGGTCGACGTAAGCTCCCCGAAAAAAAAGAAAATCGAGCGTCGCTTCCCCGTCTCGCACCAGCCGGATCCGATTTGCCAGTTGGTTTTTACGCAAAGCGTGCAGCGTCATCTCCGCATCGGCGGAGCTATCTTCCACTCGCAGAATTTCACTATTCCTAAAATCAGCCAATGTCCATCTCCTTGGCGCCTTCTGGCCCAATTTGCAGCGGCAAAGCGTGCACCGTAAAGGAGAAAATCGCTCCCCGTTCAAGCGCAGCCTCTGCCCGATTCTCTGCTCCGTGCCGCCGAATGATGCGCTGAACGGAGGCCAGCCCAATGCCAGTACTCTCAAAATCTTCCCGGCAATGGAGGCGCTGAAAGACTCCGAAAAGTCTATCGGCACATTTGGGATGGAAGCCCACTCCCTTATCGCGGGCAAGCAAGACCAATGCCTCGGATGTGCCGGAATCGCCCGCTTCGATCACCACAGGCCGCCACAGCCGATTGAATTTGGCCGCGCTCCGACGAAGATTGGTGGATACTAATCTTAGGGGGCCCGGATCTCCCTCGATCTTCGGCGGCTTTTCAATTCGTCGTGCGATCTCCCGATTGCGTTCTTCCACCGGTAATTTCATGAAAACCTCGGGCACCACCTCGGCGAGGTTCACGCGATGGTGCGCCAGTTCCTTACGGCTGATTAGGGAGAAGGTAAGTAGGTCGTCCGCGAGGGTCGCAGGAAGAGAGGACTTCGCGCAGCCTGCATCCTGCGCAAATTTACTGCGTATGCGGCACTTTTGGATGGGACGCCCTATTTTGGGCGCAGTAAGAACAATGTCAATCCGGGATACACAGCTGAATAAAGCCGCTCAGCCGGGGATCTCCGCGCGAGGCCCCGCCGCCACTACCCGCGGCGATCGCGGGGAATATAGCTTCGCAAATCTTGCCCTAGATAGATCTGACGTGGACGCGCTATTTTCTGCTCGGGATCGAGCAGCATCTCCTCCCACTGCGCGATCCAGCCAGAGGTACGTGGAATCGCGAATAGGACCGGGAACATAGTTACCGGGAATCCCATCGCCTGATAAATGAGGCCCGTGTAGAAGTCCACGTTCGGGTACAAACGCCGCGAAACGAAATAATCGTCTTCCAGGGCAATGCGCTCGCATTCCAAAGCGATATCGATCAGCGGATTCCGCCCCAGCACGTCGAACACTTCGTACGCAATTCGTTTCACGATGCGCGCCCGAGGATCGTAATTCTTGTATACGCGATGCCCGAAGCCCATCAGTAGCTTTTCGCCCGCTTTCACGCGCTTGATGTACGCCGCCACGTTGTTCACGGAGCCTATCTCGACCAGCATGCGCAGTACTTGTTCGTTCGCCCCGCCGTGCAGCGGTCCGTAAAGCGCAGCCGTGGCCGCCGCCGTAGCCGAATAAGGGTCCACGTGCGAACTGCCGACTCCGCGCATAGCGGTGGAGGAGCAGTTCTGCTCGTGGTCGGCGTGCAAGATGAACAGAATATCCAGAGCGCGCTCTAGCGTCGGGTTGGGCCGATATTGCAATTCCGTGGTGCGGAACAGCATGTTCAAAAAATTGCCGCAATAGGTCAAGTCGTTGTCCGGATAGATAAACGGCATGCCCAGGCTGTGCCGGTAAGCAAAAGCCGCCAAGGTCGGCATTTTCCCCAGCAATCGGTACGTTTGCTTGCGGCGCGATTCGGGATTGAAGATATCCTTCGCGTCCGGATAAAAAGTTGAGAGCGCCGCGACCGTGGAGATCAGCATGCCCATCGGGTGCGCGTCATAATGAAAACCGTCGAGGAACTTTTTGATGCTCTCGTGAATGAAGGTGTGGTGGGTGACGTGATAGGTCCACTCCTTCAACTGCGCCTCGTTGGGAAGCTCGCCGTGCAGGATCAGATACGCGGTTTCGATGTACGTGCTCTTTTCGGCCAGCTCTTCGATCGAATACCCGCGATACCGCAAGATTCCCTTGTCACCGTCGATGTAAGTGATCTTGCTGATGCACGACGCGGTGTTGGTGAACGCCGGGTCGTAGCTCATCATGCCGAAATCAGATTCGTTAATCTTGATCTGCCGCAGATCGATGGCGCGGATCGTGTCGTGTTTGATGGGAACTTCAAATTGCCGCCCATTGCGATTATCGATAATCGTCAACGTGTCGCGGCCAGTCGCCGCAGGCGCGCCGCTATTGGCGACCGATCCCGATTTCGTGGTGCTCATAAGCCGGCCCCTTCCGGAAGAATGCGACGAAGAAATCGCAGCAACATACGCATATCACTGTACACCAATTTCTATCAGAGGCGAATGAGTTTACGCCAATTGTCGCGGCCCAACACCAGCGACCTCCATACGCATCCGTATGGCGACTTCTAATCGCCCCGCGAGCCACTCGCGACTGACTTCTGGTGGTTCGCAGTGCTCTTCTCGATCGCGTCCGACAATAAAAATAATACCTAGAATTTTGCCGAAAGCCGGTCCTGAGTTTCGGGTTTCACCTCGATGGCGGAGGCGACGCCAGCGATCTCCGACCGATTCCGTCCAGCGTCCTTTGCTCGGTAAAGTGCTTCATCCGCCAGGCGTAGCAAAGCGTTGGCGGCGAGCAGATTCGAGCCTTCGCTGGTGGCCACGCCGCAACTCACGGTTATCGTGACCGGTCCCGCCTCCGTTTCAATGCACGGCTCTATAGACAGCCTGATTCTCTCAGCCAACGCCAGGGACCCCGCGCCGTCGGTGGTCGGCGCCACTACCAAAAACTCCTCGCCGCCAATTCGGCCCACGGTGTCGTAAGTCCGAACACATGCGGCGATTCTGCGGGCCGCCTCGCGCAATACCTGATCCCCGCAGAGGTGCCCGCACGTGTCGTTGACGCTCTTAAAATGATCGAGGTCGAGAATGATCACGCTCACGGGACCGCCATCCCGGATTTGCCGCGAACACTCGCGCAGCGTGGCATCCAATACCGTTGCGCGGTTGGGAATCCCCGTAAGAACATCGTGTGTGGCGCGGAAGCGCAATTCCTCGCGCGCCGCGATCAAATTCTTTTGCAGGTCGAGAACGCGCTCTCCAACCTGCAGCCTGGCGCGTAGCTCCTGTGCGTCGAAAGGCTTCGTCAGGTAGTCATCCGCGCCGGATTCCAGACCACGCAGCAGGTCGTCCTTTTGCCCGCGCGCGGTCAGCAACAAAAGGTACGTGTACTGGCGGTCTGCAAACTCTCTCACCCTGCGGCAAACTTCGGGACCTTCGAGTCCCGGCATCATCCAATCGAGTACCGCCAGTTGCGGAGCATTCGGCTGCTCGAGCGCTTCTAGCGCCTGCATTCCGTCGGAGGCAATGTCGACTCGGTATCCCCATTTCGTCAAAAAAGCCTGCAGCATGCGCCGCGATACCGGATCGTCTTCGGCGATCAGGATTCGGCTATCACGTGCCATTTCGTTGGTCATTGGGCTGTACCGGTCTTCGGTCTGATCGCAAGCTCGTCGATCAATATGCGACCTTTCTGGTCAAAGATTCCAGCTCAGGCAGCACGCGATCCAGCTCCGACTGCAATGCGCCGATCAATTCGCCGGCGTTTTCGAGAGCGCCGGGGCGGGCGCGCATTTCCAGCACCAGCGCCGCTTCCGATACTCGGTTCGCGCCTAGGCTGCCCGACGATCCCTTCATCGTGTGCGCCAGCCGGCCGAGCGCGTGTGCGTCGCGTTCGCTCAGCGCCTGCCGCATCTCCCGCATCGCCGCCGGACTGCCTTCGATGAATAGTCGAACGAGTTCATCAAGAAGCTCTCGGTCGCCTTCCACGCGATCGAGTGCAGCTCCCACGTCCAAGGCAACGCCTTCCTGAGTCGAGTCGGGCGCTGACTTGCCCTGCGACACCTCGTCGCGTTTCGTCGCGCGTTTCATCGCGGCAAAAAGCTCCGCCGTGCGGATCGGTTTCGTTACATAGTCGTCCGCCCCGGCTTCCAGACATCTCTCGCGGTCTCCCTGCATGGCGTGTGCCGTCAACGCCACAATTGGCAGATGGCCGCCATCGCGCCGCTCCTTAGCGCGAATCGCTCGGATAGCCTCAAAACCATCCATTACCGGCATTTGCAGGTCCATCAGAACTACATCGGCTTTTTCGCGTTCCAGGATAGCCATCGCTTCACAACCATTTTCCGCAATCAACACTGTATTACCGTGTTTTTCAAGCAGTGCGGTCGCCAATTTCCGATTCACGGGATTGTCTTCCGTGAGCAGCACTTTCATGCCTTGGGCGAATTCTGCGGATGGCATCTGTTCCTCTTTGGCACCTTCTTGGCTGGGCGCCGCCCGTTCCAAGACGTTGACCACGGCCCTATGCAGTTCCGCCGGCTGTATCGGCTTGGTCAGGTAGGCGGAAATTCCCAGTTCGCGCGCGTGGGATGCTTCGTCCGGCTGTACGCTTGAGCTCAGCAAAATCGCGGGAATATTTCGCAGCGCGGCGCTTTCCCGGATTTTCGCGAGCAAGTCCAATCCGTGCATTTCGGGCATCTGCATATCCGTGATCAGTAGCTGGAAGGCGCGATTTTCTTTCTCCGCTGCTTCGAGAGCTTCAAACCCCGTACGCCCCGATTCCACCGCTTCCGCCCGCATTCCCCACCTCGTGAGCATCTCGGTCAGGCTGATGCGATTCGTTTTGCTGTCGTCCACGACCAGGACAGAAACTCCCGCTAGGATAGACGGTTCAATACCGGGATTCGCCGCGCCTGTTTCATCGGCAAATTGGAACCGCGCCGTGAAATGAAATGTGCTGCCTTGTCCCAATTCGCTTTCCAGCCAGATTCGGCCGCCCATCAGATTCACCAGCCGAGTGGTGATCGCCAGGCCCAGGCCTGTACCTCCATACTTCCGCGAAGCAGAACTGTCCGCCTGCGTGAACGCCTCGAAAATCATCCTCTGCTTTTCCGTTGCAATTCCGATGCCGGTGTCGCGTACGCGGAAATGCAGGATCATCCCGGCGCTGTCGTCGGCTTCCCTATCAACCTCTACTGCGATTTCGCCGCGCTCGGTAAACTTCACGGAGTTCCCCACCAGATTCACTAATACTTGCCGCAGCCGGTTCGCGTCGCCCTTCAGCCGCTCCGGGATTTCCGGCGCCACGCGCCACGCCAGCTCCAGCCCCTTCTGGTGAGCGCGCATGCCCAGCACCTTGACGGTTTCTCCCAGCGTCTGCTCGAACGGAAAGTCGATATGCTCGACCTCCAGTTTTCCCGCTTCAATTTTCGAGAAATCCAGAATGTCATTAATCAGCGTGAGCAGCGAATCCGCCGACGACTTCACCATGGTCAGGTACTCCCGCTGCTCCACGTTGAGACTTGTATCGAGCGCCAGCTCGGTCATGCCGATGATGCCGTTCATCGGCGTGCGAATTTCGTGACTCATGTTGGCAAGAAATTCGCTCTTCGCGCGATTGGCCGCTTCGGCTGCGTCCTTCGCGCGCAGGAGAGCTTCCTCCGCGTGCTTTCGCTCGGTAATGTCCTGGTAGAGCAGCACCGCTCCCGTCAACTTTCCTTCGATCACCAGCGGTACCGAAAACGCTTCTACATCGACCAGGCTTCCGTCGCTGCGTTTGCGCTGCGTGACCACGTGCGTGAGTTGCCGCCGAACCATTCTGTGACGGTTCGCCTGAATCTCCTCATCGACCTGGGGCGCGGAGATCAGTTCGTACAATTGCCGCCCGCAAATATCCTTCTGCCGGAAACGGAACAGCTTTTCAAACGCCGGATTGCACATCTGCACAGCATCGTTATTGTCGATCGCTACGATGCCTACGGGCGTATTCTTGATGAGCGAATCGAGAAATGTCCTTCTTTCTTCCAACGTGTTTTCCGTTTGCCGCCGCTCGCTCACTTCCTTCTGCAGTTCGCGCGTCCGCTCCTCCACGCGAATCTCCAGATCGTCGCGCGCCCTTTGCAAGGCCACCTCGCGCGATTCGATCTGGTCCAGCATCTCGTTAAACCGATCGACCAGCGAGCCCACTTCGTCGTTGGTCGTTTTTCTTGCCCGGATGGACAAGTCCTTTTGTATCGATCGCGCGAAAGCCACGCGTGCCAGGTCCAAAATCGGCCCGGAAATGGAGCGCTGCAGCCTTGACGCCAGAAAGTACGCGGTAATAAACGAAGCGCAAATCACCATCAGCATGATTTCTGTAGAGTCCTGCGCCCGCGCATAAAGCGGCTGTAAATCGGATTTGAGGAAAATAGTTCCAATCCGCGCGCGGTCCAACTCAATTGGTTCGAATACTTCGATGCTCCGGAAATCTGAATGGACCCCGTCCGAGCCTTGCGGCGGCGCAACGGCATTTGAAGGAGATTCGCCGGCGCGCGCGTACGAAGCGAACACCGAGCCATCTGGCTTGTACACGCAAGCGCTCACCACATTTGGCTGCGCCTTTAGAGAGCTGAGGACTTCGCGTACGGCCCGAGAGTCCAGAAACGACAGGCCCGCGCTCGTATTCGGCGCCATCGTTTGAGCGGTCTGCACCAAGTCATCGGTTAACTCTCGCCTTGACGCCAATACGTCGTAGGTCGCCAACACTGCGCAGGACATCAGTATCGCCACACCGCAAGTCACCAGCACGATGCGCGTCAACTTCTGCCGAATGGACTGGACGGCGTTCACCGGCCTCAGCCTTTCCCGTTCCCGTCGGCATCGTGCACGATCGTCGCCAGAGACAGAAGTTTTGAGCTGACATGCAATCCCGCGCGTTCCGCCGCCTCTGGATTAATCGAAAATCGCACGCGATTCTCCTGCATCTGGAATTGAATCGCTCCGCCGGCGGCTGCAAATCCCGGCGTTTCTCCCACCAACAGCACGTTTGCCCCGCGAACGGTTTGCAAAATCTGCGCCAGAGTGTCTTTATTCGACGCGCTGATGAACGCCACCTGGCAGTGCCGGAGCTGCGCCGCTTCTTGCACCCGTAGCACCGTCACGGCTCGCCCCTCGATCATCTGCCCTCTCAACGTCTCGTCTATCACCGGCCCGAACGGATCGGTCCCCAAAATGCAAATCGAAAAGGGTTCCTGCAGGCTCGTGAAGCTGCTCGGCGGCCATTCGACGAACTTCGCGAAATTGAAGAGAAACGCAGCTTTTAGCTGATATTCCGTCGGTCCTGGTTCCTGCCCGTAAGACCGCGAACCGGAAATGAGCAACAGCCCTGTGAATGTGGCCGCGAGCGCCCAAATCCGCCCGAACCGTCGGCAACAGGTTGTCCGTGCGGTTTGCCGGAATCGTTTCCGTAGCCTGATCTGGCTCCTGGATTGCAATGGCACGTTTGCTCTCAGAAGCGCGCCGTGAATTGGACGTAGGCGCTGCGTTTCACCAGGGTTGACTGAACCGTGTACAGGGTGTCAACGAACTCTTGGTGGTGGTCCCGCGCCAGATTCTGCCCCACCAGGCTTATCGTGGCTTTTTCCGTAAAACTCCACGAAACTTGCGTATCCACGCGCGTGTAGGACGGCACCACCGGATCGGTCAGCCGGTCAACGAAGTATGCGGACGCGTCCCAATCGAGCCCGCGCCACAATCGCACGTGCGAACGAAGTTGCGCGGAATGCGTTGGGCTGGCCCCCTGCGCCCCCGCGACGGACGTGGTGTCCTGGCTCGTCGGTGCTAAATGCATATGGATTTCTTCAAACGCGTATCCTGGGCTCAACGTCCAGCGCCTCGCAGGACGCCAATTCGCTGATATCTCGAACCCGTGCGTTTCCCCATGCATGAGGTTCTCGTATGTGGTCGGCACAACAAGGTGCGGAGGCGCTGGCGTGTTTTCGAAAAAAGGCGTCGCCGGCTCGGTGGTCTCTTGATGGTCGTAGAGATTGAAGTAAGCTGCAAAATCCGCAGTCAATGCTTTCGTGATGGCCGTCCGGTACCCCGCCTCGAATGCCGTGAGCCCTTCGTCCCTGACGTTCGGATTTCCGATAAATGCGACCAAGTTGGTTACGCCGCCCGCCCCGGGGAATGAGGCCAAATTCGCGCGCAGATCCGTATCTACTTCGGACGGCGTTCGCGCCGCCCGGGAAACGACCGCCCATAGGGTCGCGCGGGGAGTGACCGTCCATGCCACTCGTGCGCTCGGCATCAAATCGAATCCGGAAAAGTAATTGTGATCGAGCCGCGCCCCGGCAGTCACCGTCACACGCTGCGGGATCAACGAAAATTCATCTTCCACAAAGGCGCTGTAGAGGTTTGTGTTCAGATCGGCCGGCGAGTAAGAAATATATAAATTGCCGTTCGACGTCGAGGTCGAGCGCCGGTATTCGCCGCCCCACAAAATGCTCTGCCGGTTCCCCCACTCAAAGTGGTGTTGAAAATTGAGATTCAATGTCCCGCGGTGATCAAAAAGCACATCGTCGCGCTTGTATCGATCGTACGAGATCTCGACAGTGGTGTCCGACGTCGGAGACAAGGACCGCTTCCACACGCTCTGCAAGAAACCTCCGCTAACTCCGAAGATGCTCTCAATTGCGACGGGCGCGGGCGAAGTGACGGATGGCAGGTCGTACGTCGGAGATCCTTCCCCAAGGGAATACATGTCGCCCTGTAACATCAGGGTATCGCGTGTAGAGATCTGGGAGTCCGAACGGAATCCGCCCCTCACAGAGTGCCATCCGTCGCCGCCGTCTCCACCGGCCATGCCCCACAGTGGCCCCTCATTCAGATACTTGGCGAAAATCCTGTAGTCCGTGGATTTTCCGGCTGAGCCTCCGTACTGCAGAGTTCCAAATCCCTGCTCTTCCGTACCCCCTCCGCCCACCACCATCGCACCCTTCGTCTGGGAAGCGTTCTTAGTGATGATGTTGATCACCCCGTTCACCGAATTGCCGCCCCAAACCGATCCGCCTGGCCCGCGAATCACTTCAATTCTCTCGATGTCCTCCAGAGGAACGTCCAGTTGGTCCCAGAACACCCCACCGAAACTGTCACTGTAAACGCTCCTCCCATCCACCAGTACTTGGAGTTGGTTGGCGAAGCGCGAATTAAAACCTCGCGAGTTAATGGCCCACGTATTCCCGTTGATTTGCGCAACGTCCAGACCTGGCACCATCCGCAGCAAGTCTGGAATGTCTCTGGCGCCCGAACGCGCAATGTCCTGCTGGGTGATCACAAACACTGCCGCCGCCGTTTGCGAAAGCTTCTGCTCCGTTTTCGAGACGGTGGTCACCTGCATATTCATCAGGTCCTGCAGGCTCTGGTTCGCTAGATCGCTTGGCCTTTGCTCTCCTCCTGAAGGGCCGGCCAGAAAACCTGCCACCGCGAACCAAGCTAGAGCGTAGCCTGCGCCTTTCCGCCGCCACTGCGAACTCGGCACTCGCCCGTATCGTTTTTGCACGTCCGCATCCCCCGGCCTTCGAAAATTCAAAAGGCTTCAGCTTTCGTCGGCGCGTCGGTTGAATTGGCTCCCGTTCAGCAGCCGCAAATGTCTTGCGCCCCCAGCCAAACGTATCGGCATCCGCTGCGGCAATGTTGACCTCCTACGCCGCGACGATGCCTGAAACAACACCCGCTCTGCCCAGTACCCCGCCGCCCGCCCGACCTAAATCGCTGCAGATGTGCCATTTACACGATTTCGAATTGGAGCTTGGCAGGTCTGCCCGTCACGCCGTCTTCTTCAGACGCGTCGCCTCGATTCGGTCTGGACAGCTGTCGAACGATGTCAGGGGGAGGTTAAAACTGCGTGTTCGGAACGCGCGCGAAAGAATCGTTTTCTCCAATCGCGCTGATCCGACATTTTGAATCTTCGCGCGGAGGCGATCGAGGGGCGGGCAGTCATCGAAGTCCTCCGCAGTTCCAGCCTTCTTGGGTTTATTCGCCGCGCGCTGAAAGGCGAAGAGGGCTGATGCAACGCGACGACCAGATCGAATCCGCGACCAGAATCTTCCGCGAGCTTCTCGCCAACAGATGGAACATCATTCGGTGGTGTTTTCTACATTCGAAGTCGTGTTCGTCGCCAAAAACCTCGAACGCGTCGGCGATCACGCCGGCCAATGTCCCCGAGGACATGACCTACTTTGTCGCCGGACGTGAAATCCGCCACCCGGCGCTCGACCGCCGCTCATCCCGCATCGGTCCCGCGCCGAGGCACCTTCCAGCGCTGCGCCCGCTTGAGTTTCCATACTCGTATCCTCTTCGCGGGCCTGCGGCGCTATACTCTACGGGTGGATTGAAAATCTTGCGTGCTGCTGCCGGGTTCGCTTGCCTCTGGTGAGGCTTGACCGGCTCCGACTTTTTCCGCAAACTGTGTCTTTTGATTTCTGGGTGGCGGCCTCTCCGGAATACGGCGGCTTGAGAGGCGGCGGTGAAAGTCGCGCTGCTGGTGCGGCGAGCCCGCAGTTAACGTCACGAAATCCATCGAGGAGCATTATGACCGAGCAAGCGACAAGCACACCCCATCTCGCCGCGTTGTTGCGCGGCTATTCCGTGGAAATCAGCCCGACCAATGAAAAAATCGTCGATAGCGCCGTGGAGCGCCTCGACCCTGAAACCGAGGTCTATCTCACCTGGATTCCCGGCGAGGATCCGCTCAAGGCCGTGGCGCCCGCCGGAAAGCTTCGCCGGGCCGGCCTATATCCAGTCCCGCACATGGGTGCCCGCCACCTGGAAAGCGCCGCGCAGCTCGACGATCTTCTCGGCCGCTTTGTCGCCGAGGGCATTGATCGCTTCCTTTTGATCGGTGGAGAGCGCGAAAAGCCTCGCGGTCCTTACGACTCCACGCTGCAAGTGATGCAATCCGGCCTGCTGCAAAAGCACAACATCAAGCGCGCCAAAATCAGCGGCTTTCCTGAAGGCCATCCTGCCATCGCCGAACCCGTGCTGGGCGAATCGATGGTCGCCAAGATGAACTACGGCCGTAGCATCGGCCTCGAACTCCAAGTCGTCACCCAATTCGTTTTCGAAGGCCAGCCCATCGCTCAGTGGCTCCGCCACATCCGTGGCCTTGGAGTCGATCTGCCCGTGCGCATCGGCCTCGCCGGCCCGGCGGGTATCGCCACTCTCACGCGTTACGCAATGCACTGCGGCGTTGGCAATTCCATCCGCGCGCTCACCAAGTCTTCCTCGTTCGGCAAGCTGCTCACCGAACGCGATCCCGAACCAGTCATTCGCGAACTTCTGGCCGAAGCGCCCGGCGGCGATCCCTTCGCCATGCCCTTCGCCATCGGCGCCCTGCACTTCTACACCTTCGGTGGCCTGAAAAAGACAGTTGAGTGGATCAAAGGTATGCGTGGCAACTGATCGCGCTCAACTGCATTTTGCGATAACTAAAGACGAGGCGGAACCCTGTTCCGCCTCGTCTTCGCGCCATGCGTTGCAACGAACCAGGCATAACCCGCCCCGCCCGAGTCGCCTCTCCAGTATTTTCTTCGTCGCATTTTCAATTTCGCCTGGAATATAACGCGCGCGTAGGTTCACCATTGATAATGGCCGCGCGGTTTCGGCTTTGCTCGCACCTCGCTGCACCGGGAGGCTCATGGCCAGAGAAAGCGAACCGAGGCTGCTCGCCGAAGCTGTCGTCCTAGGAGTCGTCGGCGCACTGGCAGCCCAGCTATTCATGTGGGCCCTTCGGCTATGCGAGCGCGTATTCCTCGTCGCCGTCGCGGGCTATCGCCTTCCAGGTCTGCCGTCGGAAGGAGGAGTTCTTCGGCAGCACATCGGCCCGCACGGCCTCTGGCTGATTCCTGTTGCTACCACGCTCGGTGGACTCATTTCCGGTCTCGTCGTTTACACGTTCGCTCCGGAAGCCGAAGGACACGGCACTGACACCGCCGTGAAGGCTTTTCATCGCACCGGCGGTTTCATTCGCGCGCGCGTCGCGCCGATAAAGCTTATCGCTTCGGCGATCACCATCGGCTCCGGCGGCTCTGCCGGACGCGAAGGCCCGATAGCCCTCATCGGCGCCGGATTCGGTTCTGTCTACGCGACTTTCGGGCACCGCAATGACGAAGATAGGCGCCTGCTGGTGCTGATGGGAATGGCGGCAGGCCTCTCCGCCATATTTCGTTCTCCGGTTGGCTCCGCGTTTTTCGCGGTGGAGGTGCTCTACGGGACGATGGCATTTGAAGGCGGTGCGCTGCTCTACACTTTGCTGGCCTCCGTCGTCGCCTATGCGGTCGACGGCTTCTTCGTTGGCTGGCAGCCTCTTTTCTACTTTCCATCTGGACAGACTCACATTGTTCCGTCGGGCTACCTTTGGTTCCTCGTGCTTGGCGTGGCCGCAGGACTGATAGCCACTCTTCTTCCTGTCGTCTTCTACGGGCTTCGCGACGCGTTCCGTGCGCTGCCCACTCCTCCCACGCTCAACACAACCATTGGCGGACTCTGCGTCGGGCTGCTCGCGCTGAAGTTTCCGCAAGTTCTCGGCGGAGGGTACGGCTGGATTCAAGAGGCCATTGACGGACACTTAGTACTTCACATTCTGGTCATTCTGCTCTTTTTGAAAATGATCGCTTTTGCTGCCACAGTATCCTCCGGCGGGTCGGGTGGCGTTTTCGCCCCGACGCTATTTCTGGGCGCCATGCTCGGCGCCGCTTTCGCATCAATCGGCCACTTGCCCTCGGGAATGTTCGCCGTGGTGGGCATGCTGGCGGTTTTTGGCGCCGCCGCCCGCGTACCCATCGCCGCTCTCATAATGGTTACCGAAATGACCGGCGGCTACCACCTGCTTCCCGCCGCCACTTTCGCCGTAGTCGTCAGCTACATCATCCAGACCAGGCTTTCGCAGTACGTCAAATATCGCAGCCTCTACGAAGCCCAAGTCCCTTCTCCCGCGGATTCTCCTGCCCGCTACGAGCAGAACGTTCAGCTAGCGCTTCGCATTCTCAGCTCGCGAAATCGCGTTCGGGTCCCTGGCATCGGACACCTCGACCTCGTCGCCTTGCTCGATTCCGGAATTCCCGTAAGCATGCCCGGACGCAGGGAACTCAGCGTCGGCGCGCTGAAGCCGGAAAGCTCATTCGTGGGAAAAACAATTCAAGACGTCTACGCCGAAGCGAAGGGCCGGCCGCTCGAAATCATTGGCGTTGTGCGTGGCGGCGAAGCTATCCTGCCCGCTCCAAACACAATCCTAAGAGAGAGCGATCAGCTTCTGATCATCGGCTCTCCGCAAACTCGCGCGCTTCTCTCCGGCCACATGATCCCCGTCAACGCCGCCAAAATTCGTCCTCTCGGTGATCGTCCCGAGCTCAAAAATCCGGATGCGCCGGGGACGTAATTGCAGGCGGGACTTGCTTCGAACCTGCCGCAACTGATGCAATGTCCTTACACCAAAACGCCACTCCTGACTGCGCTTAAAAACCACTTTTTGCCAATTTGGGCCGCGATTTGGGCCGGTTAGTAGGTGCGACGGGCTAACGAACTTACGTCTCCCCGGATTCGTCGCCAATTTTGGTCCAGTAGGGGGGCAACTGATAATGCTTGTGGAGCTGCAGCTCGTATTTACGATTGACCGGCTTATCGGGGTCCCACTTCGGGCTATTCTTGATCTGCTCACGCGAAAGTTTCACCTCGATCGCGCGCTCCGCCCAATCCACTTTCTGAATCCATCGCGGACTAATTAGCACCCGCTTGCCCATCAGCCACCCGTCGGTGTTGATGATCTCCCAGCGAATCTTCCAGCTCGCGTCGTCGAGCAGAAAATCCTCCAACTTTCCGATCTCTCCGTCGACCGCTGCAACTTTATAGCCAGTCACTTCCTCGCTCCTACGCAAATGCGTCTCGAAATCCGCGTCCGGAGCCGCTCCCGGTCCGCTTTTCCCCTGCCCCCAGTAATACGGCAATCCGTAATGATCGTGGTGCTCGATCTCGCCTCGCCGCGAAATCGGCTTGTGCAGATCGACCGGCGGCGCGTTTTGCACCTGCTCCCATTGCAAACTCACGGGAATATGCAACGGCTCCATCCGCGCTTCTTCACCGCTGCCGTCGAAATCAGCACCTCGCGCCCGCCGAGCATCGTCCCCTTCGCGACCGTGATGTAGCGAATCGTCCACGTCAAATCGTCAAAGTAGAATCCTCGAACCCTTCCGATGTCGGTTCCCTGCGCGTCGATGGTGTACTCCCGGCAATCCTTCATTCGCCGCAGCCGCACTTGTCCCCGCTTTCCCCCTCCCCCGCGTGCGCACACTTACACGCGCTCTCTGATTGAAGTATAACTCCACGTTAAACGTTCGTAATTTGAGCCACGGAAGTTTTGGAACCCTTAGTGCCTACGCAAGTAACGAGTGCCGAGAATAAGCACCACGATGCAGATTAGGATGATAAGTAAGTGAGTCAGGCTATCCCACATCGCCGCCTCGCGCAAATCCTACCACTTCCGTTGCGTCAAAAAGGCTGGATTTTGCAGTTGGATTCTTGAGGTTATGAGCCGAGGAGAGTCAATCCTGCGCCGCGACGGAGAGCGAGGCTTCGGCGGACGATCGGCGTTCGCGGCGCATGAGCCAAACGAGAAGCAAAAGCGCTGGAACCGACGCTGCGGTGGCGATCAGAAAAAATGGCACCCAGCCGACGGCATCGGCCAGCACTCCGCTGAACGCGCCGAACACCTTCGCGCCCAGGAACGTGAGCGAAGAAAGCAGCGCATACTGCGTGGCCGTGAACTCCGGCGAACACAGACTTGAAAGATACGCGATCAACGCGGCCGCAGCCATCGCCGAGGTTACCTGCTCCGCCGTGACGCAAATCGCGAGATAACTCAGCCGATGACCTCCCAGCGCTTGCCAGACGTAAAATAAATTGCCGGCCACCTGCAGCACTCCACAGATCATCAGCGAACGCAAAATTCCGAAGCGCACGGTGACAATCCCGCCGATTAGCGCTCCCAATACGACGGCAAAAAACCCGAAAAATTTCGAGACCAAAGCGATTTCATCGAGGGTGAAGTGCAGCGAGTTGATATAAAGCGGCGTGGACATGATCGCCGCCATTCCCTCGCCCAATTTGTAATCGAACGCAAATAGCAAGATTACCGGCCATAGCGGCCGCCGCACGAAATCGGCGAACGGTCCAACTACCGCTCTCTTGAACCACTGGCCGAGCGATTCTCGCTCCACGGCTTTTGCCAGCGCCGCTTCCGTCGAAATCGCAGGCTCCGGGCTGAAGATGAAAACGAACATGCATGCAGCCTGCAGCACGGCCATGGTTATGTAAGCGGCGTACCATCCGGCGCGCTCCGCGATCACCAAGGCCCCGGCACCGGAAACCAGCATGGCGATCCGGTAGCCCGTTTCGATCGTTCCCGCGCCCGGTCCTTGCAGTTCGAGCGGCAGATATTCCACCCGGAACGCATCGATGACGATGTCCTGCGTCGCCGAAAGAAACGCCACAGCCAGCGCCAGCGCCGCCATCGTCATCAGATTCCGCTTCGGATCGCTGGACGCGAGCCCCAGCAGCGCAAGCACCAGCAGCACCTGGATGGTGATTCCCCAGCCCCGCCTTCGTCCCAGCGGCAACGGCGGTTTCAGCCGGTCCATCAGCGGTGCCCATAGGAATTTCAGCGAATACGGCGTCGCCACCAGCGCGAAAGCGCCAATCGCCGCGCGCT
The DNA here is from genome assembly GCA_049591475.1 of Candidatus Acidiferrales bacterium. Classification (GTDB taxonomy): domain Bacteria; phylum Acidobacteriota; class Terriglobia; order Acidiferrales; family UBA7541; genus Palsa-295. The sequence continues at coordinate 22,305 of JBAWEZ010000063.1, forward strand.
TCACACCTGCTGTTGCCAGCCACGCAGATAGCGTCGAGAAGGTGAGGAGATATGGCAGGCCGCTGGAAAAGCCCAGCAGTAAAATGAGCAAAACCCGCCGGTCGCTATAAACCCCCAGCGAATGCCGCCACCCCGTTTTCCCCGGTGCAAACACTTCCCGTTTTCCCCCGTGCCGTGCCGAGCGCCTGCGTCGTCTTTTCTATGATGGCACCAACCTGCAACCTGTTAGCAGACCAAAGCAGCGTAACGTTCCTATCTACGACCTACTCGCGAGCGCGAGTTCATTTCTTGAACAGGTTGCCCCAAGTGCACATGCCCTAAGCTAAAGCGGCGGTGCGAAGTTCGAACAGATGTTTGGCCATCAGCTAAGAGTGCTCTTGGGAAGATCGGTCTTTTCTTTCTCCGGCTTCGCGTCTGGCAACGAGAACAGAACCGTCTCAACTGCAGGCAGCTCCTGAATGCCCGCACAACGTCTTGCTATTGGCAATTGTCTCGCCGTAGCATGGCGTGCAGATCATGGGAGAGAAAACGCAATCCATGCGACGCAGAAAATTCTTCCAATTGCTCGGCGGTTTAGCTATCCAACCAACTGCTTTTTCATTACTTGGCGGTAACACAACCGCGCTTGGTTCTATGCTACCCAGAGCGACGAAAAGCACCCGCGGTACAGCGTCGGCAGCAGGCTTCGACCAATACAGCGAGGACTACGCCCACTTTTGTTCCACGCCAGAGAGCGCTCGCCTCTTCTACGCCTTGCGTAATGGGGAAATCGTTTCCGAGCGGCTGAGCAACGATTGGAAGCCTACCGGCTGGGGTAATCCTCCTGCATTGCCGGTCCCAGGTGGCTCGTGGGACGGAGTGCCCATGATCTCGCCTATCCCGAACTTGGCTGGCGAAGGGCCGTACAAGCCCACTTGGGAATCACTTCTTCAATATGAATGCCCCGAATGGTATCGCGACGCCAAATTCGGCATCTGGAACCATTGGAGCCCACAGTGCGTTCCGGAAGACGGCGACTGGTATGCGCGCAATATGTATATGCAGGGTTCGGACCAGAACAAGTTTCAGCTCATCCATTACGGCTCACCAACTGTGTTCGGTTACAAAGACCTTTGCGCCCAGTGGACGCTCCTGAACTGGCAACCGTCTGAACTCATGGATCTGTACGTGAATGCAGGAGCTAAGTTTTTTGTTGCGCTCGCTAACCACCACGATGGATTTGATACCTGGGATTCGAAACACCATCCCTGGAACGCGGCAAATATCGGTCCACACCGTGATGTGATTGGAACCTGGGCGGCCGAGGCCCGCAAACGCAATCTGCGCTTCGGCGCCACTGTGCACCAAGCCCGCAACTGGTGGTGGTTCCAGACGAGTCACGGTGGCGATTCCTCCAGCCGTCCCTATGATGGTCGTCTGGCGCTTGCCGAAGGCCGGGGCCAATGGTGGGAAGGACTCGACCCGCAGCAACTTTATGCGCCCAAGCATCCGTACGACGCACTGCCTGATATTTCCTATGTGAAGAACTTTTATGACCGTTCTTGCGATCTGGTGGATCAGCACAACCTGGACCTGCTCTATTTCGACAATCCGCTTTTCCCGCTCGGCTGGGGCGGAATGAACGTCGGGGCGTATTATTACAATCGTATTCTGGCCGCGAACGCAGGCAAGATGCAGGGCGTCATTACTATCAAGAACGTGCCGCCCAATCGTGCCAAGTCTGTCGTGGCCGATATCGAGCGAGGTCTCGCCGCTGAAATCCTACCCCATCCGTGGCAATCGGAGACCTGCATCGGACAATGGCATTACCAACGCGCCTTGTTCGACAAGCCGGGGGAATACGGCGGTTATATGCCGCCGCGGCAAGTAATTCACTGGATGATTGATACGGTCAGCAAAAATGGCACATTTCTTCTGAACGTTCCTGGCAAGCCAGACGGCACAATTGACCGCAAGGAGCGTTTAATTCTCGAGCGCATCGGCGCGTGGTTCAAAATCAACGGCGAAGCCATTTATGCGACGCGCCCCTGGACGATCTTCGGGGAGGGGCCACACATGATCAAAACGGGTTCATTCCAAGGGAAGTCCGCAGGGGAACTCGATGCCAGCGATGTCCGCTATACGCGTAATAAGGCCGCAACCGTGGTTAACGCCATCGTCCTCGGCTGGCCCGAGCAGGCGGTGCTCCTGAACTCGTTCGGCGCGGCGGTGGTCAAGCCCGTGAAGGTTACGCATGTCGAAATGCTGGGCTCGTCGGAAAAAATCCACTTCAAGCAAACCGCGCCAGGACTCCACATCGAGCGACCCCGGCAGAAACCAGAATCCGACTACGCCGTGGTGTTCAAGCTGCACCTTTCTTGATTTCAATAGTTCGAGCCAGCTGAGATTACTGTCACCGACTCAGGTTCCAACTTCAGCACCAGCAGGCTTTCGCTGTTCTCCATAAATATATCTCGCGCTCGCGAACCAATCCGGCAAGATGAAAATCAATTCGCCGGTGCCCGACCCGCCGCCCCTTGCTCTACGATGGCTTCAGCCGCATTGGCCTCCAGAACCCAACTGCTGGCGGCCGAGACGGTGGTTTCGTCTTCGAACCACAGAAGCCCAAAATCGGTGATGCACTCCGGGAAATCCGGCTTGATTACGACGTAGCCCGGGATCATGCTGCCGGGAATAAAACTATTGTCCCACCGATTGTTTGAATACGTCTTCAGCTTTGAGGCTGTGCCGATCGCCGCAATATACGACACGCTGGATACCGGGTGTGTCCCGAGCAGGTAGTTGGCGGCACGGAGTGTATATTCTGGACTCACGATATCCGGAAACGCTTCGTGGAGGAAATACATCTCAACGCCGAAATCCGCCACCTGTTCGGAGCCGCCCCAAGAGCCTCGTGTGGGTGGCACGCCAAACGGTGTGGCGGCGAGTTCGCGATTCAGCTGAGGAATATAGGCTTTCAGCGCCGCTTTGAAGCGGACCCCGTAATCGGCGTCAAGGTAGGGCAAGGCTCGCACCGCCTCCCAACCGCCGAACCCGATCCTCTGCAGCATTGAAGGGAAGAGTTTCTCGACGCGTTGTTTGTATGGCTCCGCGCCATTCGTGGCTATCATCAGTTCCAGTGCTGCAGTCGAATCCGGCGAGGCGAAGCGGCCGGCCCCACGGGAACGGCTGGGACCCGGGTGCATTTTCGCGTCGTTCCACAGCTTGACGGCAGTATTCAGGCACTCCTTCGCCAGTGGATCGTTCCAGCCCTTTAGCACGCGAGAGGCCGCAGCCAGCGATGCTGCGGCACCGTATTGCATGCCCACATTGTATTCCGTCCAGGCCCACCGGTCGTCCGGCTTGCCTGAGTAGTTCCCTTTCACTTCGAGCGGTCCAAGTTTCGGGTCATAAATCCGGCCGTCGGTTTGGGAGGCGGCATCGCCTACAAACGTGTATCCCATTAGGTAGGGAGCCTGGATTCCCTCGAATGGGTGCCCGACCGCATGGACCTGGGCGAGGGTTTGCAGTATGCCGTGCTCCACTTGCTCGACGGCATCCGGGATACCGTCCGGCCGGTGCATTACGACCGTCCGCGCCTTCTCGTTCACTGAAAGTTCGTCCCACTTCATGTGGAAAGTGTTATACGCCAGAGACAAATTCTGGATCGTCGCGTACTGTCCGAAGGCGTCGTTATCGAAATCGCCTGCGTCGAACCATCCGCCGACGTTCAAACCCGGAATGTGTTCCCCGGCCTTGTACGGCGAATAGGTGTCCGGGCCAGTCCGGTACCCGTCGAAATGGTCCGTGTTCGGAGGCGCTTGCCGTGCGTCATCCATGTGCGCAACGCCGTGCCAAAGGTGGTACGCATCACGCACGGACACGTGGTCCATCTGCTCCGCCAGAAAGCCGTCCATGCTGGTTTGCCACGTATTGCTGTATACGTTTTGGCCGATGGGGAACATCTCCGTGCGCTCGCCGGCGTATTCGATCACGTACAGACCGGGCTCTTTGACGGAAGAGAAGTCGAATTTGGAGTAGTCGTAGCGCAGCCACGGCATCGGTGCAGAGACTGGGCCTTCGAAAACCTCCTTATACGAGCCATCTTCCGAGAGCCGCAGAACTTTCGCGGTCTTGGGTGCGTTGAACTTCGGGTCGAGCTCGATGACGGCGACTTTCGGAAAGTCGGCTGCGTACCCTGCCTGGCTGTGCCCGATCATGGGCGGCCGGGTCCAGTTCGGAATATAGTTCGGCCGGATGTGCCAAACCACCGCGCCTTGCGTCTGGCCGGGAGGGATCAGGGTGCGAAGTACAAACCAGCCATTCTGCGCCTTATCGCGCCCGTCATAGAGTTGCAGCGGCCCAGTCTCCGAGGTAATGCTGATGCGGTCAAGCGGGTCTGCCGCGGCCAGCGTCATGCTCTTGCCGGTCGCAAAAGGTAACGGTTGAGTGTAGCCCTTGGCTTTTTGCCACTGCTCCACGTACCACACCTGCTGGGGCTCCCCGGGTTCGGGTGGGACCTTGACCATCTGGTCCTCCGGATAACGCGGGAACACGCCGAACGTCTTGTCGTCCACTTCGTAGGATTTGTCCATGTAGATGGAAGGCAAAAGCTCCAGATTGAAGCCAGCCCGTCCCACCAGCATCGCTGGCAGCGGCTTATCCAGGTTCACGCTCACGCGCACTCCCCCCGGCTCAGCGGCGACGACCACCTGGTAGTCCAAGTGGTATGAGGGATAGGAAAGATCGGCACTAAGGTTGTCGTGTTCCTTGTCCGCTTGGTGTCGCTTAAGCTGCGGGATCGCGTCCCATTGTTCCGGCGTGGGTGAAAGGCGCACGCTGCCATTCGTGGCGATGCGATGGCCGTGCAGAATGATCTGCATGGCTGCGTCCTTCTGGTCGAAGAAGACGGGGCTATAACTGTCGCTGTAGAGCATTATGCTCACACCGCGCGCGTCGAGATAGCCGCTGTCAGTCACCTTCATCTGGAGTTGGTCACCGGACGCCGGCAAAGCGACAAGCAGGGCAGCGAGTAAAATGGTCTTCGGCCCTGCAAACATCGAACGAATGAACATACGGTTGTCTCCGATCCTCAGCGCAGTGATTTCAACATTTGCGGCGGGCCGCTGCGAGAGAAATCTACCGAGGAAGCCAACGTGATTGTTGCGCGGCGGTTTGTGTCACATCGCGGATGCCCTTCGCTACCTCTTGCCTTCAGCCTTTCCTATTCCGGATTCAGCCAGCGGCGCCATAGTAGCGTAGCCGGCCACCGACGGATGCACGCCGTCCGGGCTCAACGTACGCGTTAGGCCACCAGCCGGGTCTTTCATAGCCGAATAGTAATCGACGTAAACGTAGCTTTTCTTCGCCGCGTAATCCTTAATCCACTTGTTGAGCGCCGCGATCCTGGGCGCGGGGTCCTGCAGTTCGGGACGCCACGGGAACCGAACAGATGGCAACACCGAGCAAAGCACCACGCCGATGTCATTGCTCCTCGCAAGTTGGGCCATCGATGTCAGGTTGCCTTCAACCTGCCCCAGCGTCACGGCGCCGGTGTTCCCGGCCAGGTCGTTGATCCCAGCCAGGATTACCACCACCTTGGGCTTAAGATCAATCACATCCTGACGGAAGCGAAGGAGCATTTGCGATGATGTCTGTCCGCTGATGCCTCTGTTGATATATGGTTTGCCGGGAAAAGATTTTTGAAAGTTCCAACCCTCCGTAATCGAATCACCCATGAAGACGACACGGTCCTCGCCTGTCGTCGGCGGGCCGAGATTCACGTCAGCTTCGCGGAAGTGTTCGAGATCGGCGAAATCGACCAACAAACGATTGTCGAAATCAGTCCAGTACGCGCCTTTCTGCCAGGAGGGAGCGGTTACTGTGACCGGCCCTTGCGCCTGCGGCACGGCTCGCGGTTGGTGGGCCAGAAGGGGGACGGCAAAGAAGAATGTACCAAAGCCTGCGCAACGCAAAAGAAACCTTTGCACGGTCATTCGGTTCATGGGAACACACCTCCGTTGGTAGCGCCGGTGCATTCTAATCCCCGGAGCCGGACCTAGCGCAAGACAGTAATCACGAAAAGCGGCGACCGCGTTGACAATGCGCGGGATCGCGTTTGCAGCGCTCCCCTCTAAAACTGCACTTCAGTTCGGTAGTATCAGGGCCTCCACACAGGAGGCAACATGCGCATGTAGGCGGAAACACCTACGCTTCGCACTTAGGAATATTCAACCCGTTAGCGAACGCCTATCTCAATCCCCACTGCATTCGTCAGTCCGGCGCCTTTCACGTTCGGCGATACCTCCCATATAAAATTTGGCTGCGCGGGTCCTCGCACGGCTCGGAGTCGCGCAATTGTCCGTTCTTACAGCATTCCTTGACGCACTACCGGAGAATCCTTTGTGATACGAAGCAGCATGCAGTTCCTGATGTCGTCATGCCCTGCTCTTTCCCACAAAGATATAGTGCTGAACGTTTTGAATTCGCTCGTAGGGAAAATCGGAAAGTGGCAACACCAAAAGCTAGAGGTGGGTAACACCTAGCATTTTTCTTGGGATTTCGGGCAATGGCGGAGAGGGGGGGAATCCGTCCACGCACCCTAAGAAATTCTCAGCGGCGATGGTAAAACGCAACTTCTTTGTCGTCAACGAGCAAATTATCGAAAAACCGTTTTGCCATTGTTGTTGGACAATCTGAGGCTTCAATTTTCTTGGCGAGTCTTAGGAAAAGCTTAGGAAATTGCCGCCTCAATCCGCGCCAGTTTCTCGCGTTCGCTTAGGCGGGCGCAAAGTGAGAAACTCCGAATTGGGAGGCGCATGCGTGGTGCGCTCAAAAACGGTCTCGAATAAGTAGACCGTACCCCCTCCCCGAGGGATCGCAACGAACGGCCCGTCGCCCTGAATC
>JBAWEZ010000064.1:0-12867 GCA_049591475.1 Candidatus Acidiferrales bacterium
GCTAAGGTTTCGTGTCCATCGCTGACCGCGACCGCCGGGCTGATTCACCAGCATCTGAACAGGAAACGTGGTGTCGGTTCGACGGTGTTCAATTATCCGTGCGCTGTCGCTCTGGCAGTCCCTCACCCCGACCCGCAGGACCGCTCTCCCGGCAGCGCATGGGCTTGCGGGCGCAGGGCGGTGGTGCACAGGCGTTGCGGGCTTTTTGGACCAAGGTGGCGGGGTAGCTGGCGAGCAGGCGAACCATTCCCAGGCAGGTTCCTCCCCGAGTGGATCAAGTCCTCCGCCCACCGGTGCGGTTCGGTGGTTCGCTAGATCGCAAGATAGGCATCTTGCAAATTCTGTGGGGACTCAACGGCAAAGCAGACAAAATTCCGGCGCGGCGTGCGTGACAGCACAACGGCTGGGTCCCCCCGCCGCTGCAAGCGGCCATGGCGAGCACGAGCGCGTGGGCCAGTAAGAAAGCCCCCACTTCCGCATAGGGAAAAATGGTCGGACGGGTTACTTCACCGGGGCTATAATCCAGGCGCAAAATGGCGCTGGGTTCAGGCACGCGTGTCGGCTCGTACGAAATCCTGTCCGCGCTCGGTGCGGGAGGAATGGGCGAGGTGTATCGCGCCCACGACTCCAAGCTTGGCCGCGACGTAGCCATCAAGGTTCTACCCGACGCTTTTGCACGTGACACGGATCGCATGGCGCGGTTCCAGCGCGAAGCGAAGGTTCTGGCGTCGCTCAATCACACCAACATTGCTTCGATTTACGGTCTGGAAGATTCCGGCCCGACTCATGCACTGGTCATGGAACTCGTCGAAGGACCAACGCTTGCCGACCGCATCCGGCAAGGCCCGATTCCCATGGATGAAGCGCTGCGCATCGCCAAGCAAATCTGCGAGGCGCTGGAATACGCGCATGAGCGCGGCATCGTGCATCGGGACTTGAAGCCCGCCAATGTGAAGGTCACTCCCGACGATGCGGTGAAGGTGCTCGATTTCGGCTTAGCAAAGGCGATCGAAGGCGATGCGTCTTCGATGGACATCAACAATTCGCCGACGATGAGCCGCATGGCAACCATGCAGGGAGTTTTGCTCGGCACCGCCGCGTACATGTCTCCGGAACAGGCGAAGGCGAAGCCCGTGGACCGCCGTGCGGACATTTGGGCGTTTGGGTGCGTGCTGTACGAGATGCTCACCGGGAAAATGGCGTTCACGGGTGAGACCATCACCGACACGCTCGCGGCGGTCATCAAGGAAGAGCCGGATTGGACACAGCTTCCGGCAAAAACGCCGGCGCGCGTACGCGTTCTGCTGCAGCGCTGTTTGCAAAAAGATCCGAAGCAGCGTCTGCGCGACATCGGCGACGCACGCATCTCGCTCGACGAGGTTCTCTCCGGCGCGCCGGAGGCAACGTCTCCCACCGCCGCTACGCCAGCTGCCGTATCAATTTGGCGCGGCGGCGTGTCGTGGATGGTAAGAAATTTCTCTTCCAAGTGTCGGCCGAGCAAAGCAGCCAGGCACAAGCTCCGTTCACCGTGGTGCTGAACTGGCAGGACATGCTGAAGCAACAACAATGACACTCGCGGCAGGGACAAAACTCGGCTCGTACGAAATTCTCGCGGCGATTGGGGCCGGTGGGATGGGCGAGGTGTACCGTGCGCGGGATGCGAAGCTTGGGCGCGACGTCGCGCTGAAAGTGTTGCCGGAGGCGTTTGCGCGTGACTCCGAACGCATGGCGCGATTTCAGCGCGAAGCCAAGCTGCTCGCTTCGCTCAATCATCCCAACATCGCTGCAATCTACGGCTTCGAGGATTCCGGTCTCACTCATGCGCTTGTGATGGAGCTGGTCGAAGGGCCGACGCTTGCGGATCGCATCGCGTCAGCGCCGATTCCGATTGATGAAGCGCTGCGCATCGCGCGGCAGATTGCCGACGCGCTCGAATACGCGCACGAGCGCGGGATCGTTCATCGCGATCTGAAACCCGCCAACGTGAAGGTCACTCCCGACGATGCGGTGAAAGTCCTCGATTTCGGTTTGGCGAAAGCGATCGAGGGCGACGCGTCGTCGATGGACATCAACAATTCGCCGACGATGAGCCGGATGGCGACGATGCAGGGGGTTTTGCTCGGGACGGCTGCGTACATGTCGCCGGAGCAGGCGAAAGCGAAGCCCGTGGATCGCCGAGCGGATATCTGGGCATTCGGCTGCGTGCTGTACGAGATGCTGACCGGCAAAATGGCGTTCTACGGCGAGACGGTGACGGACACGCTGGCGGCGGTGATTCGCGCGGAACCGGACTGGACGCTGCTCCCGTCAAACACGCCGGCGCGTGTGCGAGTTTTGTTGCAGCGCTGCTTGCAGAAGGACGCGAAGCAGCGGCTGCAAGCCATCGGCGACGCGCGCATCTCTCTCGACGAAGTTCTCTCCGGCGCGACGGAGCCAACGTCTTCTGCCATCGCCGCTACGCCAGTGAGTCGGCGGCAAACCATCCTGTGGAGCAGCGCCGTAGCCCTGATCGCCGCTGCGATTGCCGGGCTCGTTGTTTGGATTGTGAAACCCTCGCCTGCGCCTCCGCAACGGGCGGTCACTCGCACGGTGATCAACCTGCCGCTGGGCCAGCGACTGGCGGGGTTCAACAACCTCGTGCTCGCCCTTTCGCCGAATGGGAGCCAGCTCGCCTACGTGGCGACGACTGAGGGAGAGGGAGGCGCGACGCAGCAGATTTATCTGCGGAAGATGGACAGTCTCGCAGCCAACCCCGTTCCGGGCACGGAGGGAGCCGTCGATCCCTTCTTTTCTCCGGATGGGCAGTGGCTGGGGTTCTTCGCCGACGGCAAGCTGAAGAAGATTTCCGTGACTGGGGGACCGGCACAAATCTTGGCCGACGATGTAACGCCCACTGGAGCCAGCTGGAGCAAGCAGGGGACGATCGCCTTCTCGTCCGGGCCCAGACCAATCTATAAGGTATCGGACGGCGGAGGCACTCCGCAGCCGTTGACGCATCTGGAGCGTGGGGAGATCGGCCATACCTGGCCGGACTTTTTGCCCGGTGGCAAGGCGGTTCTTTTTTCTAATGGATCGGGCATTTTCGCGCAGCCCATCGGAACGGGCGGGCGGCGGAATCTGACTCCGGGAGGAATCAGTCCGCGCTACTTATCCTCCGGGTACCTGATTTATGCCCAAGGGGGCGACCTGATGGCCGTGCGGTTCGATCCGCAGCGGCTTGCGGTGAAGGGCACGCCGGTGCCTGTCGTAGGGAACGTCATACAAGAACCAGTCCCTGCCCCCGCTCAGTACAGCGTATCCGCCACCGGATCGCTGGTCTATGTTCCGGGGAGCGCCCAAGCATCGCAAAGCAGGCTGGTGTGGGTGAGGCGCAGCGGAACGGAACAGCCCTTGCCCGCGCCCGCCGGCGACTACGGGTCTCCGCGGCTTTCGCCCGACGGTCAGCACGTAGCGCTTGTTAGTGGAAACCAGATCTGGATCTACGACCTTGCCAGGGACACGCTGACCCGATTCACATTCGGGGGAAGCGTCAATATGTACCCTGCCTGGACGCCCGACGGGAAACGGATCGCGTTCGCGTCAAACAGGCAAGGCCCCGTGAACCTCTACTGGCAGAAGTCCGATGGCAGTGGCGGCCTGGAGCGTTTGACAACCAACGCACACATACAGGTTCCATTGTCCTGGTCACCGAACGGGCAGCTGCTGGCTTTCGAGGAATTAGCCCCAGCCACCGGTGGAGGGACTGACATCTGGGTGCTGCGGATGAGCGACCGCAAGGCCGAGACCTTCCTCCAGAACTCAGCAAACGTGGACGCGCCACAGTTTTCTCCCGACGGCCGCTGGATGGCGTACGTCTCGGATGAATCGGGTCGCAACGAGATTTACGTGCAGCCCTATCCCGGGCCAGGCGGCAAATATCAGATCTCGACGGACGGCGGCACCGAGCCGGTGTGGAACCGGAACGGACGAGAGCTCTTCTATCGCAGCGGGGACAAGATGATGTCCGTGGACATTACGACGGAACCAAGCTTTTCCGCAGGCAATCCGAAGATGCTCTTTCAGGGAGGATACATTAGCAACACCGCTGGCGCGTTTCCTGCATTTGACGTGTCTCCGGACGGCCAGCGGTTCCTGATGTTGAAACCTGTCACGCAGCAACAGGCGGCACCGACGCAGATCAACGTCGTGCTGAACTGGGCCGAAGAGTTGAAGCGGCTGGTGCCGGTCGGAACAAAGTGATGAGCATCGCGGCGGGCACCAAACTCGGTTCCTACGAAATCCTGTCCGCCATTGGCGCGGGCGGGATGGGCGAGGTATACCGCGCGCGGGATGCCAAGCTCGGCCGTGACGTGGCGATCAAAGTCCTGCCCGAGGCGTTCGCCCGCGACGCCGAGCGCATGGTGCGGTTTGAGCGCGAAGCCAAAGTTCTCGCTTCGCTCAATCACCCCAACATCGCCACAATTCACGGGCTCGAAGATTCCAGCAACGTCCACGCGCTGGTGATGGAGTTGGTGGAAGGACTGACGCTCGCCGACCGAATTAAATCTGGACCGATTCCCATCGACGAATCGCTGCGAATTGCCAAGCAGATTTGCGAGGCGTTGGAATACGCGCACGAGCGCGGCATCGTCCATCGCGACCTGAAGCCTGCCAACGTGAAGGTGACGCCTGACGACGCGGTGAAGATTCTCGATTTCGGGCTGGCGAAGGCGATTGAAGGCGATGCGTCATCGATGGACATGTCCAATTCGCCCACGCTGACGCACATGGCCACGCAAGCGGGCATCTTGCTCGGCACCGCGGCGTACATGTCGCCGGAACAGGCGAAGGCGAAGCCGGTGGACCGCCGCGCGGATATTTGGTCGTTCGGCTGTGTGCTTTACGAGATGCTCACCGGGAAGAAAGCCTTCGATGGCGAGACGATCACCGACACGTTAGCGGCAGTCGTACGTGCAGAGCCGGATTTGACGCCGCTTCCTGCGAACACGCCGGCCCGGGTGCGCGTTCTCTTGCAACGCTGCCTGCAGAAGGACGCGAAGCAGCGCCTGCGCGACATCGGCGATGCGCGCATCTCGCTCGACGAAGTAATCTCAGGCGCCGCAGAACCATCTGGTGCCGCCGCTGCCGCGACGATGACTTTCGCTCCTCGTTGGCCCCGCGCGCTGCCGTGGGCAGTCGCCGCCCTGCTGGCAATTGCGCTCGTCGGATCCGTCTACGTGCACTCCCGGCCCAACTTCTCGAATCCACAGCCCGTCGTGCGAGCGGTCATCCCCATCGGTGCGGCCATTGGCGATCTTGCTTTTTCTCCTGATGGCTCCCGTTTGGCCTTCACCAGCGGGACCGGCTGGCGCACTCTTCACTGGCGCGATTTGAGTCAGCGGGCGGCAAAGGATATCCCGGCTGCGGAAGACTCCCACAATCCGTTCTTCTCACCCGACGGTCGATGGCTTGGATTCTTCTCCGGCGACAAGCTGATGAAGATTGACCTTTCAGGAGGGTCGCCGCAGGAAATCTGCAGTGCCGAGGGTGGCACCGGAGCCGACTGGGGAGATGACGGCAGCATCTTCTTCACTGATAGCGCCGGGTTCTACGTCGTATCGGCGGCTGGAGGCCAGCCCCGGCCCATAACAACGGTGACATCATCCGGCGCGCGGGACTTCAGCTTCCCTCAAATATTGCCCGGTGGCAAAACAGCGCTCATCACCATGGTCGGCACCCACACTGACAACTACAAAGTCGCCCTCGTCCCTCTCACCGGCACCGGTATGCGGCCGACCATTCTGATCGATGGCGCGGAGGACGCCCACTTCTTCCCCAGCGGCCACTTGCTCTTCGTCAAAGACGGGGACCTGAATGCCGTTCCATTTGATCTGGATCATCTCGACGTAACGGGGCAGTCGACCAATCTTCAGATTCCACTGGCTGGAGTGGCCGTGCGTGGGTGGGCAAGCTATAGCGTTGCCAGGGACGGAACTCTCGTTTACGCGGTCGCCAACGAGGCATACAGCAACAACTCCCTCGTTTGGGTAGATCGCAACGGTGGTATCACTACTCTTTCCATTCCCGAGCAGCGATATTCCGACCCTCAAATTTCCCCCGACGGGCGTCGATTGGTCGTTGGTGTCGACGGCAAAGGAGACGCATCCCAAAACCTTTGGCTTTTCGACTTTGCACGGCAAATCCTCTCGCGACTCACCTTCGGCGACAAACTGGACTATGCCCCGGTGTGGACTCCCGACGGCAATCGCATCGTGTTCGTCTCGCCGGGTCCTACTTGGCGCATGTTCGAGGTGCCCACGGACGGAAGCAGTCCCGAGGAGCAGATCTGGAGTTCGTCCTCGCCAATCTTTCCGACCTCCTTCTCGCCTGATGGTCGTGCGCTAGCGCTGAGCCTGTCGAAGAACGGTCACACGGCGATCGAGATCCTCCGTTTCCGAGATCTTGAAGCGGCCGAGCCGGCGGGTCCGCCAGTTCCGTTCGTGACAAATCCATTCAACAACGTGCGCGCTGAGTTTTCGCCGGACGGGCACTGGATCCTTTTCCAGTCGGACCAATCGGGAAGCCCGCAGCTCTACGTTCGCCCGTATCCCGGTCCGGGCGGCCAAGTGCAGGTCTCCACCGACGGCGGTTCTGGAGGGAGATGGTCCCGCGACGGCCGCCAGATTTTCTATCGGAACGGGGACAAAATGATGGCCGTGAGCGTGGCCGCAAAGCCTCAACTTACCGCCGACCGACCGGAAATCATTTTTCAAGGTCATTACACGGCGTATGACGCGGTACTCAATTACGATGTCGACCCCGGCGGAAATCGGTTCCTCATGCAGAGCGGAGGCAGTAATACAGCATCGTCGGAGATTGACGTCCTGGTGAACTGGGGCGGCCAGTTGTCCCGGATCGTGAAACAAGGAAAACAATGACACTGGCAACGGGGACGAAAATCGGGGCGTACGAAATTCTCGCGGCGATTGGCGCCGGTGGGATGGGCGAGGTGTACCGCGCGCGGGATGCGAAGCTGGGACGCGACGTGGCGCTGAAAGTGTTGCCGGAGGCGTTTGCGCGTGACTCCGAACGCATGGCGCGATTTCAGCGCGAAGCCAAGCTGCTCGCTTCGCTCAATCATCCCAACATCGCTGCGATCTACGGCTTCGAGGATTCCGGTCTCACTCATGCGCTTGTGATGGAGCTGGTCGAAGGGCCGACGCTTGCGGATCGCATCGCGTCAGCGCCGATTCCGATTGATGAGGCGCTGCGGATCGCCCGGCAGATTTGCGAGGCGCTGGAATACGCGCACGAACGGGGGATCGTTCATCGCGATCTGAAACCGGCGAACATCAAAATTTCCCGCGACGATTCGGTGAAGATTCTCGATTTTGGTTTGGCGAAGGCGATCGAAGGCGACGCGTCCTCACTCAACATGTCCAATTCACCGACGCTGACACGCATGGCCACGATGCAGGGCGTTTTGCTCGGCACAGCGGCGTACATGTCGCCGGAACAGGCCAAGGGCAGGCCTGTCGATCGCCGCGCGGATATCTGGGCGTTTGGGTGCGTGCTGTACGAGATGCTCACCGGGAAAATGGCGTTCACGGGCGAGACCGTCACGGACACGCTGGCCGCAGTGATTCGAGCCGAGCCCGACTGGTCGCAGCTTCCCGCAGCAACGCCCGCGCGCGTTCGCGTGCTCTTGCAGCGATGCTTGCAGAAGGACGCGAAGCAGCGGTTGCAAGCTATCGGCGATGCGCGCATCTCACTCGAAGACGCCCTCTCCGGCGCGCCGGAGCCAACGTCCGCTGGTGCTGCGCCAGTTGCTGCGCCTCCCTGGCGCCGCGCCCTGCCTTGGGCCGTTGCAGCGTGCCTCGCGGTTGCTTTGGCTGCCCTCGGATGGGCCTATGCGCACAACGTGAGCGCTCCCGCCCCTGCCGAGTTGACGCGTTTCGAAATCCCTGTGCCGCGGAAGGTCACTTTGGCATCGGACGACGCTTTCGCCTTGTCGCCCGACGGCCGCCAGTTGGCCTTCTTTTCAACGGGAGCCGATGGCGTTCAGCGCATCTGGGTCCGCCCCCTGGACTCGCTCCAGGCGCGCTCGCTACCCGGCTCGGAATCTACAGCCGCTGCTCCGTGGCTGTTCTGGTCTCCCGATAGCCGACGCATCGCATTTTCCACCGCTGGAAAGCTTAAGACAATCGACGTGTCCAGCGGTACGACAGAAACCCTGTGTGACACGCCAGCACTCGTATTCGGCGGTTCCTGGAATCGCGCCGGCGTAATCATCTTCGGGCAATACGGTGGTGGTCTGATGCGGATTTCTGCGAACGGCGGTCCTGCATCGCAGCTCACGGCTCCCGATCCGTCGCGCGACGTGGATTTCTATCCGTCTTTTCTCCCCGACGGGCGCCATTTCATCTACCTTCGCGCCTCGACCAACCCGGCACACAGCGGCGTTTACATTGGCTCGCTGGATGCCAAGCCCGCAGCGCAAAGTTCGAAACGGCTCGTGGCGACTGCCTATGGACCCGTCTACGTACCGTTTTCTGCCCCCGGCTTCGGCCAGTTGCTCTTCCTGACGAGCGATGGCACCTTGATGGCGCAACCGTTCGACGCCCGCCGCCTAGAACTCACGGGCGAGCCGGTCCCGGTAGCCGAGCAGATTGGATCTCTCCTGAGTTACGGTTACTTCTCGGCTTCGACCAACGGAGTTCTGGTTTACAAGACGGGCGTTGGAGGAGTCTCTCGCCTCACATGGTTCGACCGGCAAGGGAAGAATCTTGGCACCGCTGGGGAACCGGGCGCTTACGACACGATTTCTCTTTCCCCAGATGGAACGCGAGCCATTGTGAGTCGGGCGGATGATCCGTCACATATGAATGTGGAGACTCTCTGGCTGGTTGATTTCGCGCGGGGCACCAGCACGCGGTTCACGTTTGGTTCTTCGTCGGCCACCCTAGGCATATGGTCTCCGCACGGCAATCGAATCATCTTCGCTTCCAACCGCAGCGGAAGATTGGATCTTTATCAGAAGCTGGCCAGTGGCGTAACCGGCGCGGAGGTTCTGCTGAAGTCGAGCGACGACAAGTGGCCCACGAGCTGGTCCCGTGACGGACACTTCTTGCTCTATCAACTTTCCAATGGAAAGGCATCACGAAAGCCAGACTTGTGGGTGCTTCCCCTTGAAGGTGATAAGAAACCATTCCTTTTCGAGAGCACAGGATCCGACAGTGACGATGGGCAGTTCTCTCCCGACGGACACTTGATCGCTTACCTCTCCAATGAGTCCGGACGGGACGATATCTACGTCCGGACGTTCTCGCCGGCAACTACGGCGACAACCGCTAATACGGGCGGGAAATGGTTGATTTCCACTGCGGGAGGGACTGAGCCTCGATGGCGCGGAGACGGAAAAGAATTGTACTACCTCGCTCCTGACGACATGCTGATGGCTGTCGATATTTCAGAGAACCCGGTGTTCAGCGCAGGAGTACCAAAACCTCTCTTCCAAGCGCCTCAGCATCTTTTGTGGGTATCGGAAAACCATTGGGATGTGACGCGAGACGGCAAACGCTTTCTATTTGCGGCGCAAAGCACAGAGGCGCCCTTCACGGTGGTGCTGAACTGGCAGGCGGCGCTGAAGCAATCGCAATGACACTCGCATCGGGCACCAAACTCGGTCCCTACGAAATCCTGTCCGCCATTGGCGCTGGTGGAATGGGCGAGGTTTATCGCGCTCACGACTCAAAGTTGGGTCGTGATGTCGCAGTAAAAGTTCTCCCCGACGCGTTCGCGCGCGACCCCGACCGCATGGCTCGGTTCCAACGCGAAGCCAAGCTGCTCGCTTCGCTCAATCATCCCAACATCGCTGCGATCTACGGCTTCGAGGATTCCGGTCTCACTCATGCGCTTGTGATGGAGCTGGTCGAAGGACCCACGCTCGCAGAGAGGGTCAGCGGCTCCGCGGCGGGAACTAGCCCCACCCCTGCCGGGCTTCCCGGTCCGAGTTCGAGCCGGACGAAGAACGAAGGAGCCGACGTTTCCGGTACAACGCAAACAGCGCGGAAGCCCGCCGCTGCAAAAACTAAAGCGATCCCAATCGATGAGGCGCTGCGGATTGCCAGGCAAATCTGCGAGGCGTTGGAATACGCGCATGAGCGCGGGATCGTCCATCGCGATCTCAAGCCCGCGAACGTGAAAGTGACGGCCGACGACGTCGTGAAGGTGCTGGATTTCGGCTTGGCGAGAGCCATCGAAGGCGACGCGTCGTCGATGGACATGGCCAATTCGCCGACGATCAGCCGTCTCGCCACGCAGGCGGGAGTCATTCTGGGCACAGCGGCGTACATGTCACCAGAGCAGGCAAAGGGCAGACCCGTGGATCGCCGCGCGGACATCTGGGCGTTCGGCTGCGTGCTGTACGAGATGCTCACCGGCAAGACGCCGTTCAGCGGCGAGACGGTGACGGACACACTCGCCGCCGTGATTCGCGCCGAGCCCGATTGGTCGCAGCTTCCCGCAGCAACACCGGCACGTGTCCGAGTTCTGTTGCAGCGCTGCTTGCAGAAAGACGCGAAGCAGCGCCTGCAAGCCATCGGCGATGCGCGCATCTCGATGGAAGAAGTTCTCTCCGGCGCGCCGGAATTGCTGGCGGAAGCGACGGGCGGGGCAAGGCGCGGGAATCGGTGGACTTCAGCGGTAGGTTGGGGCATTGCCGCGGCAGCCGTGGCGACGGCCATCTTTCTTGCGATTCGTGGGCCAGCGCCGCCCAGATCGCCCTGGCGGAAATTCGAAATCTCTGTCGGCAATCTTTCGATGTCCAATGCCGGTTCCGGTTATCCGCAGATATCTCCGGACGGTCGCATGATCGCGTACTTGAGCGACGGCGGGCTGTTTGTGAGACATCTGAACCAATTGGAGCCTCAGAAGCTGGTCGATTTTCAGCAGATCCACGTGATGAGTGTCGTTTTTTGGTCGCCCGACAGCCGATTTGTGGGCTACGAGAAGGAGGGAAAGCTTTGGCGTATCCCTACGGCCGGAGGATCGACCGCGGAAATCTGCACCTTGCCGGGCCCGATCCTCAGCGCCGCGTGGGGCGCGGGAGATGAGATATTATTCTCCGCGTGGCGCGGCGACATGTACGAGGTCTCCGGGCAAGGAGGCGATGCGAAGGCTTTGGGCTTGCACGATCCAAAGATCGACGTGGACTTTCACGATTTGACTTTCTTGCCGGGCGGTCAAGACCTCCTTTATACGACTCATCTCGTCGGCGGCCGTTCCCGCCTGGAGGTTCTTTCTCACGGGAAGCCCAAGGTCATCTTCAACGAAAAGGACTGGAGCGTCTGGGCTCCCGCATACTCTTCCATCGGCGACCTGTTGTTCATGCGCGGACAAGGAAGCCAGGACAGCATCTGGGCTATTCCGTTTTCTGCCGCTAAGCTGGCAGTAACCGGCCAGCCGTACCTCGTCGCCGGACAGGGTATCTTCCCGAGCGTTTCTTCCGGTGAAACTCTGGAATATGTGCTCCCGCCGCCCCCCGGACGGGGGCAACTGGTGTGGGTAGCGCGTGACGGCAAAGTGTTGGGAACAATCGGGCAGCCGCAGCGAGGATTGGCAAACCCGGTCTTGTCACCAGATGGAAAGCGTATCGCCGCAGTGGGTTTTGAGGAAAACAGCGACGGGAACCTTATCTCGAATATCTGGGTCTACGATGCGGCCAGCGGAGCACGATCACCTTTGCTTAGCCGTGCATCGCAAACGTCGCAGGAGTATTTCGGTCCTTCTTGGACACCCGAAGGCAGCCGCATCGTATTCACTGTCCTCAACGGTATCAACACCAGCATCGCCTTGGTTAACTCGGATGGTTCCAGCGGAATGAAGGTCCTGTGGTCGGGTTCAGAGCCGCAGATATCGACACGAGGTGATTATCTCTCCTATACCATCAACAAACAGAACGGAACTGACCAAGCGTGCTATGCGCCCCTTGCTGGACGGGGGCTGCCGCAGGTTGGCGCTGAGCCGACCTGTCTGCCGCGCGCGACGGCACACAACAGGGATTTGGTCATTTCGCCGGATGAGCGCTACGGCGCTTTCGTCGGAGGCGCGAGCGGCAATGTGTACGTTACGGAATTTCCCAGTGGGCATGGTCTGTGGCAAGCGTCGGTGGATGGGGGCAGATTCCCGCTGTGGGACGGACCCGGCGATACTCTGTATTACTTGGGGAACGACGGCGAAATGATGGAAGTAAAGCTAAAGCCGGGTCCGCCAATCAGCCTGAGCTCGCCAGTGAAGCTTTTCTCGACTGATAACCAGCATTTGACGCTGCCGCCTGTCGCAGGGGCCGCTTTCGACATCTCTTCTGACGGGCAGCGGTTCCTGATGGTGCAACAGGTCGGCGTACCGCCCGCGCCAGCGATTGTCGTCGACCAGAATTGGTCGGCAGAATTTGCAAACAACAAACAGAATTAGTACGTGCCAGCACCTTGGTAAACGCTCGTCAACAGTTAAGGCCGGAGGACGGTAGACAGCGAGCTCCGGCGGGAAAATGAGAGTGGCGTGTTAAGCGGAAGACTCGGATCGTACGAGATTCTCGCGGCGATTGGCGCGGGCGGGATGGGCGAGGTGTACCGCGCGCGGGACGCGAAGCTTGGGCGCGACGTGGCGCTGAAAGTGTTGCCCGAGGCGTTTGCGCGCGACTCCGAGCGCATGGCGCGGCGGATTCCAGGAGTGGTGTTTCAATGGAGCTAACTCTGCAAAGCCGTAATGCCGGAGATGTGATCGTCATTCGATGCCGCGGTCGCATCGTCAGTGGCGAAGAGACGCAGTTTCTTCAGCGCGATATGCAAAAGCTGACGGAGATGAACAAGAAGGTCGTGATGCAGC
>JBAWEZ010000065.1:0-5025 GCA_049591475.1 Candidatus Acidiferrales bacterium
GGATTTCACGTCCGCGGTAAAACGCGCGATGCCGCCCGCCAGGTGGAACGCGATGCGCGCGCCGTGGAAGCGGCAGGCGCTTTTGCCGTGGTTTTGGAATCGATGCCGCGCGAAGTGGCGGCGCGCATCACGCTGCAGGTTCGCATTCCCACGATCGGCATCGGCGCCGGCCCCGATTGCGATGGACAGGTGCTGGTGTTCCACGATCTCGTGGGGCTCGCGCCAGCCGAAGGCCACACGCCGAAATTCGTCCGCCGCTACGCGCAGCTGTCCGCGGAAATCTCCAAGGCGGCTTCCGAATTTTGCGACGACGTGCGCAGCGGGCGTTTCCCCTCGGACGCCGAGTCGTACCACTCGGCCGCCGAGGTACGCGACAAAATTCCGGTCGCCACACGTTCATAACCACGCGCCGCGCAACGGCACCGAGGTGCCATGCGTTGCGCCGCAAAACCGCGGCACGCACGTTCGCATGTTGAGCCGAAAGGAATCGCCATGAATCTCGAAGACGTCGGCCTGCTCTACACTTTCAACGCCTGGGCCAACAATCGCACGCTCGACGCCTGCGCCGCGCTGACGCCCGAGCAGCTCACGCGCGATCTGGGTTCAAGTTTCAAGTCCGTCCGCGATACGCTGGCGCACATTTACGGTGCGCAGTGGATCTGGCTGGAACGCTGGCACGGCCGCGTGCCAGCGGGATTGCCGAGCGCCGGGGATTTTCCCGACCTCCAAACGCTGCGCCAGCGCTTCACGGAAATGGATCGGAATTTGATCGATTACTCTGCGTCACTGAATGCGGACGATCTCACTCGCGTGATGTCCATCAAAACGTCCTCGGGAGCAGTGCTCGCGCAACCGCTCTGGCAAATGCTGCAACACGTCGCGAACCACGGAACCTACCATCGCGGACAAATCGCCACGATGCTTCGCCAGCTCGGCGCGAAAGCGAGCAGCACGGACCTGATCGGCTTCTACCGGGAACGCATCGCACAGGTCAGCGCATGATGCACATCGTTTGCGCGGAATCCGATCGCCTCCGCCTCTGCGTCTGACCAGCCGCCGAATGGAAATTATCCGCAGAATTTCCTGGATGAAGCAGACTGCGCGCAACGCCCACGCTCAAGAGCGCGTCGTCGGACTTGTTCCGACCATGGGCGCGTTGCATGAAGGGCACCTTTCGCTGATCCGCGAAGCCAAAAAACAGTGCGCACCCGTAGTCGTTTCGATTTTCGTGAATCCATCCCAATTTGGCCCGGGCGAAGATCTCGCCAAGTATCCCCAAACTTTCGAAGCGGACCGCAAGGCTCTCGAAGATCTTCAGGTCGATTACCTTTTCCTGCCTTCGACCGGCGAAATGTATCCGCCAAGCTTTCGCACTTGGGTCGCCGTTGAAGGACTCAGCGATCGGCTGGAGGGGCGCTCTCGCCCGGGGCATTTTCGCGGCGTTGCGACGGTGGTGCTGAAGCTTTTCGAAATCGTGCAGCCCCGCTTCGCTTTCTTTGGACGCAAGGACACGCAGCAGGCCCGCATTCTGCTCCAGATGGCCGCCGACCTCGATCTCGATACGCAGATTGTCCTCTGCCCGATTGTTCGGGAAGCGGATGGGCTGGCGCTGTCGTCACGCAACGCATACTTAAAGGCCGACGAACGCCACGCTGCCACTGCGCTCTATCGCTCGCTCGACGCCATGCGCCTCGAAATCAACGCGGGCGAACGTGATGTGGCGCGGCTACTGGAAGTGATCCGTGGCGTGCTCCGCGCTCAACCTGGCGTGCAGATGGACTATGCTGAAATCGTGGATTCGGATACGTTCGAGCCGGCGATGGCGCTGCGGATAAACTGCTACGCGCTGGTCGCCGCGCGCGTCGGCGACACTCGATTGATCGATAACGCGCTGATCGAACCGGAAGGCGAGCCCGTTCGTGTAACGCTGTAGCGACGCGCCGCGGCAATGCCGGGCGAGCTTCGTATTCGCGAGGCTATTTGTGCGCGGCCGCCCGCGCGGATTCAGGCGCACCCTGAATTGCGGCGAGCACTTCAGCGGCGTGACCCTCCACCTTCACCTTGGGCCAGATCTTGCGAATGGTCCCATCGGGGCCAATCCAGAACGTGCTGCGCACGATACCCAGAAACGATTTGCCGTAGAAGCTTTTCATCCGCCGCGCGCCGTACGCTTCCACCACGTGGAATTCCGTGTCTGCCAGCAGCGGAAAATTGAAGCCGTACTTCTGCTTGAATTTGGTCTGCGCTTCCACGGTGTCGCCGCTGCAACCAACGATCTCGGCGTTCAGCGCCTTGAATTTCGGCAGCGCGTCGCGGAACTGAATCGATTCATTCGTGCATCCGGACGTATTCGCCTTGGGATAGAAATAAAGGATCAGGTTTTTGCCGCGATAATCGGCCAGCGAAAGGGTGCGACCGTCGTCGGCGGTAGTGCGGAATTCGGGGGCTGCATCGCCTTCTTTCAGCACGTTGTTCTCTCCATTCCTCGGCTGGGCGTTATTCGGCTGGGTTTATTCGCCCAGAATGCGTTTCACCGTTTCGTTGACGAGTTGCGGATTGGCCTGGCCGCGCGTTTCGCGCATTACCTGACCCACGAAGAATTTGAATACGCCTTCGTTTCCCGACCGATACTTGGCCACGTTCTCTGGATTCTTCTTCATCACCTCGCGCGCAATCCGCTCGATGGTTCCGGCGTCGGAAATCTGCGAAAGCCCTTCAGCCGCAATCACATCCGCCGCGGGCCTGCCGGTCTCAAACATTTTGGTGAAAACTTTTTTCCCGCTGGCGGCGGTGATCTCGCCATTCTCCACCTTGGCGATCAATTCCGCGAGCGCCGCCGCAGGCAGCGGACAGGCCAAAATGTCTTTTCCCGCCTCGTTGAGCCGCCGCAACAATTCCACCGCGATCCAGTTCGCCGCGGGCTTCGCCGGAGCGCCCGCGCGCACCGCCGCTTCGAAGTAATCCGCCAATGCGCTGCTCGCCGTCAGCACGCCCGCGTCATAGGACGTAAGCGCGTAATCGCGCAGGAACCGAGCCGTCTTGGCGTCCGGCAATTCCGGCATCGAGCGCCGAACTTCCTCGATTTGCGGCGTCGATATCGCCACGGGCAGCAGGTCCGGATCGGGGAAGTAGCGGTAATCGTGCGCGAATTCCTTCGAACGCATCGGCTCCGTTCGCCCGGCGGCGACATTCCACAGGCGCGTTTCCTGCGCGATCGTTCCACCCGATTCGATCACTCCAATCTGCCGCTCGATCTCGTATTCCAGAGCGTGCGAAAGATAGCGGAACGAATTCAAGTTCTTCACTTCGGCTTTGGTCCCGAATTTCGGCGCGCCGCGTAATCGCACGCTGACGTTGGCGTCGCAACGCAGCGAACCTTCCTCCATGTTGCAATCGCTTACTTCGGTGTATTCGAGAATTTGCTTCAGCGTATTCAGGTAGGCGTATGCCTCGGCGGGGGTCCGCAAATCCGGCTCGGAGACGATCTCGATGAGCGGCACGCCGCAACGGTTGAAGTCGATGTAGCTCCAACGGTCGGAATCGGCGAAGCCCTCGTGCAAGCTCTTTCCGGCATCGTCCTCCATGTGCAGCCGCGTAATGCCGATGCGCTTCTGCTCGCCCTCGACTTCAATTTCCAGCCAGCCGCCAAGCGCTAGCGGCAGCTCGTACATCGAAATCTGGTAGCCCTTGGGCAAATCGGGATAGAAATAATTTTTGCGCGCGAAACGCGACCGCCCCTGAATCGTGCAGTTGATCGCGAGCGATGCGCGCATGGCCAACTCCAGCGCGCGCTTGTTGAGGACCGGCAGCGCCCCCGGCAGCCCCAGGCACACCGGACAGGTATTCGAATTGGGCGCGTCGCCGAAATTGGTCGAACACCCACAGAACGCCTTCGTCACCGTGTCCAGTTGCGCGTGGACTTCCAGCCCGATCACGGCTTCGTAGCGCGCCATCACTTCCGGCGTGACGCGCGACGCTTCTTGGATGGTTCGGCTCATGGCTAGACTGCCGATTATAACATTCGCGCGGCGCCGCTTCGCGACGGGTGTTTGCCCGAACCGTGTCAATTTTCCCCCGCGCTGCCGCCGACGCGCACGAGGGATTGCCTGCGGCGCGGGCGGTACTGCTCACGCCATTTTATCTGTGCGCGTATTGCGTGAAAACGTAGTCTCTTGTTTTCACGATCGTGTGGCACGTGAACCCGCAAGTGGCGTTGTGTCCCTGCGGCGGCTTATCCGCCATGGTGCCGGGCGTGAACGTATGGGACGCAGGGTCGTAATCGAACGCGGCCCATCCCCACCCGCCGCTGGCCGCGAATCTCTTGCTGTCCTTCTCCATGAAATCGGCGTTCGCCTGGGTGCCTGGGACCGTCGCTGCGGAGAACGTCTGCATCTTTGTTGGGTTCCAATGGATCTTCGCCATTTTGGAGCCGTCGGGGAAAGGCTTGCCGTTGGTTGGAATGCCTTGCTGGTAAGCCCTGATCATCACGGGATTCGCGAGGATCGCGGCAACATGGCCCCCGTTTTGACTGATGGAGACAAGCCGCCAGGACTCGTATCCTCTGAAATCAGAGAAGGCGAGTCCGTTGGTAATTTTCAGGGTGTACTTGTCCTGGGCCGTGCGGGCGGCGGCTGCCAAACCAGCAAACGCTATCGCAACAACCAGAATGATTCGCCTGTGCTTCATTTTCGTTCCTCCTCGTTCGTGCGCGACTTTCAAACACGAATTCCAGGCACGGGTATTAGCTGCCGTCCGCGAAACTTCTTGAAGACGTTTATCGTGCTAAGGCTATGTAGGCTGATGAAGAGAGCGGGTACCCGCCCGGTTGGGTTGCGGTTGATGTAGCGCTCAGCGAGTCGTCGCGAAACTTTGAGGCCGCGATGAGCCTATCGGACCGTATTGTCAAGGACCTGGCGTACGTGGAAGAGCCTACTCACATCGTATCCCCCTGGCGGGATTGAAATGTGTGAGTCCGAAGAGGCGAAGGGAGATGGAGTTGTTGTTGAATGGGAAAGGAAGATGATC
>JBAWEZ010000066.1:0-192401 GCA_049591475.1 Candidatus Acidiferrales bacterium
ATGCCCGTTGGTGGCGCGTCCAGCGTTGCCCATGATGGACGCGAAGTCTGCGCCGAAGCGCCGGGCATCGCGATCAGCCACATCGCACCAACTGCCAGAAATCCGAACACAACAGCCTTAGCCGAAAGTAGTGAGCGCACTGGAAACCCCTTTTACGCCGCGAGGATATTTGTGATCTCGATCTTCGCCGGTGCGCATCATACGCTTCTCGCAATTCCGCCACAACCGCGACACCGAACTTGCGTTTATTTGGTATCTCTGGCGGGAGCCAGCCAATAGCTGGCAAAAACCGGAATCAAGAACAATATCGCGAATGGCGCGCTGACCATTCCGCCCACAACTACCCGCGCAAGCGGCTGCTGCGCCTGTACGCCGATTCCTGTTGCCACGGCCGCGGGAAGCAAACCCAACCCTGCTGCGGCGCAGGCCATTAGCACTGGCCGCATTTCCGCCGCGCCGCCCTTTTCGATCGCTTCAGTCTTTGAGTTCGCACCCTCCACTTGGCGGCGAATTCCCAACACCATTACCACTCCCCCAAGAGTGCAAACGCCGATCACCGACGCAAATCCCACCGCCGCCGAAATGCTAAATGGCGTGTGTGTGATCAGCAGCGATAGCACTCCGCCGATAGCTGCAAACGGCAGCATCGCCAGCACCAGCATCGCGTCAGGCAGCGAATTGAATGCCGTGAACAATAGTGCCAGAATAATGACCAAGCTAATCGGAATGATCACCTCCAGCCGCCGTTGCTCCTGCCGCAAGCTTTCGTATTCGCCCGCCCATTCCAGGTGATAACCCTCGGGCAAGTGAATTTGCCGCGCGATTCGCGTCTGCGCTTCCTGCACCGTGCTCGAAAGATCGCGCCCACGCACGCTGAATTTGATCGGAATGTAACGCCGGCCGCCTTCGCGGTAAATCATGAACGCTCCTTCATGCAACGACACGTTGGCCACTTCGCCCAGCGGAACGCGGCGGCCATCCGCGGTCGGAAGCAAAATGTTGCGAATCTCGTCCGGTGACGAGCGGTATCCCTTCTGATATCGGATCACGAAATCGAACCGCCGATCGCCCTGCAAAATCTGCGTTGCGGCGATTCCTCCGATTGCCGCCTGCACGGCCGTGTCCACGTCCTGCGCCATTAACCCATACCGCGCGCTGGCGTTCCGGTCGATGGTCACGAGCAACTCCGGCTGCCCGGTTTCCTGAAAGACTCCCAAATCGGTGATGCCCGGAACGCCCGCCATCACGTCGCGAATCTTTTTCGCCTCGGCGACCAGCACATCTATGTCGTCGCCGAAAAGCTTCACCGAGTTTTCCCCTTTCACTCCGGACATCGCCTCTTCCACGTTGTCCTGAATGTTTTGCGAAAAGTTAAAGTCGATGCCGGGGAACTTCTCTAGCCGCTGGTCCATCTGGCGGATTAAATCGTTCTTGCTGATTCCGTGCGGCCAATCTCCCGGTTCTCTCAAAGAGACCATGAACTCGATATTGTTAAACGTGGTAACGTCCGATCCGTCGTCCGGCCGGCCCATTTGCGACACTACTTGCGTCACTTCCGGATAGGTCAGCAAAATTTCGCGAATCTCGTGCGCCATACGCGCGCCGGTCTCATATGAAGCGTCTTGCGGCAACGTGGCGCGCACCCACAAGTTCCCTTCCTCCAGAGCCGGCATGAACTCGCCGCCCATAAACGAACCGAGAACCAAGGTCACCCCTAGCGCGCCGGCCGCGACGCCCAGGGCGGTCTTCCGGTGGCTCATGGTCCAGCTGAGCGCCTGCGCATACCGCCCGCTCAAGAATGCCACCAGCCGGGTGTGGTGTTTCTTCACTTTCTCCGGCCGTATCCACGAGGCCAGCACCGGCGCAAACAAAATCGCAAAGAGCAGGGCGCCCGTCAGCGCGAATCCGTAGGTTTCCGACATCGGCGCGAAAATTTTTCCCGGCACGCCTTGCATGCTGAATAGCGGAATCAGCGCTACGATGATCACCAGCACCGAAAACAGCACCGGCCGTACCGCTTCCGCCGTCGCCTCCGCCACCAAATCCATCGAAGAGATTCCCGGCGGCGCCGCCTGCATTCTCCGGTAGATGTTCTCCAGCACGATCACGCTCGCGTCCACCAGAATCCCGAAATCGATCGCTCCGATAGAAATCAAATTGGCCGACCCGCCACCCAGCACCATCAGCGAGAATGCGAACAGCAGCGAGCATGGAATCGTCAGTGCCGCGATCAACGAAATTGGAAAGTCCCCTAAGAACACGATCAGGATCGCGGTCACCAGCGCCAGGCCCATCAACACCACGTCCCGCACCGTCGCCGTGGTCAGATGAATCAGGTTCGTGCGGTCATAGAGCGTCACCAGCTTCATGCCCGACGGCAAAAGCCCATTGTTTAGCTCTTGTACTTTTTCCTTCAGCGCGCGCAGCGCAGGCAGAGACTGTTCGCCGCGTTGCAGCAGTACGATTCCCTCAATCGCGTCGTCATCGTGATCCACCCCGACTAATCCCAACCTTGGCTGAGCGCCCTCGCGCACGTCCGCCACGTCGCTCAAATAAACTGGCGCACCGCCGTGCTCCGCGATCAGCACGTCTTTCATGTCCTGCAAATTGTGCAGTAGGCCGATCCCGCGGACGTTTACGCTTTGGCTTCCCATGGTCAGGTAGTTGCCACCCGCGTTGGCGTTGCTCGCGGCCACTGCCGTCACCACTTGTGGGAGTGTCACGTTATATTGGAGCAGCTTCTGCGGATCGATCTCCGCCTGGTACTCGCGCGTCGTACCTCCAAACGAGGCCACGTCCACGATCCCCGGCACTTGCTTGATCTCTCGTATTACGAACCAATCCTGCGTTGCCTTCAGTTCGTTCAAGCTGTACTGCGGCCCATACAGCCGATAACGATAAATTTCGCCGATCGGCGATTCCGGCGACAGCTGCGGGATCAGTCCTCCAGGCAGCGTCAAATTCTGCAAGCGGTTCAGCGCCTCCTGCCGGTCCCAGTAGTAGTCGCTGTCGTAATCGAAATAGAGCTTGACGTCGCTCAGCCCGAAAATGCTGATCGAACGCACCTGATCCAGGTGTGGCATGCCGAAAAGCGCTGTTTCCACCGGCACGGTTACTTGCTGCTCCATTTCTTCGGCGGACCACGAGGAATTTTGGGTGATGAATTCCACGAGTGGCGGAGATGGGTCGGGATACGCCTCGATGTCTAGCCGTGTAAACAAGTACGCGCCGGCGCCAATCCACGCCGCCAGCGCCACGATGACCAGCGGTCTATATCGCAGGAGTGATTGAATTAGTGTGCGCATCGGTTAGTTATCCGCCGTGTCGCGCAGCAGCAGTGCGCCTTGCGTTACAACCGCATCGCCCGCTTTCACGCCGCTCTCAATTTCGAGCGAAGAGCCCAGGGTGAGCCCCAATATCACGCTGCGCCGCTGAAATCGCCCATTTCCGTCAGCCACGAAGACGTAAGCCGTCTCTCCTTCGCGAATGACCGCCGTTGAAGGAAGCACGATCCCTTTGCTGGTCGATTTCAGTAAACGAATACTCCCAAACATCGCTGGCTTAAGCCGCACACCCGGATTCGCCAGTACCACGCGAACGTGCAGCGTCCGCGTGCTTGGATCGACAGCGTCTGACACCACGCTTACCTGCCCGTTCCACGCTTGGCCCGGATACGCATCGAGCGTCACCTGCGCTGGTTCGCCCGGACGCGCCGCAGTTAAATCCTTCTCGTAAATGTCGCCGACCGCCCATACGCTCGAAAGATCGGCGATGGTGCAGAGCGGTTGCGCCGCTGCCAGCGCGTTTGAATACTCGCCTTGCGCCGCGCCAATATCCAGAATCACTCCCGATCTCGGCGCTGCAACCCGCAGATGAGCCGACGCATTCGCTGGATCCATTCCCAGCGCGCGAATCTCTTCGCGGGTCGCCTCGAGTTCCGCTCCGGCGCTTTTCGCGTCCGCTTGGGCCTGCTGGTAATCCTTCATCGCGATCGCGTTGTGAGCCAGCAAATCCTCCGCGCGTTTCAGCGCCTCCTGCTTCACCTGAAGGTCCGCTAGCGCCTTTTGGTAATCCGCCACCGCGCGCGATAGATCGGGGCTGTCGAGGATCGCCAATGTCTCGCCCTGTTTCACCCACTGCCACGGACGCACCTTCATCTCGATAATTCGCCCGCCAGCCGGCGGATACACGTGCACCACGCGCGTCGGATCGGCCTCGATCTGTGCCGGCAATTCCAGGTAATCCGGAACGTCGCTCTCGGTGAGCGCCATCGTTTCGATTCCGCTGGCATTCGGTGCGGTGTAGTCCGGCTCTTGTGAGGCTCCGCTACTTACCGGGATCCTATTCGCCGAAACCCGCTGCGTTTTTGTGGCCGCGCCGCACCCGGCCAGCGCAAATATCCAGACCAACGAAAAGATCGATCCCGTCGCAATACGAAATGTCGATGCACTCATTTTGCAAACTCCCATCGTGAAGCTCGCGCACGCGCCACGGCGGACACTCCTCGGAACGGTGCCGTTTACCTTCGGATTTGTGGGTTTATTGCCGCAAGAAAATCCGCTGCGGCGTGTGGCGGTTAGCTGCGAAGGGGAGGTGCCCTGCCGTGCTGCAACAGCAGGAACGTGGGAAGGAAGGCTGCCAAAATCTGACAGCAACGTGCGCCCACTTCCGGCGCTGGCTGCGCCAGCTCAGTTTCCTCGTAGACGCCGGGCCGCGGTTGCGTCGCGCTTGGCGCGTCGGACAGGCGCCGTTTTTGCGAGAGCCGCTCGCGGGCGGACCTCCGGAATGCACCCGGATACGCGGTCGGCGTCTCGGTCGTAAATCGTCCGTGGCCGTCGTTCAGAAGAATTGCGACCGGCCGGTTGAGCCACGCGGTGCTCAGCACCAGATCGATGGCATGGTCGCCGTTGACATCCGACGCCCTAACCTGCAAGCCCCCGATCGGTGCGATGACGCCGATCACTTGCCTTCCAGCCTGCGTCAGTTGCAGTTGAATCCAGTATTGTGTCTGGAAGGAATTGCTTTGCCCGGCCTGCACTCTTGCCAGGTCCGGACGCTTATCGCCGTCAAAATCCGCAATCGCAAAGGGAGCGCCGCCGTCCGCAACCGGCAATATCTCGTTTGTGACGCTCGCCGCGCCGGCCGTTGGTCGCGCTAAAACTTTCGCGCCCGCTAGTGCCAGTGTCAGCGCCAGGACTGCGCAGCTCCACACCAGCGCCTTCCCAGCGCGCGCCAAGTGGAGACTCGTTATCAACCGCCGGCACATTTGATGCGTAACTCCTCGTGGCCGCTATTCCGGCCCCAAATTGGGTCAGCGCCGGTTATTATCGCGCAACCGCCGCGCGAAGCGAAGATCATTCCCGCGTTTATGGCCAGTGCGGCAAATTCCCATTTTGGGAATCAAGTCTGCCATGTTCGAGACGCGTAGTATCGCTAGCGTAACGTAGCGTTTTGAGATAGGCTCTGCGGCCTTGGGAGTTCCACCCGCAGATGCTCTTTAAGTCTTTCAGCGCGGCAGTATTTGGGATCGACGCCTATCTGGTCGAGGTGGAGGTAGACGTTAGCCCAGCCTATCAAGGTTGCTTCAACGTGGTGGGTCTGCCAGACCTGGCGGTGAAAGAAAGCCGGGAAAGAATCCGTTCGGCGCTGCGAAACTGCGGTTTCGATTTTCCCTCCAATCATGCCGTGACGGTGAACCTGGCGCCAGCGGATGTGCGCAAGGAAGGATCGGCGTTCGACCTGCCGATGGCGCTGGGGTTGCTGGGATGCCAGGGCCAATTCTTCGGGAAAATTCTGAACGACTACGTTTTCCTAGGCGAACTCTCGCTGGATGGCGGGGTGCGGCCGGTGCGTGGAGCGCTTTCGGCGGCGTTGGCGGCGAGGGAGCGCGGAATCCAGAATGTCGTGGTCCCGGCGGCGAATGCGCGTGAGGCGGCCGTGGTCGAGGGCGTACGGGTATTCCCGGTGAAGACTTTGCCGGAAGCGGCGGACCTGATCAACGCGCCAGAATCTTTTCAGCCGATTGCAGTGGATACGTCGCGGATGCTGGAGGAATCGGGCGACTACTCTGTGGATTTGCGCGACGTGCGTGGGCAGATGTCCGCCAAGCGGGCGTTGGAGGTGGCGTGCGCGGGAAGCCACAACATTTTGTTGATCGGCCCGCCGGGTGCAGGCAAGACGATGTTGGCGAAGCGGATTCCGACGATTCTTCCGCAGATGTCTCTGGAAGAAGCGATCGAGACGACGCGAATTCACAGCATCGCGGGGGTGTTGGACAATGGGCGCGGGTTGGTAGGAACGCGGCCGTTTCGTTCGCCGCACCACACCATCAGCGACGCGGGGCTTATTGGCGGAGGAGCGATCCCGCGGCCCGGGGAAGTGTCACTGGGGCATAACGGGGTGGTGTTTCTCGACGAACTGCCGGAATTTCAACGTAACGTGCTGGAGGTGATGCGGCAGCCGCTGGAAGACGGTTGCGTGACGATCGCGCGCGCGGCGGTGTCCGTGAGTTTTCCGTCGCGATTCATGCTGGCGGCGGCGATGAATCCGTGTCCATGCGGATTTTTTGGCGACACGACGCGCGAGTGCCATTGTTCGCCGCCACAGATTCAGCGATACGTATCGAAAATTTCGGGGCCGCTGCTCGATCGCATCGATATTCATGTGGAAGTGCCTGCGGTGAAATACAAGGAACTCCGCGGGAATGGCGCTACGGAGGAATCCGCCAGCGTGCGTGGGCGCGTGGTGGGGGCCCGGGAAGTGCAGATGGCGCGTTATCGCAGCGATAAGCGGATTTATGCGAACGCTCAGATGCCTCCGCGGCTGATTCGCCAACATTGCGCGATATCCCCGGAGGGCGAGAAACTGCTGGAGACGGCGATTCAAAAGTTGGGCTTATCAGCGCGGGCGCACGACAGGATTTTGAAGGTGGCGCGGACGATCGCGGACTTGGAAGGAACGGCGTCGATCGAGCCAAAGCATCTGGGCGAGGCGATACAGTACCGGACGCTGGACCGGACGTATTGGGCGTGAGGCTCTGGTTGTAGAAATTGTGCCGGGGTCCGTATGCGTAAATCCGACCTGCGCGACTTGGGCGGCCGCGGGCAGTTAGGCGCCGGCCACTTGGCGTTGTCGTCTTGGTCGCCCTGGCCTCTCTTAGCGCTCGCGGCACACCGGGCCCGACCAGGTCCTGCGTGCGGGGGCGCATTGACGGGGGCGAGCCGCTATGATAGGGATATGTGGCATTTTGAGGCGCATGGGCGCCAGCCACGATGGTTCCGATGACAACAGCCACTCAACGCCTGGAGGTTACGCTGGACACGCTGATTGAAAGCGTGGACTTGGCGGAAGGAATCGCGACGCGTGTCGCGGAAGCGGCGGGCTTCGGCGAAGACGACGTCCACAAGCTGGCGATGGCGGTGCGCGAAGGCGCGATCAACGCCTTCACGTACGGCAATTGCCAGGACCCGCAGAAAAAGATCACTCTCGTCGTAGAGTTCGAGCCGGAAAAGCTGGTGATCCACATCATGGATCAGGGCGGCGGATTCGAGCTGACCGAAATCCCCGATCCGCTGGCCGAAGAGAACCTGCTACGAACATCGGGACGAGGATTGTTCCTGATGCGGGCGTTCACGGATGAATTCACGATCCAGCGAGCGCCGGGTGGCGGGACCGATTTGGTGATGGCAAAAATCCTGCCGCGGAAGGCGCCCGACAACGGCAATTCGAAGCCGCAGCGCGGGTAGTTCGCTCGAAGAATAACTCAAAAAATCTGACGATCAGCCAATTGTCCCTAGGCGCATTTTTCTCTCTTCCCCTGCTGGACACTGAAATCAGTTTGTGCCAGAATCCCGCCGCCGAAGCGGTCTTGCGGGCCCGAGCACTAGCGCGAATCCCGCGGCGTGTGGGAATTCGCGGCATTCCCAGCGGTCAACGCAAGTAGCCGAGCCGGGAGATCACCGAAAGAGGAGTTGCGACGTTGGATCGAGAACAGGGTGTGGTGAAGTGGTTCAACGCATCAAAGGGATATGGATTTATACAGCGGCAATCGGGAGAAGATGTCTTCGTGCACTTCTCGGCGATTCAGATGGACGGATACAAGTCGCTGAATGAAGGACAGCTTGTTGAGTTTGAGGTGAAGCAAGGCCCGAAGGGCTTTCAAGCCGAGAACGTCACCAAGGTGTGGTGCGGTTAAAATATAGCCTGCTTGCCGGGGCTCGGTTGGTAAAGTTTCCGCCTCGTTTATTCCGCGAAGGCGCATCCGAGTATCGGTGCGCACAGGCGCGTTGATGTATGCGTGCGCGCGAATGTGATAACATTCGTTGACGAGTTGTCTTTGAGGTGTAGTTTTGGCACAGCATATTTCCCGCAAGGAACTAAAAAAGGATGAAGTGCGCGACACGTTCGCGCATGGCGCCGAAGCGGTACTTTCCCATCAGGCATTCACGATTTTTCTGGTAGTGCTGGCTGTTTTAGTCGTCGCGTGCGTTTACGGCTGGAGATATTACACGCAGACGGAGTCCGCGAACGCGGAGTCCGGCTTCAACAACGCGATGGCTATTTTTGAAGCGCCAGTGGGACCTCCACAAGCGCCCGGGCAATTGACGTACACGGATGAGAACAAGAAGTGGACGGATGCGGAGCGGGCGTTTGCGAAAGTAGCGGCGAAATACCACAGAACGCTCTCTGGACAACTCTCCGCGTATTATGCTGCGTTGAGCGACGAGAAACTTAAGAATGATGCGGCCGCGCAAAAATTGCTGGACGGAATTACCGGGAGCAAGGACGTGGAAGTGGCGGCCTTGGCGAAGTTCGAAGTAGCGGGGCTTTATTCGCGCAACGGAAAGATGGATCAAGCGATTCAGGTGTATCAGGAATTAATGGCGAAACCGTCCGTGCTGGTACCCAAGCCAGAAGTGATGCTGGCGCTGGCGAACTGCTATCGCGTGAAAGACCCGTCGCAGGCGGCAAAACTGTATGGGCAGGTCAAGTCCGAGTATCCCGATACGCCCATCGCCGACCAGGCCGATGAGGCGCTCGCGCTTTTGCCTGCTTCATCGAAATCGTAGGCGTCATCCCTCCGAAGCCGTTGTAGCCCAGGGCACCTGAATACAATAAAATGGCGGTCATGCCACTCGCCTCTTATGCGATGGACGTGAGACGTTCGCGCGGGAGGCGCTACGCTGAAAAAGCGCACCCCTACAGGACCGATTATGCAAGGGACCGCGACCGGGTGATCCATTCGCGGGCGTTCCGCAGGTTGGAAGCCAAGACGCAGGTTTTCACCTCGCGATTGTCCGATCATTTCCGAAACCGGCTGACGCATACGCTGGAAGTGACGCAGATCGCGCGAACGGTCGCGGGCGCGCTGTGCCTGAATGCGGAACTGGCGGAGGCGTTGGCGCTGGTTCATGACATCGGGCACCCGCCGTTCGGGCACGCAGGTGAGCATAAGCTGGACGTCCGCATGCGCGAATTCGGCGAACGATTCGATCACAATTTGCACGCGCTGCGTATCGTGGAACACTTCGAACGGCGATATTTGGACTTTCCGGGGCTGAATTTGACGTTTGAGGTGCGCGAGGGGATCGTCAAACACTCCCGCGACTACTCCGCGGCGGAGTTTCCCGAGCTGGCGGAATATTTGCTGGACGAACGGCCTCCGCTGGAAGGTCAATTGATCGACCTGGTGGACGAAATTGCGTACAACACGGCCGATTTGGACGACGGGTTCGAGGCGCATGTGCTGCGTCTCGAGGAGCTGCGCGCGGAAGTTCGGGCGTTTGAGGCAGCGTATGCGGATGTGGAACAGAGATATCCGAATGCCAGACGGCAGCTGAAATTCAACGAGGCGCTGAAGCGGGTATTGGATTACCTGGCCACGGACTTGATCGAGAACACGCGGAGGCAAGTGGAGGCAAGCGGGGCCGCGTCTGTGGAGGAAGTGAGGCAGCATGAAAAGCGGCTGGCGGGTTTTTCGCCAGAGGCGGCAAAGACGGCGATGAGCCTAAAGCATTATTTGAATGCCAGGCTTTATTCGAACGCCGCAATTGCGGAAGAGCGAGAGCATTCGGTGGCTGCGCTCGACGAGCTATTTACCTTGTATCTTGAGAATCCCGGGCGGATGCCCCCAAGTTACATCGAACAGGCAAAACGCGAGCCGCTACACCAGGTAGTTTGCGACTACATTGCGGGGATGACCGATCAATTTTTGCTGCGGCAATACCGCGACCTGGTGGGAACCGCGGGGCATGGGAAAAATTGAGTAAGGATTGGGTGGAGGCGGTCGTTTCCGTTTAGGTACCAGCGGAGCGAGATTGCGGGAGCGTTCCTTGACATCGCTTGCGCTGGACCTATAATGGTTTTTCAGGCGAAAAAAAGAAGACTTTTATGTTTTTAGACGTAAACGAACTCGCTCTCCGCAAGACCCGCATCCGGAAGAGCTATGCCCCCGGCACCCTGGACTTCCATTCCGGCGAATTTCGACAAATCGAACCCTTGGAAGTGCGTGCCACGGCGGAACTTGTAGATGCACAAATCCGGATATTCGGCAACTTGCACACGCGCGTGGACCTGGTGTGCGCGCGCTGCCTCGACACGGTGGTCGAGGAAATTAGCCGGGATTTCGACTTATTTTATCGGCCGATGACGTCGATCACGCGGGAAGAAGAGGTTCATCTGAACCTCGACGACACCGAGATGGGCTTTTTCGAAGGCGACGGGCTGTTCCTGGCCGACGTGCTAGCGGAGCAGGTGAATCTGTCGCTGCCGATGAAAGTGATCTGCTCGAGCGATTGCCGGGGTCTTTGCCCCCATTGCGGCGCGAACCTGAACAATGAGGAATGCCGCTGCGAAAAGAACGGTTCCGATCCGCGGCTTGCGCCGCTTGCCCGCCTGAAGCAGGACTGGTTCAAAAAGCAATAACAGGCTAGACTATTACGTTTCGTAGCGGCCGCCTGAACTAGCGGCGCGCCCATGAGGAGATCGAATGCCGAATCCCAAACGACGCCACTCGAAGCGGCGCACTTCCACCCGCCGAGCCCACGACCATCTGAAGACTTATTCGCTAGCGGAATGCTCGCACTGCCACGAGAAGAAGCTGCCTCACCGCGCCTGCCCGAAGTGCGGGTACTACAACGGACGCGAAGTGATTGACACCGAGGCGAAGTCGGCCTAAGTTTTCCTCGCCTGCCGGGTTTCGACCGGGAACCCGGGTGAGTTTCCATGATCACGATTGCGCTTGATGCCATGGGGAGCGACCATGCCCCTCGCGCGGAAGTCGAAGGCGCCGTTCTGGCGGCTCGCGAATACGGCGTGACGGTGCAGCTTGTGGGCATCGAAACCGCGGTCCGGCAGGAACTGCAGCGTCACCGGCACGACAATCTTCCGATCCAAGTCGTTCCGGCGGCGGAAGTGGTGACCATGACGGATTCGCCGTCACAGGCGTTCCGGCGGAAGAAGGATAGTTCGCTGCACGTGGCGGCGCGGCTGGTGCGCGACGGAAAAGCCGACGCACTGGTGAGCGCGGGGAATACCGGCGCGGTGATGACCGTGTCCCGGTTCGTGATCGGCACGCTGCCTTCGGTGGACCGGCCGGCGCTGGCGTGGGCGTTTCCGAACATGAAGGAAAAAGTTTCGGTGATGCTGGACGTGGGCGCGAACGTGGATTCCAAGCCCGAGCAACTGGAACAGTTCGCGGTAATGGGGGACGTCTATTACCGCTCGATTTGGGGCGTCAAGAGGCCGCGGATCGCGCTGCTCTCGATCGGAGAGGAAGAGGTTAAGGGCAACGAATTGACGCGCGAAGCTGCGACGCGGCTTAAGCAGGCGCATCTGAATTTCGTCGGGAATGTGGAAGGGCGCGATCTTTTCCGCGGCAACGTCGACGTGATCGTCTGCGATGGGTTTATCGGCAACATCGCGCTGAAGCTCAGCGAAGGATTGGCGGAACACATCGGCGGAATGCTGAAGAAGGCGATCAAGAGCAGCCTGAGATCGCAGATTGGCTACGCTCTTTCAAAGCGCGCGTTCGACGCTTTGCGCAGGCGCACAGACTATTCGGAATATGGCGGCGCACCGCTCCTGGGAGTTCGCGGCATCACGATCATAGGGCACGGCCGGTCCAATGCAAACGCTGTGAAGAACGCGATGCGGGTCGCGTCGGAATTGTGCCGCTCGCGAGTGAACGAAAAAATCGAACAGGAGCTGTCTGCAGCTGCCGCACTCCCCGCCCGCGGCTGAGCAGCGGATTTCGCTAAAAATTCATGAGCAAGCTGGCGTTTTTATTCCCGGGGCAAGCCTCACAATATCCCGGCATGGGCCGGAATTTGGCGGAGAAGTTTCCGGAATCGCGGGCGGTGTTTGACGAGGCGGACGCGGCGCTGGGCTTTTCCATTTCCAAGATGTGTTTCGAAGGCTCCGAAGAGCAGCTCAAGCTGACGGAGAACACGCAACCGGCGATGTTAACCGTGTCGATTGCCGCTTACCGGGCGATCGAGAAGCGCGGAATCGTGCCGGATTTCGCCGCCGGGCATAGCCTGGGCGAATATTCCGCGATAGTGGCGGCGAGCAGCCTGGAATTTGCCACGGCGGTGAAGCTGGTGCGTGCCCGCGGGCGTTACATGCAGGAAGCGGTGCCGCCAGGCGAAGGCGCGATGGCGGCGATTATGGGGCTGTCGCCATCGGACGTGGCTGAAATTTGCAAGAAGGCGGCCGAGAAAGAAGTGGTATCTCCGGCAAACGTGAATTCGCCGGAACAAATCGCGATCTCTGGGACCGCGGCGGCAGTGAAGCGCGCCGTGGAGATCGCGTCGCAAGCGGGCGCCAAGCGCGCGGTCATGCTGCCTGTGTCCGCGCCCTTTCATTGCGCGCTGATGGAGCCGGCGCGGCAGCGACTGGAGCCAGACCTGCGCGCGGCGGCGTTTAGCGCGCTGCGGTTTCCAGTGGTCACTAATGTGGATGCCGAAGCGATCACGTCCGGCGAAGAGGCGCGCGACGCGCTAATCCGTCAAGTGACAGCTCCGGTGCGCTGGGTGGAATCGGTGCGGGAGATGATCGACGCAGGCGTGAACATCTTCGTGGAAGTAGGACCGGGCAAAGTTCTATCCGGGCTGCTGCGGCAGATCGACCGTTCGGTGCGGTGCTTCCAGGCAGAAGATTCGGGGAGCGTGCAAGCGCTGCTGGACAAAATCGGCGCCGCGCGCGCGGAAAAATCGGAAGCATGACGTTTTTACGCCGCGCGGCCGTTTTCGCTCGGCATTCCGCCTTGCGCATCTCCGATTCCTGGGATAGGTTCGATTGCCATGTTTTCACTCAAAGATAAAGTTGCTCTGGTTACCGGCGCGTCTCAGGGGATTGGGCGGGCCACTGCGCTGGCGCTCGCCGAGGCGGGCGCGACGGTCGCGGTCACGGCGCGCACGCTGGACAAGCTGGCCGTGCTGGCTGCGGAAATCAAGGAGGCTGGCGGCCAGGCACTGGCCGTCCCGATGGATGTTTCCGATGCGGCAAGCGTGACGAACGGCTTTCAGCACGTGATCGAAAATGCCGGACGAATCGACATTCTGGTGAACAACGCCGCGATCGCGAGGGACATGCTGGAGTTGCGTATGAAGCTGGAAGATTGGGAAGCCGTCCTGCAAACCAACTTGACCGGCGCCCATCTGTGCGTTCAGCAGGCGCTTTTCGGGATGATCCGGCGGCGGTCGGGACGAATTATCAACATCACATCGATCGTGGCGGAAACAGGAAACGCGGGACAAGCGAATTACGTCGCATCGAAAGCGGGGCTCATCGGACTGACGCGTGCGATTGCGGTGGAAGTGGCGTCGCGCGGAATCACGGTGAACGCGGTCGCTCCCGGTTTTATCGAAACGCCGATGACCGACCCGTTGCCGCAGGAGCTCAAAGACAAAATAAAGACGCTGATACCGCTGGGAAGGTTTGGCGCGGACCGCGAGATCGCGACGGCGATCGTGTTTTTGGCGAGCGATGAGGCTGGGTATATAACCGGACATGTGTTGGACGTGAATGGCGGAATGCGGATGGGTTAGGCCGCGTCGCGCACGCGGTTCGCGACCGTGGGCGAACGCGTGGCGGGTGCACGAAAAATAACGCAAAAAATAAGCCGCGGACAACTGGCAAAGGTTGACCGCCGTGCACGTGGCGCATAGAATGGGCAGGGTTAATCAGGGCGTAGCCCCCGCCCGGAGTTCAGCCTGGGGTCTCAGGCAACGATATCGGAGGAATAGCCAGAATGGCCAGCGTTGAAGAACGCGTTAAGCAGATTATTGTCGAGCAGCTCGGAGTGGATGCAGGCGAAGTGACTCCCAGCGCCTCGTTCGTGGACGACCTTGGGGCCGACTCGCTCGACACGGTCGAGCTGGTCATGGCCTTTGAGGAAGCTTTCGGCATTGAAATTCCGGATGAAGATGCCGAGAAGATCGCCACGGTGAAGGACGCGATCGAGTACATCGATAAGCACGCCAAGGCGAGCAAGTAGCCCACTGCGCCCGCCAATCCGGCGGGCGGGTCTGCCCGCCGTGGTGGGTGGCCCATCCCGAAACAGGAGAACCATTCTTTGAGCCGCCGAGTGGTCGTCACAGGCGTTGGATTGGTCTGCGGATGCGGCATCGGAACCGAGGAAGTGTGGGCCAGTTTGCTGGCGGGCAAGAGCGGCATCGGACCGGTAACCCACTTTGACGCGACGGGATTCGACTGCCGCATTGCCGGCGAAGTGAAGGGCTTCGACCCGCTGAACTGGGTCGACAAAAAAGAGCTGAAGAAGATGGGCCGCTTCATTCAGCTGGCCCTGGCAGCCACGGACTTTGCTATCCGCATGTCCGGGCTGAAAATCGGTCCGGATTGCGCGGACGCCACTGGCGTTTTCATCGGCTCAGGCATCGGCGGATTCGATGTGATCGAGCGCGAACATTCGAAGTATCTGCACGGCGGCCCGGGCAAGATCTCTCCCTTTTTCATTCCTGCGGCGATCGTGAATTTGGCTTCCGGCAATGTGTCCATTCGCTACGGCGCGAAAGGCCCGAATTCCGCGACGGCCACGGCCTGTTCGGCTTCAGCCCACGCGGTGGGCGACGCGTTCAAGATTATTCAACGGTGCGACGCCGAGGTGATGATCGCGGGCGGATCGGAAGCGGCGGTGACGCCGATGGGCATCGGCGGATTCGCCGCGATGCGCGCCCTTTCCACGCGCAACGATGACCCGCAGCACGCATGCCGTCCGTTTGACGCGGACCGCGATGGGTTCATTGTCGGCGAGGGATCGGGCATGCT
The DNA here is from genome assembly GCA_049591475.1 of Candidatus Acidiferrales bacterium. Lineage (GTDB taxonomy): Bacteria > Acidobacteriota > Terriglobia > Acidiferrales > UBA7541 > Palsa-295. The sequence goes on from JBAWEZ010000066.1 coordinate 15,289, forward strand.
GATTCTGGAATCGCTTGAGTTTGCGCAGCGGCGCGGGGCAAAAATTCTGGCTGAGGTTGTCGGTTACGGAATGTCTGGTGACGCGCATCACATCACGCAGCCAGCGGAACACGGCGACGGAGGCTACCGCGTGTCTCTGGCTGCGCTCAAGGATGCGAAGATTTCACCTGAGGACATCGGGTACGTCAACGCTCATGGAACGTCGACGCCGATTGGTGACGCGATCGAGACGGAGGCGCTGAAGCGCGTGTTTGGCGAACGCGCGAAAAAAGTGCCCATCAGCTCGACGAAGTCGATGACGGGCCACCTTCTGGGCGGTGCGGGCGGCCTGGAAGCGGGCATCAGCGTTCTCGCGCTGCGCGACAAGATCTTGCCGCCAACCATCAATCAGGAGCGCCCTGATCCCGCATGCGATTTGGATTACATCCCGAACAAGGCCCGCAAAGCGGAAGTGCGCTACGCGCTCTCGAATTCGTTCGGGTTTGGCGGGACGAACGCGTCACTGGTCTTCAAGCGTTGGGAAGAGTGATGCGCATGTTCGGTTCTGCTCGGCCCATGAATCAATGCGGCCGAAAGCACTTGTCGGCAACCGAAGCCGTCTTTTTGTTTGTGTAGCGTCGCCCTTTAGGGCGGCAGCTCTAAGCTAAGCGCGGAGGTTGAAGTGAAAATCGGCGTGTGCGTGAAACAAGTCCCCGCCAAAGACGCGCCACTCGTCATCGCCGAATCGGGCACATGGATTCGCGAATCGGATATCAGCTTCGAAACCAACGAGCCGGACGCGTACGCCCTCGAAGAGGCGCTGCGGCTGAAGGAAAAGCATGGCGGTGAAGTTGTCGCCATTTCCATGGGCCCCGAGCGCGCGAAACAGACCATCAAAGAAGCGCTGGCGAAGGGCGCGGACCGCGGCATCCACGTGGCCGACGCGGAGTTCTACAAGCTTGATCCGCTAGCGTCGGCGCGATCGCTCGCAGCCGCGATGAAGGGCGAAAACTTCGACCTAATTCTCACCGGATTGCAGAGCGACGATCAGGGGTTCGGGCAGACGGGAGTGCTGTTGGCGGATTTGCTTGGGCGTCCGCACGCGACGATTATCATGGCCATCGAAGTTCTCGACGGGCGCATGAAGCTGAAGCGGGAACTTGAAGCTGGATGGTTCGAATGGGCGGAAGTGCCTCTACCCGCGGTGCTGACGATCCAATCGGGCATCAACAAGCCGCGTTACGCCACGCTGAAGGGCATCATGGCGGCGAAGAAGAAAGAAATTGCCACCGTGGAGCGCGCTTCGCTGGGCGTGCCGGATGCGCCGACGGAAAAAATCGAGCGCATTTACGTCCCGCAAAAAACGAAGAAGACCGAGTTCATCACCGGCTCGCCGAAAGAGGCCGCCGCGAAGCTGCTCGAAAAACTGCGTCATGAAGCGCGGGTGCTGTGAGCGATGAAAATCCTGCTAATCACCGAACAGCACGACGCACAGTGGAATCGCGTCAGTTTCGAGACGCTTGCCGCGGCGCAGGAGATCGCGAAACAGACAAGCAGTTCGATATCAGGTGTGGTGATTGGCAAGGGCGTGGCGGCGCTGGCGGACAACCTGGCGGGATATCATCTCGATGAGGTACTGCTCGTTGAACACGACCTGCTGGGGAAATACACGCCGGACGGTTTTTCTCTGGCGCTGCGGCAGGTGATCGAAAGCGCAAAGCCCGATCTAGTACTGCTGCCGCATACCTACCAGGTGCGGGATTTTGCGCCGAAGCTGGCTGCGTCAATGGAGAAGGGGCTGATCGGCGACTGCATCGGCTACCGGTACGAGAATGGCAAGCTGATTTTCGTGCGGCAAATGTTTCAGGGGCGCACCGTGGCGGACGTGGTTTTCGTTGGCGCGGCGTCCTGGATCGCTACGTTTCAAGCGGGAGCGTTTCGCGCCGATCTGGCCGCGAAGAACGCGAGCGGCAAAGCGCCAGTCAAGACTGTAAGCGTGGAGTTAAAGCCTGAGCAGATTCGTACCAAGCCGCTCGAACGCTTCCGCGAGGCCAAGCAAGCGGTCGATTTGACGCAGGCGCCGATCTTGGTTTCGGTGGGACGCGGCATCAAAGCGCCAGAAAACATTCCGATGGCGGAGAAACTCGCGAAACTGCTGGGCGGAGAAATTTGCGCGTCGCGTCCGATTTGCGATGAAGGATGGCTCCCAATGGACCGGCAAATCGGCAGCTCGGGGCAGACCGTTGCGCCCAAGCTCTATCTGGCGCTGGGGATCAGCGGCGCGATTCAGCACGTAGTGGGAATGAAAGGCGCGCGCACCATCGCCGCGATCAACAAAGACCAGAACGCTCCGATTTTTGAGGTGGCGGATTACGGAATTGTTGGCGACCTCTTTGAAATTGTACCCGCGCTCATCGAAGCCCTCGAACAACCGAAGTAGCTGACCCCGCAATCGCGCCCTTTTACCCTCAGAAGCACTTACTTTCCGAGTTTGAGGAATACGTACTTTCCAGCTTTGGGTGGAACGGGTTGGCGCTCAGCCAGCAAGAGTTCCCGGACAGTTCCTGCTAGGAAAATCAATGTCAGACCCGGGCAGACGACAATGGTTGCTGCGATCCCCAAGGGGCCTCCCGACTGCCAGACTGCATACCGAATTGGAAGGTTAGGGGCAAAACCAGTCCCTATCATGAGGTCGATTCCGAAAAATGTGATGCCGATAACCACCGAGCCCACGCTCCACATGAACGCGCCGCCAACGTCGTGAGGCCACTTTTCGCTGTGCCAAACGAATAGGGCAACGATTGCTAGCGCTGGAAACCCCAGACACCATGACCAGACTCCAGTGGCTGAGCCGTAAAGGCGGCCCACCACCCAGGCCGCGCCCGCGGCGAAAATGCCAAGGGCAAGCACGCCGACGACATCTGCTGCTTTCGCGGGAATTCGCATGGACGGCTGAATCTTACCCTGGCGACCCGTATTGGACAATCGTCGGTAGACTGAAGGTCAACGATTCACGAGGGCAAAAGACGACCTGTTTCACTAGAACGGATTTGACGTAGGCGATGAGATTGTTGATCCAATTCGAGGCTTGCGCTTCATCGGATTTGGCGGCCGCCCAGATGGAGCCCGCACCAGTTACCTCGAAGACTGCTGTGTTATCCGGCTGCACGCCTCTGGGCTTACAATAGAGTATTCATGAACGCAATAAACAATCCAGCGATCAGCGTGGCGGCGCGCCGCAATGTGGACCTGCGCTTCGTGGAGCTGATGGACAAGATACATCGCCACCGTCCGGGCGATGACCTCGACTTGCTGCGCAGAGCCTACGATTTTGCCGCCGAACAGCACAAGACCCAGCTGCGCCTTTCCGGCGAGCCGTATCTTTCGCATCCCGTGGAAGTGGCGCACCTGCTGGCGGACATGAAGCTCGATGCCACGTCGATTTGCGCCGCGCTGCTGCACGACGTGGTGGAAGACACGAAAATTCCCCTAACTAAGATTTCCGATTTGTTCGGCCCGGATATCGCCCGGTTGGTGGAAGGCGTGACGAAAATCAGCCGGCTGGATTTGCTGGCGCCGGAAGACCGCCAAGCGGAAAACGTCCGCAAGATGCTACTGGCGATGGTGAACGACGTGCGCGTGGTGATGGTGAAGCTGGCCGATCGGCTGCACAACATGCGCACGCTGGAGTATCTGGACGCCGCGAAGCAGCAGCGCATCGCGCGCGAAACGCTGGAAATTTACGCGCCGGTGGCCAACCGCCTGGGCATGGGGTTGATTCGCGGCGAGCTGGAGGATTTGTCGTTCCGTTATCTGGAGACGGAATCGTTTCTCGAGCTGCAGAAAAAAGTGGCATCGAAGCAGAAGGTGTTCGACAAGTTTTTACAGGAAGTGCAGAACACCATTCGCGAAAAGATGGTCGAAAGCGGCATCCCTGCCGAGGTGCAAGGGCGCGTAAAGCGCCTCTATTCGCTGCACCTGAAAATTCAGAAGCAGCAGCGCATTCTGGACCAGATTTACGACTTGCTGGCGGTGCGAGTGGTCACGGACACGGTGAAGAATTGTTATGCGGCGCTAGGCGTGATTCACCAGATCTGGCGCCCGGTGCCGGGGCGGTTCAAGGACTACATCGCCATGCCGCGGCCGAACTTGTACCAATCGCTGCACACCGCGGTGATTCACTCCGGGCAGCCTTTCGAGGTGCAGATACGCACGCAGGAGATGCACCGGATCGCAGAGCAAGGCGTGGCGGCGCACTGGAAATACAAAGATGGGCACACGGCGGCCTCGACTGCGGACGATCAGCGCATCGTGTGGATGCGGCAACTGATCGAGTGGGTGCAGGAGATGCAGGAGCCCAGCGAATTCCTTTCCACGCTGCGCGTCGATCTGTATCCCGAAGAGGTATACACGTTCACTCCGAAAGGGCGCGTCGTGGTGTTGCCACGCGGCTCCACGCCGATTGATTTCGCCTACGCTGTGCACACCGAAGTGGGCCACCAGTGCGCCGGTGCAAAAGTAAACGGCGAGATGGTGCCACTGCGGCACGTGCTGGCGAATGGCGACGTGGTGGAAGTGGTTACGCAAAAGGGACACGCACCTTCGCGGGACTGGCTCTCGCTCGTACACACGTCGCGAGCGCGCACGAAGATCCGCCAATGGATTCATCTGCATGAGCGGGACGAGGCGACCGACGTGGGACGACGGCTGCTGGAGAAGGAAGCGCGGCATGCCGGCGTCAATTTGAAGCGAATTTCCAGTGAAGATTGGCACCGGGTGGCTTCCGAATATGGATGCTCGCGGGTGGACGATCTTTACGCCGAGCTGGGATACGGCAAATGGTCCGCGCGGCAGGTGCTGGCCAAGGCCACGGGCGAGCCCACGGCGGAAACGGCGGAAGACAAGCCGCCGAAGCTTGCGTCCACCGTGAAGCATTTGCTGGGCATGGACGAAGCCACCATCGTGGTGCGCGGGCACGACGACTTGATGGTCTACCGCTCGAAATGCTGCAACCCCATTCCCGGCGACGACATTATTGGGTACGTCACGCGCGGGCGCGGCATCGCCGTGCACAGCAAAATCTGCCCCAACGTGCAAAACCTCTTGTACGAACCGGAGCGGCGCATACCGGTGGAGTGGGCCGGGAGCACTCAATCAACTTTTCCGGTGCGCCTGCGCATTTTTACCGAGGACCGTCCCGGGATGCTGGCGGCCATCACCAACGTGATCAGCGACGCCGGAGCGAACATCCGCACGTTTGAAAGCGGCGGCGTTGACATTCGCGCGCGCATCGACGTAGGTCTCGACGTTCGCGACCGCAAGCAGCTCGAACACATTCTGGCCGGGATCAAACGTATTCCCGGCGTGTTCGATATCGAGCGCGTTTACAACGTGTAACTTTTCGCGCACTTCCCCAGCAAATTCGCCAAATCGTCTCTTTTCGCCAAAGCACGAAGCGTAAAATCGATGCATGGGAAGGATCCTGGCGCGAGGTTCAGCGCATGCCGCGAGGAATGGTCGGCGGCGCTGCGCTTGCGGCATTGCCTTGGCGGCTGCACTTGCAATTTCCTGCACCGGCTGTAGCCAGCTGAAGCCCGTTGATACCTCGCCGCTCGAAACCAGCGGCATGGGCTACAACACAATTCAACAACTGGATAGTCTGAAAATCAGCGCAGCCGAAGTAAGCGAGATGGCGGAGGCGCGGCAGGGCGGCTTTTCCGACGGCGATTGCGTGGAGATTCTAAAACTTTACCGAATCCAAAATCACCCGTTCGACGCCGGAGATGCGGTCGCGGGCCTTCTCCAAGTTGGCATGACCGATGGCAATATTCTGGACCTCGCCAAAATACACCAACTGGGGCTGGGCTGGGGCGAGTTGCAGGCAATGAAACTCGCGGGCATGTCCAATGCAATCGTGATGGAGGAGGCGCGTCAACGGGCGAACCGAACGCCGGTGTTTTCCGGTGCGTCGCTGGCGCGGCTCAAAGACGCCGGAATGCACGACTCAACGCTGCTCAAGCTTGTGCAGATGGGAGTGCCCGATTCGCAGGCCCGCGCGATCGTAGCTTATCGTCGCCGCGGCGTCAGCGAGGCGGAAATCGTCAGGCATTTCGAAGGGAAGTGACTCTGGCCTGCACCATCGCCACGGCGATTGCCTTCGAGTGCCTGCGGACTGATCACCCACCCCACGAATCTGCTCTATGCGGATTTTGAGCTTTCGCGGAATCGCGCCCGCCCGTTAAAATCTTGCCATCTTGAAACGCAACCTTTCGCCGCTGCTGGCTGGCATCGCTGCCGTGATTTCGCTGATGTGCGCGGCTGCCTGTGCCGTTCCACTAGCCCCCGGATATCGAATCGTTCGCGAGAAGCGCCAGATTCGATTCGTGCCGCGTCAAACGCCGGAACTGGCGATCCAAGTTAACTTCACGCTCGTAAATGCGGGCACCGGTGAACTGAACTACATCGATGTTCGCCTTCCCTCTGAGAAAAACTCCGGCAGAAGCGATTTGCGGGTGGAAGTGGACGGGCGCGAGGCAGCGCTTACTCCTCGTCCATTACCCGAGCAACAGTCGCAGCCGGAAATCGTTCGCGTCGCCTTAGAAAAACCGTGGATACGGAAAGAGAAGCGCGAGCTGAGCTTTGAATACTCGCTGCGTGCGCCATCGGATTCACAATCGTACGTGACCGTCGAGCCGAACAGCTTTCATCTGGGCGCGCGCGGCTGGGCTCCGCAACTGCAGCCTCCGAAATTCATACTGTCCTCGTATCCTTCGCGGCCGCCGAAGATCTCCTACACCGTTCGCGTGCCGGCGGATTTCGCGATTTGGGCAGGCGGCGAGCGGAAGGGACGGGAGAAGGACGGCGACGACATCGAGTATCGCTACGAAGTGCGTGGCTCGGCTCTGGGGGCATTTGCTGTGGCCGGCCGCTACGCGACTTGGCCATCAAGGAGCAATCGGAATTCTGTGCAGTTTTGGACTACTCAGCCGCTGGCAGGGAATCCGGCGCAATCGTCGCGGCAGATCGCGGCGATTTGGAAAACTTTGACGACAGATTTCGGCGTATTCGACAAAAGAATTCGCTCCCCGCGAATCGTCGAATCGGCTGGCGTAAAGTATGACATTCAGGGAGATGCAGGTCCCGCGGCGGTAAGCGTACCGGGCGGGGTGCTGATGAATCCAGCGGCGTTCGCGCTGGGAATCGAAAGTGACCGGTTCATGCGAATTGCCAGCGAGGCTCTGGCGCGGAACTGGTTCGACGAAGAAGTGCTGCCGAGCGCGGACGCCACGATCGGGATGGGCGACGGATTGCCGGAATACGCGGAGATTGTGACGGACGAGGCTCGCAATGGGCCGCTGGCGCGCCGCCAGCGCATCTACGAATATTTGAGGAGCTACGACGCGGCTGTCAAAAACGCCGATGAGACGCCCATCGCGTCAACCACGGCGGACAGTCCGTTTGCGCAGCGGCGGATCGCGTTGGCCAAGGCGCCGCTTTTCTACATCGAATTGGAAGACGCGTGCGGCGAAGCGCCCGTGCGCGCGGGCCTGGCGAACCTGGTAGCGACCATGCGCGGGCAGGAAGTCGATTACAACCTTCTGCGCTCGGCGCTTGAAGAGTCCACGGGCCGGGACCTGGGAAAAATCTTTCGCGAGTGGCTGAACCAGAAAGGCATTCCGAAAAACTTCCGGGCACGCTATCCGTACGGTGAGGGCACGGAGCGAACGGGAAATTGATTTTTGCGTCGCGCACAGCGGAACCACTTTCTTTGCGGCAGGCCGTGCGCCATGGCGTTGAAAGCGGATGGGAGGCAGCATGAAGGAAATTATCTCAACAGAAAAGGGTCCGAAGGCAATCGGTCCGTATTCACAGGCGGTCAAGGCCGGCGGGTTTATTTTCACCGCGGGGCAAGTGGCTTTCGATCCGGCCACCAATCAATTGGTGGAGGGCGGCGTGGCGCAGCAGACGGCGCGCGTGCTGGACAATTTGAAAGCAATCGTGGAGGCCGCCGGCTCGTCGCTCGACCGCGCCGTGAAGGCCACCGTCTATTTGAAAGATATGAACGAATTCGCGGCGATGAACGAAGTCTATGGGAAATATTTCCCGGCGAATCCACCGGCGCGCTCCACGGTAGAGGCGGCGCGGCTGCCGCGAGACGTCCGCGTCGAGATTGATCTGATCGTGCTCGCGTGATCGCGTGATCGCCAATCACGGCGTGGAAATCGCGCGGCGCTACTTCGCGTGGAAGACTTCCTTGCCGCGCAGCCCGTCGTGCGAGTGATGTAGAGGCAGCGTGCCCGCGGGAGGGCGGCGCAGCTCATCCGGCACAAATTCACCCATCGGTCCTTTAGCCGGTGTGACGCCACCATCGGCAAGCAGCAGCGCGCCGGTGATGTAACTCGCCTCATCCGAAGCGAGAAACGCAAAGATATTGGCCATTTCTTCTGGGGTCCCGCGGCGGCCCAGCGGGACCATTCCGTCGATCGTATTTTGAATTTCCGGGGTCAGCGGACCGCCGGGTCCGCGCGTCCACGCTGTGTCGATGGCGCCGGGGCAGACGCAATTCGCGCGCACGCCGTATTTCGCCTGTTCCAGCGCCACTCCCTTTGCGAATGCGTGGAGAAAACCTTTGCTCGCGCCGTAAGGGGTGAAGTTCGCGGAGCCATTGATCCCCGCTTCCGAACCGGTGAACACAATGCTCCCGCGCGTTTTGTGCAGGTGCGGCAGCGCGAATTTCGTCATTAGGAATGCCGTGCGGATGTTGGCACGGATAGTGCGGTCGAAGTCTTCGATGCGGTAGGCGTCCGTCTCGGCATTGGCGATGAAAATTCCGGCGTTGTTCACCAGCACGTCGATGCGCCCGAAGCGGCGCACCGCCGCGTCCACGCATTTCCGCGCTTCCGCTTCTTCGGACAAATCGCCCAGGAACGCTTCCGCCTCGCCGCCCGCCGCCGCGATCGCCGCCGCTACATCCTTCACAGGATCGCTGGGCAGCCCGGCCAACAGAACGCTCGCGCCCTCGTGCGAAAATTTATGGGCAATGGCCTCGCCGATTCCCGTCCCCGCGCCAGTGATCACCGCCACTCTGTCTTTCAGCCGCATCTACGCCTCCTCGTCCTCAGCCGCCGATTGTCCCGCATCCCCATCGCTCCACACAAGCCTGCCCCAACATCCGCGTGGGTCGCCTGACGCTCCCGCGGCGTCACTCGCGCGGAGATTGTTCCGCGCGAGGCGCGGTGAGCCTCGCTAACACTTGCTGGTAATCGTCCGGGTATCTCCGCTTGATAAACTTCCGCGCCTGAGGGCCCAGGCGAATCCAATCCCGAGCCGTGTCGCTACCATCGCCGAGAAGGTTGTCCCAATCGATCAGTTCAATCTCGCAGCCCTTCGGAACGCCCGCCGCGTTCTGAAAACAGCCGCCGCTGATTTCGATGAAAATCTTTCGCTCTGCCATTTCTTCCTTACCTCCGTCTTTGGCAAAGCACATCGAATGCCACTCGTCAGCTGCCGTCATAAAATTCTGTACCGGCCGCTTCCCAAAAACTCCAGTAGCCCTAGATCACGGAGCACTTGCAGCTGCTGCCGAATCTTGTCGCGCACGTGTCGATTTCGAGGGTGCAGCCGCACGAGCGCCTCTACGTGGCCGTAAATATCGGCGAGCGAAAATCGCTCCATCTCCATCGAACGCACGACGTTGAGAACATCCAGCGTCCACCCTCGTTGTTCCACGCCGAGCTTCGCCAAGGGACGGACGCGCGCGTACTGCCGTCGCACGATTTCGTTTGGCACAGCGGTGCCGGCAAAGACGACTCGAATCTTCGCATCGGCCGGAATCGCGTCGAGCCTGATGTTGCAGCCCACCCAGCCCGCGCGACGGGCAGCCGGTCCAAGCGGCCGGCGTTTTTCGATCGCAGAAAAGGGAAACGCGAAGCACGAAATCACTATTATGTCCTCAACCGCCCAAGCGATCGAGTCGTAGTGCAGCACAAAAAGATTAGGGGTCCGATTCTCTCGGATCGCCCGGATCATGGACTCGTACGCAGCATCTACGATTTTGCGCGAGAAAGCCCGCGCCTGCGACTTTAGTTGGAAGGTAGCCCTACAGCCCGGGCAAAGGTAGTCAACAACCGGCGTGTTGATCGGTGTGCGAGCTAATGACGCAGAATCGCAGTTCGGACAGTACAGGTTAGCGTGTGCCCAAGCCTCAGTTGCTACGCGAGCCCGCTGCGCTCCGCTTGTGTAGCCACCCAGCGTTTCCGTCGGTAGCGCGTTTTGCATCGCGATCTATGCTTTCCATGAACTGTCCTAGGTCCGCAATCAGCACTCCTCCCGGCTGCCTCAGGGGAAGTGCTTTGTCTAGCACCGACATCTGGCCGTAGATCAGCGCGTAACCGCTAACAGCCGCAATTACCTCAGGTCGTGCCCTAGCACGAGGGTCAGATTCACGCGAAGCGGATGGTAACTCGCCCCTGCGCGCGACGAGTCGGCGTCTTTTTCACCACGATCTGGATATCCCGGCCCAGCCGCGTCAGGCAGCTCAGCAGACGCCGCTCTGAAATCCCCCGAAATTGGCCCCGAAGCAGTCTCGATATCTTCGGCTGCGTGAGCCGGAGGATTCTCGCCGCCTGCTCTTGAGTCAGCCGCCGCTGTTCGATGATCTCGGCAATCTTCGTCACGATCTGCGCTTTCACCAGCATGTCTTCGCTGTTGCTGTACCCGAGGTCCGCGTAGACGTTTCCGCTGCTCCTCTCAATTGGAATCCTGCCTTGCATCCCTCGCTTGCTTTTCATGGCTTTAACTCCCTGGCAACCCGTTCAACTTGCTTTAGCCGCTCACGAACCAAATTCAAATCTCCTCTTGGCGTTGCCACTCCGTGCTTGGACTTCTTCTGAAACACATGAAGGACAAAGACACGCCCCGGGAAGCGCACCGTGTACACGCCTCGATACGTGTTCCCCTCTCGGTCTTCTACAACCTCCAAGACGCCGGCAGAACCGAACCCTTTCAATGGCTTGGCCTGGTCGTGCTTGCCTCCGATTTGAGCCAAATAGAAGGCGTAGCCGAAGACATCCACCACGGCGCCTGGCAACGCCATCAGTTCCCGCTTATACCCAATAGAGCGCGCGTGTCGCCGGCGCTTCTTTCATAGCAATTCTCACGCTATACCTATAATGGTATAAACGCAAGGGTCGGGCGGAATTTCGTCGTCCACCCGTTTCAGCCTGGAGTGCGCTGCTCACGCCAAGTACAGGTCGACGGGCCTGTACTTCCGGCCAGTAGAAACCTGTCCTGCCATGTGTGCTACCGTCGATCTGTAGCCATGTGCGCGGACCAACAATTCGGCAGAAGCAAGCCTCCCGACGGAGAAACTGCTACTCGCCACCTTCCACTTCTACCCGAGACTGCCGAACGAGTAGAAACGCCCGTAAGTCACAGAAAACAAACGATTGGGTACACCTCTACCCGAGACTGGGCGCAACAGGCACCGCGTCGCAATTCCCCGTTGGAAAATCCGCAGCTACATGAACGAGCGGACGAGGTCGGAGCTGCCCCGGCTTGGATGGGCGATGCGGGCGTTGGCGTCGCTGCCCACGGCCAAGCACGCGGGAAATTCCGGCCACAGCGTATAATTCCGCGAATGGGCTCCTCGGCTGTGCAAACACCATCTCAGGCGACGCACGAAAGGCGCGTGGCCGCGCTCGGCTCGGTCGCGTCCGCGGTTGTCCTGGTGCTGCTGAAGGCCTTTCTGGCGTGGACGACAGGCAGCCTGGGAATTCTCTCCGAAGCGCTGCACTCGATGCTCGATTTGGTGGCCGCCGTGATCACGTACTTGTCGGTGCGCGTGGCGGATAAGCCCGCGGACGCGGACCATCTTTACGGGCACGGCAAGGTGGAGAGCTTTTCGGCTTTCGTTGAAACCGGACTGCTGCTGCTGACCGCCGTCTACATCATTTGGGAGGCATTTCAGAGGCTGCTTTTTCGCACGTCGGAAATCCGTCCCAGCATTTCGGCAATCGTGATTTTGGCGCTGGCGATGTGCATCGACCTGGTGCGATCCCGCGCGCTGGGCCGCGTGGCCAAAAAATATCCGAGCGAGGCGCTGGAAGCGGACGCGCTGCATTTTTCCACGGACGTGTGGAGCACGTTCGTGGTGATCCTGGGCATTACCGGAGCATGGCTGGGAATGAAGCTCGGGCTTCCGTGGCTGCGGTCGCTCGATCCAATCGCGGCGCTGGGCGTAGCCGGAGTGATCATTTGGGTAGGATCGCGGCTGGGGCGGCGCACGATCGATGCGCTGTTGGACAGGGCCCCGATTGGGCTGCGCGAGCGGATCGTCAACGCGGTGGACGAAACCGAAGGCGTGCTGCAGACCGAGCGCGTGCGCGTGAGGCGCGCCGGGCAGCGCTATTTTGTGGACGTGACCATCAGCGTGCCGCGGATAGCTAGCCTGGAACAGGCGCATGCGGCGAGCGATGCCGTGGAACGCAACATTGAGCGTCTAATTCCGGCGGACGTGGTGGTGCACGTGGAGCCCCGCGCGCAGAGCGGCGAGCATCTGTTCGACACGATTCGCGCCATCGCGCAGCGGCACGGCATGCCCGTTCACGAGCTTTCGGCGCATCAGTATGACGGGCGATTGTTCGTGGAGCTGCATTTGGAAGTGGACGAAACCGCCAGCCTGAATGAAGCGCACCGGCGCGCCACGGAACTGGAAGAAGAAATTCAGCGCGCCACGCAGCCGGGAACCCTGGTGAACATCCATATCGAGCCGCTCGGAAAACAGATCGCCGGAGCGGAGGAAATGAAGGACCTCTCCCGCGCGGTGCAGGATTTCCTGAATTCCCTTCCGCCCGAATACGAGAACCTGGTCGATTGCCACGAGGTGCACGTACGCAGCGTGGAGCACCGCATTCTGGTCTCCTGCCACTGCGCGATGGCCGGCAATTTGCCGGTGACGGTGGTGCATGACCTTACGGCCGCGCTGGAAGTCCGGGTGAAGGAACGCTTTCCACAAATTTACCGGCTGACGATTCATCCCGAGCCGGTGGACGAGAGCTGACGCTGCGAGAAAACGCGATTGCGGCAAGAGCGATTAGCGCCGGAAAACATTCCAGCACGTAACGCGGCTCGGGAGTTTCAGCAAACCAGGCGATAAACGCTGTGCGCACGACGATAAAAACCAGTAAGAGCAACACGGCTGGTCGAGCCGGTGAATACTTCCACCCAATCCACGCGCCGATTGCAGCAAGACCGAGATACGCAGCATTGATGACCACAAGTGCCAGCGTGACACACAAATCCTCGCGGTCGTTTTCCCATTCGCTGGATATCGGAAACATCTGCCCGGTGTATGGCAGTAACTCGACACGCGGCGCAAACCACAGCGCAAGCGAGCGCATCAGCGGGACTTTCACCCGCGTGCGCAACGGGTGCAGCGCAGTTCTTTCGCGCGCAATTTCGCCGAACGCGCGATCTTCGGCGGGCGTGAGCGTCAGCGTCTTATTGTACGCCGCGAGTAATTGCGCCACTCGCGCGCGCTGCTCCGGCGAATCGAAGGCGGACGACGGAATATCGGCGAGAGCGATTTTCGCGCCGTCCAGATTCCAACTAACGGCGAACACATCGCGGAAGCGCCACAGCCAGGTGTGTGTCCACGCGTCAAATCCGCGCGGCGCAAGTTCGCCCGGGAGTTCGCCATAGCGCGGTGCGAGGAATTCCACTTTGTGCAGCGTGTTCCAGTTTCGCGCGGCCCAAGGTGCAAGCGGAAGGAACAAGCCGACGGCCATCAACACCGTGGCGCGAATCAGTCGTCGCCAATTGGCGGGCCTCCACCATCGCGCCAGCAACATGAGCCCAGCGGCGAGCAAGAGCAGCGGCGCCTCTGGACGAACCAGCGTCCCAAAACCCACGATGATTCCCGCCAGGAGCCAGGGACTTAGCGAAAAATTTGCCCGCACCGCTCGCGGCTGCGAGCCGTCCGCGCCGAATTCCGTCTGAAGCAGCACGAGTATCGCGACTGTCGTTAGGAAAATCGCGAGCGTCTCAGTGAGGATGGCAGCGTTGTAGTTTGCCGTGAAAGGACAGAGCGCCGAAAGCCACAGGCCCGCAATCGCCACCCTCCTGCGAGCGGGCGGCGGTGCTAGCCGGGCTGCGATCAGCGCTATAGCGAAGCAGGCGAGAATGTCCAGCGCGGCCTGCGCGAACATCACCGTTCTTTCGGATTTTCCCGCAAGCGCAAAAATACCGGCGAGGAACGCGGGATAGCCAGGAACGCGCATATCCACGGGTATCAGATGTCCGTTAACCACAAGGCCATAAACGCCGTGCTTCAGCCAGTTCCACCCCAGTCCGATGTAAAATGGCGAGTCACCAGCATCGTTGACCGGAAAATTCAAAATAAACAGCGTGCGCAGGGCCATCCCGGCGAGTACAGCCGAGAGTACGTGGAAACGCATCTTATGTGTGGCCATCATTGACCCTGCTGCAATGAACGATTAGCTTGGAATCGAGATATGCCTGAACGCAAACCCATTTTCTTCGACCAGGAACGCCGGCGTTGGCGGCGGACGCGCCTGGCCATGGAGCTTGCTGGCGCCATTTTCACTCTGGCGCTGATTGTGTTCCTGCTGAACGTAGTCCGCAATCCGGAACTGCCGGAACTATTGCGGCCAGAGGTTCACCCAGGATTGCACGCCATTCCGTTCCGCAGGAAGGTCAAACCCAGACTGATCCGCAGCCGCAAGCGCCGGGTGGCTGCGCTCGGAAAGATTCCGGAGAACTACGAACCGCTGCGCATGGCGTTCTACGTCAGCGACGACTATATGAGCTTCATCTCTCTGCAGGAGCACTTTCACCAACTGGACCTGGTGGTGCCAGACGCGCTGCACGCCGTGTACGCCAACGGCAGCGTCCAGACCGATCCGGACCCGAAGCTCACGGATTTCGTTCGATCGCTGAAAGCGAGGGGCATCGATCTGCCGGTGATGCCGATGGTCAACGACTACGATGACAAGGCGGGCTGGTGTCCGCCGGACTTCCTGAAAATGCTGGCGAACCCGGCTGCGCGAAAGAATCTCGCCGATCAACTGCAAGCATACGCGGGCCAGAGGCACGAACCGGGCATTGTGGTCGATTTTGAGTCTTTGCCACAGACAAGCCAAAAGCAGTTTGAATCACTGGTGCACGATCTGAGCGTCTCGCTGCACGCGCAGGGCATGAAGCTGATGGTCGCGCTTCCAGCGGCGGACTGGACCTACGACTACAAATATTTCGCTTCGCAAGCGGACGCGATCATCCTGATGAACTACGATTTCCGGTGGCCCACCTCTCCTCCGGGCCCGATTGCGCCGCAAGACTGGTTCGTCCGCAACATCAACAACATGGTCAAGATCGTCCCGCCCAGCAAGCTGATCATGGGCATTGCGAACTACGGGTACGACTGGCCGGCTCCCACCAAGGAGGATCCGCATCCGGTGGCTGCATCGCTGAGTTTTCAGCAAGGTGTGGTCACCGCGGTTGAATCCGGCGCCGACGCTCTTTACGATCCCGATTCGTTCAACCTGCATTACTCGTACGAGGACGAAAACAAGCGCGTACATACGGTATGGATGCTCGACGGCGTTACGGGATACAACGAACTGCGGGCCGCCGAACGAGCGGGCGTGGCCGGCACGGCGCTCTGGCGGCTGGGCTTGGAAGATCCTTCGATTTGGACGATCTGGGACGCCACACATGCAGATAAGGCTACCCGCGACCGGCTGGAAACCGTCCCGCCTGGCTACGATTTAATTTTTGAAGGCAATGGCGACATTTTGAGAATCACGGGCACTCCGCAGAACGGTTCTCGCACACTCGATTACGACGCCGATTCCGACGATTTTGATGACGAGAGTTATCAGAGCTATCCGATGTCCTGGAGAATCCAGCAGATTGGCGGCGGGTCACCGCGCAAGGTGGCTTTGACCTTCGACGATGGACCGGATCCCACCTGGACGCCGAAAATAATCGACATACTCAAAAACAAAGGTGTTGTGGGCACATTTTTCGTCATCGGCGAAGAAGCCAATCAGTACGACAGCATCGTGAAACGCGAATACTCCCTCGGCGACGAAATAGGCAACCACACGTTCACGCACCCCGATTTCGAGGACATCACGAAGTCAGACCTGCAAATTCAGCTCAACCTGACTGAGCTGCTGTTGGAGAGTAGCCTAGGAGTGAAAACCACGCTTTTCCGGCCGCCTTACGGTGTTGATGTGGAACCGGAAACGGCTAGCGAAATTCACATGCTTCCAGTCCCGCAGGAGATGGGCTATCTGATCATCGGCGGACGAGTGGATCCGCATGACTGGGGAGAACCCGGCGGAGGCCCTCCACCACCGACGAACACGATTGTTAAGCGCGTCGTGAGTCAGGTGGAAGCGAACGTCGGGAATATCGTTTTGCTCCACGACGGCGGCGGCGACCGCATCCACACTGTCGAGGCGCTTCCGCAGATCATCGACCGACTGCGAGCGAAGGGTTATGAATTCGTAACCGTTTCCCAACTACTCGGCGAGACGCGCGCCCAAGTGATGCCGCCGTTGCGGCACCGGGAATGGTTGATGGTGCGCCTGGATGCGGCGATTTTCGGGTTTTTCCGCTGGGTGCGCCGCAGCATCGCGTTTATTTTTATTCTTGGCATCGTGCTGGCGAGCGGACGCGCGCTGATCATCGGATTGTTAGCGCTCATCGAAAAATTCCGGCCTGCGCCGGAAGATCGCCCGGATTACCAGCCGGCAGTGACAGTGCTGATTCCCGCCTACAACGAAGAATCCGTAATCGTCGACACGGTTTCGGCCGCCCTGGCTTCCAACTATCCGAAGCTTGAAGTCTTGGTCGTCAACGATGGCTCGAAAGACCGTACGCCGGAACTTGTCCGCAAAGAGTTTGTGCGTGACCGGCGCGTGCGCCTGCTGGATCAGTCGAATCGAGGAAAGCCGTCGGCGCTGAACCACGGACTTTCGGAGGCCACGGGCGAAATCATCATTTCGATCGACGCCGATACGATCGTCGATCCTCAGGCCATTCCTCGGCTGATTCGGCACTTCGCCGATCCGCGCGTCGGAGCTGTAGCCGGTAACGTGAAGGTGATGAACCGCAATCGCTGGATTACTCGCTGGCAGGCGCTTGAATACATCACCAGCCAGAACCTCGAAAAGCGGGCCTTCGATCTGCTGAATTGCATCCCGGTGGTGCCCGGAGCCGTCGGTGCGTGGCGCACGGACGTGCTGCGCGATCACGGTGGGTTCTCGGGCGAAACGGTGGCCGAGGACACGGACCTGACGCTCACCATCCGTCGCGAAGGCTGGAAGATCCTATATGACGAGGATGCCATCGGCCACACAGAGGTGCCTGAAACCATCGACGCGCTCATCCGCCAACGCTTCCGCTGGACCTTCGGCACGCTCCAGGCCGTCTGGAAGCACCGCGACACGGCCGGAAACCCTCGGTATGGAACGCTTGGCTGGATCGCCATTCCCAACATCGTGCTCTTTCAGATTTTGCTGCCGCTGATTTCTCCGGTGATCGATCTGCTGTTCGTGTTATCGATCGCTCTTTGGGGCTTGGCGCAACTCCGCATCACGCAACTGCCGCAACTATGGACGTCCGCTGACGTGGAGCGCTCGCTGATCTTTTTCGCGCTATTCATGCTGATAGACCTGTTCACCTGCGTGGTTGCGTTTGCACTGGAGCGCCATGAGGATTGGACGTTACTCGCGCCACTGCTCATCCAGCGGTTTTACTACCGGCAGATGATGTACGTGGTGCTGTTCCGTGCGGTAAAGGAAGCGGTGCGTGGCCGCGCCGTCGGATGGCGTGGCGTGGAGACTCATGGACCGCAGCCCCCGGTTCCCACTCCGCCCGCGACTGTCCTGAAAGCGTGAAATTTAGGGCAGTGGATCCGGGCGATTGCGTTGCTGGCATCTTCGATTCGAGCATAAGGTCTGCAGTCATTGGCACTGGCCCTGCAGTTATGCTAAGAGAATCCTACCGCCTGGCTTGAGGCTGCTCTCGACTGTTTCCTGAATCTGGCGCGGTGCCCTACGGAAATTTTCCGCAGGAACCGAATTGCGGGCCTGGGCCGCCCAGAAAGCTCGGCACTCGGACGATGGCAGCATCAGCACCCTTGTCGCAAGGATCGGTGGTTATTAGCCCGCGCGGTGTGGAACGCATCCGTGCCGGACATCTGTGGGTGTATCGCAGCGACGTGCGCGAAGCCCAGGCGGAGCCAGGCGCGATCGTTCGCGTGACGGACGAACGGTCCCGCTTCCACGGTTGGGCCTTTTATAGCGATAAATCTCAAATTTCTATTCGCGTCCTTACGCGCGAAGACGTCCCCGTCCGGCGCCAGTTCTTCGCCGAGCGCCTGCGCCACGCTGCCGAATATCGAAAACGCGTGGTCGAAAACTCGGACGCGTTTCGGTTGGTATATAGCGAAGCCGACTTGCTGCCTTCGATTATCGTTGACCGCTACGGCGACTACTTCGTCGTTCAAACGCTGAGCCAGGGGGCAGAACGCGTGAAATCGCTCCTGGTCGAGTTGCTCGTGGAACTGTTCGCGCCCAAAGGCATTCTGGAGCGCAATGACCCGCGCGTGCGTATGCTGGAGGGGCTCGAACAGCAAGTCTCCGTGTTGCACGGGGAAGTGCCCCCGGAAATCGTGGTGAAGGAAAACGGCGTCTCGTTCGTTTGCGATCTGGCTAAAGGGCAAAAAACCGGTTCGTTCCTCGATCAACGCGAAAATCACTTCGTGGCACGGCACTATGCGTCGGGGAAAGTGCTCGATTGCTTCAGCTACCACGGAGGGTTTGCACTCACTATATCTGACAAGTGCGAACACGTGGAATCGGTGGAAATGGCGCCGGCGGCAATCGAGATTGCCAAGCGCAATCAGCAGCTCAATTCCGCAACCAATGTAACTTTCCGCGAAGGCAACACCTTTGACCTGCTGAAAGAACACTACGAAGTAGGAAGCCGATTCCAGATGGTGATTCTCGACCCGCCAGCCTTTGCCAAGAACCGAGACAGCGTGGCCGCCGCCCAGCGCGGGTACAAAGAGATCAATTACCGGGCCATGAAGCTCCTCGAACCGGGGGGATATTTACTCACCTGCTCGTGTTCTTACCACATCACCGAGCCGCTTTTCCTTCAGATACTCGCGGAAGCTGCCGTGGACGCCCGTCGAAATATCGTGGTTTGCGAACGCCGTACTCAAGCTCAGGACCACCCAATCCTTCTGACGATGCCCGAAACGCACTACCTCAAGTGCATGATCGTAAAGGCCTTATAATAAAATTAAGCGCAAGATAGCCGGGGTTGTTGAATGTCTAGAAAATACTTGACATCTACATACTAAGATTTTATTATGTTATTTCGCTTAGATAGATCGTAAGCGTTTAATTAACGACAGCCGAAGCGGGTTATAATTACCACCGCGAACGGCAATTGATTTTGGCCTATGAGCGGGGGCCGGACATCAGACCAGGCGCGGGTCCGGCCCCGGGTCCTGTCTGGCTTTTGGTGAGCGCCTGAAAGTGAGAAAATCCGATCATGTTGCGGTTCGATAAATTCACAGTGAAGGCGCAGGAGGCTCTGCAAGCCGCTCAGGAAATGGCCGGGCGTTCGGGGCAGCAGCTGATCGAGCCTTTGCATCTGCTCTGGGCGCTGGTTGCCCAGGGCGATGGCGTAGTGCGTCCGCTGCTTGAAAAGCTGGGCGCGCCGGTCGCGGCGATGAACACTGAAATTGAGAAGCAGATCGATAGGTTGCCGAAGGTCTCCGGCGTCTCTGAGCAATCGCTTGGGCGCGCCGCCAACGACGTCCTGGAGCGCGCCTTCGAGGAAGCACAGCGCCTGAAGGACGAATACGTTTCCACCGAGCATATCCTGCTCGGTATCTCTTCGGCTACGAACGATCCAGCCGGCCAGATTTTGGCGCGGCACGGCGCCAGCCACGACGCCATCCTACAGGCGATGACCAGCATCCGCGGCAGCCACCGCGTGACTTCGCAGAATCCCGAGGCCACCTACCGCGCGATCGAGCAATATGCCCGCGACCTGACGGAGCTGGCCCGCCGGGGCAAGCTCGATCCGGTGATTGGCCGAGACGAAGAGATTCGGCGCGTGATGCAAATTCTCGCGCGGCGCACCAAGAACAATCCGGTGCTGATCGGAGAACCCGGCGTGGGCAAGACGGCCATCGTCGAAGGCCTCGCGCAGCGCATTATCGCCGGCGACGTTCCCGAGGTTCTGAAACCGAAGCGCATCGTGGCGCTCGATCTTGCGGCTTTGGTTGCAGGCGCGAAGTACCGCGGCGAATTTGAGGACCGCCTGAAAGCAGTATTGAAGGAAGTAAGCGAGTCCGAGGGCCAGATTATTCTGTTCATCGACGAACTGCACACGCTGGTCGGCGCCGGAGCCGCGGAAGGCTCTATGGACGCCTCCAACATGCTCAAGCCCGCGCTGGCTCGCGGCGAACTGCGCGCAATCGGCGCGACCACGCTCAACGAATACCGAAAATACATCGAGAAGGATCCCGCGCTCGAGCGGCGCTTCCAGCCAGTGACGATTGGCGAGCCTTCGGTGGAAGACACTATCGCCATTCTTCGCGGCTTGAAAGAACGCTACGAAGTTCATCACGGCGTGCGCATCAAGGACGCGGCCATCGTCGCCGCCGCTTTGCTTTCGCAGCGCTATATCACCGACCGCTTTTTGCCGGATAAGGCGATCGATCTGGTGGATGAGGCAGCCGCGGGATTGCGCATGGAGATCGATTCGCTGCCCACGGAAATCGACGAAATCGAGCGGCGCATCATGCAGCTTGAAATCGAACGCCAGGCGTTGCGCAAGGAATCAGACGCCCATTCGCGCGAGCGCCTCTCCCAGATCGAAAAAGAACTGAGCACGCTGCGCGAACATTCCAACAGCCTGAAGGCCCATTGGCAGACGGAAAAAGACGCCATCGGCCGCATCCGCAAACAAAAGGAAGAGATTGAGCGGCTGAAAGCCGAAGAGCAGCGCCATGAGCGTGCCGGCGATCTTTCGCGCGTGGCGGAAATTCGATATGGCAAACTGGGCGCCGCAGAAAAGGAGCTGCGGGAAGCACAGGATAAGCTTGCCGATCTGCAAAAAGATCATCCCATGCTGAAGGAAGAAGTCGGCGAGGAAGAAATCGCGAAAATAGTCAGCAAGTGGACGGGCATTCCTGTGGGCCGCTTACTCGAAGGTGAAATCGAAAAGCTGGTTCACATGGAGGAGCGACTGCGCCTGCGCGTGGTTGGGCAGGATACCGCGCTCGCCACCGTGGCGAATGCAATTCGCCGCAGCCGCTCGGGCCTCTCCGATCCGAATCGGCCCATTGGTTCGTTCCTGTTTATGGGACCGACCGGCGTGGGAAAGACGGAACTCGCGCGGGCACTGGCCGAATTTCTATTCGACGACGAACGCGCCATCATCCGGCTAGACATGTCGGAGTACATGGAAAAACATTCCGTCGCACGGATGATCGGCGCGCCTCCAGGATACGTGGGCTACGAAGAGGGCGGGCAGTTGACCGAACAGGTGCGCCGCCGTCCGTATTCGGTGGTGCTACTTGACGAAATCGAGAAGGCGAACCCGGATGTGTTCAACGTGCTGCTCCAGATTCTGGAGGACGGCCGTCTGACGGACGGCAAGGGCCGCACGGTTGATTTCCGCAACGCGGTGATCATCATGACGTCCAACGTCGGCTCGCAGTCGATTTTCGAACTGGCTGCCACCGATCCGAAGAAAGCTCGCGAAGAAGCAATGACCGCGCTGCGCGCGCTGTTCCGGCCGGAGTTTTTGAATCGTATTGATGATATCGTTATGTTCCGCCCGCTGGGGAAGGAGCAGATTGAGCGCATCGTCGATCTACAGATGGCTGCGTTCATGAAGCGCCTCGAGGAAAAGAAAATTGCGCTGAAGCTTACGTCCGCTGCCAAAGCGCTGCTGTTCCGGGAAGGCTACGACCCGGCGTTCGGCGCGCGTCCCATGAAGCGGGCCATCCAGCGTCTGATTCAAGACCCGCTGGCCATGCGCATTCTCGACGGCGATGTGAAACCGGGAGATGAAGTCGCGGTGGACGCCGACCCGAAATCAGACGAAATGAAATTCGTGCGGCAGTCGCTGAAGGTGGGCGCCGCCTGATTGGCGCTGGAGATTATCTCTAATGAGAACCCTTAAAACTGCGTTTTTGCTGACGGCGCTGACGCTGCTGCTGCTCTTCATCGGACAGGCGTTCGGCGGGCGCGGAGGTATGACCATCGCCCTGGCTTTCGCCATTCTGATGAACGGCGTTGCCTACTTTTTCTCGGACAAGATTGCTCTGAAGTCGGCTGGCGCCGTTCCGATTAGCCGTGAGGAGTCGCCGCGATTGTATGAAGTGATGGAGCGGCTCGCGGCGAAGGGCCGCCTGCCGGTTCCCAAGCTCTATTTGATTCCTCAGGCCGCGCCGAACGCTTTCGCGACCGGAAGAAACCCGCATCACGCATCGGTGGCCGTGACGCAAGGGCTGATGCAACTGATGAACGACGATGAGCTCGAAGGCGTGATCGCCCATGAGCTTTCGCACGTGCGCAACTACGACATCCTCACTTCGTCTATTGCCGCGACCGTCGCCGGCGCGATTACCTGGGTTGCTTATGCCGGGCGCTGGGGCATGATGTTCGGCGGTTTTGGCGGAGGCGACGGCGATAACGACAGTGGCGGCTGGGCCGCCATTATTATGCTGATCGTGGCGCCATTCGCCGCCATGCTCCTGCAGCTCGGCATCTCCCGCCAGCGCGAATATCAGGCGGACGCCTCCGGCGCCAAGATGGTCGGTTATCCAAACGGGTTGATCAGCGCGCTTGAAAAACTGGGCGCGTACAACCAGCGCATTCCGATGAATATCCCTCCCTCTACGTCCGCGCTTTGCATCGTGCAGCCGTTGAGCGGCCGCGAAATGTTTTCCAAACTGTTTAGTACGCATCCGCCACTCACGGAACGTATCGCTCGCCTGCGCAGCATGACATTCACGCGCTAGAGTCCCTTCGGCCGGTTTTTTGTGGAATGGTGCTGAAAACTAGCCTTTTCGCTGGTTCTAGTACCTCCGAGCGTGCAGAATGCGTAGCCCCGCGTAAATTTTGCACCCACTGTCCTACCACTGACACTCGCCGCTTTACCGCAGTTCACCCATAAATATCGTATATCGAAAGTATTGCAGACAATGGGGCCCTCGGGCCGATTTGGTGCGGGGCGTGCATTTACCTTACGCAGCAAGGGGTTTCCCACGGAGGCGATGAGTATGTTCGACGAAAATCAGAACGAAATGACACACGAAACGTCCACACCTCGATGGATTGGCATAGCCGTCGTCGTGCTGGCCGTGGTCTCGTTGGTGGCCTTGGGCGCTGGGTGGACCGCCGCGAACCGTTCCAATTCTCTTGCGCAGTCGCTGGCATCGCAAACGCAACAGTTGAAGCAGAATGAAGACGTTCTCAGCCAAAGGCTGGGCAAGGCCGAAGACACGAACGCGCAGCTGCAAGGCGAGCTGAGCGTCGTGACCGGTAAAATGAAGCTTACGGAGGGCGAGCTCACGCGGGCGCGCTTCCAAACCAAGAGGATCCGCGACGACGACGCAAAACAGCTGGTTGCCCTGCAGAACGACGTGAATGGCGCGCTCGCCACCAAGGCGAACGTGGACGACGTCAACAAGCTCGGCACCGATGTTACCGGCGTGCAGGCGGATCTGGAGACCACGAAGAACAGTTTGAACATGACACGCGGCCAATTCGGCACCCTGATCGCGACGAATCACAGCCAGATCGAGGAGCTCCGCCGTTTGGGAGAGCGGGATTATTACGAGTTCACGATCGACCGCAAGGGCCGTCGCGAGAAGGTGGGCGACATCATGGTCGAATTGCGCGGCGTGAATCCGAAGAAAAATCTCTACACCGTGTCTCTCTACGTCAACGACCAGCGCTTTGACAAGCGGAACCGCTCGGTGGACGAACCGATTTATTTCTTCGCCGATAGCAGCCACTCGCCGCTGGAGTTCACGGTGAACCAGGTGGGGAAGAACAAAATCTCGGGCTATCTGAGCGTGCCAAAGACGTATTCAACGCGCGCGCAGGCATCCGGGGATTAACACGCGAGTTGCCGACGCCTCTGGCGGGGTTCGGCAGCCACTGCAAAACGGGCGCCCGGTACCAACCGGGCGCCCGTTTTTTTGCTTATTCAGCGCGCTTGAGGGCGCGCATCTTGCGGCTTAGGAATTTTTTGGCCAGCGCTGGGAGCTTGTCGTGCGGAACCTTTCCCTGTTCGTACAGCTTCATCTTCGCCTTGGCCGTCTTGCGCCGGCGGCGCTGGCGCTTCTGAGCAACGTACCGCTTTTCATTTGCCATTCCCAATTCCTCCCTGGATTTCGCGTAATCCGATTGTAACGGACTCGAAAACGGATGCAAAGCTCGCATGCAACTTTGCTCCAGAATTCGGGTAGCATCGGAAAGACATGTCTGCGACGGTCGTTCACGCCAGCCGCGTTCTTACGCCCGAAGAAGAACTCACCGACGCCATCGTCGTGGTGGAGGACGGCCGCATCACCGCGCTCGGCCATCGCGACGAAGTGCGCGTGCCCGCGGGCGCGGCTGATTACGTCGCCAGCGGCATGACTCTCGTGCCTGGTTTTATCGACGTGCACATCCATGGCGCGGGCGGCCACGATGTGATGGAAGCCACCCCACGCGCGCTCGACCGCGTTACTTCCACCGTGGCGCGCCACGGCACCACGTCGATCGTGGCTACTACCGTCACCGCGCCTATCGAGGGCACGTGCCACAGCCTCGAAGGTATCGCCCAGTACATTCGAAAGCACGAAGGTCCGAGCGGCGACGCGCGTCCAGCCGCCGAAATTCTCGGTATTCATCTCGAGGGCCCATTCATCAGCAAAGCGAAGCGCGGAGTGCATCCGCCGGACTCGCTCGCCAGGCCTTCGGTCGATGTTCTGAACAAGCTCCTCGGCGCCGCGGATGGCTCGGTGAGGATCGTCACCCTCGCGCCGGAACTGCCGGGTGCCATCGAACTGATCGAGGCCGTGGTGGCTGCGAAGATCGTTGCGGCGCTGGGCCACACCGATGCGAATTACGATCAGGCGCGAGCGGCCATACACGCGGGCGCGCGGCATGCCGTCCACGTCTACAATGCCATGCGGCCGTTCGAGCATCGCGATCCCGGAATCATAGGCGCGATTTTCACCGATCCCGAAATGACGGCGGAAATCATTGCAGATGGCGTCCACGTGGCCGGGCCTGCGATTCAGGTTCTCATTGGCTGCAAAGGCGCCGATACCGTTTTGCTGGTCAGCGATGGTATCGCCGCCACCGGCATGCCCGACGGAAATTACCGCTTGGGCAGTCTCGAAGTTACCGTTAAAAATGGCGTCTGCCGCAACTCCGAAGGGAAGCTCGCAGGCAGCACGCTCACGCTGGATCGCGCCCTGCGTAACGTCGTCGCCCTGGGCGTTTCGCTGCAGGATGCCGTGCGCATGGCCACGATCTTGCCCGCGCGCCGGCTTGGCCTGGCTGGCAAGAAAGGCATCATCGCCATCGGCGCCGATGCCGACCTAGTCGCGCTCACGCCCGACCTGCGCGTTGCCGGCGTGATGACCCGCGGTTCGGGCTTATCGTGAAACCCGACTTCGCTCAATACGGCTTCGAGTATCAGGACAACCTGGTCCAGGCCTTTATCGGCGGGTCGCAGTTGCATGGCGCGAAGCTGCAGGGATCCGACGACACTGACTGGTACGGTGTGTTCATCGAACCGCCGGAAAAGATGATTGGTCTGGATCGGGACGAGTTTTTCGTTTTCACCACCGGCGGACAGTCTGGAGGAAATGGTCCGCGCGACGTCGATGTATGTCTCTACTCCTTGCGCAAATGGGCCGGCATGGCTGCCAAGGGAAATCCGTCCGCGCTGCATTTCGTCTTTGCGAAGGAGCAGTTTGCAACGCATTGGTGGGATCGGGTGGTGAAAGAAAGAATGATCTTCGCGTCGAAACGGCACCTCAAGCCGTTTATGAAGTTTGCGGACGACCAAATGGAGCGGTTGTGCGGTCGCAAAGGGCAGAAGAACGTCCACCGAGCAGCTCTCGAAAAGCAGCACGGCTACGACACGAAGTACGCGATGCATGTGATCCGCCTCTACTTGGAAGCGCGCGAGTACATGGCGGCGGGCAAAATCACTCTGCCGAATCCGCGAGTGGATTTGCTTATCGACATTCGCCAAGGAAAATACACCCTGCCAGAAATAGAGCAGATGGGACAGGAATTGAATGCGGACGCGATCGCGGCACAAGAAAAATCGCCGCTTCCTGAGAGCGTTGATACACAGGTTGTATCGAGGCTAGTTACAGAGATTTACTTGGATTTCTGGGCCAGAGGCAACACTAACGCTGAGCATTAATTGGAATATTGAGTTCTTCGGCAAGCCGGTAAGGATCGAACGGACTGCATGCGAAGTAGCGGCCATTGAACAGAATTGTGGGAACTTTGCGGCGGCCATTATTGGCTCGCATCACTACATCTTCGGCCTCGGGAAACTCGTCAATATTGATTTCGCTGTACGCGACGCCGCGCTCCTCGAGAAATTTTTTTGCGCGGCGGCAATCAGCGCACCAGCGCGTGCAATATAGCGTGATTTGAGTCATTCGTTCGATTTCTCTGCTTACTGCCTACCCACTATTTTCGATGCTCTCGCGACCGTGCGGGACTCAAATCGAAAACCTGAGTGTCCTTCGTGCTAAGAGCCGTGCCCCGCCTCGCCTGCTCCAGCCGCACCCGTCTTAGCCGCCGTCTGCAGCCGCACCGTTGCTCGTTGCAACGCCAGTTCCGCGCGCTGCCACTCTTCGTTCCCCGGGCCGGCCTTGGCCAGTTCCGCTTGCGCCCGTTCGCGCGCGCGGCGCGTGCGCTCCACGTCGATTTCCTCGGCGCGTTCGGCCACGTCGGCGAGCACGATCACGCGGTGTGGCAGAACTTCCGCGTATCCATTAATCACGGCAAGGAAACGCGTAGCGGAATCCTTGTGGTACGACAATATTCCGATCCCCAGTTCGGTGATCAACGGCGCGTGTCCCGGCAAAATGCCCAGGTAACCTTCTTTGCCCGGCACTTCCACGCTCTGGACGTTTTCCTGCAGCACGTGCCGTTCGGGCGTCACGATTTGAAGTTCGATTGAGTCAGTCGCCATTCGTCAGTTCCGGTGAACTCGTGTGCCGCGGACTACGCCACCGCCGCCATCTTCTCCGCTTTTTCTCGCGCCTCTTCGATCGTGCCCACCATGTAGAATGCTTGCTCCGGCAACTCGTCGTGCTTGCCTTCGACAATTTCCTTGAATCCCCGAATGGTGTCCTCGATCTTTACGTACTTGCCCTCGATGCCGGTGAACTGCGCGGCCACGAAGAACGGTTGCGACAAGAACTTCTGAATTCTGCGCGCGCGCGCCACGGTCTGTTTGTCCTCATCGGAAAGTTCTTCAATGCCCAGGATGGCGATGATGTCCTGCAATTCCTTGTAGCGTTGCAGCACGGACTTTACCGCGCGGGCCACCGTGTAGTGCTCCTGGCCCAGAATGCGCGGATCGAGAATGCGCGAGAAGCTGGCCAGCGGATCGACGGCGGGATAGATGCCCAGCTCGGAGATTTGCCGGCTCAGGTTGGTGGTCGCGTCCAGATGCGTGAAGGTAGCCGCCGGCGCCGGATCGGTGTAGTCGTCGGCCGGCACGTAAATCGCCTGCACCGACGTGATCGATCCGTGCTTGGTGGACGTGATGCGCTCCTGCAACTCGCCGATTTCAGTGTTGAGATTTGGCTGGTAACCGACGGCCGAAGGCATGCGGCCCAGCAGCGCCGACACTTCCGAGCCAGCCTGCACGAAGCGGAAAATATTGTCGATGAACAGCAGCACGTCCAGGTGCTCTTCGTCGCGGAAATATTCGGCGACGGTCAGTCCGGTCAATCCCACGCGAAGACGGGCGCCGGGCGGCTCGGTCATCTGTCCGTAAATCAGTGCGCAGCGCGACTTTTCGAAATTGCCGGGCTCGATTACCCCGGACTCCTGGAATTCCAGCCACAGGTCGTTCCCTTCGCGGGTGCGCTCGCCCACTCCCGCGAACACGGAAACGCCGCCGTGCTTCATCGCTACGTTGTTGATCAACTCTTGAATCAGTACGGTCTTGCCCACACCGGCGCCGCCGAACAGCCCAATCTTGCCGCCCTTCAGGTACGGTTCCAGCAGATCGACCACCTTGATGCCTGTCTCGAACATTTCCAGCGTGGTGGACTGGTCTTCAAGCGACGGCGCTGGCCGGTGAATCGGATACCGCTTTTCGGTTTGAATCGGGCCGAGCTTGTCCACGGGTTCACCGAGCACGTTCATCACGCGGCCAAGCGTCGGGCGCCCCACCGGCACGGAAATCGGCTCGCCCAGATCTTCGGCCTTCATCCCGCGAACCATGCCCTCGGTGGGTTTCATGGCCACGGCCCGAACACGCCCTTCGCCCAGGTGCTGCTCCACTTCGGCGATCAAGTCGATCGGCTCCGGAACGTCGAACCCTTCGCTGGTAATCCGCAGGGCGTTATAAATCAGCGGCAGGTGCCCCTCTTCGAACTGTACATCCACTACTGGGCCAATCACTTCGATCACGTGCCCGATTTTCTTAGCATCTGCTGCCATTTCTTTTCCCCCTGAAACCGTAGCTCGTGAGTCGCAGTGCGGCGCCGCTACGACATTGCCGACGCGGCGCCGCTCACAATCTCAATCAATTCCTTGGTAATGCTCGCCTGGCGAATCTTGTTCATTTCCAGTGTCAGCCGGTCGATCAATTCGGATGCATTGCGCGTAGCGGAATCCATCGCCGTCATACGCGCCGCGTGTTCGGCCGCGGCAGACTCCAGCAAGATGCGAAAGACTTCGGCTTCCAAATAGCGCGGCACCAGGTGATCGAATATCTCGTTCACCGGCTCCTCGTAGATGTAATCAACCAGCGTGCCTTGGCCCGAGGGCGCCAGATCCCGGGGAAGTGACTCACCCGGTACGGGCGCTTCCGCCACGATTTCTTCCGCCTGCGATCCCAGCACGCCGGGATCGATCGGGAGCAGCTTTTCCACGCGAAGCCGCTGCACCAGCACGTTTTTGAATTCGTTGTACACGGCATACACCGCATCGACGTCGCGGTTGGCGTACAGATCGGCAATCTTCGCGGAGATTTCCTTGGCTTTGGAGTACTCCACTTTGCTGGAGATGCCCAGATATTCCGATGCGAGCTTCCAACCGCGCTTGCGAAGCGTATCCCGACCCTTCTTGCCAATGGCGATACCTTCGATCCGCATGGACGACTTCTCGCGCGCAAATGACATCGCACGGCGCAATACGTTGGTATTGAACGCGCCCGCCAGGCTGCGGTCGCCTGTCAGCACCACGATCAGAATCTTTTCCTCCGGGCGCCGTTCCAACAGCGGATGAGCGGCAGTTTCCATGCGCGCGGCCGCCGAGCGCAGCACGCGCACGATTTCATGCGCGTACGGCCGAGCGGCAAACACTCCCTCTTGCGCGCGGCGCAGCTTCGCTGCGGCGACGAATTTCATCGCGCGGGTAATCTGTTGCGTGCTCCTCACGGAGCGGATGCGGCGGCGATAATCGAGCAGGGTAGCCATCGGCGATTCGTATCAATCCGCGGCGGCAGCAAGGCTGGCCTTGAATCGCTCCTTGAATGCATCGATGGCCCCGACCATTTCGGCCTGCAGCGCGTCATCGATGGCTTTCTTTTCGCGCAGCGTCTTGAAGATATTCGGAAAATTCGTTTCCACGAACGGATAAAGCTCGCGTTCAAAGCGCCCGATTACGGAAACCTCCAGGTCGTCCAGATAGCCCCGGCCGCCTGCGAAGATGATCAGCACCTGCTTTTCCACCGGCACAGGCTGGAATTGATCCTGCTTCAGGATTTCCACCAGCCGTTGGCCTCGCGCCAGCTGCGCTTGCGTGGCTTTGTCGAGCTGTTCGGAACCGAACTGAGCGAATGCCGCCAGCTCGCGGTACTGCGCCATGTCCAGGCGCAAAGTGCCGGCCACTTTCTTCATCGCTTTCGTCTGCGCGTTGCCACCCACGCGGCTCACGGAAATACCGGCGTTGATAGCAGGGCGGATGCCGGCGTTAAAAAGGTCGGCTTCGAGGTAGATCTGCCCGTCGGTGATTGAAATCACGTTGGTCGGAATGTACGCGGAAACATCGCCCGCCTGCGTCTCAATTACCGGCAGCGCCGTCAGGGAGCCCGCACCCAGCTGGTCGTTTAATTTTGCGGCGCGTTCCAGCAATCGCGAGTGCAGGAAAAAGACGTCTCCTGGATACGCTTCGCGGCCGGGGGGACGCCGCAGTAACAGAGAAATTTCGCGATAGGACTGCGCGTGCTTCGAAAGATCATCGTAGAAACAGATGGCGTGGCGCTTGGTGTCGCGGAAATACTCGCCGATAGCTGCAGCTGCGAAAGGTGCGATGTATTGCATGGTGGCCGGTTCCGAAGCGGACGCCGAAACCACGATGCTGTAGTCCATCGCGCCGTAATCGGTCAGCGTCTTCACCACTTGCGCTACCGTGGATCGCTTTTGCCCGATCGCGCAGTAGATGCAAATCAAGTCGCCGCCGCGCTGATTCAAAATCGTGTCCAAAATAATCGCCGTCTTGCCGGTCTGGCGGTCGCCGATGATCAGCTCGCGCTGTCCACGGCCAATCGGAATCATCGAATCGATTGCTTTAATCCCGGTCTGCATCGGTTCGCGCACTGGCTGGCGGTCCACAACTCCGGGCGCTATGCGCTCCAGAGGATTGCGTTGGTCGGTGACGATGGGCCCTTTATCGTCAATGGGCTGCCCCAACGGATTGACGATCCGCCCAATCAGCGCATCGCCTACCGGCACAGACATGATTTTTTTTGTGCGCTTTACCGTATCGCCTTCGCGAATTTCGGTGTAATCACCCAGCAGCACCGTGCCGACCTGATCTTCTTCCAGGTTCAGCGCGATGCCGAACACGCCATGCGGAAATTCCAGCATTTCGCCGGCCATGCAGCGATCCAAGCCGTGAATGCGCGCGATGCCGTCGCCTACGGAAATAACCGAGCCGACCTCTTCGACGGCTACCGTCTGTTGATAATTTTCAATCTGCTCGCGCAGAATGCTGGTAATTTCATCCGCTCTAATTGGGGCCATTCCCGCTCCTATTCCGTTTCGAGCTGCTCGCGCAACCGGGCCAGTTGCTCACGCACCGAGCCGTCGTACACCACGGATCCGACGCAAACCACGGCGCCGCCGAGCAGCGACGCATCGTGACGGAAACGTGCCTCGATCTTTTTGCCGGTGCGCCGCTCGAGAGCCGTGGTCAATTCCCGGCGTTCGTCATCGCTCAGTTCTCGCGCCGACGTCACTTCCGCATCGGCGATGCCCAGCCGCGTATTCAGCGCCTCGTGAAAAGCGCGCTGGATTTCGCGAAGCATTTCGATGCGGTTGTGATCCACCAGCAGGAACATGAAATTTCGCACCGCCGGCGCCAGATCCATGCGCTGTGCAAGCGCGCTGATTACTTTGTGCTTCAATTCCGGCGCAATAGACGGCGTTTCCAGCACGGTACGCAATTCCGGCGACTCGTCGTATGCTCCCACGAACGCGCCCAGATCGGCTCGCACTCGCTGCGCGTTGCCCTCGTCCAGTGCCGCGTCCGCCAGAGCCGCCGCGTAGCGGGATGCAACCGCTTCGCTCAATTCGGGCTCCTTTCAAGTTCCGCCACGAACGTGCGAAAGAGAGCGGATTCGTCGCTGGCGGTGAGCTGCTCGCGAAGCATGGCTGCGGCACGTGCGACGGCTAACCGCGCGGCGGCGGCGCGCAGTTCCAGGCGCGACGCGCGTTCGGCTGCCGCAATTTCCGCTTTGGCGGCCCGATCGATCATTTCCGCCTCGGATTTCGCCAGCGCGCGAATGCGTTCGCCTTCAGCCTCGGCTCCGCGCTGGGCTTCCTCGCGCATCGTCACCACTTCGGCGTCAATGCCGGCCATTTTGGTGCGCACTTCGCGGCGCTGCTGCTCGGCGGCTTCGCGCGCACGGGCGCCCTCGGCGATTTTTCGGGAGATTCCCTCGGAATTTTGCCGGAATTTCGGGCCAGCCTTCGAGAAGCCATACGCCAGGATGGCGACCAAAACTCCAAAATTGATCCAGCGGAAGATCCATCCGCTCGTTGAATCGGTGATCGAGGAGCCGCTTTCCTGTGCCAGCGCTGGCGCCGCGGCGAAAAGCAGGGCCACCGCTACCACGGAAACACCGGCGATGCGCGCGCGAATGCGCGGCGAAATCATCTGGGATGGATAAATCATTGAGCAGCGCCTACCCGAGAGGGCGATGGGCTTTTCAGAATCGTGCGGACAATTTCCTTCGCCAGCCCCGGCGTTTGCGCTTCCACCTCTGCAAGCGCCGCGTTGAACTCATCCGCGATGCGCATCTTGGCGTTCGAAACTTCTTCCTCGGCGCGCGCGCGCATGGCTTTCAGCAGCTTTGCCCGGCTCTCCAATGCTGCCTGACGGGCCGCTTCCTGCCGTCCATAAATTTCGACGCGGGCGCGGCGCAGCGCCTCGTGATAGGCGTCGAGTTCGTGCTTGGCCTCCGCCTCCACCGCAGCCGCTTCTGCGCGGGCGCCTTCGATGCGCGCGGCGCGTTCCGCCATGGTCTTTTGCAGCGGAATGAAAAAGGCCCACCGCATAAATGCATAAAACAAAAGGAAAAGAATGACTGTGGGCACAGCATCGAGGAACAAAATTGCGAGCTGGTGGAGGATTGTCATCGTCGAATAAGCGCGCTGCTACTGTGCTCCTGGCTTTATTGGTTATTTCCGGCGTGACGTCCGGCCTGCCGCACCCGCTTCGATAGGGCTGAGCAAAGCGAGAAATTATCGCATTGAGTGCTTGCGCGCGTCAATCGGTTTGGTAGCTGAGGCAGGTTCGTTGCACCCGGATCAGGTTGCGGCTGCGCCGGAGGCCGTCCCGGAAAGCACCGCGATAATCTGCGCCCGGTTGGTGATGGGCGGGTGGCATGTATTTCCCACGCAAACCATCGCTTCCGATTTAGTGGCATCGAGATGCGGCAAAGTTTCGCGAAGCGCCGCCGGAAGCGCACCTTGTAAAAGGCGTTCAGGCGTGATTCGCAGGACGGTTTTTCCGAAGCGGTAGATCCCAATCGCGCCCGATTCGAGATCCGAAGCCGCAGTATCACCCGCGTTCCCAGTGATGACGATCTGCAGCGGATGGCGAGAATGCAGCAGCGCGGCGAGCGCGTAGTTCGCGGCGTACAGGCCGTACTGCGGCATGGAGCCGATAAACGCTTCAAGAGTTTTTTCAGCGAATTCGCTGTAGAGCTTTTCGCCGGTAAGCGCGGCGAGGCGATCGAGCATCATCGCGGCCACGGAATTTGCGCCGGGAGTGGGCGAATCCTGCAGCGGCTTGCGGCGAACGTCCAGCCCGCCCAGCGGCGCGGCATCTTTGGCGCGATCGAAGAATCCGCCGCCGTCGGGATCGGCGAATCGCTCGATGCACAGGCGCATGGCGCGCTCGGCGGTTTCGAAATAGCGGCGATCGAGGGTGGTTTCCCAAGCGTCGAGAAGCGCGCCGATGGCGAAGACCTGATCGTCGAGAATTCCTTCAAGGCGCGGGCCGCCGACGCGATGCAGGAAGCCCTTCGATTCGTCCCAGGCTTCCACCAAGATACGATCGAGGGTTTTCAGCGCGAAATCGCTGCAATCGGGGCGATTCAGAACGCGAGCGGCCTCCAGATACGCGGAGACGAACATCGCGTTCCAGCCGACGTAGTGTGTGCGATCAACGGCAGGAACAGGCCGGCGCTCCATGCGCGCCGCCAACAACTTGCCGCGAGCGCGAGCGAGAAGCACCGCCGCGCCGGCCGGGTCCAAGCCAAGCTTCTGAGCGAGGGCCTCGATGTGCGAAGCGACCCACAGGACGTTCCGCGCCGGGTCGTGGTGCATTTCGCCGTCTTCGGCGACGTCGTAAAAAATCTCGATGGCGCGCGCCTCATCAGGTGAAAGCGCGTCTCGTACTTCGGCGAGAGTCCAGGTGAAGTAGTCGCCGTCATCGTCGAGTGTCTGATCGGCGTCCTGACTTCCGTAGAATCCGCCGTGTTGCTGATCGGAGAGAACATCGGTAACCCAGGAAATGATCCCTTCGGCGATATCGCGATAGAGCGGCTTGGCGGTGACCTGATAGCCGTGCAGATAATTTTTGAGCAGCTCGGAATTGTCGTAGCTCATCTTTTCGAAGTGCGGCACGCACCAGCGCTCGTCCACCGAGTAGCGATGGAATCCGCCGCCGAGTTGGTCGTAGACGCCGCCGAGGGCCATGCCTTCGAGTGTGCGCTCGGCGATATGGAGAAGCCGCTCGTCTCGCGTGGCTTGATACCGTTCGAGCAGAAAATCGATGGCGCCGGAGTGAGGAAATTTCGGCGCGTTGCCGAAGCCGCCATGGCGCTCGTCGAATTGCGAGATAGCAGATTCGACGATGTTGTGAATGATTCCGGGATCGAACACGCCGC
Source organism: Candidatus Acidiferrales bacterium (assembly GCA_049591475.1). Taxonomy (GTDB): domain Bacteria; phylum Acidobacteriota; class Terriglobia; order Acidiferrales; family UBA7541; genus Palsa-295. The sequence goes on from JBAWEZ010000066.1 coordinate 49,936, forward strand.
GCGAATCCTGAAAAATTTCCGCCTTGGCGACGGCTTGTTCCAGCGCGCGCCAGGATTGGTCGATGTCGGCGCGACGATTTTTGAAGGCGTCGGAAATCGCCAGCAGGATACGCTTGAATCCAGGGCGGCCCATGCTGTCGTCGGGAGGGAAATAGGTGCCGCCGAAAAACGGCTTTCCGTCCGGCGTGAGAAAGGCGGTGAGCGGCCAGCCGCCCTGTCCGGAAATGGCGCTGACAGCGGATTGGTAGCGGGCGTCCACGTCGGGGCGCTCGTCGCGGTCCACTTTCACCGGAATGTAGAGGCGATTGATGATCTCAGCGATTTCGGCATTTTCGTAGCTTTCGCGGTCGATCACATGGCACCAGTGGCACCAGACCGCGCCGATATCGAGAAGGATCGGTTTTTCATCGGCGCGCGCTTTGGCGAAGGCATCTTCGCCCCATTCGTTCCAGTCGATGGGCTGATGCGCGGCGGAGCGCAGATATGCGCTGACGGAATCCTTGAGGCGATTTTCGTGGTTTTCGCTCATGCGCGGGAGCCTGCGAATTTGTGTCGATCTGAGGAGGAGGCGGCGCTTTGGTTTCTAAGAGTTAGTGCCAAATTAGAATGGCAAGCTGTGTCGATCTGAACGATGTGATTGCTGGGTAGCGACTGTTGATTAGTGAGCGGAGACGCGTGATTTGTGACTCGTGATTCGTGACGCGTCGAAAACGCGGGGGGCAGAGCATCTTGCGCAAGGACCGCTAGCGTTTCATTAGAGAAGGACGGCCACGGGCGTTGTGCGGCGATGCTGCTCTCGCGCCCCGGTCGGTGGAGAACGGATTGTAAGGCACTTACGGGCATCGGACGCGCTCCTCTCCGGGCCCTTTACGCAAAGAGCCTCACTTCCACCCTACCATACGGCGCAAGTCCCCGCAGATTTGCGTACCTGCTAAGTGGATGAGGGCAGGCGTGTTGCGGCGCGCGCGGCGACGGAAAAAGATGCGATTTATGCCGTTTCGGGAATGGGTGCGGATGCTTGTCTTAGCGTGCGCGGACCCGCGTACGTAATCTGCGTCGCGCGAACGCCGTCATCTGCGATCCGAAGATGAGCCACATCTTCAAGGCGTTCTTCATTGACGAGGCTTGGCTATTCCTGAAGAACCCGATCATCAAGAGCTACATCATCGAGGCGCTCAAGACCTGGCGCAAACAGAACGCCGCGATGATTCTCTCGACGCAATCGCTCGACGAGCTTCGCAAGTCGGAAATCCTCGAAATCATTATCGAAAGCTGCCCGACAAAAATCTTTCTGGCCAACCCGGACATGGACCGGGATCTGTATCGCCGGCAATTCAATCTCAACGACAACGAAATCGAACTCATTTCGACGCTGCGGCCCAAGCAGCAGTTTCTCATCAAGATGCCGGAAGTGGCGAGAGTCGCCAATCTCGAAGTGGATGCGAAAATCTAGTGGCTGTACACGAACGATCCGTTCGACGACCGCAAGCGGCGCGAGGCGTTCGCGAGCTACGGATTTGAAAGAGGACTTGAAGCCTTAGCGAGAGAGGAGCGATGAGCCTCAGGGTATCGCGCCCCAAGGCTTGTTGCGCGAGACCAGGATTTCCATGAGGGTGGGAAGACCGGCGAAATCCTGTTCAACTAGCGCCCGAGTTGCCTCTTTCATCTGCGTAAGCTCAGAGGTCACGGACTGTGGCAAGGAGCAGGCAGGGATCGCATTTCTATTCGGGATGAAATCGGTCAGGTAACGCACGTTCTGGCCAAGCGGTACCTCAACGTGCAGAAATAGCAATCCCCCCAGGCGTTCGTACGTAAACACATCGTTGGGATCGTCGGGGTCATGGTCGGGATTGGCAAATTCTCGCTCGACGTGATAGGCGAGTGTGGGCATCTCGACAGGCGAGACCTTCAGATCGTCCACTATGAAGACGAGGTTCGGGCATCGGTCAGTGAGCTTCGGAAGCGCATTTCGCCTGACCACATCCAGCGCGACGAGATGTGAGCCGACTGCCCCACCCTCAAGATGCAAATACTTGTCCTTTTTGATGCGCTCCTCGCGTCGCGCTCTGTCTTCGGGGGAAAGACTTCGCCGTTCGGCGATCCGACGGGGAAAGGTTTCACCTTGCCATGCGGGCTGCTTTATTTCGACAAAGACGGACAGTGAGTCACCGAAGCAAACCAGGAGGTCGCCTTTCCGGCCACCTTCGCCCGGTGGTTCCCATTGAACGATCCGAAAGCGGTTTCGGTGAAGGTGAAAGGTGCCTCTGGCCTCTGCGAGGCAAGCATCACGGTGCTGCGGCGTCCTTACGCTCTTCGCTTTGGACAGGAACGATTCAAACCGTCCTTGTCGGTTAAGGAAGCTTAGAATCTCTTCAACGTCGTCTGCCCAAGCCTGCGAAGCGGGGAACGCGTCAGCCCCTTCCCATGCCGCACTCGAAAGGAGTTGCCGTGTCAGGGGACCTAGCTCAACCGTTTGAGGCGGAAATCGGCGCGTCCGACAATTGAGTGCCGTCATGTGCTGATTGTACCGCGATTAAGGCTCGGTCGCATGCGAGGGCTTGCCGCGCACCAGCGGCCGTAACTCCGGTAATGCGCGACGTTGGACGCTTTGCGTGGCGGACCTATACTCGGGGGCCGCACAATCTAAGGTGGGGAGTTTGCAGATGATCACGATCCTGGGAGCGGGCGGGACGATAGCGAATGAGCTGGTGAAGCGGCTGGCGGCGCGGAAGAACGCGTTGCGGCTGGTGGGGCGGAGTGCGCATCCCCTTGCAGGGGCGCCGGGCGCGGCGGAGATTTTGACGGCGGATGTGACCGATCAAGAGCAAACAATTCGGGCGGTGGCGGGATCGCAGCTCGTCTATCTGCTGGTGGGGCTGAAATACGACCACAAGATTTGGGCGGAACTGTGGCCGCGGGTGATCGCCAACACGATTGAGGCATGCAAGCGCGCGGGCGCGAAGCTGATTTTCTTTGACGACGTGTACATGTACGGGCGAGTAGATGGACCGATGACGGAGGAGACGCCGTTCAACCCGTGCAGCAAGAAAGGCGAAGTGCGCGCGAGGGTGGCGCGGACGCTGATCGAGGCATGGCAGAGCGGGTCGATTACAGCGATGATCGCGCGATGCGCGGATTTTTACGGGCCGGGGGCGCGCATGGGCGTGGGGAACGTGATGGTGTTTGACATGCTGGCGCGCGGGAAAAAAGCGATGTGGTTCGCGAACCGCGACTTGCCCCATTCATTGACGTATACGCCGGACGCGGCGGAGAGTCTGGTGAACCTGGCGGAAACGGATTCGGCGTGGAACCAGACGTGGCACGTGCCGACGGCTCCGAACCCGCCAACGGCGAAGGAGTTCGTGGCAATGGCGGCGAAGGAATTTCGCGCCGAGCCGAAATGCCGCGTGGTGTGGCCGCTGACGATGCGCCTGGTGGGGCTGATCAATCCCGTGGTGGGCGAGATGCGCGAGATGGTCTACCAGTACGACTCGCCATACATTTTCGATTCGTCGAAGTATGCGAAGGCGCTTGGGTTTGCAGGCACGCCGTACGCGGAGGGGATTCGCGCTACGGCGGAGGCGGTTAAGAGGGAGACTGTGAAGTTGAAGAGGTAGTTGCGGAAGACAAGGCGAACACACGCGGCGAGAGCGACGCTGCAAGAGATGTGCGGTGATCCCGTTTAGCAGGAGCCTGCTGGTTGTGGATGATCGATCACGATAGTTTCCGGATTGCCGACTAACCAGGAGTTGGCTTCTTAAAACCAATCCTGCACGACGGAAGTAACGCGAAAGTCGCCAGCTTTGAACTCGCGTCTTTGGTCGATCGAAGTGCCCTTTCGACGGCGGGCGGTCACGTCACCGCAACGTGTAAATGACCTGAATTGTCGTATCCACTTCGACGGGCTCTCCTTGAAGGAGCGTCGGAGAATAACGCCAATGTTTGACAGCGTCCATCGCAGACTGAGCCAGCCAGCACTGCCCTTCTTCCAGATACAAATCTTGCACCGATCCGTCCTTCGCGATAATTGCGTGCAGAAGCACCGTACCCTCGATGTGCCGTGCTTTGGCTTCCGGTGGGTACTCTGGATCTTCTCGATGCGTGAGCTTCGCCGCGGTTACGTTTCCCCCAATTCGGATTCTTCTGGTAGGGGGGATAGGAGGATGCGCGTCGTGTTTTCCGAATTCCTTCTTTCTCATGTTCCCGATGAATCGAAAACCGCCATCGACGTATGCGAAATACGCCCAGAGTGAGCCGCCCGATGACCCCAGAAAGCGCACATCATAAAGAGGCTCGGGCGTCTTTCGGAGCAAAAGGAATGGGTACTCGGTGGCCGTTGCGTCTGGACTGCATGAATCCTTGAAACGCACGGCCCGGATATCGGTCCGTCGCTCTTTCAATTGCTCGGCGAGCATATCAATCGTGTGAATCTGGGCATCTGCCCGCAGGGGCTCAGACACCACGGTCATCTGCGATCCCAAATCCTCGCCAAAAACAGTTTTAAACCAGCCATCAGCGTCCGGCAATGCTAATGACTTCTCGTAGGCTGCCAACTCCTGCTGATTGCCTTCCTTCTCCAACTTCAGCATGTCCTTGACGATATTCTCTAGACCTTTGGCAGTGTCAGGGTACGACGGAATCGTCGTTGCAGCGGCCGGTGCTGAGGGCGTTGGGGAGGCAGAAGCGACCTGCTGAGCCATCGACGCGAAAGTGAAAAGCAGATACACAGCTCCGAACACCGCAAACCTCAACACGCCCATCGAAATCCCTCGCAATTCTGAACTCGTCCACCAAATTAGGGGAGCCATACCCTAACGCTAAAGTATTCGCAAGGACAATCACTGCCAGCGGGGTTCAGGTTAGGGACCTTCTATACGCCGATTCTCTTCCGTAGCCTAGAGGCAAATCTGCCTTCGTCAACTCCTGATTAACGGGCAAACTGGAAACTTGCTTTCCGCCCCGACCAAAATGTCCGGGATTGCCGACAATGCGCCGCGAACACTGCCGTTCATTTCCCAGGACGCCGACTATCGGAAGTTGGCCCGCCGAAGCGCGCTCATCTCCCCGAAGACTTGTGGCCCAGAAAGATGGTGTGGCGAGGACCGCCGCTTTTCAGGCGACCGCGCACGCGCTCCACTTCGACGGCGAACCTGCCATGGCGCAAGCGCTGCTCGAATCTCCGATCTTCGCGGGCCGACCAGACGGCCAGCACTCCGTCCATCTTGAGAGCCGCGCGGATGACGGCGATTCCGCGGTCGTCATAGAGCCCCGCGTTGTTGGAGCCGGCAAAAGCGGCGGGGCCATTGTCCACGTCAAGCAGTACGGCATCGAACTGGCCGGGGCGTGAACTGAGTGTGATGGCGACGTCATCGACTTCGACGCGCACGCGCGTATCCTGCAGCGGATGCCCTGCCAGCGGTCCAAGCGGACCACGATTCCATTCCACCACCGCGGGTACGATTTCGGTCACAGTAACAATCGCGTCCGGTGGCAGAAGATCGAGCGTAGAGCGCAGCGTGAAACCCATTCCGAGGCCGCCAATGAGGACGCTAGGCCGCTGCAGCGTTCGCGCACGCCGGCAGGCGAACGTCGCCAGCGCCTCCTCCGAGCCGTGCATGCGGCTCGACATCAGGCTCTTGCCGTTGGCGAGGATAATGTACTCGTCGCTGCGACGAACCAGCTTCAGGACGGTGCCGTCACGAGAAAGTGCCTGGCCGAGCAACTCCAAAGGTTTCACGGGCGTGATGTTACAGGAGAGGAAAACGTAAGTAAAAATGCACCGTTCACTGCCCGGTGCGCAGCGAGCACCAGGCACGCGGCGATTTTTCTGGCGTGGCGCACGTCGGCATGTAGTATAAGCAGCTTCATATTGGGGGAAACGATGGCCTTTCGGTCCGGGGATGTTTTGCGTCTCGCGAGATGCTCTCGCATTTTTTATGCGCGTACGGGCCAAGTTTGCCGCGTGCACCATTTCCCGGAACGATGGAGGAGCCAATGAACCGGGTGACGACTTGCGGGTTCGTTGCCGTCGCAATGGCCGCGATGCTGACGGCAGGTTCAGCCGCTGCGCATCATTCATTTACAATGTTCGACCAGTCGAAAAAAGTCACCCTGCAAGGAACCGTGAAAGAATTTCTGTGGACCAACCCACACGTGTTCATTCAACTGTTGGTGAAGAATGGGCAGGGTGGCGAAGACGAATGGAGCATTGAAATGACCAGTCCGGAGCATTTGGCACGGGCGGGCTGGCGGCCAGGAACGCTTAAGTCCGGCGAAAAGATCACCATCGTCATCCACCCACTGCACGACAACAAAAAGGGTGGCGAGTATCTGTCGGGCACCGGGTCCAACGGGCCCCTGATCGGCGCGCCTCCGCCAGGTCCAGGCAGATGAATTCGCGGAGAGCGGGGGCGTGCGCGATGCTTGCGGCAGCGTTGCTGATCGGCTGGCTGGTGACAACCAGCGCGACGATGGGCGCGTCTTCGTCATCAAGCTTGCCGGACTGGAGCGGCGAATGGCAGCAGGTGGGCGCAACTCCCAATCCAGATGGGGGCTTCGACGACTCGCTCAAGAAGGTGCTGACGGAAATGGATTGGTCCCCGCCAAACAAACCAGCCCTCCAGGCCAAAATTGAGAAAATCGATGGGGCCGAGCGCAAGGAGATGGAAGCCGTCCTCCACGGAGCCAATCCGGGCGGCGCCGTTGTGGCGTGTACGTTCGGATATCCGGCGATCATGCTTGACTCGCCGCTGATGTTCGAGGTGGTCCCGACCCCGAAGGAAACTGCCCTGATCTTCTCCAGCCGCGAAATTCGCACCGTTTATACCGATGGGCGTCAGCATCCCAGCAAGGACGATCTGTGGGCGACGGCCTGGGGCGATTCAATTGGCCATTGGGACGGGCAAACGCTTGTGATCGATACGATTGCGGTCCAAGCCCCTCCGGGTTTCGGCGCCCATGGCGGAACACCCATACTTGCCTTCGGCGGAATCGAGCAAAGTCTGCTCATTACGTATTTGAGCCCGCAGGCGCATTTCATCGAGCGGCTCCGCATGATCGACAAGAATCACCTGCAGGACGACATGACCGTCATCGATGCCGTCAATTTCACCAAGCCCTGGCACCTGACCCGCACCTACGAGCGCGTCACAACGATTCATCGCATGATTTATGAGGATTGCGAGGGCCAGGATCGCAATCCCATCGTCAACGGACATTTCACGATCGCGCCTCCGCCGGATGAAATGCCGTCGACACCGCGCGACTCAACCGCCCCGCCGGCTACACCGGCGTCGAAGAGTGCGCCTTCCGGTCACTCATCTCCGCCTCGATAGAATTCGAGCCGAACTATTGTGAGCCGTGGCAGTGGCAGCGGCAGCGAGAGCTTGGCAAACTTCGTTTACAAAAATTCCTGAAAAGTTCGCGTTCCGTTTCGCGAAACCAACTTTGCACGGCAAGGAGAAACAAAGATGCGTGGAATGATGAGCATTCTGCTGACGGTTGTCTTAGCGGCACTTTTCGGTGGCGCAGCGTATGCGCAAGGCGCGAACTCGAAGTCAACTGTCTCGAAAACGCCTGCTCCGCATCTTGAGTTTGTGTTTGAAGAGTACGTAACGCTGGGGGCCAGCATTCATCCGGGCGCGACGCCGTACGGAGATCGAAATATCGTTCCGATCACTGGGGGGGTATTTAGCGGTCCAAAAATCCGTGGCAAGGTGATGCCTGGCGGGTGGGACTGGCAACTATCAACCAAGACAGGATGTTTCTCGCTGCACGCCGACTACTTTCTGAAAGCCGACGACGGCGCGATCATCAATGTCGTCAACCCGGGGACGATCTGCGCAAAGCCCGGTGCGAAAACCAAGATCTTTACCACTCCGAAATTCGAAGCGCCGCTCGGCCCAGAGGCTTGGCTGAATGGGGGCGCATACATCGGAACGCTTGAACTTGCCAAGCTAGATGGAAAAACAGCCGTGCATATTCGGTTCTATCAAGTGAAATAAACCGACCCTCAACGAGCGGATTCCCTCACCCAGACCGCTGCTGAAAATAAATAATGGTAAGCGCGTGCGGCCGCCGGCCGCATGGGTCGAGCAGTCCGCATTTTGAACGGAAATAAATCCTATACGGCTCAGGGATGAGCGGGCGGGCCGGTTTGCGCCCCGACGGCGAGGACGTAGACCGTTTGATCCTCGGTCATTACCAGCAGGCGCTTTCCGTCGGCTGAAAAGTGCGAGTAGGCCACGTTGGATGGGAAAGTGTATTGATGGGTTTGAGCCGGAGTCTTGAGGTCAACGATGGTTAAGTGCCCGGAATCTCCAACGAAGCTCAGCAGTCCCGCTGGCGCCGAAATGGCTGGGAGATAGCCCTCTTCCTGGACGGCTTGCGCGCCCGTGGAAAGCGAAATCGCGTCCACGGTGCGGCCGTCCTTTGCCAAGACCAGCCAATCGCCCTCTGAAAATACGGAGTCGAATGTGTCCGCGCCGGAGCTGGTTGGCACGAACGCGGCGCCAATCGTTTTGCCGCTGCGCGCGTCCAGCACTTCAAACACGGAGTCGTGTTCGGCGAGCTTGGCCTTCTTCATCATGCTCTTCGCTGTGGGACTATCTTCTGCTGCGTGCTTGCCGCCTTCGGTCTTTGCGCCCCAGCCAAGCACGATGCGATCGCCTTGCGGGTCGATGTACACCACCGGTGTGCTTTTGATCTGTGGAGTTTGGCTATACGGGTCGATTTCGAACGCGCGCCCCCAAAGTTGTTTGCCATTCGACGGATCGAGCGCGTGAATTTCGTAAGGAAAACTTCGGCCTCCCATCGCAGGCATCTGGCCCGGCAGAAGTGGTTTGACGTAATGGGTCAGCAAGACAGATCCCGAAGAAGCGGTTTCGTTTTGATAAGGCGTTTGCTTGATGGTGGTCAGCTTCGAAGTGGTACCGCTCTTTAGATCCAGGCTTTCGAGAGCGGATGTGCCCGGCACTAGCCCGGGAGAAAAAACGTAGCAAGTCTGATCGTTGGGAAACCAACCGCCAGTCAGACCTAAAAAGGAAGCTATGCGCTTGCCCGTCTGCGCGCTATAGACTCCGGCGCTGCCATCGATGCCGACAGCAATCGCTTCCAGATCAGGCGACACTGCGGCGGCTCTCAACAGGGGCAGAGGAGAAACCGGAGTTCGCACGCGCACGATCGGCTTAGTTTCTCCGATGCGCGTCAACGTGAGCAAGCCGTCTTCAGAAAACGAGGCAATCAGCTTGTCGTTTACGTCGCTGCCGTTCATGGAAAGCTCGGCCACTGCTTTGTCCGTTTGTAAATCCACTAGCTTGGCGCCACTCATGCCGAAAGGAACATCGATGACGTAACGCGGATTTTGCGTGGCCCTCAGCAAGCCGGTGAAATCGAGCTTTCCCACTACCTCGCCGGCCGGGAATGAAAGCAGATCCGAGGCGTTTCGATTCTCAAACGTGGACGCGATTACGCGATCGGCGGCCACGAAAGTCACCGTGCCAGTTTCGGCGGCTGAGCGGAGCGCCTTCGGCATCCCAATCGTTTTTCTGGCCTTCAGATCGATCAATTCCGCGGGCTGACCGAAGAACTTGCTGCGCGCGATCAGGTAGCGGCTGTCGAAGGAAAAATTCAGCATCGCAATGGTCGTCATTGGATCCGGCGGAATGAAATCGGGCGTCAGGAAATAACCAAATGGTTCGGACCGCGCCAGTCCCAAGTGATAAGGCGCGGGAATAGGAAAGGCCGGTCCTTGCTGCTCGCCGATCGTTTTCTTGAAAATTTGTTCGCCCGTGCTCACGCGAAAAACCGCAAGTCCGAATTCTTGTCAAGGCATGCGTAGAGTTCTCCGTCGTTTGAGAGGGTCGCGGCGTAGCACTCGCCTCCGCCGCCCAGAATCTTTTGCTCGGTGCGAGACCTGTCGGCTATTTTGTAGCGCACCACTACCATGTTGCGGGTGGCGGCAACCAGTTCCTGGGAATCGGACGAAAAGCGCATCGGCAGGATTTGGCTGGCACTCAGGTTCAGTCGCATTGCCAGCGGATTGGTCCCGATCACGTACGCCGAGGAGTCGTCTTGCATCAGCAGGCTTGCGCCATTGGGACTGAAGCGCATCTCGCGCAAATGGCTGATCAAAGCGGGACTCAATTGCGCTTTGCTGATCAGGCCCGGCAAAGCATCCGAACTCTCCGCTTTTGCAGCCGGCTCCTGCGCTAGTAGCCATTGCCTGCTGGACATTGCCGCCAGGCAAAGCAATGCGGCTGCGCAGAACAATCGTCGTCCTAGTTTCATTGGCCCTCTGGCATGATGGATTGAAAGCCCACATTGCGCTGTTCGCGCGGGCGGAGAATATCTTACCGTGTATCGAACCGCAAGAGAGGGGGCGCGCTCCGCTAGATCTGGTAAGGGCGCTTAGCCGAACGGCCTTGTTCATCTCTGGGAAATTCGTAGGTCTCTGCGTAAGTTGTTGCTTCGCCTCAACGCTACTTTGGCTTTCCGCCCCCGCCGCCACTACCGCCGCCACTCCTAGAGCCACCGCCGCCGCTGCTGCGAGAACCGCCTCCGCCACCGTGATAGCCACCACCCCCACCACCAGTGCCGCGTGCGCTTCCGCCGCTGGAGCTTCGACCGCTGGAGCTTCCCACGCGACTTCCGCCACCGCGATGGCCACCACCCCCACCACTAGTGCCGTGTGCGCTTCCGCCCGTACGACCGCCGCCACGCGACGGGGAAACTCCGCCGACCGAAGCCGGCAAACCGCCTCCGATGCCGAGCGCACCTACTGCAAATCCATTAACGCGCTTCCCGCCCCATGCCGCCGGCCGGAGCCAAGCAGCTCCGGTTTTTGTGAAACTGGCGACTACCTCGGTTTTGGTTTTTTGGCCCGCGGCAGCGCCAGCCGGACGGACAAAATCCTTCTTCGCATAGTCGTACGTGATTGGCCCCGTGGCATCTGCGGCGGCTTCGATCACGTGAACTTCGATTTCGGGCCGTGATGCGCTCGGGCGTGTCGGCAAAGGTTCGCCGCGAAATTGCTTAGGCGCCTGGGCCAAGACTTTGATCGGCTGGGAAGGATTCACGCGAACGATCCCAATTTTCTTGCCGTGGTTAGTGGGAGGAACGATGATGCCGTACTTCAAATTGAAAGGCAGTTTTCCCCTTGTGTCGCCGGGGTGCCTGAGGACGCAGCCTACCGCATTCCCCGCATTTACCCAGTGGCATGGCGGGCGGTGCTTCTTCTTTCCGACGACGTAAACAAAGTTATGGCTAAGGTGATCGTGAGCAAAAGCTCCTGCATGGCACTCCGCCCACTCCCAGGACAAGTACGGCGCGTTTGAAAGGTAGATCGTGCGGTGGATTTTTTTCCGCGTGGCTGGATTCCAATACGTATCGAGGCGCATCGTCGGGTAATCCTGGCACGGCGGATAGACGAACTCGGAGTGAAGGAGCTGCAGCGGCGAGTTCTTGCTTGTCGGTGGGGATTGCGAGGCGCTCTGCGGCGTGGCACTGGGTTGCGACGGCGGTGGAAGCACAGACGTCGGAAGGGTTTCTTGAGGACTCTCCGGTGCGCTCGCTGACAATTGCGCCAGCACTTCAGGCTTCGGCTGCCAGCACGTTCCCAGCGCGCCGCAGGTAAAGAACGTGCCGTTTTCATACAGATCGGTCAATCCTGGGATCGGCTCCGAGAGGCCCGAAGCGGCAAGCGCCGCCTTTGTCTCGGTTTGCCTTTTTTGCACCTGTTGGTCAACCCACTGGTCCCAATCGCTTGGCGCTGCGGATGGCATGAAAGCGTCGCCAAACACCTGGGTTCCGCCTTGATAGCTGATAGTCTGACCCTTGGCGAGGTGCAATGCGCCTCCGGAGCTCTGCTGAACGCCGGAACCCTGTCCGGCCTCGGGCGTCACCGCCATCCCGTCGATGTAACTGTCCACGCGGATGTACGCGCTCTCGGGATAATCAACTTCCAACCGGTCATTGGGCGTATCAATTCCAAAACGCTCGGTGACGGTGGGCTGGATAGAGAACGTCGCCGTGCCGGAAAGCAGTTCAACCTGAGTTGCGGGCACGCCGCCGGTTGAAGTCAGCTCCTGGAAAAGCATCACGGAATTGTCAGCCAGATAGGCGATCGACCCATCCTCAAATTCAATCTCGGCGCGACCCGTGCCTGTTGCCAGCGCAAACCCCTGCTCTATCGGAAGATTGGCGGCGGCCTGCTCCCACGGTTTGCCCAAGTCCGGGCCCTTGCTCCCACCCCGGTTGAATCGAACATCCCCTTGCACATATTTCAGGCGCACGATCTGCGGATAGGTTGTGGATGGGGCGGCTATCACGATCGCGGGAAACACGAAAAGTGAAAACCCCAGAAGCGAAACAACGTGACGCCAGAAAGTCTTCATGCGAACCCTCCAGCCGGGTGCGAGAGTACCGCCTTTACGACGAGTTGCACTATATAACGGTTTCATTAACGGTGCGGGTTATCCAATAGCAACATCCTCGCGGCAGCGAAAAGCTCTCCCGAACGATTTGGCCGATTTCGAGCCGCAGGTGAACTTAAGGAGCTTGCGACATTTGTGGTGTAGAATTCTGCCGCTTCAAGCGCGTAACAAAATGGGCTTAACAACTGGGTCTCGCCTGGGACACTACGAAATCCTCTCACCGCTCGGTGTTGGCGGAATGGGCGAGGTATACCGCGCCCACGATGCCAAGCTCGGTCGTGATGTAGCCCTCAAGGTCCTGCCCGAAGCGTTCGCGCGCGATGCCGAACGCATGGCGCGGTTCCAGCGCGAAGCTAAACTTCTTGCGTCATTGAACCATCCCAACATCGCTGCGATCTACGGCCTGGAAGACTCCGTCAGCACTCACGCGCTGGTGATGGAACTGGTCGAAGGACCAACGCTGGCCGACCGCATCGCGTCCGGACCTATTCCGATTGATGAAGCGCTGCGGATTGGAAAGCAAATTTGCGAAGCGCTGGAATATGCGCACGAACGCGGCGTGGTCCACCGTGATTTGAAACCGGCAAACGTGAAGGTGAACAAGGACGACGCAGTGAAGGTGCTCGATTTCGGTTTGGCGAAAGCGATCGAAGGCGACGCGTCATCGATGGACATCGCCAACTCGCCAACCATCAGCCGGATGGCGACGCAAGCGGGCATGCTGCTGGGCACGGCGGCGTACATGTCGCCGGAACAGGCGAAGGCGAAGCCGGTGGATCGCCGCGCGGACATCTGGGCGTTCGGCTGCGTCTTGTACGAGATGCTCACGGGCAAGATGGCGTTCAGCGGCGAGACGGTGACGGACACGCTAGCGGCAGTGATCATGAAAGGCCCGGATTGGTCGCAGCTTCCAGCGGCGACGCCACTGCGGGTTCGCGTGCTGCTGGAACGATGTTTACAGAAGGACCCAAAGCAGCGGTTGCGCGACATCGGCGATGCGCGCATCTCGCTCGAAGAAGTCCTCTCCGGCGCGCCGGAGCCGACATCCGCTGGTGTCACGCAAGCCCCTGCGCCATTCCGGCGCCGCGCGATATTTGCCATGGTCGGCACGGCAGGACTAATTATCGTCGCGATTGCCGCTTATTTTCTTGGCCGCAACGGTACGACGGCGCTCCTACCCACCTATCAGCAACTGACTTTCGACCGCGGCACCATCTACCAAGCTCGTTTCGCGCCTGATGGCCAGACGGTTTATTACAGCGCCGCATGGGATGGCCAGCCAGCGGGAATTTATTCCGTGAGTCCCAGCGGGCCGGAATCGCGCTCGCTTGGCTTCTCGAATTCCTCGCTGTTTGCCGTGTCACCGTCGCAGCTCGCGATTTCGATCGGTTGCCATTTGGTGTTTCTCGGTGTCTGCGAGGGTACGCTGGCCACCGTGCCCATTACCGGAGGCGCTCCACGCGAGATTGCCGACCATGTTGTGTCCGCGGATTGGACACCGGACGGCAGCGAGCTTGCCGCCATTCGCGAGGAGAATGGCGAGTTCCAGGTCGAGTTTCCGTTGGGAAAGGTGATCTACAAAAGCCAGACGTGGCTGAATTTTCTCAGAGTTTCGCCGCGGGGCGATCGCGTCGCTTTTGTACAGTATTTGATCGACGGTGCCGACATCGGCTCGGTTGTGATTTTGGACCGCAAGGGACAGCAACTCGTGCGATCGGAGCAGTATTTAAGCGTCGAGGGCCTCGTTTGGCGCCCCTCGGGCGATCAGATCTGGTTTGCCGCTTCCTCACCGACTTCGGGCTGGGCCGACCAAGTTCACGCGTTGACTATTACCGGCAAGGGCCGAATCGTACTGGCTGTTCCCGGTGTCCTGCGACTTCACGATGTTTCGGGAGACGGCCGCTTTCTCGTAACACAGGATCAATGGCGAAACGGAATGCAATACAAAGGTTCGAACAGTGCCAAGGAGAGGGACTTCTCCTGGCTCGATGGAGCGACCATATCGGATTTGTCCAAAGACGGACAGGAACTCGCCTTCGGTGATTTTATGGAAGCGTCTGGTCCTGGGGGCCTTGCTTATGTGCGAAAAGCGGACGACTCGTTCGCCGTGAAACTGGGTATCGGTCTTTCCCCAGTGCTCTCTCCTGACGGGAAGTGGGCACTCGTCGGGCAATATGATCCGCCCCATCTGGCTCTCTTGCCAACCGGAATTGGCGAATCGAGGTCGTTAAAACCGTATGGCCTTCAACAACTGCAGTGGCAAGGATGGATGCCGGGCGGGAGATCCGTTTATTTTGCAGGCAATGACGGACATGACTGGCGGATTTACGCGCAGGCTCTCGATGGCGGAGCTCCGCGCGCGGTCACGCCTGCAATTTCGGTCAATGCGTCGCAGGTGCTTGCGGACTTGGTTTCCCCCGACGGGAAACTCGTATTTGCTCGCGATCTGGACGGAAAAGGTGTTCTTTATTCTTTGGCGGGTGGCCAACCGCGAGCCGTCCAGGGTCTCGTGGCCGCGGATATTTGGGCCAACTGGTCGAGCGACGGCAAGTCGATTTACGTTTATCAGGACGACGTGACTCGCGCTCAACTATTTCGGCTGGATCTCTCCACCGGAAAGCGATTGCTTATAGGCACGCTTGCCCCGCCAGACACTGCTGGTCTTGCTGGCATTGAGTCACTCAGGATTACGGCTGACGGGCAGACTTACGCCTATTCGTACAATCGAGCGCTATCCGCTCTCTACCTCGTGAAGGGTCTCAAGTGATGCCCCAGTGGCCAAAGAGCGAGCTATGGGTTCAGAAACCGGGCGGGCGCTCGTCGGCTACGTTGAAACTGCGCTCCATCGCCAGGCCGGCGCGCCCGAGTGTGCCTTCGTCGAACAGGCGCCCTACCAGAGTGACGTCGTAGGGCACGCGACGCGGCGGAGAAAACTTCGGCAGTGGGTGTTTTGGATCAGGCGCCCAATCGCTGCGTGCCTCCGAAATCTCGACGAAGCCCGCTCGCAGCGTTAGCGACGGATGCCCCGTGAAGTTCGTAATCACGAGCATTTCGTCCCGCAATGAGGGCACCAGAAGCAGATCCACTTCGGAGAAAACGCGCGCCATCTCTTCGGCCACTTTTCTGCGAAAGCGGTCGGTTTGCACGAAGTCGACGGCGGAAAGAAAGCGCGATTGGCGGAAAGTATTGGGCCACGCGTCAGGCACTTGCATTTTGAGCTGATCGACTTGGTGATCGAGCGTGATCTTTTCGAAGGCCGCTGCGGATTCAGCGAACAGAATCACGTTCAGGTCGTCGTATGGCCAGTCGGGAATGGCCACCTCGACTGGAATCATCCCTAATTTTTTTACGGTCTCCAGGGCTGCGCGGTCCACCTCGGTGGCCTGCTTGTCGTTCATCCACGCGGGGAAATAGCCGACGCGCAGGCCCTTCACGCTGGCGCTTGCATCGAAATCCAACTTACTCGGAACGCTTGCCAGATCGCCGGGATCGGGGCCGGAAATAGCGTGCAGGACGAACAGCGTGTCTTCCACTTTGCGTGCCATGGGGCCGAGCTTATCGAGCGTCCAACAAAGGGTCATGGCGCCGGTGCGAGGAACGCGGCCGTAGGTGGGCCGCAATCCGGTAATGCCGCAGCGGCTGCTGGGGCTGACGATACTTCCTTCCGTCTCGCTGCCAATCGAGAAAGCCACCAATCCCGCAGCAGTGGCGGAACCGGGGCCAGCGCTCGAGCCTGACGATCCTTCTTCGAGCAGCCAAGGATTCATCGTCTGCCCGCCGAACCAGATATCATTTAACGCCAGCGCGCCCATGCTCAGCTTGGCAACCAGGACCGCGCCAGCATCGTGCAGACGTTGGACAACCACTGAATTATTGGTGGGAACGCGGTCGCGAAAGCACGCGGCGCCGTAAGTGGTGGGGATTCCGGCCGTGTCGAGCAGGTCTTTGCCACCCCACGGGATGCCGTGCAGCGGTCCGCGATACTTACCGGCAGCGATTTCTTGGTCGGCCTGCTTGGCTTGTGCAAGAGCGAGGTCGCGGGTGAGGGTAATCACGCAGCGCAGCTTGGGGTCGAATTGCTGCAAGCGATCGAGGTAGATATGGGTGAGCCGCTCGGAGGTAAGCTTTCGTTCTTCGATCCAGCGCGAAAGCTGCGTCACGGACGCGAACGCTATGTCTTGTTCCTTCGAAGGCAAAGGCCCTGGAGATTTCGCGCTGCGGACAAATCGGTCGCGCGCCGGACCTGCCTTGAGGCCTGGCAGAACCGGGTTCCACAGCGTAGCGGGTGAAAGTTCCGCCTCCAGGGAAACTTTGCGGGGGCCGATGCGGCGCTCGTACAGCGCGGCCATGGAATTGCGCCAGTTGCCGGCAGCCTCGGCACAATCTCGCTCGGTCATCTCTACTTGTGCGAGTTTCTCTGCTTGCGTGAACGTCTCAGGTGAAACGTCCGGGCCCACGGCCGGCGAAGTGCCGAACGCGGGCGGAGCGCCGGCGGGCGGCCCGGCGGGCTTATGCGGCGTTTGCGACTCGGCTTGAAATCCGGCGGCGGCGAGCAAGGGTATGGACATATTTGTTAAAAACTCCCGGCGCGATTTCGACATTCGATCCCCGTGCGCAGGCGCGAAGCCTGTCGGCATCGCGCGCGCTGAACGCCTGAAACTCTAGGATGAATTCATCGAGAAGTGAAATGGTATTCGGGTGGCGAGGGAAAGACAGACTGGAAGAGACGTAACTGGCTAGCAGACAGATGCTACGCAATCTTAGTCGAACCTGGCCCGCTAGCCGCCGATCGAGTTCAGATCGTCCGCGGCTTGTTGCTCCGCGTCCTTGGCAGCATGCTTGGCCTTGGCATCGGGCTTGAGTTGACGGATGGCTTTGTCTAGCCCCTGAGCTTTGTCGCCGTCGGCGACTTTGCAGCCGGAGACATCCACGCTAGTGTGCACGCCGGTGATGTCCGCGCGGAGACAATAGAAGTTCACGCCAAGGTTGTGGCTGGCGTGAAGGGCGGCGAGGCATCCGTCGAGGGCGATGAATGGGGCGCATGCATCAGTCGCCGTGGAGCTTGCCGCCAGCACTCCCGAAGCGTGCAGGATCTGCGTGAGCTTTTTTTCAAGGTCGCTTCGGTTCGCATCATCGGAACTAGTGGAATCTTTCTTGATCCATTTCATCGGGTTCAGGGAATGAGAGCTGTCTTGGGCGGCTTGCGCTGCGCCAGCGCCCGCAGGGCCCTGAGCGGCGGCGCGCTTGGCTCCCACGGTCAAGGAAATCGATAGACCGAAAATTAGTACTGCACTAGCGGCAAGCCATTTCCTCATGTCTTTCGACCCCCTGCAAAGATTTCTGACCACCAGCCGCGATCTCATGTTCAGTAAGCCACAACCCAGGGGGCGCCGATAGGCAGAGTGCGACGGTACTACTCGAATCGGTCACACTGTACCTTCGTACAGGTGGGCCGAACCGGCGGCGTAGCTCTCCAGAAATCGGAAAGGAATGGAACTCGCGGCTCAAATCGAAAGGGCTCATTCGCTTTCGGAAGTCTATGTGATAGATTCAGCCGCAATTGGAATTCCGCCGAGGGTCAGATGATCGCTTCCGTGGAAACGAACGGCCTGCGCTTCGACATGTTTACAGGGGAAGAGCATTTCCTGGCGCCCAACGCCGTGCTGATTTCCGGACGCCACGATGCTGTCTTGATCGATTGCGGTTTCGTAACGAGCGACGTCGAGAAGCTTTTGAAGCTCGTGAAGGACAGCGGTAAGCGGCTGCGTACGATCTTCATCACCCACGCACATCCCGATCACTACGGCGGCGTCAATGCTTTCGCGGCCGCGTTTCCGGACGCAGTGCTTCTCGCCCGCCAGGGCGTGATTGACGGCATGCTGGAATGGCCCGGGAAACGCCTTCATTGGCAGGACATGTTCGGCAGCCTGCTTCCGGCGGATGACATCGTCTATCCGAGGGCCCTTGTTGGAAAGTCAGCCTATTTGGAAGACCGCGAAATTATATTCATCGATTCGCCGATTGCGGAGACGGTTCACTCCACTGCGTTCTACTTACCTTCGGCGCGCGCCTTGGTTGCGGGCGATCTGATTTATCACCGCTATCACCCCTACATGGCGGACACGAACAATCCCACTTCCTGGATAGCGGCGATCGAGCAGGCGCGTTGCATAGGCGCTATCGACACGGTTTTCCCCGGCCACGGAAAGTTCGGCGGCGTAGAGATTTGCGCGGAGACAATCAACTGGTTAAAGGAATACCGCGACGTGGCGAAGCCCGGCGTGCACTTTACCGCCATAGCCAAGGAAATGATGCGGCGGTATCCGAACTACGGTCTGCCGCTACTTCTCTGGCTCACGCGCGGTCCCGGCTTCAGCACTGCCGGTGCTAAGGAGATTGGCGTTCCGGCCGAATTGCTCGGCGGCTGAGCGCCCGGTGCGTCGAGCGCTCAAAACGACTAGAGCGAGTTGAGAAACGCAACCAGATCGGATTTTTCTTCCTCCGTCAAATTCATCTGAAAGCGCTGATTGTAGAAGTTGACGACTTCCGTCAAATTGCGCGCAACGCCATTGTGGAAGTACGGCGCGCGAGCCGCCAAACCATGCAGGACCGGGCCCTTGATGCGGTTCAGATCGCTGCAGTTTCCAGTGATCAACGCCCGGCCCGGATCGGTCGTGTAAACCACGTAGGGAGCGCCGGGATCTTGCGGACTGGGGAACGGGTTCGGACAGCCGGTGACTTCATACACAGGCATATCGGCCGAGCTGAGCTGCGAAAGCGCATTAGCGATCGAAGCATCTTTTTCTTGCGCGGCATCGTGCGAGGTGCCGATGTCGAGAGGGAGCGGAGCGGAGTGATCGCCCACGTTGGGAGCATTGTGGCACGTGGAGCAGGTACCCTGAAATGGCGGGACCGGCATGGACGTGCCGAGCGCGGCCGCAACCGCGGAATTGTCGTTCAGGCCGCGCACATTCGAGATCGTGAGCGGGTGGGTGTTGAATATGACCTCACCCGCCGCGATGGCCTCGCGGGTTTTAGCGACGCCGAATTGGTTGCGTCCAGAGCCGCCGTTCTCCCAGGGCGAAAAGGTCGTGAACACCTCGGGATTGAACGGATTGCCCTTGGGGTCCTGCCCAAGCGTGTCGTTGATGCCGGGATAGTACGGCTGCTTGGATAGCTGCTGCGGACCTCCCTGGGCATTTCCTGCGCTAAGTAACCCAGCCCGATTATCCAAAACTTGCGCGCTGTACAAGCTGGACTCGAATTGCACGATCGCAGCGAGCTGATTGGACGTGGGAGGTACGGCCGCCTGCGCGTGCCCCAGTGTGGCGTCGAGCGCCTGGTGCGCCAGATCGGTCGCCAAATTGGCAGCGAACGTGGCCGGATCGTTGAGCGGCGCGACGGTTTCGCGACCGTCGACCATTACGGCGCTCAAATACGTCAAGTTGGTTGACGGTAGAGGTCTCCGATAGACCGAGACCGTCTGCTGCCCGGAGGCCGGATCGGTGACAACTGCGCATCCATACGGATCGTGAACGGCCTGGATCCTGAACTCAGCGTTTGCAGGCACCTGCAACGAGATGCGGATATCGCCATTTTGCAGAATCAGGCTGTGCGACGCGCGGTTACTTCGTGTGGCGCCGGGACAGTTGGCGCCGTCCACATCCGCGAAGAGTGGATCGCGTCCAGACGTGGCGGCGAAGATGCCTTGAGCGTGTTCGGCGCTCAGCCCGAAAGCATCGCTTGCGACATGACAGGTGGCACAGGTGCGGCCGTTGGTGCCCAGGTTCTGGAAGAACGGATTGTTCGTGTTACTGCGCCCCTCGACGTTGTAATCGCCCATAAGGCCGGTGCTATCGAGAAACAGCATCAACTGCGGCACGATGGCCGCGGACGCAACACCCACGAAGCACAGCGCGCCGACTAGAACAATCCATTTCCGTGGTTTGCGCACCACCGACACAAGCTTCAATTTTTCAAGCACGGGAACCTCCGAGCGATGTCATGAGTTGCCGACGCGTCTGCCCCGCCCTCGATGCAATGTACAAAGTCCTGGCAGAGCGCGATGAATAGTCTTCAGGCCTTCTATATAGATAATCGGAAACGGCGGGCGAAAGACGACACGTCCAAAATTATTCGGCTCTGGCTGGGGTTGGCGGCTGGAATCGCTTTCGGACCTCGACCACCAGAGCTATAAACCGGCGGTCGTTGTGGAGACGGGAGAACAAGGGGTCGGTGGGGAGCCCCTGCGCGATGCGAGGCGCCAATCCGTGTTCAACAGACTCGCGAAGCAGGGAAAGTGCTTCCTGTTTCTGGCCCTTCCGCAGATACACGGAAGCGAGGTCGTACTTCGTGACCGCAGTCTCGCCTTGGTCGGGCTGCAGGAAGCGATTCTCTATCCCAAGCAGATTTTCCAGTGTTCTCTCAGCGTCGTCCGCGTGACCGGCATCTCGTTGAAACTCACCGAGGTTAAGCATGGCATTCACCGTGTCCATGTTTTCGAGTCCGGATGCCCGGACGTGCCGATTCACAGAGTCTTGCTCCAACTTCAAAGCTTCGTTCAGACGGTGGTCGTTGGCGAGAATGATCGCCAGGTTGTCCGTCGTGTTTAGGGCACGCAAGGCATCGGGGCCAAGAGTGCGCTTTTCCTGCTCCAGCACCTTGCGAGCTAGCTCGACGCTCTCCGCACAATTTGCCTTGCGTTCACCACAGACAGTGAGAGCGAGTTCCTCCATGGTCGCCAGCGTGTCTCCATGATTGGGACCAAGAACTCGGCGCTGCGTTTCTAGAAGCTTCCGCTCGATGTCGGAGGCCTCGGCAACGCGGCCCTGCTGCATGACTGACCATGCTAGGTCATGCGTCATGCTGAGCGTATCGCGGCTATTCCCCGTTCCGGTCGATTCGCTTGCCTGGATACCTTCCCGAAAGAGCGATTCCGCGCGAGAGAAAACCCCAAGATTTAAGTACGCTCGCCCCATCACATGCAGCAGCTGAGCCCGAAGTGTGGGCTCCTCGGTTAAATTCGCATTGATATCTTTGGCGGCGTTGTCGAGGAGTTCCCTCGCAGTCACACTCTGGCTAGCCGATGCACGGGGGTCGGAAACTCTGAAGATTCCCGTCATGAAATCTGCTATTCGGTCGGCGCGGTCGCGTTCGCGCAGGGCAGCATCGCGCTGCATGCGGGCGGTGCGGGCCTGGAGAAGCGTGCCGACGAGTCCCACCAGCATGGCGATCATAGCGACGGCCGATAGCGCCACGGCCAGCCGATTGCGGCGCACAAACTTGGCCCCGCGATAGGCGACGGTGTCGGGTCGAGCGCCGACCGGTTCATGGTTTAAGTAGCGTCGAAGATCATCCGCCAGCGCCGAAACCGAACGGTAGCGTTCCTCCGGTGACTTTTTCAGCGCCTGCATCACCACGGTGTCCAGATCTCCGCGCAAACGACGGCGGAGCTGGGCTAGAGAGCATCCCCTCTTGGCGGCTGCGCCGTGCACGGTTTCCGCGCCGAGCCTGGCAGCGGAAATTGCGTCGGAGGGCCGCGGCGGCTCGATCTCCACGATGCCCTTTACCAAGTCGGCGGTCGATCGCGACGGCGGTCCCAGTGGATGCTGGCCGGTCAAAAGCAGGTACAGCAGGACGCCGACAGCGTATATGTCTGTCGCCGTGGTGATAGCGCCGCCAGTTACCTGCTCGGGCGCAGCGAAATAGGGGGTGAGCGCTGCGCCGCCGTCGATGGTGAGCAATGTGGCGGAAGAGTCTGCTTCGTGCGCGAGCAGCTTAGCGATGCCAAAGTCGAGTAATTTTACCTGACCTTCCGCGCTTACCAACACGTTGGGCGGCTTCAGGTCGCGATGAACGATCAGGTTGGCATGAGCATGGCTCAGAGCGCCGAGCACGTCGAGAAACAGCCGGATTCGCGCGTCTAAATCGAGCGCATGCGCGTCGCAGTACTGGTCGATTGGCTCTCCTTCGACGTATTCGAGAACCATGTACGGCTGTCCATCCGGCATCACGCCTGCGTCGATCAGTTCGGCAATGTTCGGATGCGCCAGCGAACCGAGGATGCGCCCCTCTCTCTTGAATCGTTCCGCGCCGGCTCGCGTAGCCACGGAGAATTGCAGGAATTTCACGGCCACCCGCCGCTCGAAGCGGCCATCGCTGCGCTCGGCGAGCCACACCCTGCCCATCCCTCCGGATCCGACTGCGGAAATTAGCGTGTAGGGGCCGACGCTCTGTCCCTGCAAGAATTCCACGGCGCCTGGCGGACCGGGAGAGAATTCGAGGAAATGTTCACCGATCAGCGCGCGATGTTCCTCAAGAAGCATGCGCAAGAGATCAATCGACTCGGGCTTGCTTGCGCTAAGCGATTGCAGCCATGCCTCGCGCTCATCGTCAGATAACGAAAGCGCCTGATCGAGCAGCGGGCTTATTTCTTGCCACTGGTGCGCACTAAGTTTGGCCACGATATTTCAGATCTCCAGATCCGGGCGAATGCTGCGATACAAGTAGACGCGGGCTTTTTCCCATTGCCGCTGGGCGGTGCGCTCGGAAATGGCCTTCATTGCCCCGATTTCCGCGAAAGAAAACCCGCAGAAAAACTTTAAATCCACGATCTCGGCAAGCGCAGGCTCGACGTCAGCAAGCTCGTTGAGCGCTGCATCGATTTGTTCCAGCTCCCGGTCGTCCACGCCGGCCTCGTTCACTTCGGTGGGCAACGAAGTAATTTCGAATTGGCCGCCGCGTTTCTGCGCATGTTTGCTGCGAGCATGGTCGATGATCAAGCCGCGCATCACGCGGGCGGCATAGCCCATGAAACGCGCGCGATCGGGAAACGACGGGCCTTCGCGTTCTGCCATATCCAGGTACGCTTGGTGTAGCAAAGTAGTGGCGCTGAGGCTAACCGGGATCCCTTGGCGCGCCAGTTCGCGCTTGGCAAGTTTATGGAGTTCGGAGTAAAGCGCGGCGAAAAGCGCGGCGGCGGCGGAATCATCCCCCACATCAGCTGCGCTTATAAGCGATGCGACCGTGGGATCGATACGATTCTCCATTTCAGGGTGTCCAGTTGTCGAGAGCGTGTCGTAATCCACCGGATTAGTCAAGCGGGCGACGGCGGCTCGTTTCAGCCTCTCGCGTCGCCTGGTGAAGGAGGTTCACGTCAGCGCCGCTCTACGCTTGGATCGCCGCCAGGGCGCAGTCCGCATTCTTCGCGGCGTGCGCGGCGCGAGTCGTTGTTCGCATCTGCACGGCGTTGTTCAAAGTGCAAAATACCGCCACGTTCCGAGCGCCGAACTATGGGGGATTTCTTGAAAAATCCTTGGGCGCTAGGGAATAATCACGGCGAGGCTGGCCCACCGTAACCTTTACGCGATGCGAAAGAAGATCATCAACTTCGACGACGTGCGAAAAATCGCCCTCGGGCTACCCGGGGTCAAGGAAGACTCGGCATTCGGTGGACGAGCGTTCAAAGCGGGCGGAAAGCTCTTGGCCTGCACACCCACGAATCGCTCCGCGGAACCCGGCTCGCTCGGCGTTCGCATCGACGTCAACGACCGCGCGCACCTGCTCGCCGAAGCGCCGGACGTCTATTACGTCACTGAGCACTATGTTCCGTATCCCATGGTGTTGGTCCGCCTCTCGCGCATCACTCCTGACGTGCTTCGCGATCTCCTCCGCATGGCCCACAAGTTCGTAACCGCCAAACCGAAATCCCGTCGTCGCCCTCCAGCAGCTACACGCTCCTAGAACAATTTGCGTAAAGTTTTCGCAGTCAATTTCATAAAGCCGATGCGGTATCCCGACGTGGAGAAATTCCCGCTCGTACCGGAATCCCAGCTTTTCCAAGATCCTGACGGACGCTCGATTCTGCGGTGGCACAAAAGCTTTTAATTTCCCGAGATTCAACTCGTCAAGCCCATGGCGCAACACCGCCGCGGCCGCCTCCGAAGCATATCCGTGTCCCCAATACTTCAGGCACAAGCGGTAGCCTAGCTCGATTTCTTCGTTCTCCTCCACCTGCACCAGCTGCAGACCGCAAGTGCCGATGAATTCTCTGTCTTGTTTTAGGAATACCGGAAATTTCGCGAATCCCCCTTTCGGCGAATAGCTCCATCCGCTTCCGGATCTCAGCTTCAGCCTCAGCTTGGTCGCGCACTGAATACGCGCCGGGAGGCGAAAAGCAGTTGTAGCCGATGTCGCGAGACATCGCGATATAGAAATCCACGTCTGATTCGCGCCATTCCCGGAGGAACAGTCGCTTTGTCTCGATTCGCATCTTCAACCTACGCGTCCGAAAGTGACTCGTCGAATCCCGGTGCGGGAGCCTCCGTCATCTCACCGGCTTCCAAAATCTCTCCGCAATCCAGGCATTCGATGTACTGCGCGTCGTTATCCTTCGCAATCAGCTGCGTCCGCTTGTGCGCGCATTTTGCTTTAGACTCCGCCATATGTCGTCCTTTGTTCCCTGCTTCGTTCGCCCATTATAACCCGCGATTTGTATCTTGACAGGATATCAGCGCCATGCTAACATGGCTCGTTTTTCTTGCTTGCCCGGAAGCAGCCGTGGGCAGGCAAGACGATTTTGAAACGCTCATCGGCGGCGGGCAATGCTTGTGTGTCTACAGACAAGGGAGGCCACGCGTAATCTATGAATGCGAAGTTGCAATTCAGGGCGGAAGGGCGGGGCTTCAGCCCTGCCAAAATCCTGCGCGACGTGGCGCGCCCCCTTTCGCGCTTCAGCACCCGCGCGATCTGCTCGTCTTTTCTATTCGCAAATCGCCTCCCGCAGATCGACACACCCTGCCATTCTAACCGCCTCGTAAGTGACAGAAAACAAAGGACGGGCGCTCCTTCAGATCGACACAAATCTGCATGGCTCCAAGTACGCGCCAGGTCGGTGAAACTTCGCCGCAATTCTCAACCGTTAATTCAGCAATCGTTGACGGAATGGCGACTCGGCCCATATAATGGGGGTTCGTCAATTCAGTTGGAGGCAGCATGTACGCCGTGATCCGTAGTGGAGGTAAGCAGTACCGCGTCGCCCCGGGCGAGACGATCCACGTCGAAAGTCTGGAAGGCAAAGTCGGCGGCAAAGTGACCTTTGAAGAGGTCGTCGCCGTCCGCAACGACGAGAAAAAGATTCTGGCCGGAGCGCAATCCAAAGCTAAGGTAACCGGCAAGATCGTTAAGCACGTGCGCGGTCCAAAGATGCAGGTACTGAAGTATAAGACCGGCGGCCAATACAAAATTCAGCGTGGCCACCGGCAGAATTACACCGCCGTACAAATCGGCGAGATCGAACTCTCATAAATTTTCGCAGAGGCTTCTTATGGCGCACAAAAAAGGCGGCGGGTCATCCACTAACGGACGCGACTCGCAAGGGCAGCGTCTCGGCGTCAAGCGTTTCGGCGGCCAATTCGTTACCGGCGGCAGCATTCTGATCCGCCAGCGCGGCACCCGTTTCAAGGCCGGCAAGAACGTCGGCCGGGCCAAGGACGATTCGCTTTTTGCGCGCGTCGATGGCGTGGTGCGCTTTGAGGATAAGGGCGGACTCGGACGCTTCATCAGCGTTCTGGCGCCCGCTGAAGCTGGTGCGGCACCCGCCGAAAAGCCCGTCGCACCCGCGGCCGACTGACATTTTCCCGCCACGCGAATTCTCCATGCCGCCGGTAAGGCGGCACAGAGGAAAGAGCCAATCCGCTGGCCCGATACGTGAATCTAACGGCGCAGGCGGCTACCCTACCATTCTCGATTTCAAGGTGCGGCGTTTCCGCCGTTCAATTTTTCCATGTTTGTTGACGAAGCCAAAATCTCGATAAAAGGCGGCGACGGCGGCAATGGCTGCGTCGCATTTCGCCGGGAGAAGTACGTCCCGCGCGGCGGCCCTTCCGGCGGCGACGGCGGACATGGCGGCGACATCTATCTCGAATCGAATCCCAACGACAACACACTGCTGCGCTACCGCTACAACCGCCTCTTCCGCGCTGATCGCGGGCGCCACGGCGAGGGCTCCGATTGCCACGGCCGCTCCGGCGAAGACATGATCCTCACGGTGCCCGTCGGCACGGTCATCTACGACGCCGATTCCGGCGAGCAACTCTTCGATTTCGCCGCCGCAGGGCAGCGCTTCCGAGCGGCCAAAGGCGGACGCGGCGGACGTGGCAACGGCAACCCGCATTACACTCGCCCGTGGCACCAGGCGCCGCGCGAACATGAAGATGGTAGGCCCGGCGAAGAGCGCAACCTGCGTCTCGAATTGAAATTGCTCGCGGATGTCGGCCTCGTTGGTTTTCCCAACGCCGGAAAATCCACTCTAATTTCACGCATTTCCGCCGCGCGTCCGAAAATCGCCGCGTATCCCTTCACCACGCTTGAGCCTCACCTGGGCGTCGTCAACGCCGATCCTGATGCGCCTCCGGGCACTGGGCGCACGTTTGTGGTCGCCGATCTTCCAGGCTTGATTGAAGGCGCGCACGAGGGCGCGGGACTGGGCACTCGATTTCTGAAGCACGTGGAGCGCACGCGGCTGATCGCGCATCTGGTCGACACCAGCGATGCCAACGACCGCGATCCAGTGCGCGATTTCGAGATCATCGAGCACGAGCTTGAATCGTTCAGCCCGGCGCTAGCGCAAGAGCCCATGATCGTCGTCGCGACGAAGCTGGATGCCACTACGAATCGCGAACGTCTCGAAGAGTTGCATGCGTTCGCGACGAAGCGAGGATTGCCGTTCTACGCTGTCTCCTCCGCGACAGGTGAAGGCATCGTCGAACTCGTCCGCGGACTGGCCAACGCCCTCGAACGAATTCCGAAAGCCGCTCCGCCCGTGCAATCCGATCAATCCGAATCCGCGTCGCCGATTCCACCCGCCGCGGCGGTCGACTCCGCTCCGCACCCGGAGAAACGTTGACCACTCCCGCCGCGCAAAAGCCCGCCGGCGCAGCGCAGCGCCGGTCGATCGCGCTATTCGGCGGCACATTCGATCCGATTCATGCCGGGCACATTGCCGTGGCACAGGCCGCGCAGCGCCGTTTTCATCTCGATGCCATCTATTTCATCCCATCTTCCCGCCCGCCCCACAAATCGCAGCAAGAGCTCACGCCGTTCATCCATCGCTACTCGATGGTGGCGCTCGCCTGTGCCGATCATCCTGGCTTTTTGCCGTCGCTTGTGGAGGCTCCGATGGGGCCGTCGCACGTTTTCTACTCCATTGATACGGTACGAAAATTCCGCCGGGAACATCCCGACGATCATCTGTACTTCATGATCGGTGCGGACCAGTTTCTCGAATTCCCGACGTGGAAAAGCTACGAGCAGTTGCTCGATTCCTGCGATTTCGTCGTGGCGAGCCGGCCGGGGTTCCGGCTGGATGCTTTGCGCTTGATCGTCCCGCCGGAAAAGCTGGGGCGTTCCTCCGGAAATGACCAGCACAAAATCGTCTTGCGAAAATCCGTGGTGCATTTGCTGACAACGGTGGCGAGCCACGTCTCCTCCACCGAGGTTCGCGAGCGCTTGGAGCAAAAGCAGGGAATCCAAGGGCTTGTGCCTTCGCGCGTGGAGGAATACATTCTGGGGCAGGCCCTATACCGGTGAGATTCGAAGATCTGCAGCCCGAAGTTCGCGCGGCGGTCGAAGCGGCCCAGGATAAACAGGCCTCCGACATCACCGTGCTGAATCTTTCAAGCGCGAGTGCGTTCGCCGATTATTTTCTGCTTTGCTCGGGACAAAGCAGCCCGCAGCTGCACGCCATTGCCGAGGCAATTGAAGAATGCCTCCACAGACACGGCAGGCGCCTGGCGCATCGCGAAGGAAAAACGGGCGCGGAGTGGGTATTGCTCGATTACGGCTCCATCGTGATTCACATTTTCGGCGAAGGCGCGCGCCGCTACTACGATCTCGAACGGCTGTGGCGCAACGCCGAGCGCCTGGATGTTCCCGGCACCGGAAAGCCCAGCGCGCATTCCAACGAAACAGAAAGCCGCGAATCGAATCCATGAGCCAAGCGCGCGTCGCATGGATTGCGGCTGATCCCGCTTCGCTCCGCGTCCTCGAAATCGCCGAAAAGCTCGCCGATGCCGCCACAACCGCTCTGATTACCGGCGAAAGCGGGTCTGGGAAAGATCAACTCGCGCGATGGATTCACGAGCATGGCCCCCGCCGCGACGCCCCCTTTCTGAAAATTGATTGCGCCAGCCTGCCAGCGGAACTAGTGGAGTCGGAGCTTTTTGGCCACGAACGCGGCGCTTTCACCGGCGCCGTAGAGCGAAAGCAGGGCCGCCTGGAGATGGCCCGCGGCGGCACGATCGTGCTCGACGAAGTGGCGGCGCTCGGTCCTGGATTGCAGGCGAAGTTGTTGCGGGTGCTGGAAGAGCACACGTTCGAGCGGCTGGGCGGCACGGAAATGCAGCGAATGGATTCGCGATTGATGGCGCTGACGAATGCCGACCTGGGCCACGCAGTTGCCGCCGGGCGTTTTCGGGAAGATTTATTTTTCAGGCTGAACGTGCTTGCGCTAGTGGTGCCTCCGCTGCGCGAACGCCGCGGCGATATTGCGCCGCTCGCCGCCCATTTCGTCGCGCGACTCGGTCCCGTTCATGGGCGCGCGGACGGGTCGTTAATTCCTGAGGCGCTGCAATTGCTGGAATCCTACGCATGGCCTGGGAACGTGCGTGAGTTGAAGAATGCTATCGAACATGCGCTGCTTTTCGCGAAATCATCGCAGATCGAACGGTCCGACTTTCCGGAAATTGTGAGCGCGGCCGGAAAGCCAAACGCCGTTACAGGCGGGCTGCGTTCGCTCGAAGATATCGAGCGCGAAGCGATCAAGGCGACTCTCGATGCCACGCGCTACAAAATCGGTCAAGCCGCAGAAGTGCTCGGTATCAGCCGCAAAACGCTGCTGGAAAAACGCAAGAAGTACGGTTTGATCTGATTTCCGGCCCGCGATCTACAATGAAAATCCGTCTCGTAATGCTGGGAAAAACGCGCCGGCCGGAATGCCGTGCGCTCGTCGATGATTACGCGAAACGCATCCGCCATTACACCGAAATCGAAATCAGCGAATTGCGCGATCAATCTCCCGCGGCGCTGCGAAAGCTGAAAATCGATCCCAGCGCAACCGTGGTCCTGCTCGACGCTGCGGGCAAGCAGCACACTTCGCAATCGTTCGCGCGCTGGCTCGGCGATTTGCGGGACCGCGGCGTGCGCGAGCTGTGTTTCTATTGCGGCGCTGCTGAAGGGTTTCCTGCCGAATTATCTGCCGGGAAAGCACAGCGCATCTCGCTATCGACATTAACTATGCCGCACGAATTCGCGCGCGTCGTGCTCGCCGAGCAAATCTACCGCGCCTTCGCCATCCTCGCCGGCCACCCGTATCCGAAATAGGGCTCTCACTCGATCTCGTGATTAGGATTTTCGTGTGTGGAATTATAGGAAGCCCTTTAATCCCATTGCAGAAATGCGGAGAATGGAAGTCCCTCTCGAAAAGGAGGTAAAAACCGAATGCATTATCTTCTCGCTCACTGGCAAGCATGGGCATGGTCCGCGGGCATCCTGGTTGGCAGCATCGTGGTGGCGTTGCTGGTCCGCTTGGCCATTTTCGCGATCGTAAACAGCCTCGCCAAAAGAAATCCCACATTGCTGAAGGACTCGATCATCCGGCACACCAAGAATTTGGCGCGCTGGATCCTGCCGCTGCTGGCAGTGGTGTTTGCCGTGCCAGCGCTGCCGCTCCCGCTGGTCTTCAAGAGTGCTCTCGAGCACGCCGCGGGCCTCGCGTTGATTGGTGTAGTGGGGTGGCTCGCGATCTTGGTCACCGACGTGATCATCGACGTCTTCGAGGCCCGTTATCGCGTGGACACCGCCGATAACCTGGTGGCGCGAAAAGTGCAAACGCAGCTCAACGTGCTGCGCCGCATCATCGCCCTTCTGATCATTTTCATCACGGTTGGTATTGCGCTGATGACTTTTCCGGCCATTCACCAAATTGGTACAAGTGTGCTGGCTTCCGCCGGCGTCGCGGGCATCGTCGTTGGTTTGGCGATGAAGCCCACGCTTTCGAGTTTGGTTGCGGGGATTCAGATCGCTCTGACGCAGCCGATTCGCATCGACGACGTGGTGGTGGTGAATGGCGAGTGGGGCCGCATCGAGGAAATTCACACGTTCTTCGTGGTCGTCCGCATCTGGGACCTGCGCCGGCTGGTTCTGCCGCTTTCCTATTTCATCGAGCAGCCGTTTGAAAACTGGACGCGCACCAGCGCCGATCTCCTGGCCTACGTGCTTCTGTGGGTGGACTACTCCGTGCCGGCGGACGAGCTGCGCGCGGAACTCACTCGGCTCCTGAAAAGCACGCCGAAGTGGAAAGGACAGGTCAACGTCCTCCAGGTGACGGATGCAAACGATCACGCCATTCAAATTCGCGCGCTCATGGACGCTCCGGATTCCGGCCAGGCGTGGGATTTGAAATGCCTGGTGCGCGAGGGACTGATCAAATTTCTGCAGGAAAAATATCCTGGATCTTTGCCTCGATATCGCGGAGAGATGCTGGGAGGGCTGTCGGATCAAGCAGCGCCGAAGGAGCGGGCATTCGGTCCGCCTCCCGCACCCCAGCAGCAACCGGTGTGATCGAGTCACCGCGCCTCCAGCCGCAGGCGGTTGGAAGGACGTGGCGAACTCAACTCGCAACAAGCGGCCAAAATTTCATGATTTAACGACACAACCGCCGCTCTTGCTTGACGTTTTTTCGGCGTCCGGCGACTATGAATACCTGTCTTCCCGGGGAATCGACCGATGCCAGAAGGTAAGGGGCTTCTAATTGTTTACACGGGGCCTGGCAAGGGAAAGACCACTTGTGCGCTGGGGACGGCGTTCCGCGCCGTGGGCCAGGGGTTGCGCGTGCTGATGCTGCAATTCATCAAGGGCTCGTGGCACTACGGTGAGCTGGACACGGCGAAAATGCTGGGCGACGATAAGTTTGAGATCCGGCCGATGGGCCGTGGCTTCGTGAAAGTGGGCGGCGCGGAAACCGACCCCGAAGACTTGAGGCTGTGCGAGGAGGCCTGGCGCTTCGGACGGGAACAAATTTACAGCGAGAAATACGATCTGGTGATACTGGACGAGATCAACTACGTGATCAGCTACAAAATGCTGGCGGCAGAACCCGTAGTGGATGCGCTGGTGAAGCGTCCCGAGCGCGTGCACGTGATTTGCACCGGGCGCAACGCGCATCCGAAGCTGGTGGAAGCCGCCGACTTGGTGACGGAAATGAAAGAAGTGAGGCACCCCTACACGAAAGGGATTCTGGCGCAGCGCGGCATCGACTATTAGCAATATGCGATGAGCGCAACACCGCACGCCTGCGTCGACCGAGATTCGCGGATGACTTGGTTCAAAAGAGAAAAAGCGTCCATTGAGAATCCCACACCGGTGGACGAACGCCGCGTGCGCACGGAGGGGCTGTGGACGAAGTGCCCTGGGTGCCGCGCGATCATCTGGAAAAAAGACGTGGAAGCAAACTGGGAAGTCTGCCCGAAATGCGAACACCATTTCCGGCTGAATGCGCGGCGTCGCCTGGAACTTTTGCTCGACGACAATCATCCGTGGACCGAGCATGACGCCGAATTGGAATCGAGCGATCCACTCCATTTCACGGACGTCAAGCCCTACGCGCAGCGGCTGAAGGAAACGCAGAAAAAGCTCGGTTTGAAAGACGCCATCATCACCATTGAAGCGAAACTGGATGCGCGTCCGGTGATCTGCTGCTCGATGGAATTCAGGTTTATCGGCGGCACAATGGGTGCGGTGGTGGGCGAGAAGGTGACACGCGCGGTGGAACGTGCGCTGTCGCAAAAGTACCCGCTGATCATCGTTTCGTGCTCGGGCGGCGCGCGCATGATGGAAGGTGCGGTCGGCCTGATGCAACTGGCGAAAGTAGGCGCGGCGCTGGCGAGGCTGGATGAGGCGCGAGTGCCGTTTATTTCCGTGCTGACCGATCCGACCACCGGCGGCGTGACAGCGAGTTACGCGATGCTCGGCGATTTGAACATCGCAGAACCCGGCGCGCTGATCGGCTTAGCGGGTCCGCGAGTGATCGAGCAGACGATCCGCCAGAAACTGCCCGAGGGATTTCAGCGCGCGGAATTTTTACTGGAACACGGATTTCTGGATGCGGTGGTCCCGCGCAAGGAATTGAAGGCGTATATTTCGCGCGCGCTCGGTTTTTTTGCCGACAAGCCGGCATGAACTACGAAGAGTCCGTCCGCACGCTGCTTTCGCTCGGCCGCGAGCTGGCATCGCCGCAGCACGCGCACGTGCAAAAGTTTGGCCTGGAAAATATCAGCACGCTGGCCGCCGCTCTCGGCGATCCGCATCGCGCCGCGCCGTGCGTGCACATCGCCGGAACCAACGGCAAAGGCTCGACAGCAGCGATGTTGGAATCGATTTTGCGGGTATCCGGAATGCGGACGGGGCTGTACACCTCGCCACATTTGGTACGCATCAACGAACGAATCCGCATCGACGGCGAGGATATCTCCGACGACGAATTCGCCGCAGCCTGGACGCGGGTGCAAGCGACCATCGAATCGCTGCTGGCGTCTGGAAAACTGGCGGCCCACCCAACCTACTTCGAGTGCATTACGGCCATCGGATTTGTTGCTTTTGCGGAGCGGCGCGTGGAATTCGCGGTGTATGAGACAGGATTGGGGGGACGCCTGGACGCGACGAATATCGTGCAGCCGGAAGTCGCCGTGATTACCTCGATCGATTTCGATCACGAGGATTACCTGGGCCATTCGCTCCGTGAAATTGCCACTGAAAAGGCCGGCATCATCAAAGCTGGCGCGCCGGTGGTTAGTTCGGCAGCCCGGCCGGAAGCAAGGGCGGTGATCGCGCGGCGGTCCCAGGAAATGAACGCAAAGCTCGTGGAGATTGACGAGGAGTGGCGGCTGGAGAACACCACCTCCGATGGAGGCTGCTACCGCGCGACGGCGGTCTCGGCAGAGTCCGGAAATCAGCTGACGATCAAGACCCCGCTGGCAGGACGATTTCAGATTCGAAACGCCCTGGCCGCTGCAACCACGGCTCAATTGCTAACGCAGCGCGGTTTTTCGATTGGCGACGAAGCAATCGAGCGCGGAATCCGTTCCGTAAAATGGCCCGGCAGGCTGGAGCGACTTCAGGATGGCCCCGATGTCTACATCGACGGCACCCACAATCCCGCAGGAGCTCGCGAACTGCTGAAATTCTGGGAAGAAAATTTTGCCGAGCGGCGGATTCTGCTAGTGTACGGCGCGATGCGCGACAAAGCCGTGGACGAAATCGCCGGATTGATTTTTCCGCGCGCCGATCTGGTGGTGCTGACCGAACCGCACCAGCCGCGCGCCATTTCCGCGCCGCTGCTGGCGGAGATGACCGCGCATCTGGCGCGAAGCTCTATGATTGTTAGCGATCCCGTGGCGGCGCTAGAGCGCGCTATCGAACTGGCTGGACCCGATGACGCGGTGTTCGCCACGGGCTCGCTATATCTAGTCGGCGACTTGCGCGCATATTGGGGCAAGCGGCCGGCGCGAGTCGGGATGAAGAATGAAACATGAGACAATTTGGCTGGGTCCAATCATTGGAAATCCAAGCGATAGCAGCGTGAGGCTAGCCCAAATTGGCTCTGGCCGGACAGTACGTCTAGCCCTATGCTTATGCGTCGGGATTTCGAGAGCGAGTCGGCGATCGATGTTTTTCGAAAATTCGCGAAGCAGCAGGCAGCCAATTCGCGGTATTTGCGTCTAAGTAAGAAAACGGGAGTGCAATCAACGTCCATGACCCGCGATGAAAGACGCCTGATGATCGAATCGTTCGGGCGAGGCCCGGCTTTGTTGGGCACCGCTCTGCGCCCGCTGCCGAAGAAAATGTGGCTCTATCAGCCGTCCTCGGGACGCTGGAGCATCCACGAGATCATCCTTCATCTGGCGGATCGCGAAGTGAACTCGTATTTCTCGTTTCGGCGGCTGATTGCCGAGCCGCACTGCGAGTTTGCCGAGTTTGACGCCGCCCAGTGGGCGGGATCGCTGGGCTATTTCCATCAAAGCACGCGCGAGGCGACCGAGATCATCCGCCGGCTACGCAAAATGACATATCAACTGGCTGTCGCTCTGCCTCCGGCAGTTTGGTTGCGCGCCGTGACGCACGCGCAACAGGGCGAGATCACGCTCGAAGCGTGGCTACAGGAGCAGGAGCGTCATATCCCCGCTTACATCGATCAAATCCGGCAGAACTACGTTCTCTGGCTGGAAACACACCCCCCCAGAAAGAACACATCGCGTACGCTGCAGCTGGATGTTCCGTCGACGCTTCCGTCCGTATCGCTTTCCGCGCAGGCCTGCTGACTAGGCGGCCGGCAACCAACTACCGACGACCGGGGTGGGCTGCCTGCCACAGCCGCTGCGACTCCGAACCGCAATTACACGCCACGAGCCCAGCGCCGCAACCCCGTTTCCCATGTTACGTGGCTAGCTCTGCAGATTGGAACTGCTGGCGCAACGAACACTGGATCGTCGATTGACAACAGCCCCTCCTGATTGCTCTCAGTGACCGATTGAAAAAAGGAACCGGACAGGTCATTGACAAGCAGATTGGCTCTGGGTTAGCGTTGCGCCACTTCACTTTGTGTATATCGGGGCTGAGAAGGGTCCTGCACCGGCAGGGCGCGGTCCTCTCCATGCCTCCGATTCCTGGCGGTGGGAAGAGGGGCTTATGAGCCGAATCATTCGATGCGCCTGCCAAGCAATGCTCCTAGCGGCGGTAATTTTTATGGCGCGTGTGCTGCCTGTGTCTGCGACTGTCGGTTGGTTGCCGGTCTCACCAGATGATCTCGCACTGAAGGACAATCCGAAGGAACCAGGCGCGGACGCGATGATTCTTTATCGCGAGAGCGTGCTCGACACCAGAACGTTCAACACCTCTGGCGATTCCGATGAGGAGTACGTGCGCATTAAAATCTTCACCCAGGCGGGAACGAAACAAGGGCATATCGAAATTCCCTATGACAAAACGTCGGAAACGATCCCGTACATAGCCGGGCGCACTATATTGCCGGACGGCACGATCAAAACTTTCGACGGGCAGGTGCTCGACACAACGATCGTGAGCACCGGAGGCTATAAGCTTTCCGCGAAAAGTTTCACGCTTCCGAACGTAGAGCCTGGGTGCATCATCGAGTACAAGTACGACAATCAGGCTTCGCCCAATTACGTCCATGTGGAACGGTGGGTCCTTTCCAGCACAATGTACACACGCGAAGCGCACTTCTCCTACTATCCGTATGAGGGCTACGGTGGTACGAGCCTCACGCCTTTCTATAGAACGTATTTGTTGCCCGCGACTGCGGCACTCAAGCGAGAGAGCGATGGCGCGTACACGATGAGCGTGCAAGACATTCCCGCTGTAGTTGACGAGCCGCTAATGCCGCCGAAGGACGTGCTTGAGCCGCGCGTGGAGTTCTATTACGCAAAACCCGGCGATCCGGGTCCTTCCGACTCCAAGGAAAAGTATTGGAACCATTACGCCAAACAATGGGGCAGCCAAATCGAACATTTCATCGACAAGAAGGACGTGCTCAGCCAGGAACTTTCGAAGATTACGACCGCGACTGATTCACCGGAGACGAAACTTCGCAAAATCTATGCTCGCGTGGAACAGATTCGGAATCTGAGCATGGAAGACTACAAGACGCAGAAGGAAGCGAAGGCTGAGGAGCTAAAGCCTGATAACAACGTCGCTGATGTGTTCGAGCGGGGCTACGCCACGGGATTCCAGATCAACTTGACGTTCATCGGTTTGGCGCGCACGGCGGGATTTGAGGCCACTCAAGTTTGGGTTGCGGGTCGAAATTCATCGATCTTTTTAGCGGATCGTAAGGACGTTGATGAACTCAATGCGGAACTTGTCTGGGTACGCGCGGGCTCGCGAGAATATTATCTCGATCCATCCGCGCGTTACTACCCGTTTGGCATTCTGCCATGGTTCGAAAGCGAGGCCGGCGGCATTCGGGTCGATGGCCACACCGCAACCGTAGTTGCCACGCCAGCGCCCGTATCTTCCCAAGCAACTATCGTCCGCACTGCACATATCAACGTCACGCCGGACGGCTCGATTTCAGGAACCGTTCAGATTGATTTCACCGGACTCGAAGGCGCGATAGAGCGGGAAGCAGACCGCAAAGAAGACCAGACGGGCAGAACGAAAGATTTGGATGGCAAGATCAAGGGATGGCTGCCGGTCGGTTCGGATTTCGAGATCACCAAGATCGCAAACTGGGACGACATCGAGCAACCACTTCACGTGGAAGGAACGCTCAAACTCCCGTCCTACGGCAGCATGGCCTCTCGCGACATGCTTTTGCCGCTTGATCTATTTCAGGCCACGCAAGGGGGCGATTTTGCTGAACAGACGCGACACAACGCCGTGTATTTTTCATATCCTTACGAGGAAATCGACGACGTGACGATACAAGCGCCGGCCGGATTCAAAATCGATGCTTTGCCGAAACAGAAGAAAATCGACCTTGGCGCAGCGTTCTACGAAATCGTTCCAACGGAAGATGGGAACGCCGTCGAAGTGAAGCGTCACCTGGCCATTAAAGGCGTTCTTTTCGCAAAGGAAGCCTATCCTACGTTCCGAGCATTTTTCGGGGCCGTTCGAACCAATGACAATGCGCAAATGGTTCTTGAAAACACGCAGACAGGCCGAGTCAATTAGGCGAGGAATCATCGCGGGCTGCATGGTCGCGGTGGCGCTGGCGTGTGGAGTGCCACGCGCATGCGCCGCAGACTCTGCTCCTGATTGGCTGCGGGCCGCCGCGCAGGAAAAACTTCCCGATTATTCGAAAGACACCAAGGCTGTAATTTTGCTCGATGAAACGCAGATTACGGTGCAACGCAACGGCGATATCTACACGCGCCATCGCGAGGCCGTGCGGCTGCTACGCCCCGAGGCTCGAGACAATTACGGCGGAATCGCCGTGGATTTCGATAAAGACACGAAAATCGTCTCGCTTAAAGCGTGGACCATCGAGCCGGACGGACGGGAGATCGCGGTCGGCGAAAAAGATGCCGAAGAGCACGGCTACCTCAGCGATTTGTTGTACCAAGACGTCAGAGTGAAGGCGCTCCAGTTTCCGGATGCCTATCCTGGCAGAGTGGTTGGATTCGAGTACGTACAACGCAATCGTCCTTACGTTTTCGAGGACGACTGGTGGTTTCAAGATCAGGCGCCCGTCCGGACGGCGCGCCTGATTTTGGACATTCCTTCGGGATGGGAATTTACCGCGCGGTGGTTTAACCACGCTGAAGTAAAGCCGCAAACCCCCGCGCCGAATGAATACGTCTGGGAAGTGAATGATCTGCCCGGGATTGAGATTGAACCCGAGATGCCGTCATGGAGAACCGTCGCCGGCTGGGCAGGGCTTAAATATTTTCCAAGCGATCCGACTCTGCGTGCGAAGTCGACCGGTTCGTGGACCGACATCGGGCTCTGGTATGACGCTCTCACAAAATCGCGTCGCGATCCTTCACCGGAAATCCAGCAAAAGGTCGCTGAGTTGACAGCCAGCGCGACTGATCCGATGCAAAAAATTCGAGCCATTACCGAATACATGCAACGGAACATACGTTATTTCGGCGTGGAGATCGGTGTCGGCGGATACCAGCCACACTTCGCCGCCGAGATCTTCACAAACCAATATGGAGACTGCAAAGACAAAGCGACATTATTGAGTGCGATGCTGCGTACGATGGGTATCGATTCCTACTACGTGTTAGTCGATACCCACCGAGGATTCGTTTACCCAAGCTACCCCTCCATCGCTTTCAATCACGCGATCCTGGCTATCCGGCTGCCGGACAACGTGAACGACCCGAGCCTGTATTCGGTGATCGACGATCCCAAGCTCGGGCGATTGCTGATATTTGATCCCACTAATCAGTACGTTCCACTGGGCTACGTTCCATCATATTTGCAGGATACGTATGGTTTGGTTATCGCTCCCGATGGTGGACATCTGGAGAAAATTCCGCTGCTGCCACCCTCTACGAATCGCCTGCTGCGCATCGCAAAGTTGACGCTTACGCCCAGCGGCAATCTTTCCGGCGATGTGCAGGAATTGCGCTGGGGCGGCCCCGCGGCGGACGACCGGGAACAGTTTTTGGAGATCGAGCCGTCCAAGCGCGCGCGGATTTTCGAAAATTTCCTGAGCGAATTTCTGAGCAGTTTTCAGCTTACGGGCGCTTCTGTGGGAAACCTAAACGACTACGATCAGACGCTGACGCTCGATTACAAGTTCTTTGCTTCGGACTACGCGAAGTCCGCCGGCAATTTGCTGATCGTGTCGCCGCGCGTGATCGGAGATAAGTACACGGGCGATCTGGATCTGTTTACTGTGGACGGCAAACCTCGCCGCTACCCGATTGACTTTGAAGAGGCCACGTTGCAGACGGACGCCTTCGACATCGCGCTGCCGCCGGGATATGTGGCGGACGGGTTGCCGAAGCCGGTGCAAGCCTCCTGCGATTACGCGACCTACCGCAGCAGTACGACTGTCGCCAACGGAGTGCTGCGCTACCAGCGCACGTTCGAAATTAAGGGTGTGATCGTGCCCACAGATAAGCTTCCTGAAATCCGCGCCTTCCTGCAGCAGATTGCCGCGGACCAGAATTCCGCGGCTGTACTGAAAAAAGTCACGCCATAAAGCAATTTGCGCGCGTTGCGATACCTGCCAGATAAATTCCGGCTGCTTCTGAGGAAGGCTCGTCGGTAGGCTTGTACCACTTCTCTTGGCCGGTCAAACGCGGGCTCTTGATTCAGCGAGTAGCGAAATTTTGAAAAGCCGCGAAAGTAGGAACTAGGATTTTTCGCTCAGCCGCTCGCGTACCCGATCGCTCAGCGCTTTCCCGTCGATCGCTCGTCCTTCCAGACGCGCCCGCGCGGCCTTGATCACGGCTCCCATCTGCTTCAGCGAATCAGCGCCCGTTTCAGTGACCGCGGCCTCTACGGCGTGCTGAATTTCCGAATCGCTCGGAGCGGCCGGCAAGTACTCCTCTATGATGATGATTTCCTTGGCTTCTTTTTCCGCCAAATCCTTGCGGCCCCCCTTGGTGAACTGATCCACCGATTCGCGGCGCTGCTTCACCAGTGTCTGCAGCACTTGCAGCGATTCCAGATCGTCCAGCGCGCGAGCTCGTTCGACCTCCTTGTACTTCAGCGCGCTCTTCATCATGCGCAGCACGCTCAGGCGCAGCTCGTCCTTTTCCTTCATTGCGGCGGTCAAATCCGCCTGAATCCGGTTCAGATAGCTCATTCTGGTACGCTTCCCCCCGATTGAATCGATCAGAGAATATCACACACCGCGCACGGCTCGTGCTTCCTGGACTGCGGCGAGATAGCGAGAAGCCGCGGCGGCGATTTGCCCAATGTCGCCGGAGGCTAGCGCAGTCCTGGAGGCGAGCTCGCTGCCCACGCCTACAGCCGCGGCGCCAGCCCGGATGAGATCGCACACATTGGCAAGGTTTACGCCGCCGGTAGGCACGAGCGGGATTTGCGGAAATGGCCCCTTGATCGACTTTATGTACTTCGCGCCTCCGACCGCATCGCACGGAAAAATCTTTATCGCGTCGCTGCCAGCCTCCCACGCGGCCATGATTTCAGAGGGTGTCAATGCACCGGCCATCATCAGGATTCCGCGAGCGCGAACTGCCGCGACCACGTCCAGATTGAGACCCGGACTTACGATGAACTGCGCGCCCGCGTCCACGCAGCGCCCGGCAGTCGCGGCATCGAGGACCGTGCCCGCGCCGACGAGCATGCCGCTTTCGGATTTGGCCAGTTGGGCGATCGCGTCGATGGCGCCGGGAACCGTCATGGTGACTTCCACGATCGGAATGCCACCGTCGCGCAAGGCGCGTGCTGCTCGAAGCGCGTCATGCGCCGACGACGCGCGAACCACGGGTATGACTCCCACTTCCGCAATGCGTTGGAAGCTCTCTTGTTTGCTGGCCATAGCTCTGGGTTCTTTCGCGGAGCATCAGCGCGTGATGCGCGCTCCGGGCGCGCGCATCAGGCGCGCCACTTCGTTCAAAGTGACCATGGATGTGTCGCCGGGAGTCGTCATCGCCAGGGCTGCGTGAGCCGCGCCGCACTCCAGCGCCCACTGCGTGCCCTTGCCGGCAAGCAAACCATAAATCAAGCCGGAGGCAAACGAATCGCCGCCGCCGACGCGGTCCAAAATTTCAAGATCCTTGCGTTGCGTGGACTCGAAAAATTCTACACCGTCGTAGCAGACAGCCCCCCAGTCATTTCGCGAGGCGGTCGTCGCCTTTCGCAGCGTAACTGCCGCCAGCGACGGCCGAAATTTCTTTGCCGCCACCGCCAACATTCGTTTGTAGGCTTCGACCTCCAGTTTCGAAAGATGCTCGTCCAAGCCTTCGACGTCGATACCGAGTGCGGCCGAGTAGTCCTCTTCATTGCCCAACAGAACATCCACGTACGGGGCGAGACGGCAATTTACTTCTTGTGCTCGCTGCTTTCCTCCCGCTGATTTCCACAGCGACTCGCGATAGTTCAAATCGTAAGAGACGATCGTGCCGTGTTTGCGCGCAGATTCGACCGCCCGTAGGGCGACTTCGGGCGTCCGATCGGAAAGCGCGCAAAAAATCCCGCCGGTGTGAAACCAGCGTGCGCCGTGGTGGCCAAACATCTCGTCCCAGTCGATTTCGTCCGGTTTGAGCTGAGAAATAGCGGTGTGTCCGCGATCCGAACACCCCAGCGGCGGACGGACACCAAATCCGCGCTCGGTGAAGTTCAATCCGTTACGAGCTTTGCGGCCGACACCGTCATCCTCGACCCAGCGGATAAGTGATTGATCGACTCCACCTTGATAAATCAGATCCTGCAGCAAGCGCCCGACGGGGTTATCGACAAACGCGGTCGCCACCGCAGCATTCAGGCCAAAACAGCGCTTGAGGCTGCGCGCGACGTTATATTCTCCGCCTCCTTCCGAAACTTCGAAGGTGCGCGTTGTCCAAACGCGGCGGTCGCCCGGATCGAAACGTAGCATCACTTCTCCGAGCGCGATCAAATCCCAGCGGCAGCTTTTCGGGTCACGCAGCGACAAATTCATGCCGAGCCTCTCTATTAAATGACCAATAAACTAATGCGCAACCGCGCCGTCCTGCCGCAGATCCGGCGGGCCGATCGGGGCCGGTTCCAGCCGAGGAGTCAAAATATGGATCACCGCCAGCGCAATCAAATACGCTGAGCCTGCGATCATGAACGGGATGGCGTAACTGCCGGTCCATTGGAGCAAATGTGACACGATGTTCGCAATCAAAAGCCCACCAACCGCCCCAGCCATGCCGCCGATACCGACGACCGATGCCACCGCTCTGCGCGGAAACATATCGCTCGGCAGCGTGAACAAGTTCGCTGAGAATCCTTGATGCGCCGCCACGGCGAGCCCGATCAGAAGCACTGCACCGATGGTGGAAGCGACCCGGGATGTCAAAACAATGGGTGTCACAGCAATCGCGCATACCAACATGGCGATCTTCCGCGCGGCGTTCACGCTTTTCCCGCGATGAATGAGAGCCGAGGAAAGCCAGCCGCCAGCGACGCTGCCAACATCGGCCATCAGGTAGATCAACATGATCGGCACGCCGAGCTGCGTCAGGGATAAACCGTGTTTCCGCTGCAGAAAATCGGGAATCCAGAAAAGAAAAAACCACCAGATGGGGTCGGTAATGAATTTCCCTAATGTGAAGGCCCACGTTTGCCGGTACGGCAGCAACGAGAGCCATTTGATCTGGGCCGTCGCCTCGGGAGGATCGCTGCGGATATAGGCCAATTCGGCGGCCGAGCAGCGGGGATGTTGTTCCGGAGGGCGATAGATCCACAACCAAGCCGCCAGCCAGATAAACCCCACTCCGCCGACCAGGTAGAACGCCGCGCGCCATCCCCAGTGAATAGTGATCCAGGGGACGATCAACGGTGTAATGATGGCGCCGAAATTCGTGCCGGCATTGGCGATGCCGGTGGCCAGCGAACGCTCTTTGCGCGGGAACCATTCGGCGATGGCTTTGATGCTCGCCGGAAACACAGCGGACTCAGAGAAACCAAGGGCGAACCGCGCCCCTAAAAATCCTCCGAGTGAAGAAGCGAATCCGTGAGCCATGGAGGCAAGGCTCCAGAGCCCCATTGCCCAGGCATATCCGACGCGGGTCC
This sequence comes from Candidatus Acidiferrales bacterium, assembly GCA_049591475.1. Classification (GTDB taxonomy): domain Bacteria; phylum Acidobacteriota; class Terriglobia; order Acidiferrales; family UBA7541; genus Palsa-295. The sequence continues at coordinate 92,625 of JBAWEZ010000066.1, forward strand.
CCAACCGATCGACTGCCCGTCCGACCACGATCATGCCAATCGCGTACGCCGCTTGGAAGGCTTCTACCAGGTAGCCGTAGTCGATTTCGTTCCAGCCGAACTGATGCTGCAGGGTATCCTTGAGAATTCCGATCACCTGCCGGTCCATGTAGTTCTTGGTGGTGCCGAACAGGAGCAGGGCGCAGATAGTCCAGCGGAAGCCTCCGAACAGTCGAGCTTTCGTCGTTGCGACTTCTTTCGCCTCGACCAAAGAGCAATTCCCTTCGCACGTTTGCGCCAGCCAGCGCGCGGCCCAGCACTGCATTGAAGAGGCTGGCGAGACTTCTACCGGCTTACTGGTTCACGCCGCTGGCCAGGAACCCACCGTCCACAGCCAGGATGTGGCCGGTAACAAAGCTCGCGGACTCAGAGGACAAGAACACTGCGGCCCCGGTTAATTCGTCCAATTCACCAAATCGACGCATGGGCGTGCGAAGAAGGAACTCTTGACTGCGAGGAGTTCCTTCAAGCAGTGAAGCGTTCAGAGGAGTGCGAAAGACGCCTGGCGCAATCGCGTTCACGCAGACGCCGTGGCGTGCCCATTCGATAGCCAAGGATTTGGTGAGTGAGGCGACAGCCGCCTTGCTGGCGCAATATGCGGCAACCTCAAAGAGAGCCACGGATGCGCCCAGCGAAGCGATGTTCACAATTCGGCCGTAGCCACGATCGATCATGTGGCGGCCGAAGACCTGGCACGCGCGCAGCGTCCCGTTCAGATTGGTATCGATAATTTGGTTCCATTCCTCGTCACTGACCTGGAGAGTCGGCGTGCGCTTTGTGGTGCCGGCGCTGTTGACGAGGATATCAACGGAGCCAAACTCGGCAACGGTGGCGCGAAGCAACGACTCGAGACTCGCCACGTCGGTCACGTCCGCCGGAACGGCCAGCGATTTGCGCCCCAGGCCGCGGATTTCTTCGGCCGCCGATTCAACGAGCGCGGCGCGACGGCCCGTTGGTACTACATTCGCGCCGGCACGAGCCAATCCCTTTGCGATTGCAAGGCCGATGCCTGAAGTTCCTCCGATTACGACCGCGGTTCGAGAAGTCAGATCGAGAGCGGAATGTCCCATAGGAGAAGGCTTTCCTTAGCACTTTATTCGAAGGCGCATCTTAACAACGGACCTCTGCGACAAGCAACGCGAGTTTGGCATGCGCGGGCGTTCCCAGAGCGAACCGCAGTGTGCGCCCGTGAAATTCTCGTTCGCCCGAAAGCGCCGCGGCCTATGCGAATGAACTTCACGGACCGGTGCGGTGGATGGAAACGTAATCAAATGGCGCAGGTTCTCCGCCGTTGGGTGTGCCCTCAATGCGAATCAGATCTCCAGGACGCAGCGCGAGCCCTGGTATCTCGCGGCGGGTGGAAGTGTCTCCCCCAATCCGCGAGCTGGGCAGATCGTCATCAGCAATCCACTGGTCCACCAGCTGCTTCCCGACGAGAACCTTGAACGTCGACTGTCCGTTGTTCAGATCGAAATATTGCACGTCCATCTGATACCATCCGGCTGGTCGCTTGAAATGAAAGCTCGCGATGCACGTCTTCCCTGTCGTGCTGCATTCCACGGCTTTGCCGCCTGAGGCGTTCTCTCGCGGAGTTACATCAACCACGGTGTAGCCTTGCAGCTCCATCGATTCCGCTTCGGTGCGATCGGGATAGTGACCGACGCGGCCGCGCGCATCCGGGATTCCCGACATACGGTAAAACCAGTTGCACACCGCGTCGCGCCAGACAATGGAAGCTCCGACTTGATATTTGAGCCGCGCCAGCACGAACGCGTAGCGCTGCTCATCCACCAAGCCGCGCAGAGATTCCCACTCGCGAACGTATTGCTTGACCCTTTCGACGCCCTCGTAATGCGAGTCATAGATGTACTGGATCACCGTCTGGCCCGAATGTAGTTTGTACGTGTAGGGAACATGGTGAAAGAACAGCAGTAGATTGTCGGGCGTCGCGTGCAGCGTTTCGTACTCCTTCTGCACCTGCGGAGAATATTGGCCGACGTATCCCGTGCCAGTCGCCACCGTGCGGTCCATTCCAACGCCATGATGATCGGCGCGAAACCATTGGCCCCAGCCATTATGTTCCGCCGAGCCGACTCCAGGACCATAGTGGCTGCCGAGAATATCCGTGAGAGTGCCCGCGCCGAGAGGCCCCGTGTAATCTTCATAGGTGCGCCACGAAGACAATTGCATCGCATCGATGGTGCGCACGACGACTGGATTATTTCCAAATGTAAGCCTCGTCCACTCGTCGATGATCGCTTCGGCGGTAAGATTCGGATTCCAAGCAAGGCGGCCAAATCCGTAGAGATTTGCCATCGCCATCGGATTGCCGAGCCAGTTCGCGTCTAACCCGACGTTGCTCACGCCCGCGAAACCGCCGAGTGGACGATGAAAGGAATGGCCGGTTACGATGCCCTTCACCGGGGTGAACCGGCCGTTCACGTGCATGTCGAAATCGAGCGTCGTCTTCCACATCGGCACCAGAAAGACGAGGTGCCGCTGCTGCCCCGTATATTCCTGGGTGATCTCCAGTTCGATCGCTTCATTCGTCTTTTGAAGGCCCCCGAAAAGCGACGAGGCGGGCTCGCGCACTTGAAAATCGATTGGGCCATTTTTGATCTGGACGATCACGTTGGCGGCGAATTTTCCGTCGAGTGGATGAAAAATGTCGTACGCCGCTTTGGCACGATCGTTCTTCAGGTTGCGCCAATTGAGATGCGAGTTGTAAACGAAGGCACGATAGAGCAGCACGCCGCCGTGAGGCTTGAGGGCGCCTGCAAGCATATTCGCTGCATCGGCGGGCGTTCGTCCGTAGCTCGCGGGGCCGGGCTCCCCTTCCGAATCCGCTTTGACCAAAAAACCCCCGAGGTCAGGAATCTGGCGGTAAATTTCGCCCACCTTTTGATTCCACCATGCGATAACCCGTGGATCGAGGGGATCGAACGTATCGAGTTGGCCGAGCGCTTTCGGCGCGCTGAAGTCGACGGAGACCGCTAGCTTCACACCCCACGGACGGAAGGCATCGGCAATGCGAGCCAGTTGCGGAATGAAGTCGGCTGACAATATCCGAGGATCGGCGTTCACATTGTTCACCACGCAGCCGTTGATGCCCACCGACGCCAGCAGGCGCGCGTAATCGCTCGCGCGAGTGAGGTCGGTTCGAACGCTGCCGTTCTCAAAGAAAATCGATCGACCGCCATATCCACGCTCGATGCTGCCGTTTAGGTTGTCCCACTGATTCACCCAGCGTACTGGGGCGGACGGTTGCTCCGTCACGCGCAGATGGTTCACATCTTCATTCAAAGCGATTTTGCGAAGGAGATCGAAGGTGCCGTGGAGGGTGCCTTGACTATCGGCTCCGGCAATAATTAAGCAGCTATATCCGCCCACCCGCGCGGTCGCGATCCAATATCCACCGGCCGCCAGCGAACGAGGCGATTGGAAACGCGGAGCCACGGTTCGCAACCGATCGAGCGTGGTCAATAGGATGGAGTTTTCCGTAGGCATGCCTTGCTCCGCGCGCAAAGTTCGCCCCAACATTCCTCGTACGCCGCGAATCAGCTCCGTTTGCGAGGTCCGCAATAACTCTGCATTCCCCAGCACTACAGCGGCGGCCGGCAGAGCGTTGTATTTGGCTTGCTCCGCTGGCGTAAGCTGCGCGTACCGAAGCCATGCTGCGTAACCGCTATCGGCGCGCACAGCCGCAGGCAGCAGCACCGCCAAAATCAGAGCAAAAAATGTACTTCGTCGCCAAAGACGTACTCGCGTCGCGAAAACCTCCGCCCGTAGTCTACTCCCGCCGTCAATCGCCATAAGCCCGCTTCCGCACCTTCAGCGCCGATGATCTGGTAGCATACGGTCGCTGCGAGCCACTTAATTGAAGGTGAGGGTTTCCGGAAACTCTCCGACGAAAGGGTTCGGCGCGATGAAAATCACCGACGCGAAAGTTATCATCTGCAGCCCGGGGCGAAACTTCGTCACGCTCAAGCTAATTACCGAAGGCGGGATTCACGGCCTCGGCGACGCCACGCTGAATGGCCGCGAATTAGCAGTTGCAAGCTATCTTTCCGACCACGTTGTTCCGTTACTGATCGGACGTGACGCGCGCCGGATCGAGGACATCTGGCAATACCTTTATAAAGGCGCTTACTGGCGGCGCGGGCCGGTTACCATGGCCGCGATTTCCGCCGTTGATACGGCGCTTTGGGACATTAAGGCGAAAAGTCTGGGCGTGCCTCTGTACCAAATTCTCGGCGGAGCTTCGCGCGATTCCGTTCTCGCCTATGGCCACGCCAGCGGATCGAGCATCGACGAGGCGGCCGAAGCTGTGGCGCGCTACGTCAAGCTCGGTTACAAGGCCATACGCGCTCAGTGCGGTGTCCCCGGATTGCCGAGCACCTACGGGGTCGGCCACGGCGAAATGTACTACGAGCCAGCAGAGAAAAATGCGCCGCCTGAAAATCTATGGTCGTCCGAAAAGTATCTCGAATTCGTGCCGCAGCTCTTCGCCCGATTACGGCAGGAGTTCGGCCCAGACCTACACCTGCTTCACGACGTGCATCACCGCCTAACCCCGATCGAGGCCGCACGCTTGGGCAAGGAACTCGAACCCTACCATTTATTTTGGCTCGAAGATCCCACACCGGCGGAAGTCCAAGAGCGCTTTCGGCTGATCCGGCGGCACACCACCACGCCGCTCGCCGTGGGAGAAATTTTCAACGGCATCTACGACTGCCAGCTATTGATCCAGGAACAGCTGATCGACTACATCCGAACGACGGTGGTCCACGCCGGAGGAATTTCCCATCTGCGCAAAATCGCAAATCTCGCCGAACCCTACCAAGTGCGAACCGGATCGCACGGCGCCACCGACTTGAGCCCCGTTTGCATGGCTGCCGCGCTGCATTTCGATCTGAGCGTGCACAATTTCGGCATTCAAGAATACATGCGGCACACGCCGGAAACCGACCGCGTGTTTCCCCACGCCTATTCATTTAGCGATGGACACATGCACCCCGGCGATTCGCCGGGCTTAGGCGTCGATATCGACGAATCGCTGGCGGCTCAATATCCCTACCAGCGGGCGTATTTGCCCATCAATCGAAAGCTGGATGGAACGATGCACGACTGGTGAGATGGACCGCTGCGGTTTGGTGCGCGAATGCAGCAGTGCGATTGAGCGAATCCGCTTATCGGCCAGCGTGGCCGCTGGGCATATCAAGCCCCAGGTATTGCCGGGCGTTCTCGAAGCAAATGTTCCGAACGAACTTGCCCAACAGCTGTTCGTCATTCGGAAGTTCGCCCTTTTCCATTTCGCTGCCGATCATATTGCAAAGGACGCGTCGGAAATATTCGTGGCGTGGAAATGACATGAAAGAGCGCGAGTCGGTGGTCATGCCGATGAAACGCGCGAGCAGTCCCGTATTGGAAAGAGCGTTGAGCTGCCACTCGATCCCTTCTTTCTGGTCCATAAACCACCACCCGCTTCCGAACTGAATTTCCCCCGCGACAGCACCATCCTGAAAGCTGCCTGCCGCCGCGGCAAACGCGTAGTTGTCCGCCGGATTGGAGTTGTACACGATCATCTTGGGCAGAGATTTTTCGCGACCGAGGAGATCGAGGTAAGCGCAAAGCGCGCGGATTTGAGCGTCGTCTCCGATGGTATCGAATCCGGTGTTGGGACCGAGTTCGCGGTAGCGTCGGGCGTTTACGTCCCGCAGAGTGCCCACGTGCAGCTGCTTTGTCCAGCCCTTTTCCGCGTCCAGACGGCCAAAATAGAGCATCAGAAATGACCGGAACTTTTCCCGATCGGTTTCGCTAACGATCGAGCCGCCGCGAACCTTTTCGAAAATGCCGGCGGCTTCAGTTTCGTTACAAGGGGTCGCATGACACTGGATCAGGCCGTGGTCGGATAGCCGCGCTCCCTGTGCATGAAAATAGTCGTGACGCGCCTTCAGAGCATCCAGGAATGCGCGAAACGACCTAATATCCGTGTTGCTCGCCTCTTCGAGCCGTCCGATCCACTCGCGAAATAGTTCGGGGGAATGAACGGCCAGCGCTGCGTCCGGACGGAACGTCGGGCACACACGAAAATCCGCATCGGATGTCGCGAGCGCCCGGTGATGCGATAGGTCATCGCAAGGATCATCGCTAGTGCATGCAATGCGAACCTTGAATTTTCTTAAAATACCGCGCGCCGATAGTTCGGGGGTCTGAAGCAGTTGGCTTGCTCGATCCCACGCGGATTTGGCGCTGCTTTCATCGAGCAGTTCGGCGATTCCAAAATAGCGCTTCAGCTCCAAATGCGTCCAGTGGTAGAGAGGATTGCGCAGCGTGAACGGCGCCGTTCGAGCCCATGCTAAATATTTTTCGTATGGAGGCGCGTCACCAGTGCAGTAACGCTCGGCGACGCCATTAGCTCGCATTGCGCGCCACTTGTAGTGGTCTCCTTCCAACCAAACCTCAAATAGATTCCGGAACTGGCGGTCGGAAGCAATGTCCGCCGCGGGCAGGTGTGAGTGGTAGTCCAGAATGGGCTCGGCTTCCGCATAACCGTGGTACAAGCGCTGCGCCGTCTTCGAATGAAGCAGAAAACCGTCGTGAATAAATCCCATTTAGTGCTCCACGGGTGGGCACGGACCAACCGTGCCGGCGAATAGCCTGTGTTTGAAGCGGGACTTTGTCAAGCGCATCGCCAGGCAGAACTGGCGGCCAGAAGGTCCATTGGTTCGCGGCTAAGCCCTTTGCCGAGGCAGACTCGGAGCGTTTCACTGTGTTGCGGGTCCGAAAGCCGCAAACGGAATTCGCGTTTAGGGCGCCCCGGTGAGTTCGATTACGGCCCCACGGCATGGGAGCCAAGCCGAAAAATCAGCGCCTCGGCGGGGCCTTGTGAAGCTTCACTCGCCCGTTCTACGCAGCGGCCTAGCCTGCCGAAGTCGAGTTTTGGGCCCAGCTCGGTATTCCAGACTACTCCACACCTCGCTGTAAAGGGGTTACCTCGTTCCGGTGAGGATATCGATCGTGAGTTGATCCAGGTGCTCGTAAGGAAGCCTTTTCTTCACAATCTGCGCCCGGTCAAATACGTGACCGAGAAGTGACGCGGCGTTCTGCTTCGAGAATCGGCCGATGCTTCCGATTCCCTTCCCGTCCGCCGACACATCCCTCAGGATTGATTGAATCTCCACATCCTCGTTCCAGCGTTTTGCTTTTTCCTTCAAAATCAGGTACGTCCGCATGCAGCCGGCAGCGAAGTCTTTCACGCCTTGGTAATCTTCCGTGCGGTACGCGTGCGCGTCGAAATGCCGCGGTCCTTCGTACCCGACGTCCTCGAGAAACTTAACCAGCCAGAAAGCGGATTTGGGATTCGCCGACCCGAACCGGAGATCCTGGTCGTAGCGTCCGGGCATCTGGTCGTTCAGATCGATGTGGAACAGCTTCCCGGATTCCCATGCCTGCGCCACCCCGTGCATGAAATTCAGGCCCGCCATGCGCTCGTGCGCCACTTCTGGATTCACACCGACCATTTCAGGTCGATCGAGCGTTGGAATGAAACCAAGGTAGTGTCCGGTAGTAGCCATATAGATGTCTGCGCGGGGCTCGTTGGGCTTGGCTTCGAGCGCGAACTTGAATCCATAGCGGCGATCGAGATTGTATTCGCACAAATAATTCACAGCGTCACGCAGGCGCTTGATCGCTTCATCGGCCCGCCGGCAGGCGTCGGTTTCCACGCCTTCCCGCCCACCCCACAAAACGAAAATCTTCGCGCCGAGTTCCGCGCCAATGTCCATGGCGCGCATCGTTTTTTGCAAGGCGTAGGCGCGCACCTCGGGATCATTGGAGGTGAAAGCCCCATCGCGAAACACGGGATCGAAAAAGAGCGAGACCGTCGTCATGGGGACGACGATCCCGCTCTTTTTGCAGCTCGCGGCAAATTCCTTTACCAGCCGGTCGCGCTCCGCAGGCGTTGCGTCGATGGGCACTAAATCGTTGTCATGCAGATTCACGCCCCACGCGCCGACTTCCGCGAGCATGGATACGATTTCCGTGGGCTTGAGCGCGGGGCGAACCACATCGCCAAAAGGATCGCGCCCCCGGTTTCCGACGGTCCAAAGACCAAACGAAAATTTGTGCTCCGGCCCTGGCTTGTACGGATCGTTTGTTTTAGGGCTCATTTAATTCTCCTCGCTGCAACGCAGGAAATCTTCGCGCTATGACGAATAGATCGATTTCATCGCCGGGTAAATCCGGCGGTAGCGCGCGTACTGCGCGCTCAAGATAGCCACATGCTCGGGATCGGGCTCGACGCACTCCGCGATGCGCACCACGGATTCGCACGCCGCTTCCACAGACGGCCATACCCCCGCGCCGACTCCCGCCAAAATCGCGGCGCCATACGCAGGCCCCTCCTCCACTTTGAGGATTTGAACGGTACGACCATAGACGTCGGATTGCACGCGCCGCCAGAAGCGAGAACGCGCGCCGCCCCCTCCCAACCGGATATTGCTCACCGGAATTCCCATTTCTTCAAAAATTGCGAAAGTGTCTTTGAGGCTGAAGGCCACGCCTTCGAGAATTGCACGGATCACGTGCGCCCGCGTGTGTGACGCGGTCAAGCCAACCAGCGCGCCGCGCACAGTCGCGTCGAGATGCGGCGTTCGTTCGCCCATCAAGTACGGCGCCCACAGGAGTTTCTCGGAGCCTACCGGAGCCTTCTCGGCTTCCTCGGTCATCCGCGCGTATAAGTCCGCTCCGCCGTTCGCGGATTCCCGAAAGAAATTATCGCGGAACCATCGCAGCGAAAGCCCCGCAGCTTGTGTGACTCCCATCACATGCCAACGGTCCGGCATCGCGTGACAAAACGTGTGTAGCCGACCTTGCGGATCTGTGAGCGGCCGGTCGGTGGACGCGAATACGACTCCGGACGTGCCGATGGTTGCGTGCACCGCGCCGGGCGCAATGACACCCAGGCCTACTGCACCCGCAGCCTGATCTCCAGCGCCGGCGACCACTGGAGTTCCGGCGGCAAGTCCACTTGCCTCGGCGCTCGATGCGGAAATTCGACCGCACACAGCTGGCGACTCGTAAAGGTCAGGCAATATCGACAGATCGATCTGGACCGCGTTTAGAAGTTCGTCGCACCACCTGCGGTGTGCGACGTTGAGCATCAGCGTTCCGGACGCATCCGTCACGTCCGTCGCCGCGCGTCCGGTGAGCTTGAATCGCACGTAATCCTTCGGCAGCATGACGGAGCGCACGCGGCGCCAATTGGCCGGCTCGTTGTCCCGAACCCAAAGCAGCTTTGTGAGCGTGAAGTTCGCCAGTGCGGGATTGGCGGTGAGTTCGATCATCCGCTCGCGCCCGATTTGCTCGGTAAGATCGTCGCATTGTTTTTGGGTGCGAACGTCGCACCAGATCAGAGCCGGACGAACGACGTTGCCCGTGGAATCGAGCATCACGGCGCCATGCATCTGCCCCGAAAAGCCCACGCACGAAATTTTCGCGGCGGATAATTTCGACTCACGGAGCGTCTTGCGAATGGCGACCTGCGCGGCGCGCCACCAATCGTCCGGATGCTGTTCGGCCCAACCGACTGCGGGTGAGGCAAACGGCGCGTGATCCTCGCTCGCCGAGGCGATCATCCGCCCGCTCGCGTCGATGATAACCGCGCGTGTGCCGCCCGTGCCCACGTCGATGCCCATCACAACGGCGTCCATATTCTTCTAGGCTCGTTCCTCTAGTTCCACTGTCTCGCCAAAGCGCCCACACCTACGGCAACCACCGGAATTCCGCCCTTGGCAACGCTTTGGACAAATCCAGAACGCCTCTCAGCGACATTCCATCGTCGAGGTTCTCCAGGAATAGCGCTCTCGGGCAACCGCCCGGCGCCTTCGATCACCACAACGTATTTACGTATTTGGAGATACTTAAGTTCAGCGGCCCCCCAACAAACTCGCCATCCGATCAAGATCGCCGGGATCGGAGCGAGCTTCAATAAAACCCCTGCTCCCGAACTGGCATTGGCACAGCTTCGATCAGAACGTCCTCCGATTTTTGCACCTGGGTCGGATCGTTGCCGGTCGCCAATAGCAGCATTACGTCCGCACTCAGCGCCTCTGCGCGAGCCACAAACATAGTCCGGCAACCCTGCCGGCACTCTGGTGACTGGGTTCATCTTGACTCCCCGGAACGGAGTCTGCCGCGCAGCGCGCGGCCAGTAAATTTGGTTACCGTGTACGTTAACGGCAGTGGTAGAGTACCACGCGAAATTCAGTTTTCAATCTTAGACATGTTGGGGAGGGTCCCTTGGGTCGCCGTTTACATATTCACATTTCGGCAGAACGTCTCCTGGCGGTCTCGATCCTCTGCGGGGCGTTCTGCTGCGGCGCCTCAGCCCAATCGATTCCGCCATACCGGAATCCAAAACTGCCGGTCGAGCAGCGCGTCGCCGATTTGATGTCGCGCATGACGCTCCAGGAGAAAATCGCGCAACTAGTTGGAACCTGGCAATCGAACTTACCGGCGGGTTCGCCCCAACGGTTCGAAGACAGCAAGGGGGCTTTCGATCCGGCTCTCGCTGCCGTAGCGCTGAAGAATGGCCTAGGTGAAATGACGCGTCCAAGCGAGAATCGCGGGCCGCGCGAAGAGGCGATCTTCACCAACGAAGTCCAAAAATGGCTGCGCAAGCACACCCGTCTAGGAATTCCCGTGATTTTCCACGAGGAATGCCTGCACGGAGAAATGGCGCCAGGCGGCACCTCGTACCCGCAAGCGATCGCGCTGGCATCCACGTGGGACCCGTCGCTGGTTAAAGACGTATTTACAGCGACTGCAGCGGAGGTACGGGCGCGGGGTGCGCAGCAGTGCCTCGCTCCGGTGCTTGGCCTGGCGCGGGATCCGCGCTGGGGCCGCACGGAAGAGACTTACGGCGAAGATCCATATCTCGTTTCGCGCATCGGCGTGGCGGCAATCGAAGGCTTCCAAGGCCAGGGACCCTTTATCGACAAAGAGCACGTGATCGCCACTGCGAAGCATTTCGCTGTCCACAGTCAGCCCGAGGGCGGCACCAATGTGGCCCCTGGAAATTATTCCGAACGTACGATCCGTGAATATTTTCTGAAACCCTTCAAAGCCGCCGTTCAGGAGGCGGGGGTGGGCGCGGTGATGGCATCGTACAACGAAATTGACGGCATCCCCGCGCACAGCGACACGCAGCTCCTTACCGGCACACTACGGCAGAGATGGGGATTCCGCGGAATCGTGGTATCGGATTATTTCGGCATTACGCAACTGCGAACGATACACCACGTAGTGGCGACTGATGCCGAAGCAGCTAAGATGGCGCTCGAAGCGGGCGTGGATATGGAGCTTCCCTCCGCGGACGCCTTTACGCACCTGGAAGATTTGGTCAACAACGGGCAGGTGTCTGAGTTATACATCGACCGCGCCGTGGCGCGCGTGCTCCGGATGAAGTTTCTCACCGGCCTTTTTGACGATCCATACGTCAGTCCAGATTACGCCGTAAAAATCACCAACGACTCCGCGCACCGCGAACTCGCGCTGAAAGCAGCCCACGAAGCGCTAACGCTACTCAAAAATGAAGGCAACCTGCTCCCGCTGGATATCTCCAAATACAAGCACATCGCGGTGATTGGCCCCAACGCGGCGGAAGCTCATCTCGGCGAGTACAGCGGTCAGCCGACGCAAAGCGTCAGCATTCTTCAAGGAATTAAGGACAAGGTCGGATCGCGAGCGGAGGTCCTATATTCGCTCGGCTGCAAAATCACGGAGACACCCGCCGATTGGAACGCGGACAAAGTGGTCCTGGGCGATCCGATCCTGAATGCACAGCGCATTAAGAAAGCCGTCAAAGTTGCACAAGAGGCGGACTTGATCATTCTTGCCCTCGGCGGCAACGAGCAGACATCGCGCGAAGCATGGGCGACGAATCACCTGGGCGATCGCGAGAGCCTCAACCTGCTAGGCAATCAGGACGATTTGGTGCGAGCCATGCTGGCAACCGGAAAGCCGGTGGTGGTTGTGCTGATCCACGGCAGGCCGCTGGCTATCAACTACGTCGCCGAACACGTGCCGGCAATTCTCGATGGATGGTATGTGGGACAGGAGGGCGGCACCGCAGTGGCCGACGTTCTCTTCGGTAATTACAATCCCGGCGGCCATCTGCCGATTACCGTTCCGCGCTCCGTCGGGCAGCTGCCCGATTACTATTATCAAAAGCCCTCGGCGAAGCGCGGCTTCGTGGACGGCAGCGTCACTCCTCTTTTTCCTTTCGGCTGGGGACTGAGCTATTCAACTTTCAAATACGCAAATCTTCGCCTATCGCCGGCAACAATCGGCACGCAGGGTGAAACCACAGTGTCCGTCGACATCAGGAACACGAGCCACATCCGCGGAGATGAAGTCGTTCAGCTCTATATTCGCGACGAGGTCAGCTCGGTCACGCGGCCAGTTGAGGAATTGCGCGGCTTCCAACGCGTCACGCTCGATCCAGGCGAAACCAAAACCGCTCATTTCAAGCTCGGCTTCCAGGAGCTGTGCTTCCTGAATCGCGATTGGCACTGGGTCGTCGAACCGGGCAATTTCAAGATTATGGTCGGCAGCAACTCTGTGGACCTAATTTCCACGGCACTGAAAGTCGTGGCTCCTTGACGAGCAACGCTTCCGCATCTCTCGCACGAGATCCGGCATTCACGCGATTTCCCGGCCGGCGGACCTCTCCATCGGAACCGTGGATCGCGCTTTAGATGGGCGCGCCGGCATCGGCGAGGCGAATTGCGCGCATGCTCTGCGCATCCGGGGGCATCTTTGCGTTTGATCTAGCGGCAGAAGAGCAATTCCGCCAGCGCGGTAAGGCAATTCTCTCAAGGCTGCCGTTCGGGAACTATGGAATACAATCGCACCCGATATATATGAAACTGATGCGCGTCCATCAGCAACTGGCGCCCTTGATTGGTCTGATCGCCGTTCAGGTTTCTATCGGTGATCCATTGTCCCGATTTACGAGAGACTAGTTCAACGCTTTCGATACCGGCAACGCCTGAATCAACATCCGGATCGCGGATGAAATTGACCGTCAGGCCAGCGCCGAGGATATAAAACTCACCCGGCGCAGCCTGCAAGATCAACATCGCCCCGTTGTCGGTCGCGACTCCTCCCGCCGGCCACGAGCGCGAGAGCGAGGCTTGGAACAGATAACCTCCCAAAGCAACCGTCTGCGTAGGACGTGGACTCGTCGCATGCAGCACCAAAGCGCGGGTGCGTCCTGCAACCTGCGCATCGGGCAAAAGATCGCGAATGCTGTCGAGCAGTTCGTACACCTGCATGATTCCAGGTGCAGAACCCGTATCCTTCGGAGCGCTCACGTTGTCGATGGCGAATGGGCAAAAGCCAAACGCCCGCGCTTGGCCATACGCGTAAAGAGCGTTGTACGGAGCAACATCCATGCGCGCTTCTGGAACGAAGATCGCGTTGCTAGAAATCTCATACCGCTTGATCCAATACTGGAAGTCCGGCCAGTAGATATCGGGCGAGTAGAAATCGATGCTGGGAGCAGCCGCGCGCCAAACGCTCACATAATCCGGGTGCGGACCGCCGCTGGGATATTCCCCGGCACGCTCCTGCGGCGCTGGAAGTTGTGCGTTGACGTACATGGGAACCGAATATTCGTGTTTGCCGGCCCGAACGACCGCTTCGATGTAGCGAGCGTAGTGCCAGGCCATGAACGCTTCGTCGGCGTCGTCCCCAAACGCACTGCTCCAATTCTTGCCATCCTCGGTAAAGTGGGACGCCAGTTCGGACGAGAGTTGAAGGCGGTTGGCCCCCAGCGCGCGCAATAAAGCGACTGGTACGGAACCGCGAAAAAGTCGATCAGCCTCAGGAGACCGATCACGGCCAAGGCCAAAGTAACCGACTTCGTTTTCCACCTGCACCATCAACACAGTACCTTCCTGTGAGTCCTCCACCCGAACGTGGCGCATCAACGCGGCGAAAGCGACGCTGTCGCATCGGCGCGTTTCCGCGGAAAACGTGGAGAGAATTTCGAGTGGTTGCCCATCGGCGGATTCGGCGCGCGGAAACTGCTGCGGGTTCGATTTCACCCAGGAGGGCGCATAATTCGAGAAGCCGTTCTTCCAGCTGCCGAACCACAGCAGCACCAAGTGCATGTTGTACTTTCGCGCCGTTTCAATCCAGTGATCGAGGATGCTGAAATCGAAGTTGCCTTCTTTCGGCTCGATTTGATCCCAGGCCACCGGCATCAGGATTGTGTTTACGTGTAGTTTCGTTGCATTGGGGATGATCGTGTCCGCTTGCTCTGCCGTTCCAGCCGAGGAATTGCCAAGTTCACCGCCTAAAATCACAAATGGCCGACCATCCACGATCAACTGGCTCGCCCCGTTTTCGATCCGGATGTGTGGCGGCTCCGCGGCGCGCGGCGCGGAGGAGAAAATAAGTGCGGCGGTAACGGTACAGAGAGCAGCGCGTAACGCGTTTTTCATCATCCCCCTGCGCCGAGGTTATCTCAATCGCTCCAATTAGGGAATATCGAGTCGCGAATTATGTGGCGTAAGAACGCAATCAGCGGGTTGCGAGGTCAACGCCCCGAGATGCAGCTAAACCATTTGGATTGTGCGACGCTGGATCAACTCTCAAGCTTCGGGTGAAGGTTTCCTCCTGCTACACGCCTTCATTGCGGAAGTCGGCGACATGGTTTTTGGCCGACGACCTCGATCTGCTTCCCTACGGATTTCGACGTACCTTGTCGTGTCATTGCCTGACCGAGATTACGGTCACCGATTTAGGTTCCAGTTCCAGAGCCAGCTTCCCGTTTTGAGCCTTCGCGGCAATGAGCTTCGGCGTCACCTTATTGGGCGCGTCAAAGGTGTTGACGCTATCCACGTTTGGCGCAGTCAGCGTCTGCCCAACGGCAGATTCAGCCGTGCTGCCGGGCACGTTTACCTCGATTTCAACGGGACGGTTCGGATCGATGTTCGTGATTTCCAGCCACAGCTTGCCATCCGCATCCTTCGCCGCGATGGCATCCACGCGCGGCAAGGTGATGTCGCCATGCCTATAAGTGCCAGCGTCATAAGTGACCGGCACAAAGGTGGCGTCGTGAAACGGCACGTACATTTTGTACACGTAATAGGTGGGTGTCAGGACCATCTTGCCTTTATCCGTCATGATCATGGACTGGAGTACGTTGATCATCTGGGCGATATTCGCCATCCGCACTCGGTCCGCATGACGGGCAAAAATATTCAAATTGAGGGCCGCGAGGATGGCATCGCGCAGGCTGTTTTGCTGAACGAGGAAAGCCGGATTCGTACCGGCTAGCGGCTTGTACCATGCCCCCCATTCATCCACGACGAGCGCAACTTTCTTTTGCGGGTCGTACTTGTCCATGATGGCGGAATGCTCGTCGATCAGGTCCTTCATCTGGAGAGTGCTCTTTAAGATTTCAGCGTATTCGTTCTCTCCGAACCCGACGGAAGCGTAGGAGGGCGGCCAGTGTCCCCCTACCGTATAAGAATGCATCGATAGGCCATTAATACCGTCACTCGGACGACCCTGGTAGGCCTTCATGATGGTCTCAGTCCATTTGTCCCACTGAGGGCCGCCACCTCCCGGTCCAACCGCGATCTTCAGCATGTGCTGACTGCCCTGCTGTTCTGGATTGAAATTTCGGACGAAGTGGCTGTAGATCTTAAGCTGGCTCAGATAATAATCCGGTGTCATGTTGCCACCGCAACCCCAACTTTCGTTACCAATGCCGAGGAAGCCGACCTGATAAGGTTGCGGATGACCATTGGCGGCGCGTTCCTGGACCAATGTCGTAGGCTTCGCGGCAGTCATGTATTCCAACCAATCCTCTGCTTCGTGCGGAGTGCCGGAGCCAACGTTGATTGAGACGTAGGCCTGCGCTCCAATCTGGTTGAGGAAGTCCATGAATTCTCGTGTTCCAAAGGTGTTCGGCTCGATCACGCCGCCCCAGTTGGGATTGAGCGTTATCACTCGGTGAGGACCAATGCCGTCGCGCCAGTGGTATTCGTCTGCGAAGCACCCACCTGGCCAGCGGACATCCGGCACCTTCAGCACCTTGAGCGCGGAAACAACGTCGTTTCGAATACCGCGGGTATTAGGGATTGTGGAGTCGGGACCTACCCAGATGCCACCGTAAACGCCGTGACCAAGATGCTCGGCGAACTGGCCGAAAAGGTTGCGGCTGATCTTGGTGCCGGGCTTAGAAACATCCACGGACAATTGAACGCTCTGCGCAGCAACAACAGGCACACTTGCAGCCACGGCGATCAGAGCGAAACCGAAAAGAAGTGCGATGTTCGCGCACGAAGGCTTTCGGCTCACGAATCTGACTGGCATTGCAAAACAACGAGCAAGAATCGAGCGTTTCCCAGATGAGACTGTGCCCCGTCGCACCCCAGGGAGCTTATGATTTGGCGAGTATGCTGTCACCGTCGGTTCACCAGTGATTGTAAAAGGCATTCGTCGCTCTCCATACCGAAGTTCAACGGCAAATCGGTGCCGCAGGGTCGCAAATGTGTGAAAAAATCGTTTACTGAGAAGCTCCCCTATGGCTGCTTTTCATCGCAAAACAGCTGAATTTGAGCCCGATTTTTAGCACCAGGGCAGCCGCCCCGGCAAGCTATAATAAACTGCGCGCTGCGCGAATGATCGAGAAAGTAAAA
Source organism: Candidatus Acidiferrales bacterium (assembly GCA_049591475.1). Classification (GTDB taxonomy): domain Bacteria; phylum Acidobacteriota; class Terriglobia; order Acidiferrales; family UBA7541; genus Palsa-295. The sequence continues at coordinate 109,385 of JBAWEZ010000066.1, forward strand.
GCGGGAAATATCTCCGGAGGTACGGCGGACTCTACGGTGAGCTGGGTGGGGGTAAGTGCATAGCTGTGGGCGCACTCCGCTTGGTGGTGCGCCGAGCCGCGCGGGAGGTCCAACAGGCGGTGGTCAAAACCAGGTCAGGAAAGGGATGCACGGGGAAGCGGCGCGTCGAAGTGCCGAGATTCTCGCGGAGAGAGTGGATGAAGGCCGCCGCGTCGGCAGGCGCCGCATTGGCGGCTGGCTCGCTGAGCGCATGGAGCAAAGCACCTTCTGCTCTAGGGACCGTTGCAGCTAAGGACTCCGCGCAGCAAGAACATTCGCTGGCCAAAATCCAATTTTCGCTGGAGAGTCTTCCGTTTCGCTTGGATTCCGACGAAACCTTGAACTTTCCGCACGCGCCTGCAACGATGGCCGGTGGCGTAGCCGTCTTCGATTACAACAAAGATGGCAGGCCCGATATTTTCTTCACCAACGGCGCCAATGTCGAGACGCTCAGGAAAGATTCTCCGAGGTTCTACAACCGCCTTTTTCGCAACGACGGTAAAGGTTCATTCACGGACGTAACGGAGGCGGCTGGACTCACCGGCACCGGCTATGATATTGCTGCGGCTGTCGGCGATTATGACAACGACGGCTACCCGGATCTGTTCGTCGGTGGCGTGCACGGCACCACGCTCTACCACAACAATGGGGATGGGACATTCTCCGACGTCACTGCCAAGGCGGGCCTCGGCAGTGTCATCGATCCGCAGTACGGCCCTCTCTGGAGAGCAGCGGCCGCCTGGGTGGACGTGAACAACGACAGCCTCCTCGATCTTGTGGTGATCAATTACCTACAGTGGGACTTGAAAACCGAGAAGCTGTGTCCGTTCATGGGCGCGAATGACTACTGCAGCCCCCGCTTATACAAAGGCCAGCCGAACCAGTTGTTTCTGAACCGCGGAGACGGAACCTTCGAAGACGCCTCGGAAAAATGGGGCCTTCGCTCTCACGTCGGCAAAGGAATGGGAGTGGGAGTTGCTGATTACGATCTCGATGGCCGCCCCGATTTATTCGTCACGAACGACACCTCCTATAATTTCCTTTTTCACAACACCGGACAAAAGTTCGAGGAAGTTGCCTTTCAGGAAGGTGTCGCACTGCAAGAAACTGGCGATTTCATCTCCGGCATGGGAGTGGATTTTCGCGACTGTAACAATGATGGCTACCCGGACATTATCTTCGTCGCTCTGAATAATCAGACGTTTCCTCTGTTTCTGAATAAGGCCGGAAAAGGTTTCGACGAAGCTGGCTTCCAGAATGGACTGCGTGAGTTAACGCGCTCGATGTCCGGGTACGGACCCGGATTGTTTGATTTTGACAACAACGGTTGGAAGGATCTGTTCGTTTCCAGGGGGCACGTCGAAAGGATCCCGACAGCTTCTTACCAGATCGATCAATACAACACCGTGTTCCGTAATCCCGGTCCTGCAGGAAAATGGCAAGCGCTGACCGCGGAAGCCGGATTGACGGCTTCACCACGCGCGCGCCACCGTGGCTGTGCCTTTGGAGACTTTGACGGGGACGGTCGCATCGATGTGGTCGTTACGGCGCTTGGCAGAGAACCGGAAATCTGGATGAATCGCTCGCCGAACGCCGGTCATTGGCTGGCCATCGCATTGGAGGGCACGAAGAGCAACCGCGATGGAATCGGCGCCCGTATTAAAGTGCTGACTACGCAAGGAGCACAGTTCAACCACATGACCGCGAGCGTCGGGTACGCTTCATCGAGCCACGGACCAGTGCACTTCGGCCTTGGCGGGGATCGTAGGGCGAAGCTTGTGGAGATCCATTGGCCCTCGGGCACCGTTCAGGTGCTGCACGACGTGGCCGGTGACCGAGCGCTAAACGTCAAGGAATCTGCCACCTAGTGGTTGCACTTTTCATTTCAGATACAGCCAGATCCTCACTGACTGCCAGTGACGAGATGTTTTTGCGCCTTCGCCGCGAGTTCTTGAGTCTGCTTTTCTCTAAGTTCACGAACTTTCGCGAACTCCTTCTCAGCCGCAGCCGTATTCCCCATGAGTTGATCAATGCGACCGATTCGGAAGTGTGCGTCCGTTTGGTTGGGGTCGAGCTCGACGGCACGTCGAAGGGCCGACAGCGCCTCTGGGAATTTCTTTTGATCCATAAGAATGCTGCCGGTGTCGAGGTAGGCCAAACGGTTGCCCTTTTGCAGCTGAGCCGCCCTGCGCAACAATGGAAGGGCCTTGGCGTAATCGCCCTTCTGCATGGCAATGTCTCCGAGATATGCCAGGGCCTGAGGGTTGCCTGGGACGATCGTAAGTTCGGCGTTGAAAGCGGCAACCGCGTCATCGAATCTTTGGGCTTTCCAGAACAGATAACCCAGCGCGAAGTGCAGTTCAGGTTGACGCGGAGCAAGGCTGATCGCCTTCTGAAACTCGACGATGGCGGCCGCAGTGTTTCCTTCGCCGTCCATCGCCTCGCCGGTGAACTTGTCCACGGCCCAGGAATTCGGATTGAGCTGCTGAAGCTTTCGAAACTCCCGCAGCGCGCACGGATAATCCTTCGCTAAGAGACAACTCTGGGCAAGCGTCTGATGAAGTTCCGTATTGGCCGCATCGGATGCGGCAGCCACAGCGAGATACTTGGAAGCCTCTGCAAAGCGCTTCGCTCCATAACAGCTTAAACCCAAAAGCGTGGCTGCCTGCAGGTTGTTTGGACTGGCAGAAAGGGCCGCGCGGAGTGGTGGAATCGCGGCTTCGAAATGGCCTTGCTTGAATTCCGCAAGGCCCAAATCGATCTGAACCCCGGGCAAGCTCGGATTCAGAGCGATCGCTTTCCGATAGGCTGAGGTGGCTTCGCCGTACTTCTGCTGCTTTGATAGAACCAGCCCTAGGCTGGCGAAGGCTGCGGCGTCGTGCGGGCTTTGCTGCGTGACCGCCTCCCACGCCTGGGCAGCCTCCACAAGCTTTCCTTGTTTCTCTAATGCCGCTGCGGAGGCCGGAGTCGCGGTTTGAGCACGCAAAGATGGCACAAGTGTCATTGCGACGGACAAAAAGGCGATGAGCCGGACATTCCTGCAACCGCTCATGTTAGATGTTGTAGCTCAGTGGGCCGAAAAAGGAAACCCCGTTGGCGCCAATTTCGACGCCAGCGGGGGTGGGTGGAAAAATGTGAAGTACAGCCCGTTAGAATGCGAGCTTCGCGCCGAACTGGAACTCGCGGGGAGTCCATGCCGAGTTTGTCAAGCCGAAATTGGGATCTCCGACAGTGGTGTCCACCCCGTTCATTTGCGTGTGGTTCCAGAGGTCGAACGCGTCCACGCGGACCTGGAAGTTCAGGCGCTCAGTGATGGCAAAGGTCTTGAACAGAGACATATCCCAGTTATCGCGGCCTGGCCCCCAAGCACCGTCGTGCTGCAAGTCACCGAAAGTCGCAACGCTCTCTCCCGGGAGATCGTTGATGGCAAATGAAGCAGGGTTTAACCACTGGATGGTACTCAGCCCGCTCGTCAGTTTTGCCGCGGTTTTCGGATAGCTAATGGGCCCGACCAAGTTCGGGCGAACCGCACAGTTTGGAACGGCAGCGCAAACGGTCTGACCAGTGACTCCCAGATCTATGGGTACCCCTGTCTCCATGGTCACGATCCCAGCAACCGACCATCCACCGAGCGTCCCGCTCACCAACCGGCTGGCCCCGTGGAAGAAGGGAAGATTGTAGACAAAGTTGGTGAAAAAGATGTTCTGACGGTTGTCCTGCGCAGGGCCGTAGTCGAATCTCCAGCCCGCATAAGGATTCGACACGTTGTCGAAGTCGCCGCCGTCGCCATTGTTCAACGTTGGATCGTTCGCATGCGCGAAGGTGTAAGCTCCCTGCAACGTGAGGTTACGGTACTGAGAGCGCAGCGACACCTGCAACGAGTTGTAGTTCGACCTGGCATCGTTTTGCGCCACGAGAATGCTGGAGTACCCAAGATACGGCTTGTATAGGTTGGCCAAGCCGTTATAGCCGCCGGTGGTCGTGAAGAACGACGGCAACATGCTCTCGGGGGGCAGATTGACTTCCGTTTTTTCGCTTTCGTTGCGACCCACGTTTCCGACGTAGGCTACCGACAGAACAGTCTGACTGCTGAGCTGCTGTTGGATGCCCGCGCTGTACTGGTAGCTGGTTGGAATGTTGTAGTCATTTGAGTTGAGCATCGAGATTGGGTTCACCGTGACTGGAAGGGTGGCTGGGCTGAAGGTCACGTTGTTCTCGTCGATGCCGACGTGAGGATCTGAAAGAGAAACGTTGGAAATAGAGGGATTGCCGCCAAACAGGTTATTGGCGCCGGATTGATACATGTCGTTCCCTTGGATACGCTCGTAGAACATGCCAAATCCAGCGCGTAAGATGGTTTTACCCCGCCCCGTGAGGTCGTAAGCAAAGCCCACCCGCGGGGCGAAGGTGTCCCAGTGGTTCTTTACCATAGAGCCCGTTTGTTTCAGGCCGTTGTCGTAGGAGAGAAGGCCGTTCAGCGCCGGATTGGGGCCGACTGCCAAGAAGGGGTTGGCACCAGTGCAGCTCGAGTTGGGAATACCGGCTCCGGAGCAAATCTCAGTGCCGTTGGCATTGGCGAAGCCGATCCCGCTGCCAGGGGCAAAGGCCGCTGCGGCACCAGCCGCGTCCCAAAGGTTAAAGTAGAAATTCGACATCTGGTTATTGATTTCGTCCGTGTGCGGCATACCCTCCCAGCGCAGACCAAGGTTCAGGGTCAAGCGCGAATTCACACGCCAGTTGTCTTCTGCGTAGACATCCCAAGTAACACTGTTCCACTGGCGCGAGTCCTCAAGGGCAGCTTCGCTATACTGACTCGACAACCCCAGCAGGTAATCGGCGAAGTCATAGCCAGTGAAGCTGCCGTTGAAAGCAAAATCTCCTTCGGGGCTATCTTGCAAGGGCTGCAGCTTGCGGAAATTGGCCCAGCCAAAGCCGAACTTGAACTGGTGCGGGCCTTTGCTCCAGGAAACATCATCAGTAATATTGTAATCGTTGGCTACGTTGTCCCACGCTCCCCAGTTGTTGCTGAAAGTCGCCCCAGTCTTGCCGCCAAGGCTGATGATGGGCAGAACGTCGGCGTTGACGGTGCCGGTGAACAGCCTATTCTGCTGGAAGCCTGATGCAGACGAAATATTCCAGATTCCGCTCGGGTCCATGTTGATGCGGTTGCCGTCATAATTGAAGGCTACCTCGTTCAGCAACGTGGGGTTGATGACGTCCGTCAAATGGACGACAGCTTGGTAGGATGGGTTACCAAAGGTGTCCGAGCTCGTCGGCAGATTCGCCGAGCTCCAGCGGGTCGGTACATCGGTCTGTGATACCTGCTCCGAGATCCAGCTCCCGAAAATGGAATAGCGGCTGTTGAAGGTGTGATCGATGCGGACGATTTCTTCCTTCACGGAGGTCGGCGCATTGGGACCGCCGACAAACTGGTCACCGAGTGTCTCCGCCGGAAAAATGCCCGCTTTCAGCAATGCTGCAGCATTGGGATTGATCAGAGCCGGATTGATCACGTTCTGCTGCCCGTTGTAGACGAATGGAACGCCGGTTGCGTCAGGTACGCCGCCGGTGCAGCCGCTGAGAGCTTGGCCTGCCGCTGCAAATTCAGCGATGACGGCATTGGACACTTTACAAGCAAAGGGAGCCTGAAGTGCTGCAAAGCCAGGCTGGAGCAGCCCGCCAAAAGCCATGGCGTCGCTGAGGTTGGCTCCGTTTGCGAGGTTGGAGTAGTCATCGGCGAAGGGAACGCTTTGTTGAATCAAGGAACCCAGGATTTGCCGCCGCCATTCCATGTTGTAAAAGAAGAAGGTCTTCGGATTGCTAGTGTGGTGAAATTCGACCGGCCCTCCGAGATTGAAGCCCCAGAGGTTGTAGCGGTACTCCGAAACTTTCTGCGGGGCCGGGTTGAAATAATTGCGCGCATCGAAAGCGTTGTTGCGACCGAACCACCAAGCGGAGCCGTGAAGCTGCCTAGTGCCGGACTTGACGACCATGCTGGTGGTTGCGCCAGATTCCGTGCCGTATTGTGCCGTGTAATTGGAGGTCATCACGCGGAGTTGGGACAGCGCTTGCTCGGAGGGCATGACAATGGCTCCGGAGCCGCCGCGGTCGTCCGCCTCGCCACCATCGATCAAGAACAACTGATGAGCAACGCGCTGGCCGTTAAAGCTAATGGTATCGTCGCCGCCCATCGACGTGGGCACTTGAACGTCGGCGTTATCGGCGGAGGCGCCTGGCACCAAGGTAACCAGGTTATATAGGCTCTGCCCGCTTTCCTGAAGGGCTTCAATCTGCTTGCCGGTGATCAAGGTACTGATTTCGTTGCTATCGGATTGGACTGCGATAGTGTTCGCGTGAACGGTAACTTCTTGCGTCGCGGCACCAATCTGAAGCTGGAAGTCCACGCGTCGGCGGGCGCCGACTTCGAGCACGATATTGCTTTGCTCGATAGCTTTGAAACTCGGCGCTGTAGCCTGCACAGTGTACTCGCCAATATGAAGCGAAGGAGCCACATAGTCGCCAGAGCTATCCGTCACCATATGAGTCACCAACCCTGTATCGACATTGGTGATGGTGATGGCGGCATTGGGAACTGCCGCACCGGAGGGATCAGTTACCGTGCCGACTATCGTCGCTTCTTGCGCGCTTGCCAAGAGCGGCAGGCCGAACAACAGCACGGCCAGCCCAAGTAAGCGAAGGATCCAGTTCCGGTTGATGTGATTATCGACCGACCGCAACAAACCATAGGCCTTCATGACGCCTCCTTCGGCTTTTCACAAGTCCGTAACCATCCGCCCATATATCCCGCGGCGCTAATACCCCGCCCCAGAAACTCAGCGCCCGCATTGGCGGTTACCTAGATGCGTTGATCCATTGCTGCTGGATTCTCCCTCGGATCGCTGACAACCGAAATCACCCCAATGCGTGCCATCGACTACACACAACTCAGCACGAAAACCAATCCGGCGACCGAAAAGGCATCGGCGTCACACGCTTGAGCACCGACTGTCCGCCAATCCGTGAGATTTAATACGACCCGTGAACTATCAGAAAAACAGGGCCACCAGGTACCAATTGCAATTACCCGAAATGACCGAGCCCCGCTTGCCCCCAAGTAAAATTCCCACCGCCGTTAACGTACACGAGGTTACAGGATTGTCAAGCGTTTTCTTGGAATTCTATCGAGGCGATTCAAATAGTGCGCTTGAAATAGAAAGATCCGCAATATAGATTGGGTCAATGGGCTTTCCCGCTGAGGTGATTTTGGGACGCCGAGATCTCGCTCCGGGGGGCAGGAGAGAGAATTGATTCACAAGAACCGAGAAAGCTAGGCAGCGCCGTCGTTGCGGCCAAGTGTGTCGGGCAAACTCGTATCGGCGAGCCTAATCTCCCGAAAAAGATGCAGGTTGGATGACATCACCACTCCTGGACTGAGGTGCAGGGCGGGCGGAAAGCTCACTTTGCCGGTGAGATTGTCTGCCATCAAACGCACCGCAATCTGGCCCTGGCGATGGGGATGCTGGTAAATAGACGCGGCGATTGTTCCTTTTTTGAAGTACGGCGACATTTCGAGAAACAGGTCCGTTGTAATCAGTTTTACTTTCCCGCTGAGCTTCCGAGCACCGAGCGCCCGGCACACCGGCAAACAGTTCACGGTGTTGACGTAGATGCCAGCAAGGCTAGGAATGCGGCGAAGCAAATCGAAGGTTTTCTGAAAGCTCTCGTCTTCTTCTTCGTGCCCTTCGATGACCGCCGCGATTTTTCCGCCCATGCAGTGCTTTGGAAACGCCTTCGAGAAACCGTCCGTTTTCTTGCGGTGGTCTTCGGCAGTCAGCATGCCCGCCACGATGGCCACTTTTGAGCCCGCCGGGACGAATTTCCCCATCAGTTCACCTGCCAAGCATCCGTTGAGGTACGGTTCGACGCAGACAACGCTGGAACGCCGGCTTTCCGGTGCATCCGTCGAGACGCAGAGGACGCGGATCCCCTTCGCTTCGGCGTCATCGATCAGATGCTTCAATTCTTTAGGATTGCCCGCCGTCAGAATGATCCCATTGACGCCCTGATCGGCGAGTTGCCTGAAGGCCTCAGTGTCCCCCTCACCAAGCGCATGAACCGGACGGTGCACGAAATCAACGCCGAGCTGCGAAACCTGCTTCGCCTCTTCAAGAACGCCGCTCCAGAGTTGGTCATAGAAGAAATGAATCTCACGCGGGATGCACACGCCGATGCGTGCCCCCGCGCGCGTCACCGACAGGGTTCGCGCCGCCAAATTCGGCGTGTAGCCAATCTGCCGCGCGATCTGCAAGATGCGCTCGCGCGTTTTCTCCTTGATTCCGCCGCGCCCATGTAGCGCGCGATCAACGGTGCCAATGGAAACATTGGCAATTTGCGCGATCAGATGGATTCCGCGATGCTGCTTGGGCATATTGGCCGTTCCGAAGTCGGCGCTTATGTTATTCCTATCCTGGATTTTTGTCGTGTGTTTCATTTGGGCGTAGAACGCGCATCCGCCGTGTACGATAACGATAAAATGCTCCCAGGATTGAGCGCCGTCTTGAGCTGCATCACAGGAAACCATCAGGCGAGCATATGACCAGAGAGAAACGGGGCCGCGAAACGTGCGAGCTGCGGCAACCCACTCGCGGTACTCTTGCCGTTGCTTATCGACCTAATTTAACTGGGAGCCACGCCCAAAGCGGCCTGGGTCTGGTGACACGCCAACGCGCTGTGCCAAGCCGGGCGTTCGATGGCTGCTTCTCGAACTCCGTGCATTCAACTCTCAATTGACGTACGATGACTTTGCTGCTTTTGCTGTGCCGCCCCTCTTACTCGTTCGCGACGGAGGGATCCTCAGATGTGGCGATTGTCCGCGTTGTTCTTGGCTTCATTTACTCTGGTAGCCCACGCACAAATATCCGCGAACCAGGGAAACGAAACGCTGTGCACGCTGCAAGTGGACGTCGAGTCCGCGAATAAAGGGTTGCCTGCGTCCGGAGCGCGGGTCGAGATCTTTCAGGGGCTTGCCGGCGTTACGCCCTACCAAGTTAGCCTGACCAACTCGTCGGGCTGGGCTGAATTCGACAATTTACTGCCGGGAGATTATCGCGCCGAGGTATCAGGAGCGGGCATCGAAACCACCAATAGCGGAAACATTCACATCGAAAATGGCCGAGTTTTTCTGACCACGCTCGTTGTGGTTCGCGCAAGTACCGAAATCAATCCTGCAACGGTTCCATCGACGGGAACCGTGAGCGTCCGCGAACTCAAGACTCCGAAGGGCGCTTCTGAAGAGCTGGCACGCGGCGACGCGGAGATGGAGCACAAACACTGGAAAAAGGCGGCCGACCACTTCAAAAAGGCCGTCTCAATTTACCCGCAGTATTCTTCGGCTTATTACAATCTTTCGGTCGCGTACTATCGAATGGAACAACCGGACAAACAACGCGAAGCCTTAAAGAAGGCGTTGGCTAGCGACAATCACTTCGTGCCGGCACTCGTCAGCCTCGCGCACATCCAATTCGCCGATCATAAACTTCCCAAAACCAGGGACCTTTTGAACGAGGCAATTTCGGCTGATCCGACGAATGTCGAAGCACTTGCGCTGCTCGTCCGAGTGGATTTTCTCCAGGGCCAATACCAGGAGACGATCGCCGATGCTGAGAGGGTGCACAGCCTACCTCACCAGGGTTACGCCACCGTGCACTACACCGCGGCAGCAGCCTATCAGCACCTGAACCGTATTCCCGAGATGATCGAGCAATTACAAATATATTTGAAAGAAGATCCCACGAGCCCTAGCGCCAGCTACGTACGCCAGACCATCGCGGCACTGGAGAGCCGGCATCAATAATCAGAGGAGCAGTTCGGCGTTTTATTTCGTTCATGGCCGCTCCCGGAAAGTAATGAAGCTGGCTTCGCCCGGCTCGATGACGCTTGCTCCTCGGCGATGCAGATGATGGCGGGCAAGACGTCGCCGAACGCAGACTCACTCATGGGCTGGCCGAAATCGAAGTACAGCCTTTTATAAAGGCCGTAGAGCCGATCGTAAGTGACCTGTGCGGCAGGCTCGGGTTGGAAAACAATATGCGGCGGGCAAACGTTGCCCTGTGCTTCTTCGATCGTCCGAAAAGTGCGGGCAGCAAGAAACGCGAAAATAGCCGAGCCAAGGCTCGTCACTTTGCGGCTCGGCACAAGCACCGGACGGCCCAAGACATTTGCGTATACCTGGTTGAGGACAAGATTGCTCTGAGGAATGCCGCCGGCGTTGATGACGCGTTCGATGGTAATGCCGTGTTGAGCCATACGGTCGAGGATTATCCGCGTGTGGAACGCGGTGCCCTCAATGGCGGCAAATAGCTCGTCCTGGGCCGTGTGCTGGAGATTCCATCCCAACGTAACGCCGCGGAGATTAGGGTTGACGAGAACGGTGCGGTCGCCATTGTCCCACGACAATCGAAGCAAGCCCGTCTGGCCGGCACGGTACTTTTCAAGGCCCTCGCTCAATCGCGAGACGGACGTGGCGGCCCGGCGGGCGATGGCTTCAAAGATATCGCCGGTGGCGGAAAGTCCGGCCTCGATGCCGGTAAAGCCGGGGTGCACGCTTCCCTTCACCACTCCGCACAGGCCGGGCACCAGATTCGTTTGCTGGGAAATTCCGATGATGCATGTCGACGTGCCGATTACGTTGACGATGTCCTTTTCACGTGCTCCCGCGCCTATAGCATCCCAGTGAGCGTCGAACGCGCCCAGAGGGATCGGTATACCCGCGCGCAACCCTAGCTTCGCTGCCCACGACGGCGAAAGCAATCCGGCAATTTTGTCGGAGGTCTCGTAACTTCCTTGGAGCTTTGCGCGGGCTCCGGCAAGCAGCGGGTCAACCTTAGTGAGGAATTCCTCGGGGGGAAGACCACCCATATCGGGATGCCAGAGCCACTTATGCCCCATCGCGCAGACGCTGCGCTTCGCGCGAGACGGCTCGGTGATGCCACAGAGCGTGGCCACCACCATGTCACAATGTTCGAACGCACTGGCGAACCGGCTGCGCTTGTCTGGGTTGTGCCTGAGCCAGTGCAGCAGCTTCGAGAAGCCCCATTCCGAGGAATAGACGCCCCCGCACCAGCGAATAGCTTCCAAGCCTTCGCGGTGTGCCATCGCCGTTATCTCGGCGGCTTCGGCCTTGGCACGATGGTCGCACCACAAGTAATACTCGCCGAGCGGAACCATGCCTGCGTCAACCGGAAGCACCGACGAGCCGGTCGTATCGAGAGAGATGGCTTCGACTGCATCGGGCGGGACGCTCGCTTCGCGAAGCGCTTCAAAAGTGGCAGACGCAAGAGCCCGCATATGGTCGTCATGCGATTGCGTGGCGTATTCGGGATCCTCACGCTTCCGGTGCAGAGGATACTCAGCCATGGCTGTACCTAGCAATCCACGCTCGCTATCGACCAGCGAGACGCGGACGCTCAAGGTACCAAAATCGACGCCAGCGACGATCGCCATGGACAAATTCCCCGACTCTAGTTGGAGTGCAAATACATATCCCAGCCGAGATACCGAGTGGCCGCTTCGTGGACGGCGGCGGCGACCGTAGAAAAGTTTGCCGCGACGTGGTGCTCGAAGCCGTTTTTGCAGATGTAATGGAGCAGTTCTTGCATATGGGGAATTTCGACCACGCCGGCGCCACCGAAGGTTTCGAGCGGGTCGTCCGTGAAAGCGCCACCGCCCACGTAGCCCCGCATTCGTCCCGTGCGATCGTCGGTTGAGAAGCGGGCGAATGTCATCGCCCCAGGATGAACTAGCCCCACGCATGTGCCGTAGGTGTTCTCTTTGCCTACCGATCCCGCGATGATGGCCTGAAAATCCATCTTCACAGTCTTCAAAAAATGTTTCGGGAGGTTACTGCAGTGGAAGCAAACGGCTTTGTTCGGATCGTCGCCGTAGTTGTTATTCCAGTCAAGCAGAGCACTAGGAGTTTCCGAAGCCAGTCGGAGCACATGCATGCTGAGCACGCCGCAAATATCCACCTCGCACGCGCTGGACATCAGGCTATCGCTCATCATGCTCATAATTGTGCAGGGAACGACACCTAGGTTCTCTTCGATGGAAGTCCAACATTGGACCGCGCTGATGGCCACGTCCGCCTGTTGCATCCATTCGTCGATCACCGCGCCTAATTTAGCCATTTTGATCAGCGATTCATTGGGCACATCGTTCGTGGAGACATATTTTTCGATGGAGCGCAGCTTCGCTTGCACGGCTTCGTCGGCGTCTTTTCTCCGCGCGATACGGCCGATCACCTCGGACAGGTCCAGTGTCTCTACGGAAATTCCCTGCGACTCGAGAATCTTTTCGCTGTAGCGAACCGTGTTGAACGCCGCCGGCCGCGCGCCGATACTGCCGATACGAAGATTTTTCAGGCCCCGTATAATTCGGCAAACCGCCGCAAACCACTCCAAGTCCCGCTGGAACTCCGGCGCGCCGGGAATAACGGTGTGAGAGGACGTGAGCGAATATGGAATGCCGTACTGCATCAGATTGTTGCAGGCAGACATCTTGCCGCAAAAGCTGTCGCGCCGGTGGGTGATCGTCATCTTTGCCGGAGTATCCGGCGTGGCCTGGACCAGGACCGGAACTCCGAGCCGTGCCAGACGAAGAGTGTCCGCGATCGCGCGTTCATCGCCGAAATTCGGCAGAGTGACAATTACTCCGTCAATCCGCTCAATGTTGGCGCGGAACAGATCCGCGCACCGCTTGGCTTCCTGGTGCGATTCGACAGCGCCGTGCCGGCTTTCCGTCGGTTCGAGCGCCACTACATCTATGCCGCGCGCCCCCAACGCTTGCATCATCTCTTTGCGCCCGGATTCCGCGAGGTGCCCGGGAAAGAATCCCCGGTTCCCCACGATAAGGCCCACCGTCATTCTCTTTTTGTCGTTCGCCATTGATTCCCATTCCCTTACGGACAATCGTTGTAACCGCGCCCGGCTCCTTCTTTGTCCGTTCTTATCAGGAGGCGCCGTGGTTCTCTGCGCCGAAGCATTCCTTCACTAAGAAGGAATTTAACGATCTGGCAATCCCCTCAGTGCTTTCCGACAGTTTGTCCGTAATAAGCATCACGCCCATGCTTACGCAGAAAATGCTTGTCCCGCAGTGCATTCGAGAGAGGACCTGCTTCCTCGGACAACTCGACCGTGTAGAATGCCATTCTCGCGACGGCTTCAAGGATCACCGCATTGTGTGCAGCGGCTGTCGCATTCTCTCCCCAACAAAACGGGCCGTGGCCGCGAACCAAAACCGCGGGGATCGAGTCGGGATCGAGATGCTCGAACGTCCTGCAAATCGCCACACCCGTGTTTCGCTCGTAGTCTCGCTCGATTTCATCCTGTATCAGATGCTCGGTAACCGGAACAGCGCCGTGGAAGGAATCCGCATGGGTGGTTCCGAGGCAAGGAATCGGTCGGCCCGCCTGCGCCCAGGCAGTCGCAAATTCAGAATGCGTGTGAACGACACCGCCAATAGAAGGAAACTTCCGATAGAGCACAAGGTGGGTGGCAAGATCAGAAGACGGTCGGAGTTCGCCTTCCACGATGGCGCCGTCGAGGTTCGTAATCACCATATCCTCAGGCTTTAATTCGTCGTAAGAAACGCCGCTGGGCTTTATTACGACATAACCCTCATCTCGCGAAATTCCGCTGGCGTTACCAAAGGTATAGAGAACCAATCCCCGGCGAACAACTTCGAGATTGGCTTCAAGGACTTCCCGACGCAGATTCCCGAGCAGCATGGTGGTGGCCATACTCAACTCATGGGCTGTTGCTTTTCAAGAAAACGTTCTCTCAAAACCAGAGACTGCTCAACTCGGCGATGCCCCGAAGGGATTCGATTGCCTTTGCCCAGTCGGCCTAAGTGAGTGTCGCAGTCAATCCCTGCCGGATAAACTGATTTCCGAGCGACAGCCGAGATTTTGAAGGACACTCAAACACTTTGTCAACAATCGGCGTTCGTCCTCTGCGGAATTCATTCCCGGAACTGGCGAATGCTTCAGATTGAAATAGGGCTAGGAGCTGGACCGGAATCACGTTGACAGCGCCGGTATTCGAATTCAGAGTTTCGGGTAAGCTCGTCTGACTTCAGAAAAACCCCCACTCGATGAAGGCTCGCCCCCAAACGGTACCGCATGCGCACCAGGTAGGAAAATTTCTTGGCCGCCGCGTACAGCGGATCGCTCCACCAGAGTCTCCGATGGAAATGAACCTGCATCTTATTCCGGGGGAACGAAGCGCTCGACTAGCGCGCGCCAGAAAGTCGACTGCCCACGTTGTAAGTTCGCTACCCCTATATCTGCTTTCCCCGGATCCTTTTGTCATACGAGCCGGCCAGGCTGAGCTGTCGAGGGCCTGGACGATATGTCTTCGGTCAAGAATTTCGAGGCCGATCGCGGGTGGGCGGAAAGCGAAGGCAGAAAAAAAGCCCGAGCACGGATAGAAGGCCGCCCCACCATATGCTCGCGTGCAAGTGGTAGAGCACGACGGGATGAGCCGGTGGATGCCCCAATTCATACAGGCCGGCGCCCAGAATCAGCACGCCATTGACCAGCAAGGATATGCCGATGAAAAACCAGATCGATATTGAGCCGCCTGTTTTCATTGTTCTCACCAGAAATAAATATTGAGCCCAATCAATACGACAGCGACAATCACGGCCCAGAACGCCGGCTTGTGAAACATCGACGCCCTCTCTTCGTGAGGAATATCCGTCGCGCCGTAAACCAGTCCGGTCAGCTCCGCGATGGGCTGGGCCTTGGTCGACAGGCTCACCACTACCGTCACGAGGACGCAGAGGATCCAGCACCACAGGGCCCTATACATGTCTTCCGCCATCGTCTTCGCGTGACTCGAAAGCGCCACATACGACAGCGCAGCCGGATTAATCCGCACCCATGCCCACATACCGACCGAGGACACCGTCCCTACGAGGAGGCCCCAGAACCCTCCCGCCGGGGTCGCCCGCTTCCACAGCATTCCCAAGATTACAGTCCCGAACAGTGGCGCTATGAAGAAGCTGAACAATGCTTGCACGTAGTCCATAATGCTCAGGAAGTGCATCGCGAAATACGCTGTCCCGATGCTGATCAGCACTCCGACGATCGTGGACCACCTGCCCATCAGCACGTAGTGATTGTCCGTCGCGTTTTTCTTGATGAGCGCGCGATAAATGTCGTAAGTCCACACTGTGGCAAAAGCGCTCACGTTTCCCGCCATCCCGGACATGAATCCGGCGACCAACGCCGTGATCCCGAGTCCCAGCAAACCGGGACCGCAATAGCGCGCCAGCATCAGTGGCAGCACCTGGTTGTAATTGTGCCCTCCTGCCGCCGCAACGCTCGCCCCGGTCAATCCCGGAAGCACAGCCAGCGCGATCAGGCCCGGCAAAATCACGATGAACGGCACCAGCATCTTGAACCCCGCACCGATAATGGGCGCCATTTTTGCCGCGCGCAGATCCTTCGCCGCCAACACGCGCTGCACCACTAGAAAATCCGTCGTCCAATAGCCGAAGGAAATGACGAACCCCAGCCCGAACACAATGCCCGTCCAATGAATCCCCATAGGGTTGCTACTGAACGATCCCAGAGTGCTCCACAAATGCGTGTATTGACTCGATGCGTTGTGCGTGATGCGCGCTTTGAGGTTGTCCCACCCACCTACTTCGATCAACCCGAGAATCGGAATCAATAGCGCGCCCGCCCAGATCAGGAAGAATTGCAGGACTTCGTTGAAGATCGCCGAACGGAGTCCTCCCAGCGCAACATAAATGGCCACGGTGAGTGCCGATATCCAGATGCTGAAGTGAATGCTCCATCCCAGCACCACATTCATGGTCACTGCCATTGCGTACATGTTGATACCGCTCATCAGCACGGTCATGAACGCGAACGAAATGGCCGAAAGCGCCCGGGTGGGTTCGCCGAACCGCAACTTGAGGTATCCCGGAACCGAATGTGTTTTGGAAATGTAGTAGAACGGCATCATCACCAGCGCGAGGAATAGCATCGCGGGAATCGCGCCGATCCAATACCAGTGCGTTGCCAGAATGCCGTATTCATAGGCCGCCGCCGCCCAGCCCATCAATTCGAGAGCTCCGAGGTTGGCGGAAAGAAAACTCAGCCCCGCCACCCACGCCGTCATTTCCCTGCCGGCCATGAAAAAATCTTCGCCGGTATTCGACCGCCCTTTGAGATAAAACCCAATACCCAACACCAGCACGAAATAGAAAATGATGATCGCCATGTCTACCGGCGACAAGCGGACTAACCGCGATGCGGAGACCAAACTTAAAACTGCGGTCATAGGGTCACCCCCGTCGGTTCAGGGACGTTCCAATTCGCGCTCATTTGCAATTTCCCAGAATGGCGCGGGCCAATCTTGTGGGACCGATAAGCGGTTTTAAACATGGCTCGGGATACTAGCATAGGAGGGACGCGTGAAGATCAGATCGTACTTTGCGGGCGAGGCTTCCAAACCGCATTTTTGTGGATTGCCCCATGTACGCAGAAGACCCGTCGACTAGCACCCATCCCGAATTACAGTCCGCGGATCGTGTCGTGGCGAGTTGTTTGAGCTTGCCAAAGGAGGGTAAGACGCACTTCTCCGGAGAGGTCCTCTTTTGTCGGACAGAGAAGAAGATAAATTCCGCTGTGTCGAAAGCACGCTTTTCCCAGGCTCGTGACAGGTCTCGCATTTATCGAACAGAAAACCTGAATTCCGTGACTTGGTGATAGCGCTGCCGGGGTTTCAATTCGGTGGTCGGAAACTTGGGATGATTGGGAGAATCCGGAAAACGTTGGGTCTCCAGGGCGAGAGCACCGCGGTGAACGTATACTTTCCCGTCCTTCCCCGTGATCGAACCATCCAGAAAATTGCCCGTGTAGACCTGAATCCCCGGCTGAGTGGTCCAAACGGTAAGAACGCGTCCTGAGATTGGATCGTATACCTCGGCGGCCTCTCCGAACTGGCCCGCAGGCTTATCCAGCACCCAATTGTCGTCATATCCCTTGGAGTTGTGCAGTTGTTGGTTGTTCTCATTGATGCGTGAACCAATCACCGTTAACTTGCGGAAATCGAACGGTGTTCCCGCAACCGACTCCAAAACCCCCGTGGGAATCAGATTGGCATTCACGGGAGTGAAACGCGAGGCGTTGATTTTCAGTTCATCGTGGAGGATGGTGCCGTTCCCTTGTCCGGAAAGGTTGAAATAGGAATGGTTAGTCAGGTTCACCACCGTGTCTTTGTCCGTGGTCGCCGTATAGTCGATGTGCAGCTTCTTTCCGATCAAAGTGTATTTGACGACAGCCGTCAGAGTGCCGGGGAATCCCTGGTCGCCGTTAGGACTTACGTGCGTCAGTTCGATGCCATCGGGAATAACCTTGGCCTTCCATACCACTTTGTCGAATCCGCGAGTACCCCCGTGGAGCGTATTCTCGCCATCGTTCTTGGGCAGAGTGTAAGTGTGGCCGTCGAGCTTGAACTCCCCGTGGGCAATCCGATTGGCATAACGCCCAATGAGCGCGCCGAAGTAAGGGCTCGGGTTGGCGATGTATTTGTCGACGGAGTCAAAACCCAGAACAACATCCGCGACTTTGCCTTTGCGGTCGGGGACCTTCAGCGACTGGACAATGCCCCCATAGGTCATGATGCGCGCTTGGATGGTCCCATCCTTGAGCGTGTAGATCTCAACGGGCGTTCCATCCGCCAACTTGCCGAAAGGCTGCCTTGTCACTTGTGTCTGCGCCTCCAGATTCAACGGCAGCATTCCTAGAACCAGAATAATTGCAAGCCTTACCACCGCTTTTGTCCAATGCATTTTTATGGCCCTCCGTTTAATCTTCCATCGACTACCCAACTTGCAGCCCAGGAAGCGGGACGCAACCACCGAACGGGTCCCATTTTCTAAACCTTGTACAGAGGGGCCAGCAATTGCGCATAGCTGAAGGTGCTTGCTGAGGAGGCCTCGATAGCGAGGAAGCGCGTCTTGGAGACTTGCAGGACGATGCGAGCAAACGGCAGGAGTCGGCCGGCTCAACCATGTTGCCTCCTGTCCCGATAGCAAACACCAATTTCGAACAGTCTCATCTCTTAGCTCTTCATCATTGTAACGAAGATGTCAACAGCGTCGCATTCTAGTCCGTAAATTCCAGTCTAGGGTTGTTCCGGGCGATAGTGAAAAAGATACGAACGAGGAGGAGCGCCCGAGACTTCGCGAGTGTTGTAATGCAAATAATATTCAACATGGCTGCGGTCGTAGGGATAGCCTGCGCCTTTCGGATACGGATAAGAAAGGAGGCTATGGATGGGCAACGGAGTAACCGTGGCCCCGAAAGCGGCATAAATATCCATGTCTTTGTCGAACCCATTCGCACAAAAGAAATAATCGCGCACCCATCCATGGGAAAGTTTGGGCAACAAGGAAGGGTCAAAACTCAACGCGACCTCGTCCCCCGAGCCAAAGATGGCGTATTTTTCATCAGCGTGGGTTAGAAGCGGGAGAACGTCGCCGTAGCGAGTATAGTTTCCTGACTGCTGCGCGTAGGGACCTGTTGCACTTATGTCGTCATAAACGTAGCTGAGATCGCCGCTCGTTTTGCCTTCGATGTAACGCGGATATCCCCGAAAATCGAGCTTAGCCTCCACGAGAGGGACGTTTATAACTCGATGCGGTACATCCAGAGGAGAATTATCAATGCGAATGCGGTCCCAATAGACTTTCAAGTTCGTAACGATGCGGATCCGACGCGTGCCTGCTGGCAGTTTTCCGGTGAGATCAACAACCATGCTGCGTTCCAGACCTGCGGGGAATCCCATGTCTTGAATCACACGGTGCCAACGGCCCGAGGAATCCTGAGCTTCCACAAAGGGCGGGATCGGCTTCATACCCGCTTGCCGAGCCGCATATAGGGAATCGGCACTGAAATAATCGGTGAAGCCGTCCATCAGCAGGCGCAGAGGACGATGCGGATTCCATTCCCCCAAATCTAGTTCGAGCCAGTGCATTTTCGCGAGGCCCGCGAAAGACAGGCCCTGAAAACCATCGACGAAGCGATGGTCGCGCACCAAAAGAACCGGGAGTTCATTCCGGCCATAATTGTCCCACGCACCGAGCGGAGGGTGCGCGCGACGGATGGCAATCACCTTGAATTGGGGGAAGGGCGGACGCATGGCAAAGTGCGAGTTCGAGTACACCTCCACACCTGCGGGATGATCCACCGCGACGAGGCGGACTTGATCCAGATAGTCGAGTTCCTCCATCGGTTCGAGCAAACGAAAACTGAGCAGGCCCTTCCTCGGCTGAGCGTCCGAGCCTTGCACCTTCATATATTCTTCGGGATCGGGGATGTTGCGGCGCCTGGGTGCTATCCAGTGGCCGACGATACCCGCGCCGAGAATATCGTCGATGAACTTGAAATGATGTCCGTCCCAAGAGAACAGCAAGGGGCACGAACTGCCATGGCGGTCAAGTTCCTCGATGGCGGCATGCCCATCTACAGGGAAGTTAATTTCATCCTGAAGCACTCCAGTCGGCCACAACATGCGGACAATATCCGCCTTTGTAGCCGAATCGAGTCCGACATCGAGGGATATGTCGCTCTGGCCCAGGTAACCGGAAGCCGCGCGAATTTCAAATTTCTGGCGCAGAGTACCAGCGAACACCTGGACTTTCGTGCCGATCGCGCTACGGTTGTCGACAAGACCGTGCAGCGTCAGTCGAAGCCAGTGATTGCGATTGGACTCCATGTTACGCAAAAGGACCGGCGGGCCGCCAGCTTGGGTGACGAGAAGATCGCTCGAACCATCACCGAAGAAATCGGCGGATACGAGCGAGCGCGGATGCGTGAGGCGAATTTGGTCGAGGCCAACATCCTGAGAGACATTGCGAAATCCTGCAGCACCTTCATTGCGCAGCAAAACGATGTGGCCGCCGGATGAATTTGTCCCCACGGCGGCAATGTCAATCCAGCCATCGTGGTCATAGTCGAGCGTTACGAGCCCCCAGCCCCGACCCCAGCCAAGTTCAGGCAGCAATACGGCCGTGAACTTCTTACCGTCGACATTGCGCCAAAGGGAAATCCCAGGCGTGCGGGAATGCGTGAACGCCAAATCCATCCATCCGTCCTTGTTAAAATCGAAAGCGACGACGCCGACCGCCGGGGAAGTCATCGCGGGCTCCCAAGGCACTGCCGCCCGGAATGCGCCTTCGCGTGGATTGAAGTAAATGGCCGGCGGACGATGCATCGAGGCCACCACGAAATCCACAGCGCGATCATTGTTGATGTCGCTCGCCGTTGCGCCCCAGCTTCCGCCCGGATTCGCCAAACCCGTTTCGCGGGTCACATTGGTAAACGCCCCGTTACCGTTGTTGCGCCAAAGCTCGTTGGACGATGGGCCCGCTAATGAAGGGGACGAATTTGAACCGCGTGAGACATACAGATCCAGGTCGCCGTCCTGGTCGTAGTCAACAAAGGTGAGGCCCAGTGGGACGCCCGTAACGTTGATACCGGATTCTGAAGTGACATTCTTGAACGTTCCATCGCCCTCGTTTTGAAACAGTGCCACTCCTCCGCGATAGCTGACCGCCAACCCAGGGTGGCCGTCGTTGTCGAAGTCCCCGGCAGTGCAGCCAATCGCAGGCCCCGGGAGATCGATGCCGGACTGGGAGATAACGTTCGCGAATTGTCCATCGCCGAGATTGTGATAGAGCGCCGCATGGCCCGTGCCATCGTTACCGAGAAAGATATCCGGCTTGCCGTCGCCGTCGTAATCGAAGACGCAAGCCCCGGAACCGAAATCTTCTGCTGGGTCCCGCGACTTCGCCGGGCGAGTCGCCCATCGAGACGGCAGACCCGATTGGGCAGTCACATCGACGAAATGTACTTGGCTTTGAGCAGGAACCGGCTCGATGCCCGGGGACATTTTCTCCGCAAGAGAATATTTTCCTTGGTCGCCGTAGGTGAGACTCATCGGCTTGCCGAGTTTCGTCTCGGTCAAGTGCTGGAAACGAATGAGTTGCCCTCGGGCTTGTTCGGGATGGCCCGAACGCTCATATGCCTGCGCCAACGCGAACTCCGAAGACGCGTGGAAGGGATCGAGGTGCAGGGCGCGTTCGAAAGCGGCAATCGCTTTCCCATACTGATTTAGGCTGAGGTAATCCTGGCCAAGAAAATACTGCGTGTCCGCATCCTGCGGATCCAGCGCGGTGACTCTCTCAAAATTCTGCACGGATATCTGGGTATGGCCAAGGGATCTTTCGATGAGTCCGAGGTTATACCAGGTGCGGGGATTCCTGGGCTCACGCACTGCCGCTTCTTCGAGAATTGCGAGAGCCGGGGGAAACCTCTCCAAATTCAGCAGCGCGATGGCTTGATTGAGGCGTGCGGCGTAAAGGGCAGGATCGAGAGAATAGGCCTTCTCAAACTCGGAGAGAGCGTTCCGCTCGTCTTGTCGATTCATGTACGCAATGCCGAGGTTGTTATGCGCAATCGCTTCCTGCTTTGCCTGTGCGTTTGAATTCGCAGGACGTTGCGAAACGAACCGATCGTTAAAAAATGGAACGGAACAGGCGAGCACCACAAGGGCGGTAAAGAAAGTCGCGCGATGTGGGATTCGCGTCATGAGCTTTCGTTAGTCCTTCTCGTAGGGTCTCGCGGAGATGATTCCCCGGCCTTCCTGGACTGTAATCATTTGTCCGGCGGAGACATTCTTCAAATGGTCCACGCGGCCGCTGGGCCAATCAATTTCGATTGCCGTAGCCTCCGTATTGCGGGCAAGGCCGAACGTAAGAACCAGCTCGCTCGAAGAAAGATAGCTGGAGCCGCTCTTCAGCATTTTCCACTCCGTTGAGCCGCCCGAAGTGACCTTCACCACCGCGCCGATTCCGTCGCGATTCGATTTCGCGCCGACCAGCTTGATGCGCAAGCTGCGATTCGTGCCCCCCGTGTTGCGGAAAAGAACGGCAGGGCCGCTGTTAGTCGAGATCAAGATGTCCAGTTTGCCGTCATTGTATACATCCCCATAGGCGGCGCCGCGAGCGACGCGCGGCGTGTTAAATGCGGTCCCCATTCGGGATGTCACGTCGGCGAATTTTCCCCCACCGAGATTGCGGAACAGCAGCGGCGGTTCCGCATAGTGAACTTGCGGCTGCACTTTTTGGATATCCTGCTGGATGTGACCGTTGGCAACGAAGATATCGGGCCAGCCGTCGTTATTGTAATCGAAGAAGAAGCAGCCGAAGCCTAGAGTGAGTAGGCTCGCGTGACCGACTTCCGACTCTGGCGCTTCGTCCACGAACAGACCGTTGCCTTCGTTGTGATAAAGCGAGAGCATCTGATTCGAAAAGTTCGAAATTAAGATACTTGGATAACCAGAACGGTCGTAATCGGCGGAGTCCGTACCCATGCCGGCGCGGGCTTCCCCATTTTCACTAAAGCCGACGCCAGAAACGACCCCTGTATTTCTGAAGCTTCCATTGCGATTGTTGATGTAAAGCTTATTCGGTTCCGTATCATTGCTGACGAAAATGTCTGGCCAGCCGTCCCGGTTCGCATCGAGGATGGAGATCCCCAGGCTTTTCGCCGTAGGATCGTAGAGTCCCGCTTTTTTTGTCACATCGGTGAACGTGCCGTTGCCGTTGTTGTGCCAGAGGCGTAATGACGCACCCTTATAGGCAACGGGGGTGCAATACGACTTCGTTTTGCCGTCGATAGTGCAGTAAATATCGGTCTGGGGCGACCATTCAACGTAATTTGCTACGACTAAATCCAAGTATCCGTCACGGTCGTAATCTACCCATGCCGCTCCCGTGCTGAAATCTTTTGGCCCCCAGAGACCGGCGTGCTTGGTCACATCCGTGAATGTGCCATTGCAATTGTTGCGAAAGAGATGATTCTGGCCGAGGGCCGTGACGAAAATATCGTCGCAGCCGTCGTTGTTGTAATCTCCGATGGCTACACCCATGCCGTACATTTCCACATCCAGGCCAGCCTGCTTGGTCACATCGGTGAACGTGCCGTTGTGATTGTTGCGGTAGAGAGCCATGTAGGTGTGGTGGCGAACGTGGCCCGGCCAGTCTTGCCCGTTGATCAAGAGAATGTCTTGCCAGCCGTCCCGGTTGTAATCGAGAAATGCCACCCCAGAGCCTATGGCCTCGGGCAACCATTCCTTTCCAAACGCGCCATTATTGTGAATGAAATGAATGCCAGCGGCCCGCGTGACGTCCTGAAACGTGATTAGTTCCGAGGCCGGTCCCTTCTGCGCGTCTAAGGTGGCGGAAAAGAGAATCAGGAAGCAAGCCGAAAGCACCAGCGGAAATTTACGTCGAGAAGGATAGTTCATTAACGAAAGCCTTTCGACTCTGCTGGGTCGCCGGCACGATAGGCAGTAGGCGTCGGCGCGCCGGATGCGATTTCGTGGATGGGCTGGCGCTCGTTGTTCTCGTCCGGATGGGAGCGGAGATAAGGGCCCGTCAGCGAACCTTCCGCTTCGTTTGCCTTGAAGCGCAAATAGCGAATTTCGAACCGGCGAGCCTGATCGGGTTTCCCCATTCCGGTATAACAAAGCATGAGGTTGTAGTTGGCCTCCACATCCTCCGGATCGATCGCGATTACTTTTTTGAATTCACCGATGGCTTCGGCATACCGACGCTTGAGAAAGTAGGCGCGGCCGAGACTATTCCGCACCACGCGGTCCGTGGGATATTGCTTGAGGGCAGTCTTATACTGGGCGATGGCCGGGTTATAATGGCCCTGATCGCGCAGCACTTGGCCGTAAAAAAAGTGAGCACTGGCCAGCGAAGGTGCAACCTTCAGCGCGCGCAGAAGAACTTTTTCCGCCGCTGGCAGGTTCCCTTCTTGGAGCCTTGCGCGCGCCATGTTCACCCAGCCGTCCGGCCGACTCGGCGCGGCCTGCGCGACTTTGGCAAACGCGGCGTCCGCACCCTGCAAATCCCCCTGAAGCAGCAAGCCAATTCCGTAGTCATTCCAGCGTCCCCAGTCCGCAGGTAGTACGTCAAGGTGAGGCTTCGGCTCCGGCGCGCTGGCGGGCAAAACTTCTAACTGTGCTTTGTCGTCCGCCATGACAACAATGGGAAGGTTCGGAATGCCGGGCCGTTTGCCAGAATCATCCTTTGTGCTGCCCGTGAAAACCCAGTTGGTGTCGTCGTAGCTGGGCGAAACGGCAGGATTGTGCTGGCTGGGATCATGCGCCCCGGCGAAAGCGAACTGGGTGAACCACCAGTCAAATTTGCGATAGTTCAGCTTTGCCGTGAGCGTGATGCGATTGCCGGCATCCTTCGGGATAGACAGGCGGTAGTGAACCGTATCGGCGGCGCCAGGAGGGATCAGCTTGACATAAATGACGGCGCGCTCGGCCCAGGCATTGCGCTTGTTAATCGGGTTCCCGTGGGCATCCACGAGTAACGCGCGATAGAACTGCGCGCTGGGGTCCACGGGACCGTCGTTGCTCCTGCCTTTTGGGCCTTCCGGTCTCCCACTCCAAAAAATCACGTGACCTTTGCTATCGGTGGCCTTGAGCTCGAGCCACAAGTCGAAGGCATCGACCGTTCCGCCCGGGAAGAAGTGGCCTACCCCGCGCGTCCGGACAACGACATCGACCCGGATCGTGTCACCGCGCCGAACCTGCACGGGGAACCGCCCAAATGGGGCCGTCAGTTCCGTCGCCGGGGTCGCAAATTGCTGAACGCCTCGCGGAGCCACGAACTCCGATTCTTCACCGACGGCGAATGCTGTCTGGATCTGCGGCTCTGTGCCCGGCCGCGGACCAGGCGGGGTCACTGCTTTCACGCTGGAAGTTGGGTGTTCGGGAGAAATCCCGAAAATGTCTACGCTAACCTTATCCGTCTTTAGGAAATTCTCGACGGTCTCGAGTTGCTTGGTATCCTCGTTTTCGTACGGCAATGCGGTATTCGCTGCGGGAAAACGGTGCGAATGAACGAAGCCGTGATCATTGCCGAAATCATGTGAATGCACTTTCGGCATGTGGCAATCCGTGCAAACTTCTGGATGTTCGGGATAGTAAAAGGAGCGGGCGCCCAAGCCAGAGACTCCGCTCGCCTGCCAGTTGTCATAATCGTCGAAACCACGCACCCAGCGATAATGATTGACCGGCAAATCGAGATGTACCTTGTGGCAGACCGAACAGAATTGGGCGGTCTGATTTTTTACGAAAGGTTTCATGAAAACGCGGCGGTGCGGTTCCGGGTTGAGCTTAATAAGATAATCGACAAGGCCGCGCATGACTGGGTTCTTGCTTGTCGCCAGATCGTTCAAATGAGGATATTCGAGCACGTAATCATTCTGGCCCATGGTGGACTGCACCCGCACGATCGAATGGCACATAATGCAGCCGAGGCCGGCCTGGCCTTCCGGCGTGTTCTCGATTTCGCGGACCGGCCGGTCAAACATTCCGGTCAAAAGCAGCGCAGGGTCGTGGCAACCCGCACACCATTTCGACGGGCGAATGCCGACTGTGTCCTGCATGTATTCAATACTCTTCCGATACCACTGATTATTGAACGTTGAAAAGTGGTGCGCGGAACTCTCCCATTGGCGATAAATGTCAGCATGGCAAGGCTGGCAAGTTTTCGAGTCCAGAAAATACTGTTTGGGGATTTTCGCGTTGTTAGCGACTTCCGCGGAGGCCGGAAAAAATGGGCTCGAAGCTCCGCCGCCCTCGTCATTCATGCTCGCAGGGGCGATTTTGGGATTCAGTATTTTGTAGTCGTCCTGCCAGGGAATGGTTCGCAGCCACCATGCGCCGTAACTGAGACCCGCAAACAGAAGAACGACGACGCCCCAGCGCAGCGCGCCACCAAAGGATACGGATCTTAGCCAACCTTTGCGCGCTGCCCAACTACCCAGAAGCAGCACAATTCCAACGACGCACAGGGCAATGTGCGCATAGAGCAGCGGAAAATCATTGCGTTGTGCGCCGACGAACCCCAAGACAACACCAAGAAATCCGCCTAAAACAAGCGAACTCCATCCGGCAAGGTCAGCGCGGCCATGCGTGTCCCATTGTCTTTTGACAAGAAGAAAAAGCAATAGGCCAAGAAAAACGAGGCCGGCGGCCAAATGCAGCGCAACCAGAACGTAGTAGTAGACGGCCGCAGTGGGCCAGGAATAGACGATGGCCGCCGTGAAGAACAGCAAGTGCAGAAGACCGATTTTGAGTCGAGTCATTCGACGCCCGAGGTGCAGAAATAGCTAAAGAACCGCGCCTGAAAACCCTGAACTCCCCCGCTTTTGCACGGGATTCTCCTGCCGGGAATTTCAGAAGTCAATGCATTTATCGGTAGAAAAGTAACGCGGACTTAGGCTTTCCGGTGGAATGATACACTCTTTGAGCTTCAAACCCGCGGAGGAACCGCATGCAAGACCGGGCCAAACCTCAAAAAAAAAACCTGACATCCCTGACCCTCAGCGAAATGGTGGCGGGAATCCGTCAGAAAACGGTTTCGCCCCTGGATTTAGTCGAGGCGCATCTCGATCAAATAACGCGCCTCAATCCACAGCTGAATGCCTTCGTGTATGTGGACGAGGAGGCGGCGCGGCGTCAAGCGAGAGCCGCGGAATCCGCCATCTTGCGGGGAGAAGCGCTTGGACCACTCTACGGAGTTCCGCTCTCGATCAAGAGCTCGATCGATGTGGCCGGTTGGCCGATATGGTGTGGATCCAAACTGCGCAAGCATTGTGTGGCGGTCGAGGACGCGCCGCTCGTTTCACGTTTGCGCCGTGCAGGGGCAATTTTACTGGGCAATACGAACGCTCCGGAATTTTTGATGGCCTACGAGACCGATAACGTGGTCACGGGCAGGACAAACAATCCCTGGAATTTGAGCCGCACACCCGGCGGGTCGAGCGGGGGAGAAGCTGCGGCGATTGCGGCGCACTGTTCAGCCGGCGGGGTGGGCAGCGACGGAGGAGGATCGATTCGCGTCCCGGCGCATTACAGCGGAATCTGTGGGCTCAAGCCGACGCCTGGACGAATTCCGGCCACGGGTCATTTCCCAGCCTCAGCGGGCCCCTTCGCGCTCCTCGGAGTAGTTGGCCCGTTGGCGCGGACCGTGGGGGATCTAAGCGTGCTGTTTGAAATAATGATGGGTCCAGACTGCGGCGATTCGTTCTCCGCCCCGATCCCTATGCGTCAGCCCGCGCAAACTGAAATTCTGAAATTGCGGATCGGATTTTTCGAGGAAGACGGTCGCACACCCGTGACCGCCGAGACCCGAGCGGCAGTCCGAAAGGCGATTTCGGCGTTAGTAAACGCGGGAATGACGGTCGAGCCATTTCTACCCGAAGGATTGGAAGAAGCGCGCAGAATTTGGTGGAATTTTTTCGGCCGGGCGGGTGAGTTTGTCCTGGGTCCTATGGTCGCGGGCCAAGAGGCGGACCTGAGCCCGCTATTCGCTGAATTCCTAGGGAATGTGCGGAAAGAGCCGAAGCTTACGCTAAATGAACTCATGAATACCATGCTCGAACGCGATGCCTTGCGTCCGAAGTTTCTTCGCCAGATGGAGAAATATCCGGTGTTGATTTGTCCGGTTTGCTCCGTGCCTGCCTTCCGTCATGGCGAGCGCGTGTGGGATGTGGGCGAGCGTAAAGTCGATTACTTTCAAGCTATGAGCTATTGTCAGTGGTTCAACGCGCTGGGGAATCCGGCGGCTGTCGTGCCCGTGGGGCGTTCGCCAGAAGGGTTGCCGATCGGCGTGCAGGTAGTTGGCCGGCCCTACGAAGAAGAAATTGTCTTGGCGGTAGCACGAATCATAGAAGAGACCTCCGGAAATTCGTGCGATCCACCGCTGTTGTAACCGGGCTTTCCTGGAGCAAGCGGCGGCGTTCGCCGGCTATACCGCAGGTGAGAGGTACGCGCTATGCGTCGCGTTCAAGCTGACAAGTCCGGCGAGTGCATCCTAATCACCGGAGCTGGCGGCTACGTCGGGTCCGCGCTCGCCAAAGCGATAGCCTCTGCCAATCCCCTGCACCTTATCGTGCTGGATCATTCAGAGCAGGGCATTCATGAACTCCTGCACGCACTTGGCGATATCGAAACCCGCGTCCATCCAGTGATTGGCGATATCGCTGATTCGGCCTTGTTAAACGAGATTTTCGAAGAGCATCGCCCCGACGTGGTTTATCACGCGGCGGCGTACAAGCACGTCCCCCTGATGGAGCAGAACCCCTTTGCAGTGGTTCGAAACAATGCGATCGGTACTGCAATTCTCGCCAAAACGGCCGTGCAATATCAGGTCGCCAAGCTCGTCATGATTTCCACAGATAAGGCCGTCACCCCCCGAAGCGTCATGGGTGCTTCAAAGCGTGTAACCGAGCTCATGTTGCTTCGCTGGACCAACGGAGTCAGCCGGATGAGTGCGATCCGATGCGGAAATGTGCTCGGCTCTACCGGCAGCGTATTGCCCCTTTTTCATCGGCAGTTATCTCAGGGCCTGCGTTTAACCGTGACCGATCCTGAAGCAAGCAGGTATTTTTTTTCGCTGGAAGACACCGTTGCGCTGATTCTCGCCGCAAGCGAGCGCGACGAAAGTGGATCTATTTTTGTTCCCGAAGCGGGAGCACCGACCAAGATCCTGGAACTGGCGCGACACCTTTTGGGCGAGTTGGGACGCCACGATGATGCCGAGGGTAGCGCCATTCATTTCACTGGTCTCCGCCCAGGAGAGAAGCTTACGGAGGAATTCACGTTCGAATATGAACGCACCGAACCGGTCGGGAACAACCTTCGCCGAGTAACAAGTCCCCTTGTGCTAGCCGACAACTTCGATGCCACGGTAGAGGAGCTTGAAGAGGCCGTGGCGCGCCGGGATCTTGGACGCCTTCTCGAACTGCTTCGGTACCATGTGCCGGAATATCGACCGAGCGAACTGCTGCTTCGTGCAGTGGCCGGCTCGGCCGTGTGAACAATCATGAAGCGCAAAATCGCGATCGTCACCACATCTCGCGCCGACTATAGCCACCTGTACTGGCCGCTCCAAGACCTGTTGGAC
The DNA here is from genome assembly GCA_049591475.1 of Candidatus Acidiferrales bacterium. Classification (GTDB taxonomy): domain Bacteria; phylum Acidobacteriota; class Terriglobia; order Acidiferrales; family UBA7541; genus Palsa-295. The sequence continues at coordinate 138,494 of JBAWEZ010000066.1, forward strand.
CACAACGAAGTGGATTTGCGGATTATCGCGCTCGGGTCACATTTGTCACCCGAATTCGGCTTTACGGTTCGGGACATTGAGAAGGATGGATTTCAAATTGATTCCCGAATTGAATGTCTTCTCAGCTCAGACAGCGATGTGGGAATGGCCAAGACAATTGGCGTAGCAACGCTTGGCTTGAGCGACGCTTTGGGACAGATGCGTCCGGATATTCTGCTGCTCATCGCTGATCGGTACGAGATGCTGGCCCCGGCGTCGGTGGCCCTGGCTCTGCGGATCCCTATCGCTCATATTGAAGGAGGCGAAGTGAGCGAGGGCGCCATCGACGACGCCGTTCGAAACGCACTCACCAAGATGAGCCACATTCATTTCACCTCGACCGAGTTGGCGCGGGATCGTGTGATCGCGATGGGAGAGGAACGGTGGCGAGTACATCGGGCGGGTGCTCCATCGCTTGACCACTTACGGCGCCAGCCTCTGCTCAGCCGAGAACAGGTTGAGTCTGAACTCGGCGTCGATCTCCTAAAGCCCACGATTCTTGTGCTGTATCACCCAGTCACAATCGCCAGGGATACTCTCCGCGAAGCCGACTCCTTATTCTCGGCATTGGCGGCTCTTCCGAACCAGATCATGTTCTGCTATCCAAACGCCGATGCTGGCAGCCGGGAGCTAATCGAACGAACGCACAGTTTTATTGGCTCGCGGGCGAACGCGCGAATCTTCGTGAACCTTCCTCCGGTCACCTATTGGAGCCTCTTGAGATTCGTCGATCTTTTATTAGGCAATTCCAGCAGTGGGATCATGGAATCAGCTTCTTTCGCCCTGCCGACCGTGAACGTAGGATTCAGGCAACAAGGAAGAGAGAGACCTCGGAACGTCCTCGACGCCGCACCCGAGGCTGACTCGATCCTGGCCATGGTCCGAACCGCGCTTGGCACTTCCTTCCGGGAGTCTCTTCGGGGAATGGCGAACCCCTATGGTGATGGATTTGCGTCAGAAAAAATCGTTCAGGTGCTTACTACCGTGCCCCTTTCTCAGGAGCTCCTAGTAAAGCGGCACGGTACCACCCAATCTTTCGTCGATCCGGTTAATCTCAAATCCGTCCGATGAAGATCCCGCTCGCGGCTCCCGAGATCACCGAAGATGACATCGAGGCCGTGGCACAAGTGCTGCGTACGTCACGGCTAAGTCTTGGACCCAAGCTCGAAGAATTTGAAGGTTGCGTATCCACGTATATAGGTGCCCGGAACGCCGTGGCAGTTAGCTCGGGAACTAGTGCGCTGCATTTGTGCATGCGCGCCATGGGAGTCAAACCAGGCGACGAGGTAATCGTACCTTCGTTCGCGTTTATCGCTGTCGCGAACGCGGTTCGCTACGAGGGTGGTATTCCTGTTTTTGCGGATATCGATCCCAAAACTTTGGATATTGGTCCGGCACAGATCGAGGAAGTAATCAGCTCCCGGACCGTCGGAATCGTGGTAGTGCATACGTTCGGCTGTCCCGCCGATCTGGCCGAGATTCTCCGCGTTGCCAGGCGCCATGGACTATTCGTAATCGAGGACGCCTGCGAAGCCTTGGGTGCGGAATATGATGGACGTAAAGTAGGAATCCACGGTGACGCCGGGGTTTTTGGTTTTTACCCAAACAAACAGATCACCACCGGCGAAGGTGGAATGTTGGTTACAAACGACAAACGAACGGCTCATTTCGCAAGGCAACTCCGCAATCAAGGCCGAGGAGATGAGGAGGATTGGTTCGAACACACCGAGCTGGGCTACAACTATCGAATTCCTGAAATGAACTGCGCTCTTGGAATCGAGCAGCTGAAACGAATCGAGCAAATCTTGGCGAAACGCGAAGGCGTTGCCGGCGCTTACAACAACAGGTTGAGATCGTGTCGCGATGTGATACTGCCGATCATCGATTTCCCGAACCGGAAAATCAGCTGGTTCGGTTATGTGGTGCGATTGAGCCCGTCACTGGAACGCGAACATCGCGACTGGATCTGCCGCGAGCTGATCGCCCGAGAAATAGGCTGCGGAAGGTACTTCGCTCCGATTCACCTGCAGCCCGCATACCGAAAGGTATCCGGAGCTGTGCCGTCCCTACCAGTCACAGAATTCGCCGCAGATCGTGTGCTCGCACTTCCGTTTTTCAATGGGCTCAACGAAGCGCAAATTGCCGACGTTTGCTCGACGCTGTTGGCATTGTTGCACCAATGCCGGGAGCGAGAATCCGGCTAAGCCACGACTTCTTGGGCTGGGTACATTCCGTGCGGCGATGCCGATTCGTTTGGAGATGCAGGCTGACAGTTGTCCGGCAACCAGGGCATCGGCTAACTGAGTTAGCTTTGCACTCTCTGATACAGCCGGTACGGCTCGTCCTTTATGACCATGAATGAGCGGAAGGTGATTGGTCCGCGGTTCGAGGGAACCATCCAATCGTCGGACGACCGCGATGATAGGGCGGCGGTTAGCAATTGCTGGCGGGTAGCTTCCGCCGGATCTTTGCCGATGGCAAAAAGGGCGAGTGGACCGCGCATCAGTGCCACCGTGTCTCGATTCTCCTGCGCGATGGCCTCCAGGCGCAGCGTCATGTCGAACTCGATTTCCACTCGGTCCCCGTCCTTCCAAGTCCGCTGAATCGCCAGGAATTTCGCCGGTACGATCTGGCCTTCCACACGCTTTCCGTTGACGCTCACTATCGTCTTCGGCCCTGCCCATTCCGGTATGCGCACATTCAGAGCGAATGTTTCCGGACGCTCCAGCCCCAGCATCATCTCGGTCGTGCTCGCCTTGGGATAGTCCGTCTTCTGCGTCAGAGTACATTGCGTCCCCCCTTGCATCCACGTCACGCGCGACGGCAGGAACAGATTCACGTACAGCTCCTCTCTGCTCTGGTAGTACGAACTTATCCCGTAGTCCGCCGTAAGTTGCGGAAAGGTTCCCGAGCAGCACGGCCATTTCGACCAGTACCAGACCTTCTTGGCATCTACGTTGTTGTAATCCGAGTAGTAGTAGCTAGTTCCATCGGGCTGAATCAGCCGGGCGCCAGCAATCGTGTTGTATAACACGCGCTCCATGCTGTCGCCGTAGCGCGAGTCACGCGTCGTGCGCAGTAAGTATCGTGTGATCTTGAAGTGGCCGTACGAACCGCACGGGGTCTCGAAGCTGTTATGCGTGGCTTTCAGACTTCCGGCAAGCGCGCCGCAGCCCGGTCCGACGAAGCCTTCATCCGGCCCCCATCCACCTGTCGCGAAGCTCTGGTCTTGCACCATCCGAAGTCCGTTGCGCGCTGCGCGCAAGTACTTTTCGTCACCTAGGACCAGATATCCCTGCATGGCGGAACTTAGGGCGTTCACGTGGCTATATGCGTGTTCGTAAGGCAGAACGTTGGCGTTTCTGGAGAGAGGATCGAAATAATTCTGTTCCAAGTAACGCGTGCCTAGCTCGCGATAGCGCTCGTTGCCGCTTCGGCGGTATGCCAGGAAAAGATTCTCCGGCAGCGTGTAGGTTTCATCCCACGTCGTCGCGATATCCGTATAGCCGCGTGATCGTTGTTCGTACCGGTTCAGCGCGTGATCGGGCAGATGCGACAGGACGGCTTGGGTCGCCTTCCAATGCACGTCCATAGCTATCGGGTCCTTGGCGAATTCGTGCGCGTCGATCAGGCCGCAGCTCGTTTTGTCGTACGTGTAGGCTGGGAGCCGGTAGCCAGCGTAAAATTTTCCGGCCGGATCGACCGTTGCGGCAAAGGCGCGGACCAGGCGGTTAACTTTTTCCTGCGTCGGCTTCGATCCCGTCACCGCGTACATCCGCGCCAGCGCGGAAAGATACTGGCCAAAACTGTGTCCAGGAATAAAGCCATGAAAGTTGCTTGCTGGATTGAAATCATCAGAATTGTCGTACCAGCCTCCCATGTCGGGACCCGGAGCCGGCAACCCTTCGCGCTCGCGGAACGGCTTCAGCAGCGCGTCTTCGTTCAGATTCACGAACAGTTCGTGATTGTGGTGAAACTGATCGCGAAAGAGCCCGTCCAGCAGTTCGACTTGAGTGTATCCGAGCTGTGAAAGCGGAGGAACGGTCGCGACCTGCGGCAAGGATTCTACCCGTGCGCCGGTGCCCGAATTGCCCGTCGAGTGAGACAAAGAAGAACTCGCCTTGACGACACCAGCGACTAGGGCGCTGCCAGCAGCCGCTGCGCCCACCTTCATAAATTGCCTTCGCGATGATTTGTTCATCTCCACTCCCCGGCTCGGGCCTCTTGTGAGTCCCCTATAAACGTTTTGGTCAAGATAGGCCGTGCGGCGGACCGTTGTCAAACACCTCGAAGTCGCGTGAGGCAAAGTCCCAGCGGGACGGCTAACGGGCCCTTCGTTGTCTGTGGCGGACCTGCGATCTCTAGCGGAGAAGTGATCGATCACCCTCAACGCGGGTGGGAGCTTGGCCGCACGGATTTGAAGTATTACGTCCTCAAGCACAACGAATTTTCGCGGGCCATGCGAAAGGTGGACCCGTCGATTACGATTCTCGCGTCCGGGGCGACGCCCGATGAGGAGATCATTGAAGGTATTGCTCGCGACATGCACCTCAAGAACGATCAGGTTCCGATCTGTTCGAGCGCCGACTGGACCTGCGGTTTTCTGAAGCACAGCTGGGGACTCTTCGACGGCATCACCGAGCATTGGTACGCGCGCGCGGGCGTGCGCTTCGATCCCGCGCGCGCGGAGAAAGGTGAACAGATAGGTGGCATGGAGGCTGGCTACGTCCCAGTCAAGCAGAGCGTGCTCGATTGGGTCCGGGTGCCATCCGACCGCGTGCATCTGAAGGCCGAAGAGTGGCGGGAGTATGAACGGCTATTTCCCGCCATGATCGACAGGAAAATCTTCTTGTCGAACGACGAATATGCTTATACGGGCGCGCCCACGAATCTGAAGCTCGCGCTTGCTTACGCCATGGTCTTCAACGAGATGCTCCGGCATACCGATTTTTGGCGAATGTCCGCGTTCACCATGGCTGTCTCCACGCTTGACATGAACCGGACCGCGTCCGTGCTGAACACAACAGGGCTCCTCTTCAAACTGTATGGCGGTCACATGGGCGCAGGTATGCTGCCGGTGGCCGTTTCGGGAAATTCACCTCAGCCCCAGCCAGAGCAACACATCGCCGGGGACTTGCCGCGGACGAGCGCCGGCAGTTCGACCTATCCACTCGACGTGGTGGCGGCGCTGAGTCCGGACCGGATGTACCTGAATCTTGCTGTTGTCAACGCCACGGAATCGGCTCAACCGCTCGATCTAAATGTAGTGGGCGCCCGGCTGACGGGAAAATCAACGCTGTGGGAAATGACAGGAAAGGATCTCGACGCTGCCAATCGCGTCGGACAGGAACCACAGGTCGAAATAAAGAAGATTCCCATGAAGAATGTCCCAACGACGCTATCAGTTGCGCCTATTAGCGTGGACATCTATCGGTTTTCGGTGGCGCAAGCGGCTCAGTGACGGATTCCGGATAATTAAATAGTTTCGCAGGGGGAAATAGCGTGAGCGCGATCCAGAGCGTTTTCGAAAAAGGTCGAAGGGTTAGTTGGAGAATTTTCGCTATGGCGATCGTACTGGCCATAGTCGCTCAGACGGGCCTGGCGCAGGTGAAGACGGAGGCCCCACCCGTTGTACCGGGTGCAAAACCTGTATTTGTAGAACACATTAAGATTCACGGTGAGGCGCTGGAAGGCAACCTTGAAGGCGATGCTGTGAACCGCGACGTGATCGTATTCCTCCCGCCCAGCTACAAGAAGGACAAGCATCGGCGGTATCCCGTCGTGTATGCGCTGCATGGCTATTCCATCGGAGCAGAGCAGTGGACCCACGAGATCCGCGTGCCGCAAACAATCGAAGGGGCTTTTGCTCAAGGCGCCAAAGAAATGATTGTGGTGCTACCCGATTCGAAGACCGTGTACGGCGGCTCGATGTATTCGAGTTCCGTCACCACGGGGAACTTCGAGCGATTCATCGCCCATGACGTGGTCACCTATATCGATGCTCACTATCGAACCATACCCGACCGCAAGAGCCGCGGCTTGGTGGGCCATTCCATGGGAGGTTATGGCGCCGTTCGAATCGGAATGAAGCATCCCGACGTGTTCGGCGGTCTTTACGTCATGAGCGCCTGTTGTCTTTCTCCGATGGGCGCCCGGCCTGCAAATCCAGCCACGCAGAAGGAGATGGAAGCGCTGCAATCGGTAAAGACTCCTGCCGATGCGGCTCGGTTGTCGTTCTTCGCGCGCGCCCAACTCGCCTCTGCCGCTGCATGGTCACCCGACCCGAAAAATCCGCCGCTCTATCTAGACTTGCCTATGAAAAATGGAGTGCTCCAATCCGATGTGGTCGCCAAATGGACCGCCAATGCCCCGCTGGCCTTCATCGACCAATACATTTACAACCTTCGCGAGTATCGTGCGATTGCCCTCGATGTTGGCGACCAGGATGGTTTACGGTTCGACATGATCAAGCTGCACCAGATCCTCGACAACTATGGCATCGCTAATGGCTTTGAGATTTATCACGGTACTCATACCAGCGCAGTCGCTGATCGGTTTCAAAATCATGTGATCCCGTTCTTCAGCCGAAATCTGTGCGCGACGGAAAACTGCAAGTGAGCATTCGGTCGTGCGAAACCGGATACACTATTCCGGCAGCATGATCTGACCGTTGACCTCAAAATGGCTGCTGACGGACGCAACTCCAGTTCCGGGCTGACCGCCGCCGACCGACACGGTGTATTGGCCTTGGGCGACTATAATGTCGCCGGCGTCAGTAACCATGCTGAGATCGCGACGCTTTAGGTGAAACTTCACTTCCTGGCTGGCGCCGGGTTCCAGATGGATGCGTTGGAATCCGCGGAGGGCTCGGATTGGCGCGCCCGGCACATCTGGGAACTTCAGATAGAGCTCTGCCACTTCGTCACCCGCGAGCTTCCCCGTATTCGTCACGGTCGCCGACACATTCAGCGGATCGCCCGCATTGATCGGTGCGCTCGGCACAGTGAGATCGCTGTATTTAAATGTTGTGTAGCTGAGGCCGTATCCAAAGGGCCACAGCGGCTGGCCATCGAAGTAGCGGTAGGTGCGGCCTTTCATGGAGTAGTCCTCGAAGTTTGGCAACTGGTTGATGTTCTGATAGAAGGTTACGGGGAGACGTCCGCCGGGATTGTTCTTTCCACTCAGTGTGTCCGCAATGGCGGCGCCGCCCTCCTCGCCGGAGTACCAGGCTTCTAGAATGGCGTTGGCATGCGCCTTTTCCCAATTAACGGCCAGGGCACTGCCGTTCATGAGCACGACGACGAGCGGCTTACCGGTAGCGGCTACGGCTTGGACCAGAGCCTCTTCCGGTCCGGGCATTTTGAGGTTGGTGCGATCTCCTCCAAGAAAGCCAGGCTGCTCAACCTGCATCTCCTCGCCTTCGAGTCGGCTGGTGAGGCCGACCACGGCGATGACCACGTCCGCGTTTCTCGCAGCAGCAACGGCGGCGGGATCAGGCGCGTTGTTGACGGGAACCCACTCAAGCTGGGCTGCCGGCTTGCCCCCGCGCATCTCCCCGTATGTCACATCGAGCTTCGCCGGCTGTCCTTTCACCAGATGCACGCGGCCGAGCTGCACCTGGGTGCTCTTGGAGCCACGGCCAGACGTCTGCGCGATCTGTCGATCATTGAGTGAAACGCGGGCAACGCCCGCGGCTCTGATGCCGACGAGATATTCGCCAGTTTCAGGGGCGTTGAGGAATCCAGTCCATTGCACGGTGAAAGCGGATTTTCCTTTCACCTGCTCGGGAAGATTGTTTTCGTTCAGGTCCACGGAGGCTTCCACCCGCGAAGTAATAGGATTGGATTCTTGGCCTAGGGCGGCGCCTGAACTGTAGCTGGCATCGAGGCCCGGCTTGCCGTTGCGTGTCGTGAGCGCCGACGCAGGTACGGGCTTCCCTCCGCCGTTTGAAAGGAACTGGGTCCCAGGGACGTACGTGATCTTCGCGTTGGGAAATTCAGCCTTCATCCCTTCGAGCATGCTGACCGTGTGCGTGGGGATGCCGTTGTAGTTGCCCAGCAGGACGGCGGTCTGATCGGCAAGCGGACCGACGATGGCGATGCGCTCAACCGACGGCTTCAGCGGCAGTACGCCGTCATTCTTCAGCAGCACCATCGATTCATCGGCGATGCGGCGGGCCAGCTCGCGATGTGCCGCGCTGTTGAGTTGGCTTGGGTCAATGTGGTCATAGGGCACCATTGAGGGCGGATCAAACATGCCCAGCTTAATCCGCGCAGTGAACAAGCGGACAAGCGCGGTGTTGATCGCGCTTTCGGAAAGATAGCCCTGTTGCACCGCTTCGATGAACGGCTTGTAGTCGTGGTCGTCCGTGGTTTTGGTGAAGAAATCGGCACACTCGTTATCCATGCCGCGTTCGAGCGAGATCGCTGAGGATTGAGCTTGAGTGGGCCGGTAATGGTGCCCGCTAAAGATGTCGCGAACAGCGTCACAATCAGAGACCACGTAGCCTTGGAATTGCCACGCGCCGCGCAGCGTATCCTGCAGCAGAAACTGGTTGGCGCAATCTGGCTCGCCCTTGAGACCGGTGTACGCGCACATTATCGATCCCGCATGACCCTCCACAATTGCGGCACGGAACGCAGGCAGGTACGTATCTTCCAGGTCGTGCTTGCTAACGTCATAGTCGGCGAAATGACGGATCGGCTCAGGCCCGCTGTGCGCATCAAAGTGCTTGGGACTGGAAATTACCTGGTAGTAGTGAGGATCAGTCCCTTGCATTCCCGTTACAAAAGCAACGGCCATCCGCGCGTCAAGGAACGGGTCCTCGCCGTATGTCTCCTGGCCCCGGCCCCAGCGTGGGTCGCGGAAGATATTCACGTTCGGAGCCCAGAAATCAAGGCCATGAAAAATTGTCGAGTTTCCGTCGTGTACGGACTGAGCATGCACGATGCGTCCTTCGATGCCGATGGCTGTGGCCATCTCGTGAATGCCGGGTTCGTCGAAAGTGGCGGCCAGGCCGATGGGCTCGGGGAATTCTGTGGTGCCATTTACCATCACGCCGTGCAGCGCCTCGCTCCACCAGTTGTAGGCCGGCACACCTAGCCGTGGGATCGCGCGAGCCTGATTGACGAGCTGCGACGTCTTCTCCGGCAGCGTCATTCGGTGAACCAAGTCAGCCGCGCGCTCCTCAGTCGGCAGTTTTGGATTCATATAAGGCAGCTTAGAAACTTCCTGGGCGCTGGCGGCACAGGCCAAAAGGGCGATGCAGGCGATCAGGGCTAACAATTTGCGCTTTCCGCAATAAGTCATGTTCTTCTCCCAAGCAGAATTGTCCAAGCGCAGCGGCGCAGTCTTAGGAAAGATCGCCGCAGTTTCCCAAGCCCGCGACGAGGATAGTGGCGCCCATTCTGGCTGTCAACGGGAACGATAAGCGGCGGGGGCCGATAAGTGCGGACAACCGAACAGAAGTTTGGCCTTCAGCTAAAAGTGGATATTTGAGAGGTAAGAGCCCGCGGTGCTCGAATCAGAGTAGAACCACTAGGACGTTCCTAGCTTCCGCTTGATCGCGGCCTGATATTCCGGGAAATATTTCCCGATCACGCTCAAGTCGAATTGCCTCAGGATTGACTCTTTCGGCTCATTTTCCAGCAGAAATTCAAACGACCTCCGCACCAGTTCCGCCGGATCCGCTTTTCCGCCCGTCAGCCGCAAATAATCCTCCGGCTGCACCGTCACCAAATGCGACGTTTCGCTACCATGTTCGCTCACCCGCACGCGAAATTGGTTTTCGCCGGGCCGCTCAATCTCAATCTTCGCAGCCATCGCGCCCTCCAACTCCATCTTCCCATTCGCGCCGCGAATGAGAAAGGCTCGTAGAGCGAAAAAAGCCCGGTGATCCGCGCAATGCGCAACCGTCGCAACGAAACTGCTCGCGCTTAATGGCTCCCCGCAGCCCGCCCGCTGCTTTCCGCCGAAGTAGGATCGATCACTGACTGCACTTGCGAAACTTTGGTAGCCGGAAATCCGCCCTGCCGCGCGTGTTCCCGGATCATCTCCTCATTGGGTGCAATGTAGATGCAATAGATTTTGTCGTCCGTCACATAGCTTTCCACCCACTGGATCTGCGGCCCCAGGTTTCGCAACACGGAGCAAGATCTTTCGGATACTCCCTGCAAATCAGCGCCGCTCAATTTCCCGGCACCGGGCAAATCACGTTCGATAATGAACTTCGGCATGTGCGTTTCCCTCCTCGATGCGACAGCGCGTGCTCCAGCGGCGGCGCAGTTGCTTCCGTGAAGTTTCCGACGGAACTTCTGTGCTGCGTATCGTACCCTACGTGAGTTCCACGGCCAACCGATTCGCGCCCCGTGCGGACCTCGAAGGCTGTGAATGAAATGATATCGACCTGAAGGGCGGCGCGCCCGCCGCGGTTGCAGGGACAGGTCAAATGGCTCACGAGATTCGCAAGGATCGCGCCGCACATCGCTACGAATCCAATGCGATCCCGGCCGCCAACATTCCTCGCTTGTTAGAATGGATGCGTCCGGTCGGAAACAGCACAGAGACTTCGCGGAATCACCAGATGCCTCCGTGGACCTGCTACTGCGCAGGCGTTTTCAGCTTCAGCCGGCTCTTGTTCTCTTCCAAAAAATTCCGCAGGCCGTCGGCGGCGTCGAGCAGCCTGATCCACTGCTCGTAATAGAGTGTCACTGGAAATCGTCCCAGCCCGTAAACGCTCACGCCGCCTTTCTCGCCCACGCGGAATTCCAGGCTGCCGCGCGCCCGTCCTCCGGTTTGCTTTTCCAGCTCGGCAATACGCGCCATCAATTCTTCTTTGGTTGGTTCGGCCATCGATCTTCTCCCTGTGAGATTCGGCTCCGAATCATATCATCGGCTCGGGCAGCCGGAGCTTCAGCCCGCCCTTGCGCCTGCTGGTCGCAATACATGCCGCTTCGGTTTTCAGTGCGAAGCGATTATGCTACGGGAGCTTTATAGGATGCGCAACGGAGGAGCAAACATGACCGCTGAGATCGCCACCCAGAAAGTTACCTTGGACGTTTCCGACGGCACCTCGATGAACGCGTACGTCGCGCGCCCGGCCGAGCCCGGCAAATTCCCCGGCATGCTCGTATTGCAGGAAGCGTTCGGAGTGAACGCCCACATTCGCGACATCACCGAGCGTATCGCCCGCGAAGGATACGTGGCCATAGCGCCCGAATTATTTCATCGCACTGGGCCAGGCTTCGAGGGCCGCTACGACGATTTTCCCGCCGTAATGCCGCACATGCAGGGCCTCACCGAACAGGGCCAGGCTGCTGACATGCGCGCAGCCTACGATTGGCTCCGCGCCCACGATCAAGTCGCCGCCGACCGCGTCGCCAGCATCGGCTTCTGCATGGGTGGCCGCGCATCGTTCCTCGCCGACGCGATACTTCCGCTGCAAGCGTCGATTTCATTTTACGGCGGAGGCATTGCGCAGCAGTTTCTGCAACATGCACCGAATATGCACTCGCCGATTCTGCTGTTCTGGGGAGGTGAGGATAAGCACATCCTGGCGGAGCATCGTCACGCCGTTGTCGAAGCGCTCACCAAAGCCGGAAAGCAATTCGTGAATGTGCTGGTTTCCTACGCGGATCACGGGTTCTTTTGCGACGCGCGCGCTAGTTACAACCCCGCGGCAGCCGCCTTGGCGTGGGCGCTTACGAAGGAGTTTTTGAACACCTACGTGAAGGGTTCGGCGGCGAGAGCCAGCGCGGGATAGTAGCGCCGGCTCGTCGATCGCGGTCAGTTGACTGTCAGTCGCGGTAAACGAATTCGAGCTTCACGCCAGCCACTTCGATCACGTCGCCCTGCTCGAGTTTAGTGGGGTGGTCGATCGGTTTCCCGTTGACGCTCGGCGTTTTGTCCGCCCCGCCCACGTAGTACGATTGATCCTCGCGACGGTTGATCTGTGCCGCAGCGCGCGGAGCGAACCAACTGGTTAACTTCACAGTGGCCATCGCCGATTTGCCGACCACCGTCAGCTTGTCCGAGAGCGCGTATTCCTTCTGATTGGTTTTGCCCTTGCGCACCACCAGCGTGGGCACCTTCATCCGCGCGGGTGCCACTTGTGAACTTTCGCCGCCAGCCGCCACTTGCTGCATGAACGTCCGCCGCTCTTTGGTGTCGAGAATGACCGTCTCGTTTATTTTGGGCGCGGCCGGCTTTGCGCTGCCGTTTCCCGCGGCGAATCCATCCAGATCTCGCGAATCGGATACCACGATCGTGTGCTTGCCGATGGCCACGGAATCACCCGGCTTCAGAGTCACCATCTTGACGCGTTGCCCGTTCACAAACGTACCGTTGAGGCTTCCGAAATCCTCCAGCATCATCCGGCCCTCTTCATTGAACACACGCGCGTGGTAGTGCGACACCGCCGGATTATCGATCACCAGCGCGTTATCGGGCGAGCGTCCGATGCTCACCTCTTTGGCGTTCACCGGAACTTCTTGCAGTACCGCGTTTTCGAATTTCAGCACTAGCTTGGGCATTTTCTCGCCCTCCCGATCACATCAATTCGCAATCAATTGCCTCGTTTGAGCCATTTTCCAATGCATGAGAGAGCGCCCGCGGGTTTCGCGGCAAGCCGCAGTACGATAGCGGTGATGTTATCTCCGCCGCCAGCCTGCTTGGCGGCATCCACCAGTTGGTCAGCTGCTTCCTGAGCGTCATCGAGTTCGCCCAGCACGGCCGCGATCTGCGCGTCCGACAATTCGCGCGTGAGCCCGTCGGAACAGAGCAGCACGGTATCGTCGTCGAGCACCAACTCTTCGGCGACATCCACATCCACTTCCGGCGCGGTCCCGAGTGCGCGAATCAGCACGTTTTGCAATCCGCTCTGCTCGGCTTCCCGCTCGGTCATGCGGCCCTGGCGCACTTGTTCGGCAACGAACGAGTGATCGCGCGTCAATTGTTCCAGTTGCTGGCCGCGCAGCCGGTAGGCCCTGCTATCTCCCACGTGCGCCACGCTCATGCGCTCGCCCGCGAACCGCACGGCGACGATAGTCGCACCCATAGGCTGAGCCGGTCCACTGGTTTGCGCCGTTCGAAAGATTGCCTGATTTGCGCCCCGAATCGCAGCCACCAGACCGTTCGACTCAGCGGATACGCCTGCGATGAACTCGCCATTCGTCCCGACCGCCGATTTTGCACCGCGGCATTCGCGCACCACCGTTTCAACCGCGAGTCGGCTGGCCACTTCTCCATACGCCAGACCTCCCATGCCGTCCGACAGCACGAAGAGGCCCAACTCTGGCGCGGTGCCGTAGCTATCTTCGTTACCTTCGCGGACGCACCCCGTGTCGCTCCGCGCTCCGAATTCGATTTCCGTGTCCACTATGCGCCACCTGATTGGAGTCCATCCGAGAGCTCAGTCTTCCGGGTCCTGTTCCACGCCAGGAACCAGCCGCCCATCTCGCAGCGGATTTTTCAGCACTCGAATTCCTGCAAATCCCTGTTCCTTTAGCCACTCCATCACGCTGCCAAGGCGCTCGGGACCAAAAGGTCCGCTGAGGACCAGGAAAAACTGGCCCATTCCTGCGCGCCGCGATCTCACCACCACCGGCAATCCCAGGTCTTCCACTTTTTTCGCGGTCACCTGCGCGCGATCCTCGGTTTCGAAGCGGCCGATCCACAGGTACCGCTGCAAGTGGTCGTTCACGGGCGGAACGGAAAGCGTACTCTCGCCAAATGCAGCGTCCGCGCGCCGCTGCACCGCCGAGGGGGTGCCAGTTCCCTGCGCTGTAGCTCGTTTCGGCTTGGCGGGCACGACAGGCGTCCGCGTGCCCCTATCCGCAACCGCACGCGAGTTACTCGCAGCTTTCAGTCCGATGGTTTGCGCTGGGGTCACGCCGAAATCTGCGGTACTTGGCGGTACCGCTGCAACCGAATGCGCCTCATGTGTCGGCGGTGAAGGCAGCTCTTGCTTTGGAGTCGCCGTTGGCGCGGCACTGGAGTCATCTTCGACGCCGCTCGAGATTTTAGGCGCGATTTGCGGCGATTGCGCTGTACCCCGCGAAGCATCAGGAGATGTTGAATCTTGGCCGGAGGCTTGGTCGCTCGATTGTGGATTCGTTTCCGCGACCGACTGTGAATTCTGTTGTGCGGGAGCGCCCTGGATGAACGATTTCGCCCGCCCGTAATAAAATTTCGCGGCACTGACGGTCAAGGGCGCGTATTCGCGCTCCGCTTGCACCACCTGGCTCCAGCGCAGGGCGGCATACGCGCCGCCGGCGAGCAAGATCAGCAACAGGATCCATCCCGATTTCGACGTTCGCTTCGGCTCCGCCGCCGACAACGCGGATGCTCCATAAAGCGGATGCAAAGCAAATGGCGCGCCATTCGTGGTGCGATTCGTCGCCGCAGTCGCAGAGGTGATGGGCAGCGGAGTATGCAACGCGCCCACCGCTGCAATTGTTGCTGCGCTCGCCGAAACAGCGGCTGCCGGAGCGCGCAACGTGTCCGCCAGTTGCGAGACCGATTGGAATCGATTCGCCGGATCCTTTTGCAGGCACTTCATGATGGCCCGCTCGATGCCGAATGGAATCGAGGCATCAATTTCGTGCGGCGCTTTGGCCGCTTCCCGCATCTGTTTCAGCGCCACGGCAACCGCGTTCTCGGCTTGAAACGCGGGCTGCCCGGTGAAAATTTCGTAGAGAATCAATCCGAGCGCGTAGATATCTGTGCGGAAATCCACCTGTTTCCCGGACACTTGCTCGGGTGCCATGTACGCCGGGGTGCCGACCATCGATCCGGTAAGCCGCGTCATCGCGTCCATCGAACGCGCGATGCCGAAATCCATTATCTTCACGTTGCCCTGCGCGTCGACCATCACGTTTTCAGGTTTCAGGTCGCGATGAACGATTCCCTGCGCGTGCGCCTCCTGCAGTGCCGAGCACATTTGCAGCGCCACATCGAGACCCTTGCGTAGCGGCAGGCCGCCGAAGCGGTTCAGCACGGCGCGCAAGCTATCGCCCTCGACAAATTCCATCGACGTATAAGCGATGCCGCCAATGCGGTTAAAATCGTAAACGCGGCAGACGTTCTTGTGCGTAATCTTGCGGGCAAAGAGCAGCTCTTTTTTAAACCGCTCCACCATGGTCTGATCGGAAGCGATTTCGGGCTTCAGCAGCTTGAGCGCCACGGTTTCACCGGTTTCGCGGTCGCGCGCTTTGTAAACGTTTCCCATGCTGCCGTGGCCGGCTTCGGCGAGCAGCTCATACCGGTGCGAAAGCGGCGTCAGATCGACCGAAGGAAATTGCGGCTTGCTTGCCAGCTGTCCGGAGCCGGTGCTCGTGCCCGCAGGCGAGTCTTCGGGACGGCCTCCTCCGTCGGGCATTAGTGCGGACGCATCTAGCAGGTCGCTGAGCAGCAACGTATCGTGGCGCTTATCACGACCCTGCTGCTGGCGGAGGTCTTTCGCGGCGCTGGCGTCGTTCGCGGACGCGGCCATCGAATCGGAATGGGGCGGCTGGGGCATAGTCCCGATCAGTTAGATTAGGCCAGGAAATGGGTCCGGTTCTATGGACCGCCCGCTATTTGTGAGCTAAGAGTATCCGGTACCAATGACTAGCCGGATTCGCGGTGCAGGCCGATGCACCTTTTTGCCCCGTCCATGTGTCTATATGATTGTTACGGTTAGAGCTACGCGGTACGATCCAATGGTGAGGAGACTCAGTTGAGAATTTCGGTGATCGGAACGGGGTACGTTGGGCTGGTAACCGGCGCTTGCCTGGCGGAAATCGGCCACGAAGTGGTTTGCACGGATAGCGACGTTTCGAAAATCAAGACGCTGGAGTCCGGCGGTTTGCCGATCTACGAGCCTGGCCTGGACAAAGTCATCGCCAAGGCCCGCAAGGAAAACCGCCTGCGCTTCTGCGCGAACCCTGCCGAGGCCGTTCCCGAAGGCGACGCCATTTTCATCTGTGTGGGCACACCTCCGCTGCCCAACGGCGATGCCGACTTAAGTGCGATTGACCATGTAGCGCGCCTGATCGCCGCCGAAGCGACTTCTCCCAAGCTGGTGATCGAAAAAAGCACTGTGCCGGCCCGCACGGGCCACGAACTCAAGCGCGCCTTATCCGTATACACACGCAGACCGGGCGTGACGCTGCGGGTGGCCTCCAATCCGGAGTTTCTGCGCGAAGGAACGGCCCTGGAAGATTTCCTGCACCCCGATCGAGTGGTGGTGGGCGTGGAAGACGAAACCGCCGAGCGCCAGCTGCATGATATCTACCGCCCCGTACTGGAGTGCAAGTTTAAATGCCCCGTGCATGCGGGTGCCTGCCCTGATGGGCCCGCGCCGCACTGGCTGGTCACCACCATCAGCAGCGCGGAGCTAATCAAACACGCCTCGAATTCGTTTCTGGCATTGAAGGTTTCCTACGCGAATATGGTGTCCGATCTTGCCGAAAAGCTGGGCGCGGATATCGGCGAAGTGACTCGCGCGATGGGCATGGACCCGCGCATCGGTCCCAGCTTTCTGAGCGCTGGCTTGGGATTCGGAGGATTCTGCCTGCCGAAGGATTTGCAGGCATTCATGCGATTGGCGGAACGTTGCGGCGTGGATTTTTCGATGCTGAAAGCCGCCGAGAAGATCAACAAGCACCGCATCGACCGGTTCTTCGAGAAAGTTCGCGAAGCACTTTGGGTGGTGCGCGATAAGCCCGTGGGCGTGCTCGGGCTAGCGTTCAAGCCAAACACGGACGATGTGCGTTTCGCTCCGGCGATCGATCTGATCCACCGCCTGATCGAGGAAGGCGCACGCGTCCGGGCATACGATCCGCAGGCCATGGAGAAGGCTCGCGCGATCCTGCCGGAGATCGAATATGTCGAGTCGGCGTACGATGTCGCCAAAGGAAGTGAAGCGCTGGTGATCGCCACGGAGTGGCCGGAGTTTCGTTCTCTCGATTGGGAAAAAATCCGAGCGCTGATGGCCCGTCCGCTGGTGCTAGATGGACGCAACTTGCTTTCGCCCACCACTATGCGCGACTACGGATTCGAGTACCGCTCGTTCGGCCGTCAGGATGCCTTGGCTGCGGTACAGCCAGCCTGAACGACGGCTCCCCAACTAAGCTTGCGTGCTCGCGGCAGCGGCCTGCTGGCGGAAAAAATCGTAGGTCCGCTCCAAACCTTCTTCCAGATTTACTTTTGGCTCCCAGTGCAGGACGCGCTTCGCTTTGCTGATGTCCGGGCAGCGCTGCTTCGGATCGTCTTGTGGCAGCGGACGAAACACAATCGGCGCGTCTGCCCCTACCAGTTTGCGCACGCGCTCGGCGAATTCCAAAATCGTTATTTCATGCGAATTGCCGATATTCACCGGCTCGTGCTCCTCTGATTCCAATAGCCGGTAAATTCCCTCAATTAAATCCGAGACGTAGCAAAAGCTGCGCGTCTGCTTGCCGTCGCCATACACGGTGATTGGTTCGCCCGCCAGCGCCTGATAGAGAAAATTCGGCAGCGCGCGGCCGTCATTCAGTCGCATCCGCGGACCGTAGGTATTAAAAATCCGCACGATGCGCGTATCGATTCCGTGATAGCGGTGATACGCCATGGTCAGCGCTTCTGCGAATCGCTTGGCTTCGTCGTACACGCCACGCGGCCCAATGGGATTCACGTGGCCCCAGTAGGATTCCGGCTGAGGGCTCACGTCCGGATCGCCGTAGCATTCAGATGTCGACGCCTGCAGAAATTTGGCCTTCTTCGCTTTTGCAAGGCCCAGCGAATTGTGCGTGCCCAGCGAACCGACCTTCAGAGTCTGAATGGGCAGCTTCAAATAATCGGGCGGGCTGGCGGGCGAAGCGAAGTGCAGCACGGCGTCCACGGGACCCGCTACATCGATATATTGCGAGACGTCCTTGAATGCGAACGTGAATTTCGGACTGGAACGGAGGTGCGCGACGTTCGCTTCCGCTCCAGTAGCCAAATTATCGAGGCACAGCACGTCCCAGCCTTTGTCCAGCATGTATTCGCACAAGTGCGAACCCAGAAAACCCGCACCGCCAGTGATTACTGCGCGCAATTTGTCTTCTCCTGTACCGCAAATCGCCCGCCGTGCGGCAACTCATTATGACCGAAATTAGCGCCAGAGGATAATTTAGCGAAGTAGGTTCCGGCAAAAAATCTTTACTTGCCTTCGCGCAAGTCTGACGCCAAAATTGCAGCCAACCGCGAGGCACAATTGCCGCAAGCAGCTCCGACAATCGACGGGACCTTGCGTCTGCTGCGCGTCATTTACGCTGCTCTCGTCACTGCCATCGTTTTCTACGCCTGGATTCCGCGCGGCATGCTCCATGTTGCCGTACAACCAATCGATCGCGCGCTGTACGTTGGGATCGCAGCGGTTGCTATCGTGTCGGCGGCCATGGCCGTTGTGATGCGCAACCGCATTTTGCCACCGGCGTTAGCAACTCTGCAAAAGGATCCGAGGGACGCGGCGTCACACAGGCGTTGGAGGGCGGGTATTCTCGTCAGTTATTCGCTGGCTCTCACGGTGGTCTTGTATGGCCTCGTATTGAGCATGATGGGCGCCACCTTCGCCCAGGCCGCGCCATTTTATGCCGCAGGCTTGGCGCTGATGCTTTTTTGGTGGCCTCGTCGCCCATAGCCCGTAGAATGCTTTCCGAGTGGTCGTTCCCGATCCGGGGGTTCCATGCCGCGCAAAGTTTCCAGCAAACACTCGCCGCAAAAGAAATCTGCTCGGAGCGGAGACCGTAATTCGATTTCTCTGCGCCACGCGCTTGCCACGCTCGCTTACCGCGCAGCCAAGCCTCTACGCGATGCGCCGTCCGACTTCAGCAGCTTTCGCGCGGCGCAAGGTTCGCGCTCGGCCGGCGAAGTCCTGGCTCATCTTGGTGACTTAATGGATTGGGCGCTTTCGCTCGCGCGCGGGAAAGAAAAGTGGCGCAACTCGAAACCGCAAGCTTGGAGCGACGACGTGGCCCGATTTTTCGGCGCGCTCACTGCCGTGGACCAGCATCTCGCGTCCGGCGCGGCCCTGGGTGCGCCAGCCGAAAAGCTCTTCCAAGGCGCGATCGCCGATTCCTTCACCCACGTCGGACAACTTTCCTTGCTGCGCCGCTTGGCCGGAGCACCCGTTCGCGGAGAAAATTACTCAGTCGCGATCATAGAAATCGGCCGCACCAGCGTCGATCAAAATCCAGCGGCGTTTGAATTCGGTTAGGCTCCGAAGCGCGCTGCCCTGCGCTAAACTGTCCTCATGAATTCCGCATACTGCGCCTTCGATACCGCGATCGGTCGCTGCGCGGTTGCGTGGCGTGAGTCAGCTGAATCGAGCCAACCGGCGGTGCTCTGGTTTCAGCTTCCGGAAGCCACACCCGTGCTGACGGAATCTCGCATAGCGGAAAAATCCGGCGCTTGCAAATCGAACCCGCCACAGCAGATTTCCGCGCTGATCGATAGAATTCGCAAACATCTCGCCGGCAACTTGCAGGATTTCCGTGATGTCCCAGTCGATCTGAGCGCCGCTGCGCCATTTGCGCGGCGCGTACTCGAAGCAGCGCGCGAAATTCCGCATGGCCGGACGGCAACCTACGGCGAACTGGCGCGCTCTGCTGGACGCCCGGACGCTGCTCGCGCCGTCGGCCAAATCATGGGCAGCAATCCGGTCCCGCTGATCATTCCGTGCCACCGCGTGGTCGCGGTCGGAGGTAAATCGGGAGGTTTTTCCGCGCACGGCGGTCGATTGAGGAAGGCCGAATTGCTCGCAATTGAGCGAGCGGGTTCGCCGTTGCTATTTGGCGGGATGGCTAGACCGTAGCAGTCCAAAAGTGAGGCAACTCAGAGGCGTAACGTGCTGCGGTTCAATAGGCCCAGCGCATCAGCACCGCGCCGGTGGTATATCCCGCGCCTACGGCGATCAGCAGCACCAGATCGCCTTTCCTCAACCGTCCTTGTTCAACTGCATCCCGCAGTCCCAGCGGAATCGTGGCCGCCGTGGTGTTGCCGTAGCGATCGATATTTACCATTACCTTCGAATCGTCCACTCCGAGCCGCTCTTGCATCGCGCGAATAATGCGGAGATTCGCCTGGTGCGGCACCACCAACGCCAGATCGCGGCTTGAAAGACCGTTGCGCTGTAGCATTTCGCACGCCAGCTCGCTCATGCGCCGCACCGCGTACTTGAATACCTGTTGCCCTTCCTGGTGAACGTAGTGCATGCGCTTCTCGACGGTTTCCTGCGACGCCGGATGAAGCGATCCACCGCCAGGCATGTACAGGTTGCAGCCTCCCGAGCCATCTACCTCGTTCACAAAATCGATGATTCCCTCGGCATCGGATGTTGCAGGTTCGACCAGCACGGCGCCCGCGCCATCTCCGAACAGTACGCAGGTGGCGCGATCCTTGAAATCGAGGATCGACGTCATCACATCGCTGCCGATAGCGAGCGCCTTCTTGTGCGTGCCGACGCCGACGAACTGCGCCGCCACCGTAAACGCGTACAAAAATCCCGAGCAGGCCCCGGAAAGATCGAAACCCCACGCGTTAGTTGCTCCCAGACGATCCTGAATCAGGCAGGCAGTGGCCGGGAAAAACATGTCCGGGGTCACGGTGGCCACTACGATCATTTCAATTTCGGCGGGATCGACGCCCTTCGCTGCCAACAATTTTCTTGCCGCTTCCGTGCCCATGTGCGACGAAGCCACTCCGGGCGCGGCGAAGTGCCGTTCGCGGATGCCGGTGCGCGTGCGGATCCACTCGTCGTTGGTATCCACAATTTTTTCCATGTCCGCGTTAGTGACAACGCGCGGCGGCAGATACCCGGCCACACCGGTAATCTTTGCGGCGATCCGCTGGCTCATTCAGCTCTCCGTCTGTCGCATGAACAATCGAACGATTCTATGCAATCCGCAGTAGGGGTTACAAGCAGAACAGGCGCAATTCGCGATGTCGTTGCGTTAACGCACAAAAACGGCGTTCGCGGTTTTTGTCTAGAGCTTTCATCTAAGGCATCATGGGGTCATGGTGCAATCGGAACGAACTTCGTGGATCGTCGAACGCGCGCGCGGCGCGGGTTTCGATCTCTGCGGAGTAGCGCCGCTCGATGCGCGCGATTTCTCCGGGCCAAATGTTGGCGAAATTCCAGGTTTGGATCGATTCGGCGAACTTCGCAACTTGCCGGAATGGCTGGCGCGCGGCTATGCGGGCGAGATGAAATATCTCCACGATGCGCGCCGCTCCAATCCTTGTAGCGTGCTGTCAGGTGCGCGCAGCGTGATCGTCACCGCCATGAATTATCACTCCGCGCAATCGCTCTCGACCGAGATGCCCGCCGATTCACCGAACGGCGCTCTGCGCGGATGGATTTCGCGCTACGCCTGGGGCGACGACTACCACGAAACCATTTTGCCAAAATTAAATGCGTTGATCGCGGAAATGCGCGCCGAATTCGCGGAATCGTTCGACGCCCGCGCGTACGTCGATACCGGGCCAATCGTCGAACGTATTGCCGCTAAATACGCTGGACTCGGATGGCTGGCGAAAAATACTTGCCTGATAAATCGAAAGCTCGGCTCATGGCTCTTTCTCGGCGTGATCGTCACCACGCTTGATCTCGAACCGAGTCTCGCGCCAGATGAAGCGCCGCCTCCCGATCTCTGCGGAAGTTGCACCCGATGCCTGGACGCTTGCCCCACGCAGGCTTTCCCGGAACCGTACGTACTCGACGCGCGCCGCTGCATTTCCTACCTCACCATCGAGTTGCGCAGCGCGATCCCCGAAGACCTTCGCGCCTCAATGGGCAACGCCGCGATCGGCTGCGATATCTGCCAGGACGTTTGCCCTTGGAATCGCAAAGCTCCCGTCACCGCACTCGCCGCGTTTCAACCGCGCTCAATTCCGCAGCAGTTGCCATCCGCTTCCGGCGAATCGGCACTGGGCGCCGCGAATCGGATGGAAACTGCGTCCCCGCGCGAGGCTTCCCAATCGCTGTGGGCGCCCGATCTTGAATTGCTCGCTTCTCTCTCGCAGCAGGAATTCAGCCAAATATTTCAACGCAGTGCCGTCAAACGAGCCAAATGGCGCGGCTTGGTGCGCAATGCCTGCGTCGCCCTCGGAAATTCCAGAATTTCGTCAGGCGCGCCTGAATTTTCGCGCATCGCGAATCTGCTGGAGCGCCTGGCCGGGAGCGATGATCCGCTAATTTCCGAGCATGCTCGCTGGGCTCTCGACCGCCTTTCGCCCACGTTGAACGTCACCCGCAAAACGCATCGGCGGTAACCAATCGAAGCCCTTCCTTAGGCCTAGTCGCTCTTCCTGCAATGCCGCTTCCCCACGTTCAAGTGACGAAATCTTAAAAACATCATGGACAGCCAATCGCGGTTTTTGCGATACTTTTGCGGATGAACAGCGGCCATTTTTCTTTGTACATGCGCTGCATCCCAACTCAAGTCAGGATTGGAACTCGATGAAGGCTACGCATCGGCTTGCTTTTTGTCTGCTCGCAGTTCTCGCCACTGGTTTTGGCGCCACGCGCCTCTCGTCTCGTGAAAAGGCCGCGCCTGCGCCACGGAAGGCGCAAAAGTCCGCTCAGAAGGCCGCTGCCACCCCGGCGGTCAATCAGAGCCAGATCGACCGCGGAAAATATCTGGTCGAAAATGTCGGCATGTGCGAGGAATGCCACACGCCGCGTCTCGTTAGCGGCGACATTGACGAGTCGCGCCGCCTGCAAGGCGCGGCCATCTGGATCATGCCTGTTCACACGATGACCAATTGGGCCATGCGCGCTCCCGCGCTTGCCGGCCTGCCCGGCTTCACCGACGCTGAAGCGGAAACCGTTCTCGAACAGGGCATCGGTCCAAACGGCATCCCGATTCAACCTCCCATGCACATCTATCACATGGCTCCCGCGGACGCGCAGGCGATCGTTGCCTATCTCCGCTCCATGCCAGATACATACCCGCGCAATTAGTCCCAGCGGATTTACAATCCAATGCTTCGCTTGGCGCGCGGCCCGCGTCCTGATCGACGTATAATCGCGTGCAGTGGAAGAGCGCGTGAAGGCGGCGGTTTCGTGGTTGCTCGGCCCGGAAACTCCGCCGGGCGAGCGAACCGGCCGAGGGCATTTGTGGGCGCGTTGGATATTCTTGCGGGCGCTCGCGTTGATCTATCTCTCCGCGTTTTATTCCTTTTTCTTTCAGATTAAAGGTCTGATTGGCCCCGCCGGCATTCTTCCCGCGGACGATTATCTACAAGCCGTAGCCGCGCAACTCCATTCGGTACGGTATTGGTACGCGCCCACGCTACTGTGGCTAGGCTCCAGCGACCGAGCCCTGATGATCGTTTGCTGGGCCGGAATCGTTGCATCGCTTCTTGTCTTTTTCAACGTGTGGCCGCGCCTATCGCTGGCGATTTGCTTCGTCTGCTTTCTTTCGTTCATTACCGCCGCGCAGGATTTTGCCAGCTATCAATCAGACGGCATGTTGCTCGCCTCCGGCTTTCTGTCTCTTTTTCTCGCGCCTCCTGAAATCAGGCCCGGCCTCGGACGTGCCAATCCGCCTTCGCGCGTCAATCAGTTCTTGCTGCTGTGGATTTGGTTTCGCATCTACTTCGAATCTGGCGTAGTGAAAATTCTCAGCGGCGATCGGTCCTGGCGCAATTTCACCGCAATGGACGATTACTACCAGAATTCGCCGCTGCCCACCTGGATCGGATGGTACGTCCAGCATTTGCCGCATTGGTTCCACGCCGGAACGGTGGGACTCACTTTCGCCGTCGAACTGGTGCTCTGCTGGGCGCTCTTCTTGCCGCGGCGTTTTCGTATCGCCTGCTTCTGCATCGCTACGCCGTTTCAAATCGGCATCATCCTCACCGGCAACTACGCGTTTCTCAACTACATCGTCTTATCACTGGGACTCCTGCTGCTCGATGATAAGTTCATCGAGTGGGTGATCCCGCAGCGAGTTCGCCAACTGATCGACCGCCCACGCGCGGCAGAAACGGTCCGTCACAACGAGCCTGCAAACGTTCTACCGCAAGCATCTGCCTCTATCTCTATGAAACCCTTCGGTCTGCTCGGCATGGCCGTCGCGGGCTTCTGCTTCCTTTGGATCTTCTACGCCACCAGCGCGAAGCTGATCTGGATGTTCGTGCCACGCGCGCCGTTGCCGACGCAGCCCGTGCAGTTCCTCGAACCATTCCGCATCGCCAACGAATACGGCCTGTTTGCCGTCATGACCCACGCCCGCTACGAAATCGAATTTCAGGGCTCGCGGGACGGCCAAACCTGGACGGCCTATCCATTCCGCTACAAACCGCAGAACCCCGCCCAAGCACCCGGCATCTACGCCCCGTATCAGCCTCGCTTCGAATGGAACTTGTGGTTCGCTTCGCTCGGCTCGTGGCCGCAATATCGTTTTGTCGTCTGGACGGAAGAGCGCCTGCTATCGAACGACCCCGACGTGCTTCAGCTCTTCGCCAAAAATCCCTTCGGCGCCAATCCCCCCACGGAAGTGCGCGCCGTGATTTATCAATACTGGTTCACCAGCATGAAAACCAAGCGCCAGACGGGAATGTGGTGGAAGCGCAAACTTCTGGGCGTTTACGCGCCGCCGCTCGAACGGCAGCCCGATGGCAAAGTTGTGCTGATGAATGTACAGACGGTTGCACCTGCGTCGCCCTGATCGCGTTGTGCCGATATTCGAAAGCAGCTTTTGCCACGCGCCACCAATTCCGATAGCCTGTGTGCGATGCCTGCGCTGGCTTTGGCAGTCGGGGCCGCGCATCACGCTCCCGGTCAAGCACACAAAACTCGCCCATGAAACGCAAATACGGCAGCTATGAACAACCGCAGCGCGAAGAGGAGGTCACTCGCGAAGAAGTCGTGGCGCATCTCGCCGAACTCCCCCAACCCGCCAGCATTCGCCAGATCGCTCACGGCATGGGGCTGCGTCATGGCGGACGCCGCTATCTCCCGCGCGTCATCGACAAACTGCTGCGCGCCGGCGAAATCGACGAAATTCACGGCGGCCGCTATCGCCTCACCGGACGCAAGCAACGGCCCGCGCACTCCGCGCAACAGCAGCGGGCGGCTCGGCCACCGACAAGCACCACGGAGCCTCACTCCTCATCCCGTCCGGCGGCCCCGGAAAGCGCCGCGCAAGAAAATCTCGCGCCGCAAAATGCCGCGCGCAGTTCATCCGCTCCGGTTCGCAGTCGCGATCCTAGTCTCGTATCCGGCCGCATTGTGGCGCATCGCGACGGATACGGCTTCCTCGTCGCCGACCAACCCATGCAAGGCGTCGAAGGCGACCTCTTCATCGGCCGCGACGGTCTTGACGACGCGATGCATGGCGACCGAGTCCTCGCGCGCATTATTCGCCGCCGCCCAGACGGCCGCGCCGAAGGCCGCGTCGTTCGCATCGTCCAGCGCGAAAATCCGTCCGTGGTCGGCCTCTTCCGCTACGGCCCGCACGGCAATTCCGTTCTGCCTTACGACGCGCGCATCACCCACGAAATCACGATCCCGCCCGGCTACGAGATCACTCCTGAGCTGCAGCAAAAACTCGGCGTCACGCCCCAGCGCGAGCCCGCGTCCATGCGCCGAATGCGCGTGCCCGAACTCGATGGCGCCGTCGTCAACGTCGAAATCACTCGCTTTCCAAAAGGAGGCATCGCGCCGAGCGGCCGTGTGATCGAAATTCTCGGCCGCCCTGGCGACATTGGCGTCGACGTCGAAATCATCATTCGCAAGCATCATCTGCCGCACGTCTTCCCGTCCGAAATCCTGGCCGAAGCGCACGCAACGCCGCAGCAAGTGGACGAATCCTCGCGCCTGGGCCGCCGCGATTTTCGCGATCTTCCGATCGTCACCATCGACGGCGAAACCGCGCGCGATTTCGACGATGCCGTCTACGTCCGCCCGCTACCCGGCGGCCATTTCGAGTTGCAAGTTCATATCGCAGATGTCGCCCACTATGTCCGCCGCGGCTCGCCGCTCGACCAGGAAGCGCGCCTCCGCGGCACATCCGTCTACTTCCCCAATCGCGCCGTGCCCATGCTTCCAGAGGAACTCTCGAACGGTATCTGCTCGCTGAATCCTCATGTCGATCGGCTGGTGATGAGCGTCATCATGGAAATCGATAGCCATGGCAAAACCGTGCGCGCCGATTTCACACCCGGAGTAATCCGCTCCGCCGAACGCATGACCTACACAAACGTCAACAAAGTGCTCGAGGGCGATCCCGAGATGTCCGCGCGATACGCAACTCTCGCCGAAGATTTCCGGCGTATGAAAGAGCTCGCCCTGATTCTCAATCGCCGCCGCCAATCGCGCGGCTCCATCGATTTCGACCTGCCCGAACCGGTAATCGAATTCGACCAGTCAGGCACGATGACCGCCATTCTCCGCAGCGAGCGCAACATCGCCCATCGGCTCATCGAAGAGTTCATGCTCGCCGCCA
This sequence comes from Candidatus Acidiferrales bacterium, assembly GCA_049591475.1. GTDB lineage: Bacteria > Acidobacteriota > Terriglobia > Acidiferrales > UBA7541 > Palsa-295. The sequence continues at coordinate 164,989 of JBAWEZ010000066.1, forward strand.
ACGAAGCGGTGGCCGAATATCTCGATCGCGTCGGCGTTGCCTCTCTCTATCGCGTTCACGAAAAGCCCGATCCCAAGAAAGTTCTGGAATTCGAGGAACTGGCCCAGGCTTTCGGCTATTCGCTAGGTGTCGAAGATCTCGCCGAGCGCCGCATCGCCGTCCGCCACGGAGAGGTGCGTCCCGTCGCTCGTTCCCATGGACGCGCGCAGGGGCAAAATCGCGGCCGAATGCGCCCCATGTCCGTCACGCTTCCCGCCGCCGAGGAAGTCGATATCCGCCCGCAGCACTATCAGCGGCTCACTGAAAAGATCGCCGGCAAGCCTGAGGAACGAATCCTCTCCTATCTGATGTTGCGCTCGCTTAAGCAAGCTCGCTACGCCGCCGAACTTCTCGGCCACTTTGCTCTCGGCGTGCGCGAATACACCCATTTCACTTCGCCCATTCGCCGCTATCCGGACCTAATCGTTCACCGCGTATTGAAATGGGCGCTCGAAAATGCCGATGCCCTCGCCGCGCACCAGGCCAGCAACCCTCCCCGCCAGCCGCGCCGCGCGCGCGATAAGAAGTCAGGGGGCGATGTGCCGCTTCCCGCTCTGGGTCCGTATCGCCGCGTCGAACTAGACGCAATCGCCTCGGAAACCTCTGAGGCAGAACGCCGCGCCGATGGCGCCGAACGCGAACTCATGGAATGGAAGACCGCTCAATTCATGGAAAGCCATCTCGGAGAGGAATACGACGCGCTCATCATCTCCGTGCAGAAATTCGGCTTTTTCGTCGAGCTGGCCGAAATCTTCGTCGAAGGCCTTGTGGCCATCGACCGCCTCGAGGAATCCACCGGCATGCGCTGCATGTATCGCGAACGCGACCACGCCATTGTCGCTGAACCGCATCGCACCTCGCGCGGCTCCGCTCGGCGCGTCTTCCGCCTCGGCGATCGCGTGCGGGTCCGCGCCGAGCGCATCGACCCGCTCCGCCGCCGCGTCGAATTCGCTGTCGTCTAGCCTACGATCGCTTCGTCGCAGGTTGTATACATTTAGTAAAATCAAAATATTATTTACGCATCGTTTATCCAGTGATAGCATAGCCGCGCTTTTCGAGGCATTCTCATGGCTGATGCGATGCGTTACGCCGCTCTGCTAGGCAAGCGGGTGGAAGCTTACTATCGCACCAACGATCTGCACATGTCCGCTGTGGGCACTCTCGTCGCGGATAACGGACGGTCCATATCCATCGAGGAGCGCTTCTCCCAGTCCGGCAAGGAAAAGATTCTCCGCGTCGAAATCCCGTACGATTACATTATCCGCATAGTCGAAACCAACGGCGACTCTTCATCGTCGAAGTGACTTCGGCGCGCAGCTCTCCGCAATTGGACCGGCGTCAGTTTGCTATTGAAGTTTCTGATTCTTCGTAGCGCGTGGCTTTCGCGGCCTCTTCCCTGGTTCGCATGATGCCGGTGTGCCATTTCCTCGCGCGTCGCGTCCCGAGCGCCGTCATCCCGAACCCAGCCGCGCCATTTGCGGATGGAGGTGAGGGATCCGCTTTTGGTTTTGTCGCAGAGAATCACTGTGGAGTTTCTTCGAATTGTGTTGCGTTCCGCCATTGCCCTGCACGTTCTCCGCGTTATATTGAATGAATCTTCTCGCGGAGGAATCCATGAAGCCGAATGTCGGATTAATCGGACTCGGGCTGATGGGCAAGCCCATGGGCCGCAACTGGCTGCGCGCTGGCTATCCACTCACTGTTTGGAATCGCACCAAATCGCGCGCTGACGATCTCGTTCGCGCCGGGGCAAAACTCGCATCGAGCCCCCGCGAAGTTGCCGCGCAATCCGACGTCCTCGTCACAATCGTCAGCGATCCTCCGGCCGTCGAGGAAGTAATTTTCGGACCGGCTGGCAGAGATGACTTCGGCGCGCTCGCCGGAATGCGCCGCGGAACCACTCTCATCGATTCCAGCACCGTCTCGCCCGATCTGGCGCGACGAATCTCCGCCGAGTGCGCCGAGCGCGGCATCGATTTTCTGGACGCGCCCGTAACCGGCGGCACGTGGGGAGCCGAAAAGGGCGAGCTCGTATTTATGATCGGCGGAAAGCAGGAAGTTCTCGACCGCGTAAAGGCGGTGCTCGAAGCCGTCGGCAAGCGCTTTTTTCTTCTAGGCCCCAATGGCGCTGGGCAAACGGTCAAGCTGGGGATGAACCTGCTCCTCGCGCTCGAAGTAGATGCCCTCGCCGAATCGCTCGCTCTCGTCACTGCCGCCGGCGTCGCGCCCGAGCGCCTGATCGAAGTGATGCAATCGAGCATGGGCCGTTCGCCCCTTCTCGACGTAAAGGCTCCGCTGATCCTAAAGAACGAATTCCCTGCGAGCTTTCCTTTGCGCCTCATGCACAAGGACGTGCGCCTGGCCCTCGAACTGGCTCGCTCCTGCGGCGTGGTCCTGCCCGCCGGCTCCGCCGCCTACTCCACCTACACCACCGTCAAGGATTCTTCGTCCGACGATCCCGACTTCTCCGCCATAGCCCGCTTCTGGCGCAAATCCGCCCACGCGTAGGCGGCACTCCGGTTTGCGGAAACGTCAGTTCCTGGAAATCAGCGGTCCGGGGCGCCCCTTAGCCGCGAGTTCCCGGCGGGAAATACGTCAACGGCAGATCGCGCACGGTACGCAATCCGGCTGGCGCCGCAAGGATCGCGGGAATCGCGTTCACGGAAACCGCCGCCGTCGCCAAATCTCCGTGTGTGCCTCCGGGGATCCTCATCGACAGAGCCGGCTCACCGCGCAACTCCACCGTATCCGCTGGCTGCTTTGCTCCTACATACATTTGCAGCTCCAGAAACACTTTTTCCTCGCCGCGGAAACTGCCCCGCGCGATCTGATGAACTCCCGCCACTTGGCCGGGTGCAACTTCAAGGAATGGCGTCTTCAGCGGTTCTTGCGCGATTACCGGCTCGATGGTTTCGGTGATGTCGTCAAGCTCAAAACCCAAGCCGTCCGCCACCATCGCCGCCGACTCCGGAAGTCCGTGATGCTTGATGCTTCCGGCCGCTACCTGCTCGCGGAATTCTTCGGCGGTCATCCCGGCGCCGATCTTTTTTTGCAGCGGCAGGCGCCGCTTGGACGCGTCAACGATCCGCACCGCCTTCGCGTGGTCCACTCGCTGCGCCGCCGCCGAAAGCACCAGCACCAACTTGTCCATCACGAAGCCGGGATTCACCCCCGTTCCAACCAGCGCGACTCCCTCATCCTTAGCGGCTGCGTCAAGCCTAGCCGATATCTCCGGATATTTCCGGAATGGGTACGAAAGCTCCTCGCAGGTGGACACCACGCATGCTCCCGCCGAAATGCACGCCAGAAGCTCGTCCTCCACTTTCGTCAAGTCAGACGAAGTCGTGTGGATCACCGCGTCAACGTGCCCATCCAGCACTCCCGGATGCCGCGCCGACACAGGCACACCCCAAGGAGCATCCGGCGCTCCAACCAGATCTCCCAGATCGCGGCCGGCTTTCGCCGGATCGCGGTCAATCGCGCCCACGATTTCCACCGAATTCTTCTCCCGCAGCAGCCGCACGATTGCCGCTCCGATCGGTCCAATGCCATATTGCACCATGCGAATCTTCTTCTTCACGCCGCCTCCGGTGAAACGACCTTATGTATGCGGCACCAAAATAAGGCCTTAGCACGCGGACTGCAACGAATTTTCACGCCCTAGAAAGAAACGAACGAACGGTACGAAACTCGGCCCAAGATTTGCGAGGATTTGCAGGCAGGACTATGCGTAATGGAGTAGCTGGTTCGCCGTGAGGCGTTTCTAAAGGCGCGATCGCGTCGCCCGAATGTAATCGCGCAGAGAGCTGACGTTCGGCCCGTACGATCCAACGCGGCCGGCATCCACTGGCAGACCAAGGTGCTCGGCTTGCTCGATACTCAGGCCCGCGTCATCGAGTTCCGCGAGACTATAGCCTTCGGTCGGCGTAACGCGATTCCGTGCCGACCTGTCCACCGGACGCGGCGGACGTCGCATGTGCCACCGCTTCGCCACGATGTCGAAGAACTCGTCCCAATCTCTCCGGTTCCACATGCTCTCCTCCGGCGTGCCGCGGATCAACTCATTGGCCATTGGATGCCGCTCGCCCAATTTCGGTAGCGTAAATTCTTGCGCCGCCTCCGATTTCCTAGCATTCGCCGGCCATCGAAGTGACGCAGAATATAACCCGCCAGCCCGCGGAAAGTCGCGTCGAAAAACAGATTGTTTCCATTGAGTTATTCGATTTTACGAACGGCAGCGACGAGGCCCGATCGGGCGTCGACCAGCAATACATGGATTTCCAAAGCCATACCCGGGCGGGTTCGCGCCCGCTTTCTGCTGTTATAATTCGCGAAGCGATGGAAGCGCTTGGCGCCAACGGATGGCGCGAACATCTCACTTCGAAAGGAATCGAATCCAAGTCCACGGAAAACTCCGATGAGTGCGCCGGTCATCGTCGTCCATTACCATGAATTGTGGTTGAAAGGCGGCAACCGTCGGTTTTTTCTGGGAAAGTTGTTTACAGCGCTTCGGCGCGCCCTCGCCGGAATCCCTGTCCAGCGAATCGAACAGCCCGGCGATCGTTTTCTGATCCGGCTTGGCCCCGGCGCTTCGCTCGAGCGCGCCGCAGAGCGCGTCCAGCATGTTTCCGGCATTGCCTACTATGCGGTGGCGCGGCCCGTGGAGCGCGACATGGAAGCGCTTTGTAGCGCGGCCTGGGACGAAATCGAGCCGCTGCGATTCGCCACGTTCGCCGTCCGCGCGCGCCGAAGCGACAAGACCTTTCCGCATTCCACCATGCAGATCGAATCCGCGGTTGGGCGCTTTCTGCTCGACAAACTCCGCGCTCACGGCCGCGAAGTTCGCGTGCAATTGCGCGATCCCGAGCTGACGTGCCACATCGAAGTGACGCCCGGCCCCCTGCTGGTGTACGCGCGAAAGATTCCCGGCCTCGGCGGCCTGCCGCCGAATACTGCCGGACGGATCACCTGCCTACTCTCGGGTGGATATGATTCCGCCGTCGCTGCTTACCAAATGATGAAGCGCGGCGCGCATCTGAACTTCGTTCATTTCTACGGCACGGGCGCTCGCCCGGGTGAATCGTCGTTGCATGTGGCTGGCGCACTCGCCCGTGTGCTGACGCGCTACCAGTTCACCACAAAGCTGTACCGCATACCTTTCGAGGAAATTCAACGCGAGATTGTCCGTTACGCTCCGGAAGGTTTGCGCGTCCTCTTATACCGCCGCATGATGTTGCGGATTACCGAGCTTTTCGCACGACGCGATCGTGCGCTGGCACTTCTCACGGGCGACAGCCTCGGGCAGGTGGCGTCGCAGACCTTGCGGAATCTCGCTGCCGTCGATGCGGCCGCATCCATGCCCGTGTTTCGCCCTTTGATCGGCACGGACAAAATGGAAATTCTGGAGGTTGCCCGCCGGATTGGAACGTACGACATTTCGTCGGAGCCGTTCCACGACTGCTGCCCCGTTTTTCTGCCTCGCGCTCCGGAACTTTCGGCGAAGCCCCAAGATTTGGACGACGCAGAGGCTAAGCTCGATCTAAGGGCGCTGATCGCGCAGGGTATTCGCGACGCCACCGTCCAGAAAATTAAGTACGAGGAAGGGCAAATCCACGCGAACGAACCCGTCCCGGTGGTGCATGCCGCCGAAAGGCACACCCCTCCCGCACACATTTCCGAAAGCTGAAATTACGAAACCAGGTTAGCTACCGGTCTCGATCGCGTCCGTAGCCACCGCGCCCACCGCCGCCACCGCCGCCGCGACCACCACGTCCGCCGCCACCACCGCCTCCACCGTAGCCGCCGCGCCCACCGCCGCCACCGCCTCCACCTTCACGCTGCGGGCGCGCTTCGTTCACAACCAGCGCGCGGCCCAAGAAGTCCCTGCCATTCAGTGCCGCGATCGCCTTTTCGGCTTCCGCATCGTCACGGATTTCGGCGAACCCGAAGCCGCGCGGCTGGCCCGTAAAACGGTCGCGGAGCAGCGTCAAAGAATCCGGCTGCACCCCGGCCTCCGCAAACAGTCCTGCAACATCCTCCTCCGTAGCCTTGAACGGCAGGTTTCCCACATACAATTTCTTCACGGTGAATCTCCTTGTGCCCCTGTCGTACACGCGGCACGACAGCGCGGCTGAGAGGCAGGATCGGGGCCGGGGCAGTCAGCGGCAGGCCGGCTACTCGCGGCTGAAGCGAGCGCTCCAGCAACTCATCCCAATCTTGAGCCAAGTTTATCGCGCAGTCAACCAGGGCAGCCCCTGAGTCCAAGGCCTTTCCGGGTCTCTGGGAATCATCAAGACGTGCGGCGGTTTTGAAGGTGACTCAAATGCTAGGTACGGTAACTAGCGTTGATGCGCACGTACTCTTGCGTGAAGTCGCAAGTCCACATGCGCGCGGCGCCGCGGCCGGAGCCGAGGTCGATCCGGACATCCACGGATTTCGCCAGCATTTTGTCGTGCGCGGCGGCTTCATCAAAGGTTATCTCGCGGCCACCGCGGCAAACAGCCAGTCCGCCGATCCAGATGTTGGCGCGGCTAGGATCGAAATGCACGCCTGAGCGGCCAGCCGCCGCAAGGATGCGGCCCCAATTTGGGTCGGCGCCAGCAAATGCCGTCTTAACCAAAGGAGAATTCGCGACCGTGCGGGCGATGCGATCAGCTGCGGCATCGGAAGAAGCGCCGCGAACTTCGATTTCGATCACGCGCTGCGCGCCTTCGCCATCTGCAACGATGGCGAGGGCCAGTTCGCGGCACACGCGTTCCAGAGCGGCGCAGAAATTCTTGCAATCCGCGCCAGTAGCTTTGGTGATCTTCGGCCCGCCGGATTGACCGTTGGCAAAGAGGGCGACGGTGTCATTCGTAGAGGTATCGCCATCGACGGTAATGCAATTGAATGTGGAATCGACGGCGGAACGCAAGGCTCGCTGCAAAACCGGCGCCGTGACCGCGGCATCTGTGGCGATGAATGAAAGCATCGTCGCCATGTTCGGCTGAATCATTCCGGATCCCTTGGCGCAACCAAGAATGCGCGCTTCTTTTCCGCCGATGCGGCATTTTGCGGCAGCCCACTTCGGGCGCGTGTCCGTGGTCATGATCGCGCGCGCAAATTCCTCAAATGCGCCGGAATCGGCGCTGCGTGACTGCACGAGTTGCGGCACGGCGCCGAGGATTTTTTCTACGCGCAGCGGCGCGCCAATCACGCCCGTAGAGCACACGATGAACACCGAGCCATCCGCGCCGCCGAGTTCCTCCGCCAACCGGCGAGTCGTTGCGATCGACCCGGGATAGCCGTCTTCATGCGTGCAGCAGTTGGCATTGCCGGAGTTGACGATCACGCCGCGCATGCGCTGCCTCGATTTTTTTAAATGTTCGCGCGACGCGATCACCGGTGCGGCAACCACTCGATTAGTGGTGAACACGGCCGCAGCGGCGGCCGGCGTCTCGCTGAGCAAAATTCCAAGATCGGGAAGAGACCGCTTCAGACCGCACTGCGTGGCAGCAAAGCTGAAGCCCTGCGGAATGTCAGAAGCGGATAGATGAGCGCTCATCGCAGGGTGCGGCTCCCGAATGGAGGGCGCTCGCAACTTATTTCTTGCAGACGACGTTGCAGATTTAAGGCGCGGCATCAAGGATTTTCCTCGATTTTCATAAGACGCGCATTGAAATCTTCGAGCGCCGCACGAACTGCGCCCGGCGCGGTGCCGCCGGCCACGGATCGCCGCGCCAGCGCCGATTCGAGTGCCAGCACCGTGCTCAGCTCCGGCCCAAATGCCGCCGAAAACTTTCTCAGCTCAGCGATCGGCATCTCGCGAATGGATTTCCCAGCCTGTTCCGCGGCGCGCAGCACTTTGCCGACGATTTCGTGCGCCTCGCGAAACGGAATGCCCTGCGCCACCAGATAATCGGCTACTTCGGTGGCTACCAGCGCCGGATCCTGAGCCGCTTCGCGCAGCCGTTCATGGCGGAACTTTGTGGCGCCGAGCGCGGCAGCGGCGATCTGCGTCATTGGCTTGATCTGGTCGAACGCGGAAAAGAGCGGCTCTTTGTCCTCCTGCAAATCGCGCTGATAGCTGGACGGCAGGCCTTTGTTCACGGTGAAGAGAGCAAAAAGCGCGCCGTAGATTCGGCCGGTTTTACCGCGGATCAGCTCCCAGGCATCGGGGTTTTTCTTCTGCGGCATCAGGCTGCTGCCGGTGGAATATTCATCCGGCAATTCGATGAAAGCGAATTCCGTGGAAGCGAAAAGGATCAGGTCTTCCGCCAAGCGCGAAAGATGCATGGCCAGAGCGGACATGGCGAAAAGCATTTCGAGAGCGAAATCGCGGTCGCTGACGGCATCGAGACTGTTGGCAGTAATGCGTGTGAATCCCAAATCCCGCGCAAGCGCCCGGCGGTCGATGGGAAACGCACTGCCGGCCAGCGCGCCCGAACCGAGCGGGCAATCGTCCGCGCGTGTTGCCACCGCATGAAAACGCTCGGCGTCGCGCTGAAACGCTTCACCGTGCGCGAGCAGCCAGTGCGAAAGCAGGAGCGGTTGCGCATGCTGCATGTGCGTGGTGCCGGGCATGGGCACGCCCAAGTTGCCTTTGGCCTGATCGCCAACAGCACGAATCAGCAGGACGAGCGCGGCGCGCATTTCGCGGCACGCGGCGCGCACATACATGCGAAATTCCGTGGCCACCATTTCATTGCGGCTGCGTCCTGTGTGCAGCTTGGCCCCGAGCGGGCCGAGTTTTTCAATCAGCGCCGCTTCGGCAAAGTGGTGGACGTCTTCGGCTTTCGAACCGTCAAGCCATGCAGTATCGGATTCGGCGCGCAACTCGATTTCATCTAGCGCGGCGACGATTTGCTGCCCCTCTTCGTGCGTGAGGATTCCGGCGACAGCTATGGCGCGCGCCCAGGCGCGGTCAAGCGCGAGTTCATGCGGCAAGAGTCGGCGGTCGAATTGCCAGGAACGCTCGAATTCGTAAAACGAAGCGTCGGGGGGACGCTCGAATCGCCCGCCCCACATTTTCTGGCCTTCCGACGCGGTCATCGCGCGGCGGCCTTTTCGAGCGGAACAGTGATGGGCAACGCGAAAAGATTGATGAAGCCTTCGGCGTCCTTCGGGTTGTAGCCGGTCATGCTGAAGCTGGCGAGATTGGTGCGATAAAGCGAATAGGGCGAGCGGCGCGACGCGGCATCCACATTGCCCTTAAAGAGCGAAAGCGAAACCGTTCCGGTGACGCGGCTTTGCGAGCTGGCGTAGAACGCATCGAGAGCCTCTCGCAGCGGCGTGAACCACATTCCGTAGTAAACCATTTCGGCGTAACGGAGCGAGAGGATTTGCTGATAGTGCGCCGTCTCGCGATCCAGACACAGCGATTCGAGCTCCCGATGCGCGTTGACCAGCAGCGTGCCGCCCGGCGTTTCGTACGCGCCGCGCGACTTGATGCCCACCAGGCGATTCTCCACGATGTCCATGCGGCCCACGCCATTCGCGGCGGCGATTTCGTTCAATCGATCGAGCAGCGCGAGCGGCGCGAGTTTCTTGCCATCGACGGAAACAGGTGTGCCGCACTCGAATCCGATTTCGACGAGCGTCGGCTTATCCGGCGCACTCGCCGGCGAAACGATCCACTGCCACATCGATTCTTCGGGCGCGTTCGCGGGATCTTCCAGCACTCCGCCCTCATGGCTCAAGTGCCAGATGTTACGATCGCGGCTGTAAATATTTTTCTTCGTTTGCTCCACGGGAATGTTGTGCGATTGCGCGTAGGCGATTGCCTCTTCGCGCGAGTTAATGGTCCATTCGCGCCACGGCGCGATGATGGTCAACTCGGGCGCCAGAGCTTTGGCGGCCAGTTCAAAGCGCACCTGATCGTTGCCTTTTCCGGTACAGCCATGAGCCAGCGCGTCGGCGCCAACTTTCTTTGCAAGTTCTACCTGCCGCTTAGCCAACAGAGGGCGCGCGAACGAAGTGCCCAGCAGATATTTGTGTTCATATACAGCTCCGGCGCGCAGCGTGGGCCAGATGTAGCCGGTGATGAATTCCTCGCGCAGGTCTTCCACGTACGCGGCGCTCGCCCCGGTGGCCAACGCTTTCTTGCGCGCGGCTTCCAGATCCTCGCGCTGTCCCAGATCGCCAATCATGGCGATCACTTCGCAGCCGCCGTAGTTTTCCTTCAACCACGGAATAATGATGGAGGTATCAAGGCCTCCGGAATACGCGAGCACGACCTTCTTCGGCAACGGATTCTCCTTTGTTAATTATTAAGCAGCGTGTGCAGGATCGCCTTTTGCACGTGAAGGCGATTTTCCGCCTGATCGTAAATGATCGAGCGCGGCGAGTCGATAACTTCCGATGTGACTTCGAGCCCGCGATGCGCCGGCAGACAATGGAGGAACACTGCATCGCGCGCGGCAAGGGAGAACAGCGCCTGGTTCACTTGATACGCGGCAAAAATGCGCTCGCGCTCCGCGGCTTCGCTTTCCTGGCCCATGCTGGCCCACACGTCGGTGTAAACCGCCTGCGCTCCGGCCACGGCATCCTCCGGAGAACGGAACAGCTCGATTTTCGCCCGTGTTTCGCGAGCGACGCGCTTGGCTTCAGCGACCACGTCCTCGGCTGGCTCGTATCCCGCGGGAGTTGCCACGCGCATGTGCGCGCCGGTTCGCGCCGCAAACGTAATCAGCGAGTGGCACATGTTGTTGCCGTCGCCGACGTAGGCAATTTTCAGACCTCGCAAGCCGCCGAAGCGTTCCTCGAGCGTTAGGAAATCCGCCAGCGCCTGGCAGGGATGAAAGCGGTCGGAAAGCGCGTTGATCACCGGCACGCCAGAATTCTGGGCGAGCTCGTCGAGCGTTTGCTGCTCGAAAACGCGCGCGATGATGCCTTGCACCCAGCGCTCGAGATTTTTGGCGATATCACGCGTGGGCTCGCGCTCGTTGAGCCGCGTCGCCGTGTGGTCGAGGAAAATCGACGAGCCGCCGAGATTGGCGATGCCCACCTCGAAGGTGACGCGCGTGCGCAGCGACGGCTTTTCGAAAAGTAGGATCAGCACGCGGTCCGCCAGCGAAGTGCGGAATTGATCCGGCCGAGCTTTCATTTCAGCGGCGAGAGCGAAGAGGGCTCGGACCTGCGACGGACTCCACTCCATGCCAGTAAGAAGATCGTGCTTCAATTCGGCGGTTGTGCTAACAGCGTTCATGTTCACCTCGCTGCAGCCAGAGCCATGGGCTGCGCAGGAGCTTCCGCCCGGGGAGCAGCGGAAGAAGATGGGCGCGCGGATTTCGCAGCAGCGGCGAGGACGCGCTCAAATTTTCCGAGGAATTCGGCCACGTCGCGGCGAGTGATAATAAACGGCGGCAGCAGCCGCAGGATATGGTCGTGCGTGCAGTTGATCACCAGCCCTCGGCGCAGCGCCTCTTTCACCAGCGGAGCGCCTTCGATCGCGAGATCGATGCCGACGATCAGGCCCTCGCCGCGAATTTCGCGGATGAAGTCGAAGCGCGCGCCGAGTTTTCTGAGGCCGGCGCGAATTTCGGCGCCGCGCTCGCGAACGTTCGCGAGCAAATTCTTTTCTTCGACCACGGACAGAAACTCCAATGCCGCCGCGCAGACCAGCGGTCCGCCGCCGAATGTGGATCCGTGCATGCCGGGGCTGAGCGCCGAGGCAAACTCTTCATTGGCCAAGAACGCGCCGAGCGGAAGCCCGCTCCCGAGCGGCTTTGCAATAGTAACGATGTCCGGCGGCGAACCAAACCTCTGATACGCAAAGCGGCGACCGGTGCGGCCAAGCCCAGCTTGAATTTCATCCGCGATCAGCGCGGCTCCGTGTTCGGTGGCGAGTTCGCGAGCGCGCTGCCAGAATTCTTCGCTGACCAGATGAATGCCGCCTTCGCCCTGAATCGGCTCGATCACGATGGCGCAAACCGTATCGTCGAATTTGGATTCCAGATCTGCTATGTCGTTGAAGCGCACAAAATCCACGCCCGGGACGAGCGGTTCGAACGGCTCGCGGTATTTCTCCGGATAGGTGATCGAAAGCGCGCCAAAAGTGCGTCCGTGAAAGGAATTTTCGAGCGCCAGGATCCGCGTCTGCGGAGATCGGCCAGGTGCGGCATGGACATGCGAATACGCGCGCGCTAGCTTCAGAGCGCCTTCCACCGCCTCCGAGCCGCTATTGGCGAAAAATGCGCGATCCAAGCCGGACCATTCCGCGAGCTTTCGCGCCAGCGGCGCCTGATAAGGATTGTGAAAAAGATTCGAGACGTGCATCGTGCGGCCCGCTTCGCGCCGAATCACGCGCACGATCCGCGGATTTGCGTAGCCGAGCGCGTTTACGGCGATGCCCGCCAGAAAATCCAGATATTCGCGCCCCTTTGAATCATACAGATGGCAGCCGCATCCGTGAGTAAACACGATCGGGGGGCGGCGATATGTCTGCATCATGTAGCGCGCTTCGTCCGCGCAAATTTTCGCGGGCGAAATGCGATTGGCCGCGGTCGCTTTCTTTCTCGCTTTAGGCATAGCTATTGCGCCGCTCCATGAGCGGCTCCATTCGCCGCTTTCGCGCTCGCGCGGATCACGGGAAGCACGCGCGTGCCGGGGCAGCGGCCAGTTCCCGCCGCGGCGATTAAAGCACGCGGCTTGGTGCCGCCAACGATGCGCACTTCGGGAACGCCGCCGGCAAGGGCGCGCTTGGCAGCTTCGAGCTTCAGAATCATGCCGCCGGAAACTTTGTTATGGCGGATGAGGTCCTCTATATCCGTGCCGCGCAACGCGCTGAGCACTTTTTCGCCGTCGAGAACGCCGGCCACGTCGGTCATGAAGATCAGCCGGTCTGCATGAATAAATTCCGCGGCGGCGGCCGCCATGTGATCGGCATTAATGTTATAAAGCTCGCCATCTGCCCCCAAGCCCATGCAGCAAGCCACCGGAACGATTCCCTCCCGCCACAGCGAACGCAGAAAATCAAGGTTTACCTCGGTCAGGTATCCGACGAAACCCAAGCCACCTTCGCGCTCTTCCACTTGCATCGGCTCGGCCAGGAAGCAAGCAGCGTCCGAAGCGCTAATGCCCGCGGCCGGCTGGCCCGCCAGCGAAATCGCGCCCGCCAGCCTTTTATTGAGCAGCCCGGCGAAAACCATAACTGCCACGTCGCGGGTTTCGCGGTCCGTAACCCGCAAGCCGCCAACAAAGCGGCTAGTGATCCCCATGCGCGCCAGCGTGGCAGTGAAAATCTTGCCGCCGCCGTGAATCACCAGCACTTCGTTTCCGGCGCGCGCGAGTTCCGCGATCTGCCGCGCCAGCACTTGCACGTCTTCATCGCGTTCCAGCAGCGCGCCCGCAATCTTAACGACCAGCCTCATAGCAATCCCGCCGTTTCTGGATACCCGCGCATCCCATTCAAATTTTGCACCGCTTGTCCCGCCGCGCCTTTTCCTAAATTGTCGAGGCAGGACACAATCACCAGCCGCTCGCCAGAGGAATCGAGCGCGAAACCGACGTCGCAGAAATTCGTATGCGTAACGTGCTGCAATTCCGGCAGCGTGCCCGCCGGATAAATACGCATCATCGATCGGCCGGCGCAGAATTTGCGATAGAGCGCTTCCACGTCATCCACTTTGCGCGAGCCGCGCAGCCACACGTAGAGCGTCGAAAGAATGCCGCGATCGACTGGCAGCAAATGTGTGGTGAACACAAAATCCCGCGGCGCCAGCCCGAGATGTTCGGCCACTTCCGGCGTGTGCCGGTGCGAAAAAAGCCCGTAAGCGCGGAAATTTTCATTTACTTCGACGAAATTCGTCTCGCGCTTGGGCTCTTTTCCCGCGCCTGTAACACCTGATTTGCAGTCGCAGACGATTCCGCGCGCGCGATCGATCCAATCGGCATCGATCAGCGGGCGCAGTCCAAGAATCACCGAAGTGGGATAGCAGCCCGGATTCCCTACAATACGCGCTTTCGGCAGCTGGTCAGCGTACAGCTCGGGTAACCCGTAAACTGCCTCTTCCAACAATTTGCCGTTCGGAGCGGACAGCTTGTACCACTGCGTGAAAGTTTCCGGCTTGTGGAAACGAAATGCGCCGCTCAAATCGACGATGCGAAGATTCGGATTCAGAGCGAGCAATTCGGGCACGAGCTCGACCGACGCCTCGTGTGGCGTGGACAGAAACACGACCTCCGCGTCACTATCGGCCACCGCTTCGGATGATAGCGAACGGCAGGGCGCATCGCCCCAGCCGCGCAATTGCGGGAAAAGCTCCGTCAGGCAACGCACGTTCGCGTTGCTGCCGCGCAAAAAGAATGTCGGCTTGTCGATGTTAGGGTGCCGCAGCAAGAGCCGGGCCAGCTCGTATCCCGCATAGCCCGTTGCTCCAACGACGGCGACCCGCGTCGGGTCGGTCATCGGAGCATTTCCTCGATCCTTTTGCGAACGGCATTGCAGGCGCCGCGCGACGAGCAAATCACCAGCACGGTGTCGTCACCCGCGAGCGTGCCAGCCACTTCCTTCCAGCGCTCGGCGTCCACCGCGGCGGCCAGAGGTTGCGCGCCGCTCGGCGGAGTTTTCAGCACCAGCATATTTTGCGCCGGGCGAACATCCAGCAGAAATTCCTTCAGCGCGCGCGCCAACGCTGGCAGCGGAGACACTTCTTTCGCCGCGGCTTCCAGAGAGCGATAGCCTTCGGCGGTTTTCACCAGGCGCAGCTCGCGGAGGTCTCGCGAAAGAGTAGCTTGCGTTACGCGCATGCCTAGCTGGCCGAGATGGCGGCGCAGCGCGTCCTGGCTGGCTACTGACTGGCTCGCCAACAGTTTCAGAATTTGCCCTTGCCGGAATCGCTTTTGAACCGCCATTTTCGCCCTAGAGTATCGCTATGCTTGATTATGCATCTCTTTGCATAATGATACAGCTAGCTTTTCGCGTGTCAAGCTTTAAGCGCACGCTCCGTGCCGAATGCCTCGATCGCGCGCAAGCCTCGATGCAAGCGGCCATCCGATGCGGCTCCGCGCCGCGCGTTTGACCTCCAGGCAAGTAAATCACTGAACCCATCCCTCGCGGAGCTATAATTTCGCCCCGCACGGCCGTTCCGCCTGTTTCCTGGGGTGGGAAAGCGAATATCTTATGCTGGACGCTGGCACGAAACTCGGGCCTTACGAGATCACTGGCGCCATTGGCGCGGGCGGGATGGGGGAAGTTTATTGCGCCCGTGATACCAAGCTCGGCCGCCACGTGGCTC
Organism: Candidatus Acidiferrales bacterium; assembly: GCA_049591475.1. GTDB lineage: Bacteria > Acidobacteriota > Terriglobia > Acidiferrales > UBA7541 > Palsa-295. The sequence goes on from JBAWEZ010000066.1 coordinate 180,243, forward strand.
TGAAAGTTCTGCCCGAAACCTTCGCGCGCGACGCGGAACGCATGGCGCGATTCGAACGCGAGGCCAAGGTGCTCGCCTCGCTGAACTATCCGAACATTGCGGCAATTTACGGCCTGGAGGACTCCGGGCCGACGCACGCGCTGGTGATGGAGTTGGTCGAAGGGCCGACGCTGGCCGACCGCATTGCCTCGGGGCCGATTCCAGTTGACGAAACGCTGCGCATCGCTCGGCAGATCGCCAATGCGCTCGAATACGCCCATGAGCACGCGATCGTGCATCGCGATCTGAAGCCCGCGAACATCAAAATTTCCCGCGACGATGTGGTGAAAATTCTGGATTTCGGCTTGGCCAAAGCCGTCGAAGGCAACGCTGGGTCGATGGATATCTCGAATTCGCCCACGCTGACGCACATGGCCACGCTTCAGGGAGTTTTGCTCGGAACGGCGGCGTATATGTCGCCGGAGCAGGCCAAGGCCAAGCCTGTGGATCGCCGCGCGGATATTTGGGCTTTCGGTTGCGTGCTGTACGAAATGCTCACCGGCAAGGTGGCGTTCGCTGGTGAGACCATCACGGACACACTCGCCGCCGTTCTGACCAGAGACCCGAATTGGTCGCTGCTTCCCGCGAAAACCCCTGCGCGTGTTCGTGTTCTCTTGCAGCGCTGCCTGCAGAAAGACCCCAAGCAGCGCCTCCACGATAGCGGCGACGCCCGCATCGCCCTCGACGAAGTTCTCAGCGGCGCGCCGGAGCCGTCGTCTCCCGCCGTAGCCGTCGCGCCGGTCCCCGTGTCTTTCTGGCGCCGTGCGCTGCCTTGGTCCGCGGGAGCGATAGCGGGCGCCGTAATAACGGGGCTACTCGTTTGGAACTTGGCGGTTCCCGCGCCTGCGCCGGCGAATCTTATGCGCTTCGAAATTCCGGTGCCGCAGAAGGTGACTTTAGCTGCGAGCAGCTCGTTCGCTCTCTCGCCTGACGGCCTACAATTAGCCTTCGTTGCAGCCGGGACCGACGGCGTTCAGCGCATCTGGGTTCGCTCGCTGGAATCGCTCCAGGCGCGCCCTTTGCCTGGCACGGAATCCACAGACCCTAATGAGTCGCCAGTCTGGTCTCCCGATGGTCAGCGCATCGCGTTTTCCACACCTGGAAAGTTGGAGACCATCGACCTCGCCAACGGCACCGCGCAAACTTTGTGCACGCTCGCGTCGGGGACCATAGGCGGTTCCTGGAATCGCGATGGCGTGATTATATTCTCGCAGGGCTTCATCATCATGCGTGTGCCGGTTGGCGGCGGAGCCGCATCTCCGCTCACGAGCCCTCACACGTCGGGCGAGCGCCATTTCTTTCCATCCTTTCTTCCCGACGGGCGGCACTTCATTTACTTGCGCATGACGGGCAGTGCTGAAGACAGCGGGATTTATATCGGCTCGATCGATCTCCAGCCTCGGAAACAAGATTCCAAGCGGCTGCTGGCGGCCGGCTCCGACGCGGTATACGTGCCGTCTTCCGATCCGTATATGGGGCAATTGCTCTTCCTCACAAGCGATGGCACGCTGATGGCGCAGCCGTTTGACGCTCGCCGCTTAAAACTCGCCGGCAATCCGGTCCCAGTGGCACGGCAGGTTGGCAACGTCAGTACCGTCTATGGTCTCTTCTCAGCCTCTGCCAACGGCGTTCTGGCGTACAGGACGGACACCGGAGGGTCCGAACAACTCGCCTGGTACGACCGCCAAGGAAAGATTCTGAGCGCGGTGGGGGAGCCAGTTCTGTACCAAGATCCGGCCCTTTCCCCGGATGGAAGCAAAGCTGTCGCCGATCGTTTCGATCCTCAAGATCGATCCTTCGCCCTTTGGATGTTCGATTTCTCGCGGAGGACGAGCACGCGATTCACATTCGGTTCCTCCAATGTCGGCGAGCCTATCTGGTCCTCGGATGGAAAGCGCATCATCTTCGCTGCCAATGCCAGCGGAATTTACGATCTTTACCAGAAGGCGGCCAATGGCGCGACGGGCGAGGAGCTGCTGCTGAAGTCGAGCGAGAATAAGTTCCCCTCGGACGTATCCCGCGACGGACGTTTCTTGCTCTACTACACTGGGGATCCGAAAGCGAAGAACGCTCTTTGGGTACTCCCGCTTCAGGGCGGCCGGAAGTCCTTCCTGTTTCTGCGCACGGAGTTTAACGAAATCGATGGCCATTTCTCTCCGGATGGGCGTTGGGTCGCTTATGTGTCGGACGAATCCGGATCCGGCGCCTATGAAGTTTACGTCCGGCCGTTCTCACCGGATTCCAGTGCGGCGGACGTTTCCGGGGGAGGCGCCAAATGGCAAGTGTCCTATGGCGGCGGCGGCGAACCGCGATGGAGCGCGGACGGAAAGGAACTGTATTACCTGACGCCTGAAGGAAAGCTGATGGAGGTTGACGTTACCACCAGCCCCACTTTTCAGGCCGGGACGCCCAAGCTTATCTTCCAAGCGCCCAACCAGCCCGATTATTTTTCCGGCGATTACACCGTCGACGGCAAGCGGTTTCTCTTCATCGCGCCGGCAAGGCAAGGCAGCCAATATCAGGCTCCGTTCGACGTGGTGCTGAACTGGCAAGCCATGCTGAAGCAACGACAATGACGCCAAGGACAAAACTCGGGCCTTACGAAATTCTCGCGCCGCTGGGCGCGGGCGGGATGGGCTGGCGAAGCGTAGCCTTCACCCATCACGTTGGTCGCGAACTGGCCCGGTCTCTTGATGAACAGCACCAGATGATACTGTCGCGATCGACGAGCGATATCCGAGTCATAGAGGACCGATTGAATGAGCATAACCGCAGGCGCGGAACTCGGGCGTGTTACATCGCAAGGGAGACGCGCGCGGAGAATGAGCTAAACGCGTCGCGCCTGCGACGAGACACGCAGCTGCTCATTCGGCGCATGTCAGCGGGAGAAGCATGAAACCGGGAAGTTGGGGCTCGATTTGGCTGGTCTATTTCTATTCGGTCCTCTGCGCCGCTTCGATCAGCAAGCTAGTACCCATCGAAGGCGAAGTGGAGCGCGCGTTTCATACTACGCCCGCGGGCGTCGGCGTGGCCATTTCGATCATCTCCGTTAGCTCGATCTTTGCGGCGACGATTGGCGGCGGCATCATCGACCGCATCGGCGCGCGGCGCTCGATCATCGGCACCAGCATTTTCCTGGTGTTCTGCAACATCCTCGGTTTTTTTTCCACGTCGATGGCCATGCTCGACGTAGCGCGGCTGCTCGAAGGCGTCGAATTCATCGGCATCATCGTGGCTGCGCCCGCGCTGATCATCGCCACCACCTCCGGCCGGCGACAGGTGCAGGCCATGACTCTGTGGTCCACGTACACTCCCGCCGGCGTGGGGCTTGGACTTCTGCTGGCCGTGCCGTTCGCGGGCACCTCGGCCTGGAGGTGGATGTTCATCGTTCATGGAGCGCTATTCGCAATCGCCGCGGCGTTCGGATGGTTGCTGCCGGAAATTTCGCGCGAAGCGGCGCACGCATCTTTGCAGCGCAAGCGGCCGAGCTGGACGGATTTCGTCGAAATTTACCGCGAGTGGGGACCGTGGAAGCTCTCGATCTCAAACGCCCTGCTGGTAAGCATCGCCCTAGGCACCAGCACAGTAGTCCCGATGTATTTCCTTCGGATTCACCACGTTTCCGTGGCCATGACCTCAACCATATTAGCCGCCGGTTACGTGCCCATGATTTTTGCCGGGATAGGCGCAGGGTACTTGCTCACGCGTGGCGTGCGCCCACTCTCGATCTACATCGCGATTGCGGTCGCCGGGATGGCCTCGGGGCTGCTGGTCTATGCGCCGTGGACTTCGTTCCCAATTGCCATTGTCGCAATCGCCGTTTGGCTGCCGTGCACCGGGGCGGCCGTCGCCGTGCTGATGGCGCTCTTGCCGCGCGTGGTGCCTGACCCCTCACGCGGCGGCGCGGCGATGGGGCTGGTCGGCCAAGTGATGGCGGTCGGTAATTTTGCTACGCCCCCGCTCTACCTGGCGTTACTCTCCAAGAAAAACTGGCTCGATTTCGTCGCCTTGATCCTGGCCGGATGGATTTTGGGCCTCGTGTTTCTACCAGCGGGGAAAAAGGCCGCGACGCCCGCGGCTGTGGGCGTCGAAGGCGATCATGGAATTCCTGCCTCGCACTGAACCCGAGCGCGCAAACGAATCCGCGCGCGCTTAGGCCGAAACCGCTGACGGCTTCGCCGAAGTAGCGTCCACGAAGTCCAGAATGCGCTGGCCGACGAAGGCGTCTTCCGTATTCACGCTGAGAATTGTTGAGAGATGCCCGTGCGAAGGCAAGTAGGCCAGATGAGGCAGCGTGCCACGCGCGGAAAGATACGCACGCAATAGCTCGACGTATTGCCGCTTGAAATCCGGCGGATCGTGCTCGGCAAGCATCACTAGCAGCGGCGTGGAGCTGGCCGCCAATCCAGCCAGCGCGGACTGCTCGGCATAGCGGCTTGCGTCCTCGCCGAAATAGGCCGTAAGCATCGGATTCTTGTCCATCGTGATCGGGTCGTAGAGACCCGATACCAGAATCGCGCCGGCGAGCGCCTGCCGATCAGCGCCCGCGAATTGCGAATGCGCCAGAAAATGTGCCACGTGCGCGCCGCCCGCGGATTGGCCCATCAGGTAGATGCGCGCGGGATCGCCGCCCTGCGCCGCAATGTTGCTGCGAATCCAGCCAAGCGCAGCCGCGAGATCTTCGGAACCGGCTGGCCATGGATGCTTCGGCGCAAGCCGATGAGTAATGTTCACGCCGATCATCCCGTGGCGAACGGCCCACGCGCCCACATTGTCGTAGACCGGCGCATTGGCCATCGTCTTGTCGCCACCGATAAAGCCTCCGCCGTGGACGAACACCAGAACCGGGCGCGACTCGCCAGCGCCAGATTTAGGACGAAACACATCGAGACGGTGGCGTTCATCGCCGCCGTAACGCTGGTCGCGCAAAATTTCCACATCAGCGAACGGCGCGCGCTCGTGCAGCGGCGTGAAAAGCTTGAAATTTTCGCCGATCACATCCGGATTGAAAGCGTCACCAAGCTCATCCAACCGCCGGTGAACGTTTTCGATAGTCGCGGATGGATAGCGCGAATGCGATGCCATGTGATTGCCTCCCAATCTCCAAAATGTAGCCGAAATCGTGGCGCGGGCTGATTACCCAACAGCTTTCAGGGTTTCCTCGACCATGCTTTCCGCTTCGCCGGTGTTGATCAGCACTCCCTGCCTGCGCAGAAACGCCAAAATCCCGGTGCGCGGTCCCATGCCCGAATAATTGAACGAATCTCCCGAAAGCCCCGCGCCGAAACCCGCGAAAGTGAGGAACGTATCCTGAACGCTGACCATGCCCGCGTCGAGTTGATCGGCAATGCGCCGAGCTTCGTCTTCGCTGCCGGCGATTACCGCAGCCGATAATCCGTAATACGTATCGTTCGCCAACCTGACGGCCTCATCTTCGGTGCCATATTTCATCACCGGCATCACCGGCCCAAATGTCTCATCCCGCATGATTTTCATCTCGTGATTCACGCCGGTCAGGATCGTCGGGCGCATGTAGAGTCCGCCGCCCAAATTCTCACTCTTGCCGCCCAGTCGAATCTTCGCGCCCTTGCTGACGGCATCATCTATATGCTCATCCACAATGTGCGCCTGCCGCTCGGCGATAAACGGTCCGATCTGCCCGGCGTTCGGATCGGGATAGTTGAGTTCCACCCGCTCGGCTTCCTGGGCCAGCAAATCGACGAACGCGTCGTGCACTTTTTCCTGCACGTAAATGCGCTCGATCGAGAAGCAGACTTGCCCGGTGCTGGTGACCGCACCGCGCACCACCGCTTTCGCCGCTCGCTTCAGGTCGGCCGTCTCCGTGACGATCACCGGGTCTTTCCCGCCCAGTTCGAGAATGGAAGGAATGAACCGGCGCGCGCAGGCCTCGGCCACCTTGCGGCCGTTTGGGACGCTCCCCGTGAAATTAATAATGTCGGCGTTTTCGACGATTGCCTGCCCCGTCTCGCCATCGCCGACAACGAAAGTCAAAACCGCCGCCAATTCCGGTACCTCGCGAATCGTCTCCATCATCGGCTTCACGAATCGCGGCGCCACTTCGCTGGGTTTCACGATCACCGCGCAACCGGCAAACAGCGGCGGAATGGCATGGAGCGTGGAGAGCATCATCGGCGCGTTCCATGGCCCGATGATTCCGGCTACGGGATATGGACGCAAGTTTGTGTCGTAATGAATTGCCGGCGCGGGCGAGACGCCCTTGCGCCGCGCCTGCTCGAAAATCGCGGGCGCAATCGCGCACATACGCATGATCGTCCCGATCACCATGTCCGGCGCGACTTTGGAAATTTGACCGCCGCCGGTATCGATCGAATCGGCTTCTACCAGTTCTGACCGGTGCGCCTTCAGCCGCTCGGCCCATTGCTTCATCACACCGATCCGATGCGCCAGCGGCGCGCTTCCCCAAGCAGGCTGCGCTTGCCGCAATCGCGCGCACGTGGCGGCAATCTCTTCGGCCGAAGCCGCCGTGATGTGCGCGTCGATTTCGCCCGTGCGCGGATTTCGTACCGCAAGCATTCTCGATTCAGTGTTGGCCGAATCGGCCCTATTGATAGTGATAGCCATCGCCCACCCTCACTCTGCAATCTGCCGTCTACACATATCGCATGGACCAGCGCCGGTCAAGCTGAGCCTCTTAGCGGCCGCGAGCGAAGCGCGAGCCCGCTTGCGAAGTCCCGGTGCAGTCCACCGGGATTGCGCTAACGGCAGCGAGGCGGTTATTTCTCGCTCGACACATTGCCGACCAGAAACCGTCGATCTAGAATCAGTATATGGCAACATCGGTCAACCGTAAGGAACGGACCTTAATCCAGTTGTTTCTCTCAGCCTACGAGAGAGACGCATGGAGAGATTGTGCGTTGGACTGGCTAGAAGACGTCCAGGACAGCGCCGTCGAACTGCGCGCGACCAAACGGGATGGCACCACGCTCGCTCTCGAACACACGCTGATTCAGCCGTTTGTAGGAGAGAAGTTCGACTCGAAGTGGTTTGAGAGGGTATTCTCGAGAATTGAAATGAACCCGGCCCTCGTCATCCCGGAGCGCAACGTGGACGTGACAGTTCCTGTGAAAGCGCTACCTCCCCGCCATAACTGGGATTCTATCGGCGACGACCTCCTGGATTGGCTAATCGCTAACAGCACCGAATTTCCCAAGGGCCGCTCAGACCATAAAGTCGTAGTCGGGCATTCATCGAAGCACGGAGTCACGGAACTCCCCGTGACGATCCATATCGACTGGGCTCCAGGTTCGCGCGGAAATTGCCTCATCTCTCGCTGTCGACTGCCACAGGACCTCGGTGGCAACGTTGAGAAAGCCCTTAGGACGAAGTTGCCAAAGCTCGTGAGGACGCCTGCGAACAAGCGAATTTTGCTATTTGAGCGCGACCAAATATGTCTCGGCGATATGGAAATCCTTGCCGAAATTGAAAAACATCGCGGCTCTTTCCCCGACCTCTCAAGAATAGACGAAATCTGGTTGGCGAATACGGCGGTCTATCAGAGCGAGGGATGGGTTTGTTTTTCGCTCGTGGACTGGCGGGGCCTTGTCGAATCCATGATTTTTGAGAACGACGCCCTTAAGTCAAGGCGAGACGATTGGGCCCTCCTCGCCGAGTCGTATCCCAACCGTAGCTCAGATTGAACTGGCAATGGCACAAATCTCATCGATACGGAGCCGATGAGGAAAATTTTCATGGGGCCACGCTCGACAATGAAGAATTCGGACCGGCGGAAAGCACCATTTTGCCCATGGCTGAATTCCGCGTCGCCCGCTATAATTGAATATGCATGGGAGGTATCACAAATGCCCACGAAGCCCTTGCGATTCCCTAGGCTGAATGAGCAAGTGAAAGCCCTGATAGGAAAGGAAAATCTCACGAACCGCAAACGCCTTCGCCGCGCCTTACGAAAACTGGACCTGCTTGAAAGGACCGGCGTGAACCTCTATGACGGTGCGAAAGCGATGAAATAGCCGAACCACGAGCTACACGAAGCACTCCTTCCCGAAATGGGAATTCGGTACCAGCAAAATTGAACCTCGTCTTCCAATCACTCCTGTGTTTTCATACTAACAAGCCGAGCTAGACGCCCGGCTCGGGAAGGAGATTGAGAGCATCTAGACCAACCGAGGAAACCATAAGCGAGCGAACCCGCCGAGCCTGCTCTACCCCCGGGGTCCCCAAAGCGCTCCTGCGTTTTGGGGTGGCATCGCATCCTGCCCGAAGCTTCCTCCATCCTATCGCCTCCCAAATCAACGGAGATCAAACATGATAAGACGCTTTCCGCAGCGCCCACCGCGCCGCCCGCATCAGGATTTCCATTTTTTCGCCGCATCTGATCCCATCGCCAATGTCGAATCGCAATTTGCCCATCGCGCGGCTGCGCCAGCCGAGCAGCCGCAATCACCCGGCGCAATGGAGGCACAGGAGCCGTCCGCACTCCCAGTCGAACCGATTGCGGCGCCGATCGCCCCATCCGAAAATCCCGCCGTTCCGCCGCCAGCGCCGGCGGCAGCCGCGCCTCTCGCATCCGGACCGCCCTACAGGATCAACATCCCAATCCGCCCGGAAAGTGCAGCGGCTCTCGGCCGCGCACTGCGCGTGCGCCCGAGTGACGAACAAACCGAAGAGGGCGAATCGAGTGAGACGGAAGATTCCGATGATGAGTCCTCTCTCGAACGCGCGATCAGGAGCGCCGCAAAGATTCGCGCCGGGCAGAGCTTGTTCCAGCCGGAACGCCCTGCTATCGAGGAACTTCAGGCTCTCGAACGCAAACGCAAGCGCCGCCCTCCAGCCAGCAACAAATCCAAAGCCAGCCTCGCCACTCCGCGCCAGAATCGTCCCTCGCCTATGCGCGAATCGCAATCCGCGCAGGGCCTCTCCGGCCATGAACTACGCTGCACCATCTGTCCGCATCCCTACCGCGCCGAAATCGAAAACGAGTTCTTGCACTGGCACACTATCCGCCACATCGCCTACGACTACGAAGTCAGCCGCTCCGCGATCTATCGTCATGCCCACGCTCTCGGCCTTTTTTCGCGCCGCAATCGCAATCTCCGCTTCGCCCTCGGTCATCTGATCGAGCGCGTCCAGGATGTCGAGCCCACCGCCGACTCCATCGTTCGCGCCATCCACGCATTCGCCCGCATCAACGACGAAGGCGACTGGATCGAACCTCCCGCGCACGTGATTGTCTCCTCGGGCGGCATCCATCGCGAGGCCGCGGCGGGCCCGTCGCGTCGCCCCATCGCCATTCCGCTAGATTCCCAAACGCTCTCCAACGTGATTGACGTTACTCCGGAGCCCGTCCTACCCGCAGCGGCACCCGGAACAGTCAATCGGGTGAACGCCGATGCAACTCCTTGAAAACACTGGTCGGCGAACATGCTCACCCGGAACATCCCGCCGCATCCGGCGCAGCCATCAGAGCGCGTTGCAATCGAGGCAGGGGACGCATAGTATCTCAGCCGAATGGCGGCGGCTTGTGCGCGACGCCGTTCGCAAGTTCGCCGAAGAGGCCGGACTGGGTCCGTTTGAATTTTCTGGATCGTGACACAAGGGGTCAGAATTCAAACGGACGCAGAAGAGACCAGGAGACCCGCGATGTCCGATAACGATGCGAATTCGAATGCGAAGATGTCCGTGGAAGACCGGCTCGACATTATCGAGCTATTCGCGCGCTACGCATGGGCCATCGATTCGGGCGACGCCGAGGCGGTGCTGGAATGCTTCGCGGAAGACGCCTGCATGGATCATTTGTGGCAGGGCAAATTATGCGGGCACGAGAAAATCCGGAGCGCGTTCGAGGAGCTTTGGTACGACCGTCCAAGCTGGTGGATCGGCCGCCAGCACCTGGCCAATCATTTTCTGATCACGCGCGAAGGCGAAGGCGCGCGCGTGAAGGCCTTCTTTTCGATCCTGCAATACAACGTGGAATACCGGACGAATTTTGTGTTCGGCATCGGCACGTGGGACAACCTTTGCGTGAAGCGCAACGGCAAGTGGGTGTTCCAAGAGGAGAAAATAAACGCGTGGACGGACCGCAACACGGTGCTGTGGGAAGGCGACGAGCGCGCGAAGTCCATGGGCCCGCGCGTGGCGCGGCCCGTGCCGGGCATGCCGGCGCGATAGCGGCGGCGCGATGGAGGGGAAAGCAAAAGCAGATCCCTCACGCTCATCCCCGACAGAAGGCGTCGGGGCTGGATTCGGGATGACAGCCCGGCATAAACATTTAAAACTTGCGCGAGCGCGTTTTGCGTCGAGTCATCAGGCCGGCATGCGGAGGACGGGCTTAATGGTCTTGCCCGTTTCGGAATCCTCAAACGCCTGGGCGATTTTCTCGAACGGATAGTATTTGATCAGCCGGTCAAACGGGAATCGTCCCTGCCGGTAGTAATCAATCAGCATGGGGATGAACAGGCTTGGAGTGGTATCTCCGCCGAGAATTCCGCGGAGCGCGCGCCCTCCGCTCAACAGATGAAACATATCCGGCGCCCATTCACCCCTTGGCGGCGCCACGAATCCGGCCACTCCGCGGGGCGCGAGGCATGCGAGCGACTGCGTGTAAGAAATCGGCGCGTTGGCGGTGTTGAAGGCGTGGCTCACGCCATATTTGGTGAGATCGCGAATTGTTTTCGCGGCGTCTCCGGTGGAGGCGTCGATGGTGTCCGTGGCGCCGAGTTCTTTCGCCATCGCCAGCCGAGACGGCACCATGTCCACCGCGATGATCCGCTCCGCTCCCACAATGCGCGCGGCCATCACCGCGCTCAGGCCCACCGACCCTGTGCCGAAAATCGCCACCGAATCTCCCGCGCCCACGTGCAGCGAATGAACGATCGAGCCCGCGCCGGTTTGCACGCCGCAGCCGAGCGGCGCCAGGATTTCGAGGGGGATATCGTCCGGCACTTTGATGGCGCAGCGAGCGTCCGCCAGCGAATATTGCGCGAACGACGATTGGCCGAAAAATCGCGCGAAGACGCGGCTGCCGTCCTGCGACAGTGGGCTGGTGCCGTCCGGGCGCAGGCCGCCGAAATTGCGCGGCAGCACTTCGTAGCAATAGCTGTGAGCGTTGCGCTTGCAGCTCGGGCATTCGCCGCAGAAATTGACGCTCAGCACCACGTGGTCGCCGGGCGCGAGATTCGTGACGCCAGCGCCCACGCGCTCGACGATCCCTGCGCCTTCGTGACCCAGCACAAACGGCCGCGGCCCCGGCCGGCCGTTCACGCCAATATCCGTGTGGCAGATGCCGCTGGCCACGATGCGCACCAAAATTTCTCCGGCGCGCGGGTCTTCGATATCCAGAGTTTCAAGTTGAGGAAAGCGTGCGCCCTCGCGCGAAACAGCAGCCTGTATTTTCATCGAGTTTCCTTTGTGATTCGATCCAGGGAAACCGACCGCCTATTTATCGAAGTCTTTCGGCAGGACGGGCGTCGTTGGATTGGGCGGCTCTCCGGACTCAGCGGAATCGGCCTCCACTTGGCGCTGTTGCTCCTGAACGTACTCCGCGCGATGCCCCGGATCGACAATCTTCTGGAGGCCAATCACCGCGGCACTGACCTTCGATGACCGCTTTGCTTCGTTTTCAAATTCCTCCTCGGTCATGTTTGCATAGCGATCTCCGCTCGCAGCTTTGATGATCGCGCAAAGCAGCACAATCACTACGACGACTACCGCAGCGTAGGCCATGCGATACCTCGGGAAAGGCAGTTGGCCTTCAGACGACCGCGATTCTAATCCTTTTGCAGGAGTATGGCCGAATTTGTTAGGATTAGCCTGTCGTTGGGCTGTATCCCGAAGTTCAGGAGCGGCACCGGAGGACAACATGAGCGTTGCACCCCATGCGGGCAGCGGCAAAGTTACCGTGCCCGACATTCTTTCCCGCAAGTCAAATTCCCTGGCAAGCACCGCTGAACCGAAGCAAAAAATCACCTGCATCACCGCATACGACTATCCTACGGCACGCTTGCTCGATGATGCGGGCGCGGACATCCTGCTCGTCGGCGATTCGCTCGGCATGGTGGTGCTCGGGTACGACAGCACCTTGCCCGTGACGCTCGACGAAATGATTCATCACACGCGCGCCGT
>JBAWEZ010000067.1:0-109162 GCA_049591475.1 Candidatus Acidiferrales bacterium
GTTCAGTTCAGCTACAACGGAAGCGACCCGGTCCTGGAAAATATCGATTTGAAGATCGAATGTGGCCAAGTGGCGGCGCTAGTGGGACCTTCGGGGACGGGGAAGACAACGGTTGTCAGTTTGATTCCACGCTTCTATGACCCTACGCGCGGCGTCGTGAAGATTAACGGCGAGGATATTCGCAATTTCAAATTGCGGTCTCTCCGCGAGCAAACCAGCTGCGTATTGCAGGAAACACTTCTATTTCGAGCGAGCGTTTGGGACAACATTGCTTACGGCAGGCCCGACGCACCTCCCAAGGAAATTATCCAAGCGGCGCGGATGGCCAACGCGGATGAGTTCATCGAACAGTTGCCGGACGGCTATGCAACGATGCTCGGCGAGCGTGGCGCATCGGTTTCCGGGGGCCAGCGGCAACGAATTGCGATCGCGCGCGCCGTGATTCGCAATGCGCCGATTCTAATTCTGGACGAGCCCACGGCGGGCTTAGACCCGGAGTCAGAAAAAGTGGTGATGAAAGCCTTGAGGCGGCTGATGAGAGGCAGGACTTGCGTGGTCATCGCGCATCATCTGAACACGATTTGCGAGGCTGATGTGATTTTCGTAATTACGGGCGCCGAAATCCGCGAGAGCGGATCGCACGAAGATCTGCTGGCGGCGGGTGGCGCATACGCGAAGATGTATCGTACGGAAGCAGAGAGCGTTGCACGATGGGCAGATTCGTCGAGGCTACACCACTCCGGCAAGAGAGCATCAGCTTGATTCGCAAAAGGCCGAGGCAGGCAACTGGTGCGATCCTCGCAATTCTGACCCTTTCGATTCCGGTCCGAACAATACAGGACCCGGGGCGGCAAAAATCACAAAATGCGGAGATCACAAAGAAGACCAGGCGCACGGAACTCTCTGAAGAAGCTGACAGTTTGCCCGCCGTGATTCTGCAAAACCCCGGTGATCCGAAAACGCTTGATCTTTACTACGGGGCAGGTGGTAAAGCGGACGCGCCCGATCCCAACGGCACATACACATTCGTAGACGAGGACTTGAAACAAACTTCTCCCAAATTTGATGTCGTCGACGCGCACGGCACGCGGTGGAGAGTGAAACTGGGAGCAGAGCCGCAAGCAGAAACCGCCGCAACGCGCTTGCTGTGGGCCGCCGGATATTTTGTGCACGAAGATTACTATATGGCAGAACTGAAAGTGCGGGACCTGCCCAAACTCCATCGCGGGAACGAGTACGTCTCCGAGGGCGGAGTGGTTCACCGGGCGCGGCTGGAACGCAGACCAAAAGACGAAAAGAAAATTGGAGACTGGAGCTGGTTCAAGAACCCGTTCGTGAACACGAAAGCACTGGATGGACTGCGGGTGATGATGTGCCTGATCAACAATTGGGATCTAAATGCGGATAATAATTCCATTTACGTAAGCGACGGTGAGCGGCGTTTTCTGGTAAGCGATGTGGGTGCCAGTTTTGGCAGCACTGGAAACTACTTCACGCGCTCGAAAAGCAACCTGCGCGGTTACGCAAAATCGAAGTTCATCGAAGATATGAATGGGAGTTATGTGGATTTTGTGATGCACAGCCGGCCGCTGTTCATCGAGGCTATTGATGTTCCCTATTATCAGAGTCGCAGCCATATGGAAGACGTGGGCAAGCAGATCCCGGAAGCGGACGCACGCGCACTTGGCGAGAAGTTGTCGCAACTTAGCGAGAGCCAACTGGGGGACTGCTTCCGCGCCGCAGGTTACTCTCCAAAGCAAATCGAGGGGTATACGAGGGTGGTACGGAAGCGAATCGCGGAGCTGGCCGGGCTATGAGAATTAGCTATTTCGACAGGGACAGGAGTTTCTCCAGGTGAAGCTGATCATCCAGCCGGACGAGGGCATAACGCCTGTGCTTTCGCTGATCAAAGCAGCGAAACACAGTGTGAGCATGACTGTTTTTCGCTTTGATCGCCGGGACCTAGAAAAAGAATTAAAGGCGGCCATGGGCCGAGGCGTGAAGATTAATGCGCTAATTGCTTGCGCCAATCACGGCGGCGAGAAGAGCTTGCGAAACCTCGAGTTGCGCTTTCTAGAGGCAGGCGCAAGCGTCGCACGCACCGCCGACGATTTAATCCGCTATCACGATAAGGTCATCGTAATCGATTCGCGGATACTGTGCGTTCTGTCCTTCAACTTTACGTACCTGGATATCGACCGCAGCCGAGGATTTGGAATCATAACCAAGAATAAGCAATGGGTGCTGGAAGCCACTAGGCTTCTGGACGCGGATTGTAAGCGCGCGCCTTACAAGTGCGGCAGCGCCACGTTCGTTGTGAGCCCGTTTAATGCCCGAAGGGTGCTCGGCGATTTTCTGAAGAAGTCGCGTAAACAACTACTGATCTACGATCCGAAAATTTCGGATCGGGAGATGATTCGCATTCTGCGGGAGCGGCAACGGGCGGGAGTCGAGATTCAAGTGATCGGCCAAAGTAAGGCAGGTTTAAGCGTTCGAGGATTGCCGAATATGCGGTTGCATACGCGAACGATCATTCGAGACGGAGCTCAGGCGTTTATCGGGAGCCAGAGTTTGCGAGCGAACGAGCTGGACGCGCGACGTGAGGTTGGTCTGATCGTGCGCGACGCAAAAATCGTGAACCAGCTTATTGCTACATTTCAGCGTGACTGGAAATGTGCCACCGATCAGAAAGCCAAGCGCCAGGCAGACGCAGCCAAAGAGGCGGAGCCTCCGAAAGCAGATACAGAACAGGCGATCAAACTTTTGACGAAGGAACTCCATCCCATCACTACCACGGTGAAAAAAGCGGTGGAAAAGGTTGTGGTCCAGGCAGGTGAGGAAATTCTAGAAGACGGAGAAGTGAGGGCGACGGTGAAGAAAGTTATAAAGAAAGCGGTCAAACAAGCAGTCAAGCAAGCAGTTCAGAGCTAGGGACGAATTCGGACCGATGGATCGAACACCGCAGCTCCAGCGAAGCACGATTTGCCTTTCCCTGGACGCCGGCGACGCGAATCTGCCTGGCAATTCGCCCATTCGCATATAGAATATAAAATTAACGGATAGTGCCGTGGGGCTGTAGCTCAGATGGATAGAGCAGCAGTTTCCTAAACTGCGTGTCGGGAGTTCGACTCTCCCCAGCCCCATTAAATTTCGGCCGCCAAGTAATTGATTCTACGAGCCGTTCAATCAAAGCTCGCCGCGGGATACCATCAGGTAATCAGCCGAGCTGTGGAAAAGCCCGTCCGAAAGCGTCTCAAGGTGCTATCCTTGAAGCGCGTACTGGTGATCGTCGGACGCGAGTGGTTATCAGCCACAGCAAGCGTCGGGGACGGTCCAGCCTCAATGCCTTAGGCTGGCAAATGCCGGGGATTCTTAGCGGCCAAGCCGCCAGGCTCGCGGCGGGGAAGCCCACCCGCGGCTCCCGAATTCGCACGAAGCGACGCCGCCTGCGGAATATCAGCCGCGCAACTTGTCGAGTTGATTGATTGTGTGAACGAGCAAAGGCGGGGGCCTGTCATAGAGGTTCCGCTTGCTAGGGCGCGCTGGCTTATAACTTGAGACGCTGTTCCAGTGGGGAATTGCCTTGCGACTCAGCCTACGGCTAATTCTATTGCTGGTGGTGGGGGTCACCGTCGTCACATTCCTGGTGGCCCGTAACCAAGTGCGCACGGAAAAGCGCGGGTTGCGCGACGACCTCCAGAGGAGATCGGAAATTCTTGCGGAAAGCTTGCAAGAGCTGGTCGAACCGGCGCTCGGGCAGCGCTCGCACAATGAGCTGCGCCGCATCGTGGAGCGATTTGGCAATCGCGAACGGCTGGCAGGCGTGGCGATTTACGATCTCTCGGGAAACGTAACCGCCGAAAGCCCCGGACTAACGGAGCGGCTTAATCCTCCCGCGCCACCGCTCGTGCAAGTAAAGAACGATCAGGCTTACAGCGAATTCGTAAACCTCGCCGGAAGTCCAATGCACGTGTATTACCTTCCGCTGCACAACAACGGAAAAGTGGTGGGCGTTCTGGCGGTATTCCACGACGCAACGTACATCTACCAGCAAAGCGACCGAATCTGGCGCGAGACGATGTGGCACGTGGTTGCGGAGGTGCTGCTGATCGTTTTCGTGACGTTGCTGATCATCCGGTCGACGATCGTCGTGCCAATTTCCAGGACAACACAGTGGGTAAGACAATTGCGATCGGGAAAGGGGAAAATTCCGCCGCAGCCAAGACTGCCGGACCGCGATTTCTTAGCGCCGCTTTCGGCGGAGGTGATGAACCTGGCGCGCAGCCTGGCGGAAGCTCGCGCGGCGGCTGAGGAAGAGGCGCGACTGCGAGAATCGGGCGACGCGATCTGGACCGCGGAGCGATTGCGGCTGACGATCCGCAGCCGCACGGAGCAGCGATCGTTGTTTGTGGTGTCGAATCGCGAACCGTACTCGCACGTCCATGGGGCAAAAGGCATCGAGGTGCAGGTACCAGCCAGCGGACTGGTGACGGCGCTCGAGCCGGTGCTGCGCGCGTGCGATGGGACGTGGATCGCGTCGGGATCAGGCAACGCCGATCGAGAAACGGTCGATAAAAACGGGCGCATTCGAGTGCCCCCAGATACCCGCGAATACACGTTGAGGCGCGTGTGGCTGCCGCAAAAAATCGAGGACGGTTACTACTATGGATTCGCGAACGAGGGGCTTTGGCCGCTGTGCCATATCGCGCACGCGCGTCCGATATTCCGCGCCACCGATTGGGAGGCGTACCAAGCGGCCAATCAGAAATTCGCGGATACCGCTCTGGAAGAGATGGCTGATACTAGCCAGCCATTGCTACTGGTGCAGGATTATCATTTTGCGCTGCTGCCGCGCATGATCAAGAAAAAGCGGCCGGAGGTGCGCGTAGCGATTTTTTGGCACATCCCGTGGCCGAATCCGGAGGCGTTTGGGATTTGTCCGTGGCGCCGGGAATTGATCGACGGCTTACTGGGCGCGGACATGATCGGCTTTCACACGCAGGCGCACTGTAATAATTTTTTGGAGACAACGGACCAGGCGGTGCAATCGCGCATCGAGTGGGAGCGCTTCGCGGTGCGTCGCAACGATCATTTGACGCTGGTGCGTCCGTTTCCGATCAGCGTGGATATGCACGACCGGAAGTTTTCGAATGACGCGGACTCGCCGTACTTGTTACGTGCCAAGCTGCTGAAGGATATGGGAGTGTCGGCGCAGTTTTTGGGTGTGGGAGTGGACCGGATCGATTACACCAAAGGACTCCTGGAACGATTTCGCGGCGTGGAGCGTTTCATCGAAAAGAATCCCTCGTATCGCCGGAAATTCACGTTCGTGCAGATCGGGGCGCCGAGCCGGACGCGCATCGAGCGCTACCAGCACTTTCTGGAGGACGTGGAGGCTGAGGCGGCGCGCATCAACGTGCGTTTCCAAACGACGGATTGGCGTCCGATCGTGCTGCTGACGCGGCACCACAGCCACGAGGAAATTTTGCCTTACTATCGTGCGGCGGATCTGTGCATGGTGACTTCGCTGCACGATGGAATGAACCTGGTGGCCAAGGAATTCGTGGCGGCGCGGGATGATGAGGAAGGCGCGCTGATATTGAGCCAGTTTACGGGCGCGAGCCGGGAATTGCGCGATGCCCTGATCGTCAATCCGTACGATACCGAGCAGGTGAGCGACGCGATCCAGTTAGCTTTGGAAATGGATCCCGACGAGCGCCACGAACGCATGCACCGAATGAGGCGGACCATTCGCGAAAACAACATTTATCGATGGGCCGGGTCGCTGATTACCGAACTATCGGAAATTCGCGTGGAGGAGCCGGATTTCGCACCGCAGCGCCGAACTTGAGCGGCGGGTGATGACTGCACACATCAGTGGGCTGTGGCAACGGGAAGCGGTTGCCGATGGTAGACGATCTCGTTGATTTGCTGTTCGCCCTTTTGCGGAACAATCTCAAATCGCTGGACGAAGCTGTCCGTTCCGGTGCGTCTCATAAGCCAGTTTTTCGGTTGTCCATTGTCCACATTCTCGAACAGGATCGACTTCGAATCGATGCTCTTAAGATCGAGCAGCGCTGGGCCGGATGTCTCCCAACGAGCCAAAGAAGGGGTGAAACGGCGAACGCGCAATTCGATGCCATGCGGCGTGGAAACAATGGAGTAGAGTTCGAGGACTAGAGTCTTACTGTTGTCCGACAGTTGAAAAATCCCTACCATAACGCCGGACTGCGGCGGCATCCAGACTTGTTGCGCCAGGCGCGGCCCCCACTGCCCCTGCCAGTGGCCCGCCAGCCACGAAAATTGCGAGAGCGTTGCTTTGGTCACCGCAAGATGAGGCGTAGGCCTCGGCACGGTTGCCGGTGCCAGCAATCGCGCCGAAGAAGCTTCAAAGGTGCCCGCTCCCTTGGGCTGCTGGGCGCGTGTTCGCGGTGGGAGCACGACCGTAGAAGCGACAAGAGCAAAAGCCACCAGCATGTTGGCGAAGGCGCGTGCCGTAGCGGTGCGCGTCATATAAGACTCTCCCCAGCGGACAGGTCAACGGTAGTGTACTAGAGGCGGGGTGAAAATCGCTCTCGAAGTGGCATCCTAGTAATCAGTTCGGGCGTCGTAGATACTGGATATTGCTGCCAGGGACCACTGGCAGGGGATTGCTTTGACCGCCCGCAGCGGCTATACGATAATGGTAGCCCTCAACCGAAAATGAAAAAGCAAATGATCGTCGCGGCAGTGACATTGGCTATCGGGGCGCCGCTTGCGATTGCGCGCCCAAATCGTACCGATCAGAAGGCGGCTTCCGACTCGACCTCCCAGACGACGGCTACGATCACGAGTTCAAAGCAAGGCGACCTGTATTACGACGTGATGATGGGCCACCTGGACGAACTGCGGTTCGAAGAGAGCGGCAGCGCGGATACGGCGGATCAATCCATCGCGTATTACAAGAAGGCGCTGGACATTGCCCCACACGCGTCGGTGATCCTAGAGCGGCTCGCGGAAATCGACGCGGAATCGCAGCATATGGCGGACGCTATCACCGAAGCCCAAGCGGCGTTGCAGTCCGACCCGAGCAATGTGGACGCACACAGGTTGCTGGCGCGAATCTACGTGCGGGCGCTGAGCGATCAATCCGTGGGGACCGCGCAACAAGAGGATCTGACCAAAGCGGTGCAGCAGTTCGAGGCGGTGCTGCAGCTAGCTCCGAACGACACGTATTCGGCGCTGTGGCTTGCGCGACTTTACGGTTTCGAAAACCAGCCGGATCAGGCGGAAAAGGTGCTGCGCGGAATTTTGCAACGCGATTCAGAGAACGAACCCGCGCTGGACCAGTTGAGCCAGTTGCTGATTGATGAGGGGCGCGCGCCGGAAGCCATCGCTCTGCTAACGAAAGCGGCGGACGATACTTCATCGCCCGATCTTTACGGCGTCTTGGGAGATGCGTATTCTCACACGCACGATTACGCCAAGGCCGAAGCCGCGTACCGGAAGGCGATAGAGAATGATCCCACCGATGCAAGCCATCGACACGGACTTGCGCAGGCGCTCATGTCGCAGCACAAGTACGCAGAGGCCCTGGAGCAATTCAAGAAGCTCACGCAGATGGAGCCGAATTCCTCTGACAATTACCTGCGAATGGCGGAGCTGCAGCGGCGGCTGGGGCAATATGGCGACGCGCAGTCGAGCCTAACGCATGCGCAACAACTTGCGCCGGGCAACCTGGAAGTGCTCTACAACCAGGCGCTGCTGTATGAGGATCAGAATCAGTTCGACCAGGCCGCCAAATTGCTGAGCGACGCGATTGCTTCGCTCAAAGCGCAGAACACCGGACAGCCGAACCCCAAAGCACTGGCAATTCTTTACGAGCAATTGGGACACGCGTACGCCGAAGGGCACAATTACCCGGCGGCCATCGAGACGTTCCAGGACATGGAAAAATTGGGGCCGGACGCACAAAAAAGAGCACAGCTACTGCTGATCGAGGCCTATCGCCTCGACCACCAGATCGATCAGGCCATCGACGAGGCCAAGCAGGCGCTGACCCAGGACCCGAAGGATCAGGATCTGACAATTTCACTTGCGATGCTTTACAGCGAGAAGTCCGACACGGCGACTGCCACGCAGCTACTGCGCCAGCTGTTGAAGGGAACGGATTCCGACCAGTCGATCTATCTATATTTGGCGGAAGTGCAGGTGAGCGGGAAGAAATTCGCGGATGCGGAACAGTCGGCTGAGAAGGCCGAGGCGTTGTCGCATGAATCGTCCGACAAACAATCGGCTTGGATCGTGCTCGGGTCGATTTATGCGCGGCAGAAGAAATACGATCAGGCCGAAGCGCAATACAAGAAAGTGCTGGACGCGAACCCGGATAACGCGGAAGGGTTGAACGATTACGGGTACATGTTGGCCGACCGCGGAGTGCGCGTGGCCGAGGCGGCATCGCTGATACAGCGCGCCTTGAAACAAGACCCCAATAATGGTGCGTACCTGGACAGCCTTGGCTGGGCGTATTTCAAGCAGAACCGGCTGACCGAGGCCGAACAGTATTTGCGAAAAGCCATCGAGCGCCAGGGCAACGATCCGACGATTCTAGGCCACCTCGGCGACGTATATCTGAAGATGGGTGATAATCAGCAAGCCGCAGTCACCTTCGAACGCGCCCTGGCGCAGTGGCAAAAAGCAGCTCCTGCAGACTATGAGCCCGCGAAAGTGAATGAATTGGACTCTCAACTAAAAAAGCTGAAGAAGCGCCTGGCGCAGAAAATTTCGTCTGATCCGGCGAAACCGCAGTAATCTCCCGCGCATGAAAAAGTCCGTTCGCCTGCCCGCCTTCGCGAAAATCAATTTGTGCTTGCACGTGATGGGGCGCCGTCTGGACGGCTACCACGAACTCCGGACGATCTTCCAAACGATTGGACTGCGGGATACGCTGCATATCTCGACGGCGCGGGAGCCAGGAATTCAGCTTGAAGTGAGCGATCCAACTCTTTCGGCAGGTTTAGACAATTTGGTTTATCGCGCGATCGAAGCGATCGGATGTGAGATCGGATTTCGGGGCGGAGTTCGCGTGAAGTTGATGAAGCGGATCCCGGTGGCGCGCGGGCTTGGCGGGGGGTCGAGCGACGCGGCGGCGGCGCTGATTGGGATGCTGCGGCTCACCGGCCGCGAACGAAATTTCCCTCTGCATAGACTGATGGAAATTGCTTCTGGGCTAGGCGCGGATGTGCCGTTTTTTTTGTTTGGAGGACGCGCGCTGGCGGTGAATCGA
The DNA here is from genome assembly GCA_049591475.1 of Candidatus Acidiferrales bacterium. Classification (GTDB taxonomy): domain Bacteria; phylum Acidobacteriota; class Terriglobia; order Acidiferrales; family UBA7541; genus Palsa-295. Next base: position 9,266 of record JBAWEZ010000067.1, read on the forward strand.
GGAGATGAAATTTATCCCCTGAATGACGCGCCCCAACGGACGATCGTGGTGGTGTCGCCGCAAGCCATCGGTGTAAACACTAAAGATGCCTATCAATGGCTTTCCGAGGAATTGACAAAACGGAATAATCCCCCTAATATTTGGAGGTTCTGTGCTCTGTGCTGGAGCCGGCAGGGAGAGGTCTCGAACGATTTCGAGGGACCTGTTTTCAGCCGCCACCCGCGACTCGGAGGAATCCGGGACGCCTTGCTCAAGCGAGGAGCCGCAGAAGCCGCGCTGGCGGGTAGCGGGTCGGCGGTGTTCGGAATCTTCCGAAACCCAGCGCAGGCGCGCCGAGCCGCTCGTACGTTTCCGGAAGATTCGGTTTTCGTCGTAGAAACCTTGTCCAGGGAAAAGTATGGCCGCGCAATGGGCTGGCGCGCGACCGTCTAGGGGAGAACTTTGGGCGACGGCAAGTTCAAAGTGTTCTGCGGGAATGCCAACCCCGCGCTAGCGCAAGCGATTTGCGAGTATTTGGGCGTACCGCTGGGCAAAGCCGAGCACGGGCAATTTTCCGACGGCGAAACGCGGTACCAGATTTTGGAAAATGTGCGCGGCGCGGACGTGTTCGTGGTGCAGCCTTGTTCGCATCCGGTGGACCACCACTTGATGCAATTGCTGCTGATGGTGGACGCGTTCAAGAGAGCGTCCGCGTGGCGCATTACACCGGTGATTCCGTATTATCCGTACGCACGGCAGGACCGCAAGGACCGTCCGCGCGTGGCGATTTCGGCGAAGTTGGTGGCGGATCTGCTGGCGACGGCGGGAGCGAGCCGGGTACTTTCTCTGGATCTGCACGCGCCGCAGATCCAGGGATATTTCAATATCCCGGTGGATCACCTGTACGCCTCGCCGGTACTGGTGGAATATTTTCAAAAGAAGAAGCTGGGCGCGATTACCGTGGTTTCGCCGGATGCGGGCGGTGTGGAGCGCGCCAGGCTATTTGCCAAGCGCATTGACGCGCCGCTGGCAATCGTGGATAAACGGCGCATCGACGTGAACGTGAGCGAAGTGATGCACTTAATCGGTGATGTCTCTGGGCGTCCGGCGCTGGTGATCGACGACATCATCGACACGGCCGGGACGCTGGTGAAGACAGCCGAGGCTCTGCTTGAAAACGGCGCGACAAAAGTATTCGCGGCGGCGACGCACGCGGTGCTCTCGGGACCTGCGGTGGAGCGCATTACGAAGTCGAGGATCGAGGAAGTGGTGGTGACGGATTCGGTGCCGCTGAATTGCGAAGCGCAGAAGTTGAAGCAGCTGAAGATACTCAGCGTCGCTCCGCTGCTGGCGCGAGGCATCCAATCCATTCACGAGGAAACTTCGATTAGCGAACTATTTGTGTGAGCGAAATGAGGGCCGGAACAGCGGCCAGATAAAAAGCAAGAGATTCGGAAACACAGGGCGAGAGGAAGACGATGGCGACGTTTACAGTAGAAGGCAAGGTTCGCGAAGAACGCGGTAAGAACGCGGCGCGGCGCACGCGGTTGACCGGCATGGTCCCGGCGGTGCTGTACGGAGGCCGCGGAGAATCGGTGGCGCTTTCGGTGAACGCGAAGCAAGTGGCACGCATCCTGCGGTCCGAGTCGGGGCACAACACGATTTTCTCGGTGCAGGTAGCGGGTAGCCAACAAGAAAACGCGATGGTGAAGGACTGGCAGGTCGATCCAGTCAGCAACAACTTGCTGCATGTGGACCTGCTGCGCATCGCGATGGATGTGCGGATGCGAGTACGCGTGCCGGTGCACACATTCGGCGAACCGGAGGGCGTGAAGCTGCAGGGCGGCATATTCGAAATGGTCACACGCGAAGTGGAAGTCGAATGCTTGCCGGGCGACATTCCCGAAGAGTTTCGCGTCGATATTAGCGCGCTGACGATCGGAAAACAGCTGCGCGCCAGCGAGTTGCCAATCGATCCACAGAAGATCAAGTTGCTCACCGATCCAGCGCGCGTGCTAGCGCACGTGGTGATTTTGAAGAAGGAAGAAGAGCCCGCGGCGGAAGCGGCGGTTGCAACGGAAACGGCTCCAGCCGAGCCCGAAGTGATCAAAAAGGGTAAGAAGGAAGAAGAGGGCGAGGCGGAGGCTGCGGCTGGAGAAGCACCCAAAGCGGTCGAGAAGAAGGGTAAGGAGAAGTAATCCTCCGAACTGCTTCGCGCGAGCGCGGGATTATGAAATTGATCGTGGGTCTTGGAAATCCCGGCGCGGATTACGAGTGGACTCCGCATAACGTTGGTTTCCTGGCGATTGACGCGCTGGCGGAACGAGGTGGAATCCGGGTGACGCGGCCGGAAGCAAAGTCGGTGATCGGGCGTGGGATTCTGGCGGGTCACGAAGTGATTTTGGCAAAGCCGCAGACGATGATGAATCTGAGCGGCGTGGCGGTACGAATGCTGGTGGAGCGCTACGAATGCGATCCGGCGGAAACAATCGTTCTGCTGGACGAGACGGATTTACCGTGGGGCATGCTGAGGATTCGACAGCACGGCCGCAACAGCACGCATAACGGATTGCAGTCGATCATCAGCGCGATTGGCGGCGACGAGTTCATCCGCATCCGGATGGGCGTGCAGCCGAAGCAGATGTGGGGCGACCGCCGGGATTACGTGCTTTCGCAGATGAATCGCGAAGACCGGCAGGCGGCGGAAGAAATGGCGATAACGGCGGCTGAAGCTGTGGAGCTGTTACTGACGGACGGCGTGGAAAAGGCGATGACCAAGTTCAATCGCAAAGCGTCGCCGGAAGAAAGTGCGGAGTAAGGTTTGCCCGCCGCAGTTGCGGCGGCTAGGAATCGAGAGGACACATGGAAGAACGCCAGTACGATTTGATCTTCATCTGCCGGCCGGATACTCCGGAGCCGGAAATCGATAAGGTCATAGCGACGGTAGAGCACGCCGCCACGGAAAAAGGCGGCAAAGTGGAAAGCACGGAGAAGTGGGGCAGGCGGCGCATGGCGTACGTAGTGAAGCGGCTGCGCGAAGGCTACTACGTGTACATGGTGGTGCGATCCACACACAGCGAAGTGATTAAGGAACTCGAGCGGCGGCTGAAAGTTGCTGACCCGGTGATTAAGTATTTGACTGTGCGGCTCGACGAAGAACTGAAGCGTCAGCAGAAGCTGAAAAAGCACCGCGAGCGGCGCGCCGCGCGGCGTCCGCGAAAAGCAGCGCCTACAACCACGGGCGGCGAGCAAGCCGTCGCAACAGTTTAATTAGAGAAACTAGGGAGATTGTGAATGGCAGACGAACAGACACCTAATCAGCAACCCGCTCCGTCAACGGGACCATCGACAGGACACTCGGCTCCGGCGACGGGGCATGCGGGTCCGTCCGGATTTCAGCAGCGGCGTTCGGGGCCCGGCGGTCCCAGGCCGCAGGGTGGAAGACCAAGCGGGCCGCCCCGGCGTGGCAAAAGAAATTTCGTGCGCAAGAAGAAGGTGTGCCGCTTCTGCGTCGACAAGAGCGATTTTATCGACTACAAAAAGGCCGAAATCCTGGCTCCGTTTCTCCAGGAGCGCGGCAAGATACTGCCTCGCCGAATGACGGGTACCTGCGCGCGGCACCAGCGGTGGCTTACGGTGGCCATCAAGCGCGCCCAGAATATCGCCATGCTTCCTTTTTCCGCCGAACTGTAACCGCAACGGCGCTGGTAAAATTTCGAGGTTGAGAGAACATGCAGATCATTTTGCAGGAAGACGTGGAAAAGCTCGGCAGCCGCGGCCAGGTAGTAGAAGTAGCGGAAGGGTACGCGCGGAATTTTCTGTTGCCGCGGAAGCTGGCGCTCGAGGCAAGCTCCGGTAATTTGAAGCGGCTGGAAAAAATGCGCGCGGTGTTCGCGAAGAAGGAAGCCGTTGAGCAAGCGGACGCGCAGAAACTCGCCGAGATGCTGGCGAATGTGTCGCTCGAATTCACGCGGCGCGCGGGAGAAAACGACCAGCTGTTTGGCTCAGTTACCTCAGCGGATGTTTCCGACGCGCTGGCAGCACAGGGCTACACGGTTGATAAGCGCAAAGTGGCTCTGCCCGAGCCGATCAAAGTGGTGGGCGAGTTCGAGGTGCCCCTGAGGCTTCATCGCGAAGTTAGTGCGAACGTGAAGCTGATTGTTAAGAAGGAAGAATAAGCTCGCGTCGATCGAATGCGCGTTATCCACACGCGTCCACAGGATTCAAACACTTTTTAATCAGAAAAGTGCGCGCCGCGGTGTTTCGAGGATTGCTCCGGTCCCTGTTTCGAAATATATTCCTCCCTCGATTTGATAATCATCGTAAGAACGCGCGGGTGTGGGCGGAAACGCGCCGCAATCCGGGCATTGACACCACGCCGCAGTATGGGCGAATCTAAGGCGAAACAATAGATGCCTTCCGAAACGAGCATCGAGCGGCCTCTGCCGCATTATTTGGTAGCCGAAAAGACGCTTCTGGGCGTCGTGCTGCTGAACAACGCAGCATTGGTAGGCGCCTTGGAAAAAGGTCTGACCGCGGACGACTTTTTTCTCCCCGAGCATCGCTATGTGTTCGAGGCGATGATGGGTCTGGACGAAGAGCGCAAGCCGATCGACGCCGTTACTCTGACCGAGCACCTTCACCGCAAGGGCAAGCTCGAAGCTTCCGGGGGCCCGGCATATATTTCGCAGCTCGCCGACGGCGTTCCGCGCGCGATGAATGTGGAGCACTACACGCAGATCATTCGCGAAAAGGCGGTGCTGCGCGGATTGATTCACGCTGCGGAAGCGATTCAGGAACGCGCATTCGAAGCACGCGATAACGTCGACGAGATTCTCGACCAGGCCGAATCCTGGGTGTTCAAGCTGGCGGAGCAGCGCATCCGCACCGGGTTTATCGGCATCAAGCAGTTGGTTTCCGACAATTTCAGCCGCATCGAGCGAATTTTCACGGAGGGTCGGCGGGTCACCGGGCTTGCGAGCGGATACACGCAGCTGGATAACCAGACATCGGGCTTACAGCCTTCGGAACTGATCATTCTGGCGGCCAGGCCGTCGATGGGTAAGACAGCGCTGGCACTCAACATCGCGGAAAACGTGGCTTTGCGGAGCCAGCAGCCGGTGGCGGTGTTCAGCTTGGAAATGTCCAAGGAATCGCTGCTGCAGCGCTTGATTGGCTCGCAGGCGCGCATCGATTCGCACCGTTTTCGCACCGGGCAGTTGGGCAAGGAAGATTGGCAGAAAATCGTAAGCGGCTTGGCAGTATTGGGCGATGCGCCGCTGTGGATCGACGATTCCGCCGCGAGTACGGTACTGGAAATGAGCGCGAAGGCGAGGCGGCTGAAAAAAGATAAGGGGCTTTCGCTGGTGGTTGTCGATTATTTGCAGTTGATTACCGCGCACGGGCGCTTTGGGAACCGGACCGAGGAAGTGTCCTACATTTCGCGGGCGCTCAAAGGCATGGCCAAGGAACTTCAGGTGCCGGTAGTGGTGCTCAGCCAGTTGACGCGAGCCCCGGCGCGCGAGGAACGCGAGCCGCAACTGGCCGACCTGCGCGAATCGGGCGCCATCGAGCAGGATGCGGACGTGGTGCTATTTATTCACCGGCCTCATTTCTACAAGCCTGATGCTCCAGAAGAGGACCGGGCGAAGACCGATCTGATCATCGCCAAGCAGCGCAATGGTCCCACGGGCAAGCTGAATTTCGTATTCCTGAGCCGGTACACGCGATTCGAAGAGGCGGCCCCAGACGCCTGGGATTCTTCGCCGGACGAATAAGACTCGCGATAGGATTTGCCGATTCTGTCCACGTGCTGCCACGAGTGTGCCCGGGATGGGTCACGCGTTCAGGAGCCGTCCCCGGCCAGGTGGGGTCCGCCTCCAAGCTAAGGCTTTCAGATTCCGCAATTAGCGCAAACGCGTCGATGTGGCTGCCCAAATGCGAGTCCACTCGCGCCGTACCGCGTCACTGAACCTGTTTACCCAAAGGATGCGCGGCCGTTTTGAAGTTGGGATTTTGATCGCGCAGGGTGAAGGAGTCTGGCATCCTAAAAGAAATGGCGAAGGAAATTCATCGCGGGGGAAGGCCGGTTTGGGCGGAGATTTCGCTGAAGGCGATCGCGAATAATCTGCGCGTAACGCGGCGTCACATTGGGCCGAAGCCGCTGATTTTAGCGGTGGTGAAGTCCAACGGTTATGGCTTGGGCGGTGTGGCAGTCGCGAAGGCACTGCAGAAAGCGGGAGCGGATCGCTTCGGCGTTACGTGCTCGAATGAGGGAATCGAGCTGCGCGAGTCGGGCATTCGCAAGCCGATTCTAGTGCTCACAGGGTTCTGGGCGGGCGAGGAGAAGCGGTTCATCCAGAATCGCCTAACCCCGACGGTGACGCGGCTCGACGACGTGAAGTTGCTTGAACGCGCGGCTAAAGCGGCGCGCGTAAAGTCGCCACTAAAGTTTCACCTCAAGATCAATAGCGGCATGAATCGCCTGGGGCTCTCGCCTTCGGAACTCGAAGCGTTTGCGGCCGCCTTCTCCGATTGCCGGCATCTGCAACTAGAAGGCACATTCACGCACTTTGCATCGGCTGAAGATTTCAGTGCTCGGCAGACTGACGACCAGGAAGAGATGTTCCGCAAGTGCCTTGCACGTATGCGTGAGCTCGGAATTTCGCCGGGCATCGTGCACATGGCCAATAGCGGCGCGATTTGCGCGCGTCCAAGCACTTGGGCGGACATGGTGCGGCCCGGCGCGATTCTTTACGGATACTATCAATCGTTCGATCCGCCGCAAAAGGGGCAGGAAGTTCGACGGATGCTGCCTGTCGAGCCGAGCCTTTCTTTGAGGGCGCGAATCATCTCCTTGCGAGATTTGCCTCCGGGGCAGCCAGTCGGTTATTCCGCGCGGTTTGTAACGGAGCGGCAGTCGCGGATTGCTGTGATCAACGCCGGGTACGCTGACGGAATTTTGCGCCAGCGCACTAATCGAGGATGCGTCCTGGTGCGCGGACGGCGGGTGCCGCTGGTTGGCACCATCTCAATGGATTTGACCACCCTGGACGTGACTGACTTGCCGGAAGTCGCTCTAGGGGACGTTGTGACGATCTACGGCAAGGATGGCAACGACCAGATCCGGGTGTCCGACGTTGCCCACGAAATCGGCACCGTTACGTCCGATCTTCTCTGCGCATTGGGCCGCCGGGTTCCTCGCTATTACCTCTAGGTGCGTGTTCACTCAGGTGTATACCTGACATATTTCCCAAGTATTGACTCTGTACGAGAGGCCGGTGCTATACTGCGCGTATTCGCTGATTGGTACCACCCGCAGTCGGGCGCTCTAAATTCCGAATGCGGTGCCGTCAGGCGAGAAGAGACCCTGGGTAATCATAATCATTCATACTTTGAGGTCATAAGGCGGTTGTCATGCCAAGAGCATCAAGCGCGCCCGGACAGGTCGCGGGCGCTCCCATCCACGATTTTCCGGCGAGCAAACCCTTAGTCATATCGCGTTCCACCCACGATAGCGTGGGCACGTTCTGGGACATGCTCGTGGTGCGATTCATATTCGCGGCGGTGTGCACGGCGGCGGGCTACCACTTTCGCCCGTTCAGCTTGCCCCACCTTCACGGAGCGATAGCCGGTTTCCTTTTTGCGTTTGGAGTGATCCTGCTTGAGATTCGCTTGCGCAAGGCTAGCCTTCGGAGGCTGATTGGAGCCGCCACTGGATCGATCCTAGGCATTCTGGGAGCGTTTTTGATTTCGCTCATTTTCACGCACACCACGATGCCGGTATCGACGCGTTCCTTCTTCAGCCTCTCGATTTTTCTGGTGATGGCCTACATTGGATTGGTGCTGGGAGCCAACAAGGGCGACATGCTGAATTTGCAGGCGCTCGGGGGGCTCTTCGGAAGCGAGCGCAGCACTCGCCACTCCACGAAACTGCTGGATACCAGCGTAATCATCGATGGGCGCGTGGCGGATATCGCTGAGACGCTTTTTCTGGATGGAACCGTCGTGATTCCTCAGTTCGTCCTTCATGAACTGCAGCTGGTGGCCGATTCAGCTGATCCGCTCAAGCGCCAGCGCGGGCGGCGTGGTTTGGAAGTGCTCCAGCGAATCCAGAAAATGACCGCGCTGGATGTGCAGATCGCCGACGACGACTTTCCTCAGATCGCCGAGGTTGATGCCAAGCTGGTCGAGTTAGCCAAGCGCTACGGCGCGAAGATCGTTACCAACGACTTCAATTTGAATAAAGTAGCCACGCTGCAAGGAATTGAAGTGATGAACGTGAACCAGCTTGCCAATGCGCTGAAGCCGGTAGTCTTGCCCGGTGAGGCGATGCGCGTCTTCATCCTGCGCGAAGGCAAGGAATACAACCAGGGCGTGGCCTATTTGGACGATGGCACGATGGTGGTGGTGGACGGCGCCCGGCGCATGATCAACAAGACGATCGACATTTCGGTTACATCCGTGCATCAGACCACCGCGGGAAAAATGATTTTTGGCCGATACGATGAGCGAGGCGAGCAGCCGCGGCCGGTCCCGTCCGTCGCTCCGCAAGCGGAGCCGACCAGTGGACGAACGGGCGAAGGCGCCCCTGGCGGCGAGAGACCCCGTCCTATGTACCCGGAATCGGGCCGTCCCTGACGCCTTGGTTGCGCGCCGATTCTTTCGCTCCGCAGGTCTGCGGATGCGCTAGACTATCCAACCGCTAATGAGCCGCATTGCCGCTATCGTTCCCGCCGCCGGACTGGGCACGCGCATGGGCGCGGACACGCCGAAGCAGTTTCTCGAGTTGGGCGGGGTTCCGCTGATTATTTTCACGCTGCGCCGCTTGGCCGCCTGCAGCGCAATCACCGACTTTTTCATCTCCACGCGAGCCGACGACGTGATGGCGCTCGAGGCGATGGTCGCCAAGGCTTCGCTCGGCAGGCCCGCGCGCGTGGTGCACGGCGGAGATACGCGCCAGCAGTCGGTCGCCAATGCCCTAGCGCAGGTCGATCCCGCCACGGAAATTGTACTGGTGCACGATGCGGTGCGGCCGTTTGTCACCGTCCTGCAGATCGAGCGGGTGATCGCGGAGGCGCGCACGCGAGGCGCGGCCATACTTGGCATTCCAGCAATCGACACCGTCAAAGAAGTTAAGCGCGCCAGTTTGCCGGAGGACGTGGCATTAATTTCCGCCACAATTCCGCGAGAACGAATCGTTCTGGCGCAGACACCACAGGTTTTTTCGTACGCGCTGCTTCGCGATGCATTCAAGTCGGCGCAGCAGGATGGCGTCACCGCGTCGGATGAAGCCGCGATCGTGGAGCGATTCGGCCACGACGTCTTCGTGGTGCTCGGTTCGGAGCGCAACCTGAAACTCACGCGTCCGGCGGATATGGAACTGGCGTCGTTTTATTTAGAGCAGGAGCGCGGCGGAGCGAAGAAGTGACTTTTGTGCCCAATCAGCGTCGGCCGAACGAAATGCCCCCAGGGCTCCGCAGGGTCGTATTTTGGATATTGATGGTAGTGCTCGCGGCATTTTTGTGGCGGGTGGATTCAAGTCCCGGGAATTCGCGCGAGTTCCGCTGGACCATGGATTTTGTCGCGGTCGTCGGCGTTTTCGTATTTTGGGTAATCATATATACGATTTGGAAGAGAATTGCGCGCCGCGGCCCGAAAAGCGGTGGCTCGGCGAATCGGCCGATCGGATGAACTATTCGGGTATCGGCTACGATCTGCACCGTCTCGAACCCGGCCGAAAACTAATGATCGGCGGAATCGAAGTTCCGTTCGACAAGGGTTCAGTGGGCCATTCCGATGGCGACGTGCTGTGCCATGCGCTTTGCGACGCGCTGCTGGGTGCCGGCGCGCTCGGCGATATCGGGACACATTTTCCGGACACTGACCCGAAATGGAAGGGCGCGTCGAGTCTGCAATTTTTGGTGCACGCGCGCAAACTCCTGGCGGACCGCAAAATGCGAGTCGTCCATGTAGACGCCGTGGTGATCTGCGAGCGGCCGAAACTCGGCCCGCATTTTCCGGCGATGCGCGCCGCGCTGGCGAAAGCGTTGGGACTCACGTCGGACCACATCAGCCTGAAAGCGAAAACCAACGAGGGCTGCGGCGAAATCGGGCGCGGCGAGGCGATTGCATGCCACGCTATCGCGACCGTCGGAAGCCACTGATCTTCCTTCATACTTCTCCATGAACTGGCTCACAGGATTTCATGCTGTTGAAGAAGCGTTGAACGCGGCGCGTCCCCTGGATCGCATTGTGATTGCGCGCGGGCGGCATGGAGATCGCGTCGAAGCGGTCGTGCGGTTAGCAAAATCGCGCGGCGTTCCGGTGCGGTTCGAAGAGCGGCAACAAATCGACCGGCTGTCTGGAACCCACGAACATCAGGGAATTGCGGCGCTGGCTGCGGCGAAACCCACGGCGGAATTGGAAGATTTGCTGCGCGCGAAAAACGAGCGAGGTTTGCTCGTGGCGCTCGACGGAATCGAGGATCCACACAATTTGGGCGCGATCGTGCGAACGTCTCTGGCAGCCGGTGCACAGGCCGTGGTGATCCCGGAGCGGCGCGCCGCGGGACTCAGTGACACGGTGGAGCGCGCGTCCGCCGGAGCACTGGCGCATTTGCCGGTCGCTCGCGTAAAGAATCTGGTGCGCGCGATGGAACAAATGAAGGAAGCGGGTTACTGGCTAGTCGGCTTGGACGAGCACGCGGAAAAGCGGCACACCGACGTCGATCTGACCGGAGCCGTCGGGCTTGTGCTTGGGCGCGAAGGCGAAGGGCTGCATGAGCTGACGCGAAAGCGCTGCGATTTTCTTGTTTCGATACCGACGGTCGGCCCGGTGCGCTCGCTCAATGTTTCCGTTGCAGCGGGCGTGATGTTGTTTGAAGTGATGCGCCAGCGCAGGGCCCGCGGTCTGGCCTGAAGGGGCAGGGAATCGTCCGCGCGGGCGCTTTCGCGCGATTTTAGCGAAGCTGCCCCATGTAGATGTGGCAGTTCATCGGCAGGCGCATTTTTCCATCGCGCTGGTATTTTGCGAAATAGCTCTTCAGCGCTGTTTGCATGGCGGGGAAGCCGGGATGGTCCGGCTGTGGCGTCACGGAGAGCGAGAGCGTTTGGCCTTCCAACCCCTCGTAGCTCAACTCCTCATAACCTGGGAATTCGGATTCCAGCAGCGAGCCGCCTTCGAAAAAACCACGCACAGCCTCCTTCACGTTGTACCGACTGTACAGCCGGGAGTAATCGATGCCGTGCTCGCGGAGAATCGTCTGATAATCGCGCGAAATCGGTTCTTCCCGGCGTCGCGGGCCCTGCCCGGCAAGCACCACCCAGCCATTCGGGCGCAGAATACGCATGAATTCCGGTCGGCACTTTTCCTTGTCGAACCAGTGAAACGCGCGCCCCGCGGCGATCAGATCAATGGAGCGGTCGGCCAAACGCGTGTTTTCAGCAGTGCCATCCAGGCACGCTAGCTGTGGGTACTGCGCCGCGAGTTCCTCGCACGCAGCGCGCATTTCCGCGTTCGGCTCAACAGCGAAAACCGAGTTCCCGTTTTCGAGAAATAGCTCGGCGAGCATGCCGGTTCCCGCGCCGATATCGGCCACCATGGATTCCGCCGTAAGGCCGCACTTTTCATGCAGCAGCGGAATGATCTCGCGCGGGTAGCGCGAGCGATAGCGGCGGTACGCTTCGACGCGTCCGGTGAAACGGCCGGTGGGATTGACGGGAAGTTCGCCCGGATTCTGCGGTGAGCTCATTTATCGTATTTCAGCAGCGAAAAAACGTCCACTCCGGGCAATCGCGAACGCCCTTGCAGGAAATTCAATTCTACCGCAAACGCCGCGCCGATAACCTCGCCGCCAAGCTTCCGGATAAGCGCGGTGGCCGCGGCTGCGGTGCCGCCGGTGGCCAGCAGGTCGTCGCAGACCAGCACGTGCTGGCCGGGCGTAATGGCATCTGCGTGGATCTCCAGCGTGTCGCTGCCGTACTCGAGCTGATACGTTTCGCTGGCCGTCTTCCACGGCAGCTTTTTCGGCTTCCGCACCGGGACGAATCCCGCGCGCAAGCGATACGCCAGCGCTGGCGCGAAGATAAAACCGCGCGCTTCGATACCGACCACCATGTCCACTCTTTTGCCTTCGTAATGCGCGCAGAGCTTGTCCACCAGTTCGTGGAAACCCTCGCGGTCTTGCAGCAGAGTGGTCAGGTCGTAAAACAAAATCCCCGGCTTCGGATAATCGGGAATTTCGCGAATCAGCTTCTTCAGGTTGTCCATTCGTCCTCTTGTCGTCGTTCGGCGGTTGTCATTCTGAGCGACCTTGTTTGTCGCGAAGAATCCCTCTTCCTGCCGGTATTCCGCGCAGGCTCATCCGTCATACCCGCCTGCGGGTCACGCGTCATACTCGATGCTAAAGCCGCTGGAATATTCAGCCTGCACGCTGGCGTCCTCTTCGGAAACGCCCGATACCGAAGCAGCCCGCGGCCCACGCTCCAGCATCGAGCGAAAGTCTTTCAGTTGGTCTTTCGTTCCGATGGCGTACGCTTCCACGCGCCCGTCGAATAGATTGCGCACGTACCCCGCGACGCCCGCTTTGCGAGCCGCGCCTTCCGCGAAATAGCGAAACCCCACTCCTTGCACGATGCCGCTTACGAAATATCGCCTTGCGATGGTCCGATGATCCACGGCCGGTGCGCTCCGCAGCCCGCAAACCCGTGATTCTATCAGAGCCGCATTCGGCCGCCAGAAGCTATTTTGAGTCTCTTCGGGACCGAGCCCAAAAAAAACTTGCGGAGATCGAAGAGGAAAAACAGTGCCGTATAATCGCGGAGCTCATGCATCCAATCACCACGGGCGCTTTGCTGGCGCTCCAGTGTTTCGTCGCGTTATTCGTGGGGTTACACAATTGGATTCCTCTCGGAACCCTCAATAACCTGGACGCCGTTCGGGCCGAGTTCCCCTGCAGCAAACTTCTCACCACCACGCTCATCAATTTCACCCCGGTCGCCATCGGGCTCGCTGGCAGCGCCATATACCTTGGCAGAACTTATCCGGCATGGCTCCTCTGGTGGCTTTGGATATTCTACGGGCTTGCATCCTACGGCTCATTAAAGGAGTGGTGGATTCCATACCTTTCTCGACCCGAGCCAGGACGCGTCGCGCGCCATCAGGCGATGTACGGAGCCACACACGCCTTCCTGCCAGAGCGCAATGGCATCAGGCCGAATACTTTGCACGTGATCTTCGACGTTGTCACGGTCGCGATATTAATTCTTCTGGGCCTGCTGACGTCACAGTTGCGATGACCGAACTCCTGACCGTCCGCTCATGTTGATTTCCGTTGTCCGGGTGCCCAGCGCCGGGCGCGGCAAGCAGGGCTGTGGCGGTTTGACTTTGCGGGTGCCGCACTCTGAGCATGTTATGCGAAGGGTGCGGATTTTGGCTCTACGCGCGCGCGTGTCACGACGGCTCGTGATCTGGAGGGCACTTTCCGACCTCGCCGAACTGGTAATAGCGATAGCTGCTCCAGTCCCAGAGGCTGGGATCGTCCACCAACCCACGCTTGACCGGATTCATGTGCATGTAATGTAGTTTTTCGACGATCTTCTTTCGACTCCAAACGTTGAAGTCATAGAATCGCTTCTGCCAGAACTGCGGCAGTCGCGCCCTTTCCGGCGAAGCGAACGGAAACGATCCCTGCGCAACCGGGACTCGACGGCGCGCTTTGCGTCTGAGCAGCCGCGAGACCCGCTGCTTCAGCATTTTCAGCACCGTGGAAGGGGTGCCCCGCGCGGGTTCGGAGACAAGCAGATGAACGTGCTCCGGCATCACTACATAGCCAACCAGCTTGAAACCGTATTCTCTGCGGACCCGGTCGAGCGTGCGTACGAATACATTGCGGGCTCGCTCGGAACGAAGAAGAGGCAGCCTTCAGTAGCAACTGAAGGGGATGAAGTGCAGATGTCCCTGCCCGTAAATGCGCTTCAGCCCTTTGGGCATATCCGAACCGCCCCACGCTCCCACTCCGAGCATGGGGCACCCGCAAAACATCCTCGGAAGTTAAGTATCGTGATGGTATCATGCTCGTCGCATGTTCCCGGACAAATCGCCGAAAAGAACCCGGGCCACCCGCCAGCGCTCTCAAACACGGAGCAATAGACGCGATCGGAATTGCCGTGCCCGAGGCTGGCGTAATTCTGGGCGCGTTAACCGCCGACTACAATAATGGTGCAGGAACGGGGGTCGCAGCTGGTAGTACGCTTACTACAGTAGCTACGATGGCTTACCCAGAGGTCAAAGCGCTTCCCATAGTTGGTAACTTTGTCAGTGCTGGCGGTTTCGTTTATGACGGGTACAGTGCATATAAGCAGTACAAGGCATGCAAAGCCGGAGGAGGATAGTGACGGATAGAAACCAAAAAATTCTGGCGTTCGCCGGCGGGGGAATAATAGCAATTATCCTGTTGCCCCTGCTTGATCATCTGGGACGGATCGAGCTGTTCTTTCCTATTCTCGGCACCGTGGCGGTAATTGTTGGAGTCGTCAGCCTGAGTTGGGAATTGCGTCGCCGACCGTGGTATTGGGTCACGATGATCTTAGTTGTAGCTCTGCATGTGCCAGTCATCCTTTATGTCCCTTGGCGCGCAGGTTGGATTCCCGCGCCTGTGACGATTGCGGTCTGCATGGTTGACTTATTGATCGTCGTCCGCGTACTTAAGCTCATCGGAAGGTTCGTAGACAGAACCAAGAGCCCCGCATGATACCAAGGGCCGGGTGTCGTTCGGCTCGCGATGGCCGCAAACACCGACACGGGCCGGGTGCCCCGGGCTCGGATTTTGAAGTTGTGGGTGCCCCATGCTCGGGTTTCGAGCGTGGGGCTTTTCGCTCTTCTCTTCGTTTCACGATGTCCCTACAAGTTCCGCAGGTTAATCAATCAGGTCGATGTCGATCAGAATTTCCCCGCGCCGCTGATAAAAAGCATAACTGCTCCACGGCCAGTGCTTGGGGTCATCGACCAATCCACGCTTGACGGGATTCGCGTGCATGTAGCCGAGCTTCTCGATTTTCTTTTTCCGGCTCCAAACCTTGAAGTCATAGAATCGCTTCTGCCAGAACTGCGGCAGTCGCGTCCTTTCCGGCGAAGCGAACGGAAACGATCCCTGCGCAACCGGGACTCGACGGCGCGCTTTGCGTCTGAGCAGCCGCGAGACCCGCTGTTTCAGCATTTTCAGAACCGTGGAAGGATTGCCGCGCGCGGGTTCGGAGACAAGCAGATGAACGTGCTCCGGCATCACTACGTAGCCAACCAGCTTGAAACCGTATCCTCTGCGGGCCCGGTCGAGCGTGCCCACGAATACATTGCGGGCTCGCGCGGAACGAAGAAGAGGCAGCCTTCGGTAGCAACTGAAGGGGATGAAGTGCAGATGTCCCTGCCGGTAAATGCGCTTCAGCCTTTTGGGCATAGCCGAACCGCCCCACGCTCCCACGCCGAGCATGGGGCACCCGCAAAACATCCTCGGAAGTTAAGTATCGTGATGGTATCATGCTCGTCGCATGTTCCCGGACAAATCGCCGAAAAGAACCCGGGCCACCCGCCTATCGCGGCAGCGCACTCGGTGCGTGCCCGGGTCGGCGCGTATCGTCCCGATATCCTCGCTCGCGCCGGTGCCCAGTGTCGACGGCACGGCAACACGGGGACCGCGCTCATACCGTTTGACACAGGTTGGTAAACCTATGTAGAATGACGAGCATGGGTGAGCTAAAAATGCAGGTTACGACGCAAACTCTGAAGGTACTCGGCGCATTAATTTCCTCTGCCGATGAGATATCGGGTGCAGATATCGCTCGGTCTGTTGAACTGGCTTCCGGAACCCTGTACCCGATCCTGGCGCGATTGGAAAGGGCCCATTGGATTGAAAGCAGGTGGGAGGAGGGGGACCCCCATAAACTTGGCAGACCCCGCCGAAGGTTCTACAAAATTACTGCGCTCGGCGCGAGAAAGGCTCGCGAGGCGGTTAACGAGGTCAAGAGAGCGTTCCGGAGGTCGGCATGGAGTCTTTCCTAGCGGCGGTGTACGCATGTTTGGGAAAGCTGATTGCGGATGAACTGAAAGCGTGGCTGCCTCGGATGACAGAGCATGTCCTCCGGGCTGCGGTCACAATGTTGCCTGGGAATCAGCGAGAGCGCTACGACGAAGAGTGGCGCAGCTTTCTGGCTGATATACCGGGGAGACTTAGCAGATTTATCGCCTCTCTCGGCCTTGTGAAAGCCGCATACGAGATCTCAAATCGCGGCATCGTTACCTACAGTCTCATTCGACTAGCTAGCGTGTTGCTGATCCTGACGCTGGCTCCCGTATTTCTAATCGCCGCAGCGTTAGCTAGACTGTCTGATGGCTGGGCACCTGTTCTGACGAACGAGTTTCGCGGGGCCCTGACCGACGACCGCACCGTCATTACTCTGGTGTTTCGAACAGACGAGGTCGGATTGGAAAACTTCGGGCCGTACGTACAGCTTCATAGCCACCACGGCCTTCGTTTCACTCCAATAACTGACGCGGAAGCAAAACAGACAGAGCGAAGATTCGGGCCGGTAAGGCTATCTCCGACAGGGCGTTTGCTCATTCGTCTAGGTCTAAGCCGGCTTCCGATTTTAATAAACGTACTGCGGGGCGATTTCCCTTTCGAAGATCTCCGGAAGCTATGGGTATTCGCAAATCGTCGGCATCAATGGTGCGCGCAGAGCTTGGTCGTTCCAGCTGATCCTCTCTGGCTAATCCGGAGGCAAAAACACTGTTTGATAATTTTGAACAGGGAGAAAACCTAGTCGAACAGGCGCTGAACATAGTTTCAGGTAGGGCAGCTGGCCCACCTTTACACCTCGCACAACACCTGCCTATGCCTCCGAGTAAAAATTGTGTGGGTGCCGCACCGTTGCCGCACAACGGTGCGTCCTTCCCTCAATCTCTACTCTTCCGATTCGCCGTCGTGCTCCGCCTGATCGAACCCACTGCCCGCCCGAATCAGCGCGGCGGCAAACCTGATCTTTGAAACGTCGTCCTCCCGTCGCAGCTTCTCGCAAATCCGGACCAGCGTCTGCATTTCCCGGCTGTCCAACCCTCCCATCAATGACCGCACCATCCCTTCCTGCCTCGGCAGCACTTTTCCGATCAGCCTTTCGCCTTCCGGAGCGAGTTCGATGGTCCTCACCCGCCGGCCAACCCTCGGATTGTTCCGCTGTTCTTTCGGCATCCGGCTTGCCTTCACTTCGGCCGCGGGCAAGCGCGTGATTCCCCGGCGGACCCAGCCGAACTCCTCCGCTCGCCGAACCGTCACCTGGACGCTCTCACGGATACGCCCCAGCTTGGCCTCCACGTCGCTCAGCATCAGCGGACCATCTCGGTGCAGGAGCACCATCAACCGGAACTCCTCCCGCGACACCCCGAAGACGTCCAGAGGCGTCCGCAGCTTCCCCTCCATCCAATGAGCCGCGCTCGTCAGTTCCAGGTACGCGGCCCATGCCAACCGCTGTTTCTTCTTGGGCGCTTGTCGTCGTGATTTTTCCACCGCCGCCTCCAATACGCGTTTCGGGTCAAAATGCGTCCAAAGTCGACAGCGAAAGGACAGTTCGAAGCGCAAAACAAAGCGCTTTTTCGTGCAACCTCTCTGCAGCAGTTGCTACACCAGATTTTGTGTGTTTTTCGCGTTTTGGGCGTTCTGCTTGGTTGTCCGAGCGCCACCGGCACGCCGAAAATCCACCTCGCACTCGCGGCGTTCAGAGCGCTACCCAGACGGGATCTGCGGCGAAAGCGAGGGCGCATAGTGGGCCGCTGGCTAAACGTACGAGTTAGTGCGAGCATCTAAGATTCGCGATGATTCGCAGACGATCGAGGTTCGTGACAATTGGAGCGGGTGCGGTGCTGATGGCCAGCGCGCTGGCGGCGCTGAGCGCGGCGGGCGTGGGACTTTTGATCGCGGTCGGGGTGACCACGGTCGGAGTGAGCGCGGCTTGGGCGCAGACGCAATCGCAAGGGCCGCTGCCGCCTCCGCCGAAGTTCGAGGTGAAGCGCATACCGGCTGTGCCGCATCCTGGTCCGCCGCCGATTCCGGTGGCAACGATCATCCAGAAATTTGCCGCCAACGAAGACGCCGAGAAGAAAATCTACGAAGGCTACGATTTCGTTCAGGACGTCCGAATCGAGGAGCTTTCCAATCCGGGCGGCAGCTTCGAAACGATCGGCGAAATGTACACGCGCCCGGACGGCAAACGATACTGGCGGGTTTTGCGGCCAATTAACTCCACACTGAAGTTCACCAGTTTCACCATGGACGACGTTCAAGACATCGTTAGCCAGCCGCTTTTCTTCCTTACCAGCGATCAGGTTCAATACTACGATTTTCTCTACGCTGGACAGACGCAGCTTGACCAGCTCGCTCCGTACGTGTTCCAGGTGAAGCCGAAGCAACTCAGTCCGAAGCGTGTGTTTTTTCAGGGCGTGATCTATGTGGACAACGTGGATTTAGCGGTCGTGGAGACTTACGGCAAGTTCGTCGGCGAATTCTACGAAAAAAATTCCAAGCTGCCATTCGATATGTACGACATCTACTACCAGAATCTGCAAGGGCACTATTGGTTTCCGACGTACGTCAGTTCGGACGCTTACCTCACCGAAAAAGACGGCTCCGAGCTGCATTTGCGGCTGGTTGTGCGCTCGAGTGAATTCAAAGCGGCTGCGCCATCACCCGCCGCAGCTTCCCCTGCACAGCCAGCCGAACCCACCCAAGGCCCACCGCCTAAGAACCAATAGCGAAGCAGTAGCGATGAAGTGCCGCAATCACGCGATTGAGCTGAATCGGTACGAAATACAACAGGATGCCTTGACATAGCGGCGCCAATAGAGTGGAATAGGGGAGTCGCAGATGTAAATGGTTTACAACTAGAGAGACCTCAAAGAGAGCGGCTGCGGATGGCAACAGGTGCATATACCGGGAGGCCAAAACCTCCCGAGGAGACGAAGCATTTTAGCCCAGTCCGCAGCTCCGGCGCACCTCTTGCTGCTTCACTACGCGCTACAGTCGGAGACCAGCCGCCCTTGACAGACAATTCCTTAGGCTTCGGATGGCCAGAAAGAAGGCATCGCGGCCGTTTGTGGGCGGCGCTGCTCATTTTGGGTGCGCTTCTGGTTTTCGGCCTGCTCATGTGGCAGGCGATGACGGCCTCAGGGAATCCGAATCCGCTCGCTTCCGGAACCGATACCACAGCAGCCATTCTCGATATCAGCGTGCTCGTTTTCCGTGAAGGGCTCGAGTGCGTGCTAGTTCTGGCTGCGATCACCGCCGGGACGGCCGGCCGCCAAGCGTCCATTCGCAACCCGATAGCGGCGGGGGCCGCAGTCGGATTTTTGGCCACGCTAGCCACTTGGGTAGCCGTCGTCCGCATACTGAACGGCATCGGGAACAGCGTGTCCGCCCTGGCGCTGCAGGCCGTGACGGGCTTGCTGGCCGTCGCCGTATTGCTTGTGGTGATGAATTGGTTTTTTCACAAGCTCTACTGGACGGGATGGATTTCCTACCACACCAACCGCAAGCGAGCAATTCTGGGCGGCACCGGCGAACAGGGAAGTTCAAGACTGGCGTTCTTGTGGGGAATGGGAACGTTGGGATTCACGTCGCTATACCGGGAAGGTGTGGAAGTCGTTTTGTTTTTGCAGAGCTACCGGCTGAAATTTGGAAATGAAATTGTGCTGTGGGGTGCTGGCATTGGACTGCTGCTCACTGCAATCGTAGGCATGCTCACGTTCGTGGCGCATCGGCGCCTGCCGTACAAAAAGATGCTGGTGTTCACTGGAATCCTGCTGGGCGTGGTGCTGATTGTGATGGTTGGAGAGCAAGCCCAGGAAATGCAACTGGCGGGATGGATTCCTACGACGACGATCTCGTCGCTGGCGCACGTGATTCCGTCGTGGATGGGACTGTGGTTCTCTGTGTTTCCAACGACTGAGACGCTATTCGCGCAAGCACTCGCAGCGCTGTTGGTGCTTGGCTCTTATTTTGTAGCTAGCCACAGATCGATGCGTGATTCGACGCAATAAGAAGCCAAAGTATGACGGAAGGGAACGCCTTCCCTCGCCACCCACCGATTATTTAGCCGAGAAAGCGAGAATCACATTCCCGGGCATGCCATTGCCGGTGCCTACGTAGCCCGAGCCGACGAAAAGCATTCCGCCAGCGACCACCGGTCCTGGTGCGCCGAGCGATCCGCCGTGCGCCTTTACGCCGTTCACCGTCGAGTACGCCTGAGCCGTGTCGTACTGCCACAGTTCATGCCCATCAGACGTTGAAAGCGCGTGTAGGACGCCATCCCAGCCGCCCGCGAAGACCACTCCCGGAATTACTGTGACTGCGGCTTCCAATCCTGTGCGCGGACGCCCGCGTGCATCAAGGTGCGCATCCGATGGTTTGATCGGGACGCGCCACATAATTTTGCCGTCTGAAAGCCGCACGGCTGCTACATCTCCTGCCTGCAGCGGATAGTAAACGTTTTCGTTGTCCGCCGCGCCGCCCCACAATATCTGCACCTGAATCGGACCGGCCGGCCTGCCCGCCGAAAGGTCGGCCCTCCAGAGGAGTTTGCCGCGACCATCGGGATCAAGGCCAACCACATACCCACCCTTATCTGCGTCGACGAGCACGCGCTTGCCGGTAGGAAGCGTGCGCAGAATCGGCGAATCACCGTAGTCCCAGTCGGGACCTTCGACCTTGGGACATTCGGCCCCACGCGGCCCGGACGCGAAGCATCCGCCGGGCGAAGCATCGTTGTGCTCGCCCTGGTAATGCCACAGGAGCTTGCCGGTCTTGATGTCAAAAGCTGCGACGGAATCGGAAAGCTTCGCTGCTGGTTCGCTGAACGCGTTGCCGACGCCGACGTAAATGGCGTGCACTTTGGGATCGATCGTCACCGCGTCCCAAATAGAAGCGCCCGCGGGAGCCCATAGCTGGGTGCCAATGGAATTTTTCTTGGTTGGTTTCGGTGCTTCGGGAATTGTGTACGTCCGCCAGATCACTTTCCCGGTGTTGGCATCGAGTGCCCACAAGCTGCCGCGATACGTACAGCACGGATAGTGCGGATCGGACGAGACTAGCTCCTCGGAGCCTGCCAGGCCAACGTAAAGGCGTCCTTCGTGGAACACCGGCGCACCGGTAATATGGGAAAGCAGCCGCGGAGAAAGATTCCGTTTCCAGATCAGCTTGCCGGAGCCTGCATCGAGGGCATACACATTGGCTCGCTTGTCGCCATAAAACACGGCGTCCACCGTGCGCCCGCTGTGTCGAATCTGGGCGATCAGCGCAGCGGTGCGGATTTGCGCATCGGCGTGATAAGACCAGTACACGCAGCCCGTCGCGGCACTGACGGAATACGCGAATCCCGTGTCTTCGGCGAAAAACACTCGTCCATCCACAACCGATGGCTGCCCTGACGTCTCGCTCCCATAGGGAATTCCGAACGCCCACTTCAATTTGAGTTGCGGCAGTTGTTCGGCGCTCACTCCAGCAGCGGGCGCGGGCTGAAACCGCGAGTTGTCCAGATCGTTGCCCCAGCCGTTCCACGCTGGACTCGCCAAGAGGTCACCCATCGGTGGATTCGACGAGCAATGATTCGCCATGTGCGCCGCTTCGCCTGCGTCCGTACTGCCCAGCGGATGCCCGCCAAAAAATTCGGCGATCATGCGCTTCTGGTCGTTCGTAAGGCTCTGCCCCTGCTGGATCATCACTCCGGTTGTGAGCGCCGCGTAGATTGCTTCTGTGCTCATCTGCCCGAGCACTTCGGTATTGGGCGCCGTGCGCCCGTTCAGTGGAACCGCGCTGGCCTTCGCGTTCTGATGGCAGCTCGCGCAATGCTGATTAAAGAGTGCCTCAGCGGCGATTCGTTCGGGAGGGCCCACTAACTGCGCGGTCGGCGTGGCTGGCGGTGCTTGATGCGGCGCGCTCTGCGGTGCGCCCGCTGCCGCAACGGACAAAGCAAATGTCAGCCCAGCCATGCAGAATAACGCCGGCGTCACACGCGTCGCTCTCATCGCGCCGTCTCCTTTGAAGCGCCCGATTATCGTCCCGCGCGGCACGGCCGTTCAAGACGAATCACCGTTCAAGTTCCGCGCACACTTAAATCGAATGAGTTCGTAGTAACCTATTGCCGCAGTCGCCGTCAATGCGACCAGCGTAGGGCATATTTACGGGAGGAATCGATGAAAGTTGGAGCGCGCAACCGTATGATTGGCAAGATCACGGATGTAAAGAAGGGCACGCTGATGTGCCTGGTGAAGCTGGAAGTACCGGCGTCTTCGAAGATGGCGTCGGTGATGACTCTCGAATCGCTCGACGAACTAGGCGTGAAGAAAGGCGACGAAGTCGAGATCGTGGTG
Source organism: Candidatus Acidiferrales bacterium (assembly GCA_049591475.1). Classification (GTDB taxonomy): domain Bacteria; phylum Acidobacteriota; class Terriglobia; order Acidiferrales; family UBA7541; genus Palsa-295. The sequence continues at coordinate 31,655 of JBAWEZ010000067.1, forward strand.
AAGGCGGTAAACGTGCTTCTGATGAAGTGAAGCTTGCGTGAAATCAAGGCATCGCGCGGCGATTGGCCGCCTGGCTGGTCGTGCGCTCAGGCGTGCGATGGGAACAAAATGTTTTCGATGGCGACGCGCGCCTCGCGGTTCGGATCCTTCTCGAGTTTCCGCTGCGTGTTGATGATCATGATATTTCGATCCGCGGCCGAATAGGGAAGCCAGTGCGGAAATCCTTGCGAGTCGGGAACGCCGTTTGCCGCAAAAGCGGTCCACGCGCCGCTTACAACTTTGGCTAGCGGGAAGATGTCCGGAGCATTGCCCGTCAACTTTTGCACGAGTGGATCAGCCACATTGTCGAAGACGAACGGCATTTCGACTGTGTGCGGTGATTTCAACCGGCCGCCCTGGATCGGCGTTTCCCAGGTGAACTCATAGACAAACGTCGGCGCTTTGCGCAGGGAGGCCCTCCGCTCTGCGATCTTCGCGGTGTACACGACGGTCGGATAGGCGGTGGCGATCAGGAAATAGAGTCCGGAGGGATCCTCTCGCGGATAGTCGGAGCGAAAGGCGCGAATCACCTCTTCGGAGTTATCGCCCAGGAGCATTTTCACGCGCCGATGCAATCCAGCTTCATCGAGCGAAAAGAGCTCTGGAATACCCGCTGCGAAGAGCGTCAACTCCGTGCGGTTGAAGCCGATTAGTAGCGGCACGTCGGCTGAAACTTCCGGCGCAACGGGATCAAATGGATGCTGCGGCAGGGAAACTCCATCCACGACGGGCGAGAATCCCTGAATCATACCTGGAATAAACGCACCTAATTTGCGATTCACATCTCCCTGCGCCGCCATGATGCGTTCGAGCGAAATCGTCTGGATTTCGGCGATTCGATCCGGTTTGACGCCCAGTGCAGCGAGGAACATGTCGCCGACCTTGATGGCGTAGTCGAGCGGATTCATCCGAAGGCCGGGGCCGCTTTCGATGACCGCCCGATGGAACAGTCCCTTTGTCGCAGGCATAGCCATCAGCGTGGAGACTTTCTGGCCTCCGCCAGATTCGCCGAAAATGAGAACGCGGCTAGGATCGCCACCAAACTCGGAAATGTTGTCGCGCACCCATTCGAGAGCGGCAATAATGTCAAGCATGCCCACATTGCCTGAGGCAGCGAATGAGTCGCCCCCGGCTTGGCGCAAATACGTATAGCCCAAAGCACCCAGGCGATGATTCAGCGTGACCACTACGACGTCGCCGCTGCGGGCAAGATTGCCCCCATCGTAAAGAGGAGCGGAGCCTGACCCGGAAATAAAAGCGCCGCCATGGCACCACACCATCACCGGCCGCCTGCCGTTGTCCTTCACCCCGGGAGTCCAAATATTGAGAACCAGACAATCTTCGCCCTCGCCAATTCCCGGCGGATCTTCGCCGGAAGCTAGGAAGTCCATCGCGCCGAGACTGCTGGGAGAGCCGGGAATCGTTTGCGGCGCGGAGTGACCGTAACGAAGCGCGTCGCGCACACCGCTCCACGGCTCCGGCTTTGCTGGAGGCATGAAACGATTCCTGCCGGTGGTGGAAGCGCCGTACGGAACGCCTTTGAAAACGAAGATTCCGTTTGCGACGGAGCCACGAACCTTGCCAGCTGTGGTTTCAATGATCGGCTGTGAATCTGAACTCGGTGCAGTGGCGGCAGGAGCGGCAGTCTGAAATCCAGTGGCGAGCCATGGATGCATCAGTGCAACCCCTCCTCCTACGATCGAGCCTTTCAGCAGAGTGCGGCGGTCCAGAACGAAATTTCGCTTTACCGGATGCGTCATGGATACTCTCGTTGCGGCTATTCCGGGCGGAAATATACACCAATCGGCCGTATTTCATAGCGCCCGCGATAATGTGCAGCCGCCACGAGGTGATTCGTGCCGGATTACGTTGGCGCAATCGATCAAGGCACCACCAGCACTCGGTTCATCATATTTGACAGGCGAGGAAGTATCGTCGCCTCTGCTCAAAAAGAGCACGAGCAAATTTTCCCCAAGCCCGGATGGGTGGAACACAACCCCGAAGAGATTTGGCGGAGCACGCGGGAAGTCATCGCTGAAGCGATGCGCCAAGCTGAGATGCGGCCCAAAGATCTTGCCGCCCTGGGTATTGCGAATCAACGCGAGACAACGATCCTTTGGAACCGAAAGACCGGCGAGCCTGTCTACAACGCCATCGTATGGCAGGATATGCGCGTGGAGGACGCGGTCGCGAAGTTTTCGCGCGAAGGCGGTCAAAACCGCTTTCGGGAGACAACCGGACTTCCGCTTGCGACGTACTTTAGCGGCCTAAAGATTCGCTGGATTCTGGATAACGTTCCCGGGGTGCGGAAGCTCGCAGAATCCGGCGAGGTCGTTTTCGGAAACGTTGATTCGTACTTGGTGTGGAAACTCACAGGCGGTCCGACGGGCGGGATTCACGTCACGGACGTCACCAATGCAAGCCGCACGCAATTGCTAAACCTGAAGGCGCTTACGTGGGACCAGGAAATGCTCCGCGTATTTGGCGTACCCGAGGCGATCCTGCCGGAAATTCATTCGAGCAGCGAGGTGTACGGCGAGGCTTGCCTCGATCCGGTGAAGGGAGTGCCTATCGCGGGAATTTTAGGAGATCAGCAAGCGGCTCTCTTTGGCCAAGCATGCTTTGAACCAGGGGAAGCGAAGAATACTTACGGAACCGGTTCTTTCCTGCTGATGAACACGGGCAGCACGTTGGTTCAATCCGGCCACGGCTTGATAACCACGGCTGCGTACAAGATCGGCAAGAGCCCGTCTCTGTATGCACTTGAAGGCAGTGTCGCGGTGACCGGAGCGCTGGTGCAGTGGCTGCGCGACAATCTCGGCTTGATTCGCAGTAGCTCGGAAATTGAGGACCTCGCGCGGAGTGTCGAGGACAATGGCAACGTCTATTTCGTGCCTGCTTTTTCCGGGCTCTTCGCACCGTATTGGAAGGCGTCCGCGCGCGGCGTGATCGTCGGTTTGACGAGATTTGCGAATAAGGGCCACATCGCGCGGGCGGTACTCGAGGCGGCCGCGTTTCAGACCCGCGATGTTCTCGAAGCGATGGAAAGAGATTCAAAAACTCGAATCGACGCGCTCCGCGCCGATGGCGGAATGGTCGCGAATGGATTGCTAATGCAGTTCCAGGCTGACGTTTTAAACCGCCCTGTAGTCCGCCCAGCGGTCACAGAGACCACCGCGCTCGGCGCCGCCTACGCAGCCGGACTGGCGACCGGTTTCTTCAAGGACCTAGACGAACTCCGCGCCACATGGGCCGTGGATCGCACTTGGATGCCGCAGATGTCCGAAAAAATCCGGGAAGGCCGCTACCGCCTCTGGAAAAAGGCCGTCACCAGGTCTTTTGATTGGCTAGATGAGCCACTCTCTGGCACCTAAGCTTTTACGTCTGTGACGAGCAATTCCTTGGCTCGCAGCGTGGCCTTAACGACGGCCTTAATCAGGGTCACGCGAAGGCCGCCTTCTTCGAGTTCCAGGATCCCGTCGATCGTGCATCCAGCGGGCGTAGTGACTGTGTCTTTCAGTAGCGCGGGATGATGACCGGTATCGAGCACCATTTTTGCTGCGCCCAGCGCGGTCTGGGCCGCCAACAGTGTGGCCAAGTCGCGCGGCAGACCTACCTTTACTCCACCCTCCGCCAGCGACTCCAAAATGATGTAAATAAACGCGGGGCCGCTCGCGGAAAGTCCGGTAATGGCGTCCATGTTCTTTTCATCGGAAACAACGGTCCTGCCAACCGCGTCGAAAAGCTTTTGCGTGGTTTCCACGTGTTTCGCGCTGGCGTATTTGCCTTTGCAAATAGCGGTGATGCCCGCGCCAACGGCGGACGGAGTGTTTGGCATCGCGCGTATCACCGGAATTTCCACGCCAAGCCGCCGCTCGATGTACTCGGTTGAAACCGACGCGGCAATCGAAATGAGCAGTTTCTTGTCGTCCAACTCGTGCTTGATTTCATCCAGCACGTGCCCAACGGTTTGTGGTTTTACGCACAGCAGCACCACGTCGGCGCCGTGCACCGCGCCGCAGTTATCCGTGCCTAGCGAAACTGCCAGCTTAACGCCGTTTTTTCTTTCCGCAGAGGGGTGTTGCACCGTAGCGCGAATGTTCTGCGGCGAGACGAGGTTCTGCCGGATGAAGGCCTCGATCAAAATGCCTCCCATTTTTCCGGCGCCTATGACCGCCAGCCGCATCTGATTTCCAAACAGTGACATTCGCGTTTTCCCCTTCCGCGGAGCGCGGATTCCGCGCGCAATGCGCATTGCCGTTGATTGAGTCTGGGTGCCCCGCGCGAAACTAACCGATCATACAGGAGCGGTGAGCCGGATGCACAAAGTCGTGCGAGATGTTACGGCCATTGTTGTACCTGCGTAGCCTCGGATACCGGAGTCTGGAAGCGCAACCCGCCCCCCGCCATCCGGACGTTTTAGTCGCCCGCGCGGTTTGCCCGTTCCATCGCCACTTCGCTCAGCCTCGCGGTCTTCACGTCGTAGACAAATCCGCGAATCGGGATCGGCTTCGGAATCCACGGATGCGAGCGCAGTTTTTTCATCTGCCGGCGCACGTTTTCTTCCAGATTCGGAAATCCATGGAACTGCTCGGGCGAAAATGCCGCTGTGCCCGTTTCATCCTCCAGACGGGCCAATAACTCATTGTCCTTTAAACCGAGCATGCCGCAGTCGGTGTGATTGATGATCATGAACTCGTCGGTGCCCAGCAGGTAATGCGAGATTAGCAGCGACCGGAGCGCGTCTTCCGTCACGATGCCGCCCGCATTACGAATGACGTGCGCGTCGCCGGTCTTCAGGCCTAGCATCGGTTCGAAGCTCAACCGCGCGTCCATGCAGCCAACAATGGCCAGTTTTCGCGCAGGGGGTTTCGGCAATTCCCCGAGGCTGAAGTTGTTTGCGTAGTGTTCGTTCGATTTCAACGCTTCATCGATGAATCCCACTGGCGGCGTCCTCCTGAAGTTTCCGGAATTCGGCGGAAATGTTATCACAGCACCAGATGCGATATCCGCTCTCGTCGGGCGACTTTAGGCCAAAAGAATCGGCGCGCAATCGTGGAACTTTCCCGGGCGCCGGACGGAAGGTTGCTCATCGAGACCTGCAGCGGTCGTTGATCGGCCGCAAAGGGTTGTCTCGTTGCATTCGTTGGATGAATTTGGAGGCCAAGGTGTTTCGCCCGGCGGCAAGCAGCTTTACATGGCCGCGAAAATCGATAATCCTCGGCTACAGCTAGCGGTAACGATCCGTTTCGTGTGCGATCCGATAAAAATTCGTCAGTAACCAGATAGTTCGCCTGGTCGTCGAAGGTTTCAATGGTTATCGGTCGATTCAGTTCTCTAGGAATTACATGACAAGCAAACGTCGGCGGAATTGGACGGGCGTAGCAGCGGTGCGGTTTTTGTCGCTATTTGCATCGATCCTGCTACTTTGTGCTGCGTCCACGTTTGCGCGCCAGTCGAGCCCAGCCCCGACTGGAGCGCAGCGATCTGCGCAGTCTGCGAGCGCCAGCAGCAGCGCCGCGGGACAACCGACCACCACGTTGAATGGCTTCGTTCGCACTTCCAACGGCGAAGCTGTTCCCGGCGCCGCCGTTCGCGCCACCTGTACGGAAACAAATCAAGCTTGGGTGACCTGGACGGACGAATCTGGAAAATTCGAGTTTCCCGCCGTTCCCGCCGGACACTACATTCTTGAAGCCGAGCAGCTTGGCTTCGAGAAATTAACTCGTCAATTGCAGGTTGCCGCAGGGCTTTCGCCTCCGCCGATCGAATTGCGACTGCATGTTGCCACTCTCGCCGACCTGCAAGGGCATGGGGAACAAGCAGGTCAGCCGAATCAACACGCAAGGGCCACGGGCAACGGACCATCCGGGCGCGGTCAACGTTATGCTGGGAACGCCGCCACCGGCGGACAAGCAGGGCAGGGCGGACGCGGCAGGTTTGGCGGGCAGTTGCCTCCAGGCGTGGTAAACGCCATGAGCCAAGGCTTGGCGAGCGGCGGCGGATTTCAGCAGACGGACCTGACCGGCGACGCGGGAGCCACAGGGCAAGCCGAACAAGTGGCAGGCGGGGATGTAATTAATGCACCGGCAATGCCCGCAGGGACCGGTGCCAGCTCCTCGGACGCATTTTTATTGCAGGGCACAGTCGGCCAGGGACTCTCAACCAGCGGGCCCCGGGGTTTTGGTCCCGGCGGCTTTGGACCTCCGGGGATGGGATCCTCCGGACTCACGCCGCCTTCTCCCGGAGGCCCGGGTGGACCCGGTGGTCAAACCGTACAAGGCGGCCCTGGAGGCGGACAACAGCCGCAAGGCGGTCCCGGCGGAGGCGGTCCGGGAGGCCCCCAGCGCGCGTTCGTAGGTCGCGGGGGAGGCGGGCGCGGCGCAGGGCTTTTTGGTGGCGGGGGCGGAAGATTCTTTCGTCAGCAGGTGAACCGTATGCGCTTCACCTTCTACGATAGCCTCGATGATTCCGCATTCGACGCGCGTCCCTATGCGATTACCGGCCAGCAATCTCCGAAACTCAGCCATTACAATGACCGCTTCGGGCTCAATCTCGGCGGCCCGCTCAAAATTCCGCACATTTACAACGGCAGCGACAAAACTTATTTCTTTGCCAACTATCAGCACGACATTCAAACCAGCGCCGTCAACACCTTCTCGACCGTGCCAACGCTCGATGAACGCAACGGCCTTTTTTGCGGCAGCACTCTGTACCAGCCGTTTTCGAATCCTTCGACGCCATATCCCACCGTCGCAGACCCGAATTGCACTGGAGGAATCGCGCAACAGGTTGCAATCAATAGCGCCTCAGCCGGACTGCTCACTTATATTCCCATGCCGAACCTTCCCACTGCGGTGCAGAACTTCCTGCTGCAAGCCACGTTGCCCGCGAACACTGATAACTTGAACGTTCACGTCCTACATACGATTAATTCGAAGTTTAACTTAAACGGCGGCTACAACTTCGAATCCGAACGTGAGAACACGCTCAGCAATTTCCCGGGCATTGGCGGCAATGAATCGATGCGCGAGCAAAGCGTGGACCTCGGCCTTTCGCATAACTGGTCGCCACGTTTGGTGGAGAGCACTTCAGTGAACTGGAGTCGGAGCCGGATCAAGCTGCTGAGCGATAATTCCTATGGCACCAACATCGCCGCGGCGCTGGGAATCACCGGCGTCTCGTCCCAACCGATCGACTACGGCATCCCGCAAATCAGCCTCACCAATTTTTCGGGCATCGATGATCCAGTCCCATCCCTCGCGCGCGATCAAACTCTCCGTTTCGACGATGGCCTCACCTGGGTCCACGCCAGCCACACCATGCAGTTCGGTGGCGAAATCCGCCGACTGCAGTTCAACTCCGATTCCAGCCCGAATCCGCGCGGACAGTTCGTCTTCACCGGACTGCTTACCAGCGATCTTACCGCCAGCGGAGCTCCCATACCCGGCACGGGAAGCGATCTCGCCGACTTCTTGCTCGGCTACCCGTTCACCACCGGCGAGCAATTCGGCAATCCCAATACCTATTTCCGCAGCTGGGGATTCGCAGCCTACGCGCAAGACGATTGGCGCGTGAACAAGGTTTTTACCTTCGAATACGGTCTCCGATACGACGCCGTCACCCCTCCAATCGAGCTTTTCAATAATATCGTCAACCTGGATATGAACCCGAACATCGCCAGCCTGGCGGCTTCCGGCGCTACCTGTCCGGCGTGCGTGCAGCTCGTATTGCCCGGGCAAACAGGGCCATTCAGCGGCTCTTTCCCGCGATCTCTGATCCACGGCGATTACCACAATTTTGCGCCGCGCATCGGCTTCGCCTGGCAGCCTAAATTCCTGAAGCCCCGCACTGTCGTTCGCGGTGGCTACTCTATCTTCTACAACGAATCCGGCTACGACACGCTAGCGCGCGAACTTGCTTATCAGCCGCCGTTTTCCACCGCGCAAACGCTGACGACTTCTTCGGCAACTCCGCTCACTCTCGAAAATGGTTTTCTGCCGCCGCAATCGAGCGGCCTAATCTCCAATACCGAAGCAGTTGATCCGTTCTACAAAAATGCCTACGCGCAGATCTGGACCCTCGGCACCGAAACGTCGATCTCTCAAAATTGGATTCTCGATCTCACCTACACGGGCACGAAGGGAACGAATCTTGATATCCTTCGCGCGCCAAATCGCGCGCCGCTGGGCACTTCCGAGGCTGCCATCCAGGAAAGCCGCGTCGATCCTCTTGCGACCGGCTTTTCCTACGATCAGTCCGGCGCCAATTCAATTTACAATGCGCTCCAGGTGCGCGTGATGCATCGCTTCACGCACGGCCTGATGCTGCAGGGCATCTACACCTATGGAAAATCACTCGACGACGCCAGCTCCATCGGAGGAGGCACCGGCACGGTCGAACAAATTGACGGTGATCTTGCCGCCGAGCGCGGACTTTCGACCTTTGACATCAGAAACCAGATGCGCCTTTTCTCGATGTACGAACTACCGTTCGGCCAGCGCAGCCGCTGGGCCAACCACGGTTGGAAGGAAAGTCTCTTCGGCGACTGGCGGTTGATGAATATCTTCACCTGGCAAACCGGGACGCCGTTCACGGCGCTGCTCGGAGGCACAGCGTCCGACAATGGCACCGGCGCGAATTTCTCTCTGCGCGCGGAGCAGCTCGGTAATCCCAATACGGGCGTTTGTGGTGGAGCGCCGTTAAGCTACTTCAATACGTCCGTCTTCGGCCTGCCGCCAACGGACGCGAGCGGTAATCCAACCTATGGAAACGAGCGCCGTGGCGCGATTGAGGGCCCATGTACGCTAAGCTGGAACATGTCGGTCTCAAAAACTTTTCGATTTGGCCCGGAGCGAAGGCACATGTTGAACGTAGAATGGCAGATGCAGAATCTGACGAATACGCCCAGCTTCAACGGGATTGGAACTACTTATGGCAGCTCATTTTTTGGACAGGTGACCAGCGCCTCGTCGATGCGCACGATGAGCTTGATGGCGCGATTCAACTTTTAGCAGGCATATAGACGGCAGGATTCATCCCATGAAATCACGACGGAAAACATATTCGGTCCAGCGACACAAAGCAAGCGCTGGCAGCGCCCGATCTTCGCTGATCTCTCTGGGGGCGCTCGCTTGCCTGATTGTTTTCTCCGGCGCCAAAATGCTCGCGCAACAAGGCGCGCAACCCATCGAGCCTTCCGTTCGGCCTAATTCCGCTCTGCCACTGCATCTAAGCAGTAATGTGCTGCGCGCCCAATCGCAAATTGTGCGCATCGACGTGGAAGTCACCGACGGTAAGGGCCGCCCGATCAAAGGCTTGCGCCCCGATCAATTCACCATCACCGACGACGGCAAAATCGAAAAAATTTCCGCGTTCTCTTACGCCGATATCGAGCAAATGGAGACGGCCGGCCCTGATAACTCGAAGCCTATCGTCGTGCCTGTCGATAACGCCGGTCCCGGAGTCGCGCCCGCGGCAGAGGAAGCGGTCAGCAATCAAGTGCACGATCGTCGCATGATCGTTTTGTTTTTCGACATGACGTCGATGGCCACCGACGACATTCTTCGCGCTCACGACGCCGCCGAAAAATTTCTGAAGACGCAGATGAGCCCTGCCGACCTGGTGGCGGTGGTGGTTTTCAGCACCAATCTCGACATCTTGGCGAACTTCACCAATAATCGCGCCACGCTCGAAAAAGCAGTTGCCGCGCTGGTCCCCGGCGCCGCATCCCAACTCGGAAATCCGCTATACGCGGCGGCGCAAAATGGTGAATACAGCGTGCAGCAGGATACCGGCGCCGCCTATACCGCCGACGAAACTGAATTTAACGTTTTCAACACCGATCAAAAGCTTGAAGCCATCGAGAATCTGACGGAAGTTCTTGCCGGAATTCCCGGGCGCAAGGCGCTTGTCGAATTCACCGGTGGAATCACGCAAACTGGCGAAGAAAATCGCGCTGAGTTGCGCGCCGCCACGGACGCCGCCAATCGCGCGGATGTTTCCATCTACTCCATCGATGCGCGCGGCATGTTTGCCACTCCTCCCGGTGGCGACGCCACCACCGCGGCGTCCACTGGCAACTCCATGTTTACGGGCGCATCCGTGTTTCACCAGACCGATCAGCGGGAAGATTCCCGAGACACGCTCGCCACGCTTTCCACGGACACTGGCGGACGCGCCTTCTTCGATCTCGGCGACCTCAGCGATGCCTTCCCGAAAATCGAAAGCGAGAATAGCGGCTACTATTTGATCGGCTACAATCTGCCGCCGGACGTCAAGCGCGACGGTACCTGGCACGCTGTGCGCGTGAAAGTGAATGCCCCGGGCGCGCATGTTCGCTATCGCAACGGCTATTATGCGCCGCGCGATTTTCAGCATCTCGAAAAAGAAGACCGCGATCAGCAGCTTGCCGATGCCATGAATTCCGAAGACCCGGAAGTCGACCTTCCGATCGCCGTCGAAACAGGCATGTTTCGCATCAGCGACCGGCAAGCCTATGTGCCCATCGCCGCGAAGCTTTCTTCCAGCGCCCTCGACTGGGCCAAGAAACACGGCCGCCATGAGGCCGCGTTCGATTTCGCCGCCGAAGTTCGCGCCGTGCCCTCCGGGCAAATCGTTGCGCAGCTTCGCGACACCATCACCGTGCATCTCGACGAGCAGCGCTATCAGCAAGTCAGCCGCAGCGATCTGGTCTATCAAGGCGGCGTCGTGCTCGCTCCCGGCAATTACCGGCTGAAGTTCCTCGCTCGCGAGGATGAGTCCGGCAAAATCGGCACATTCGAGGAGCCGCTCAGCATCCCGGCGCGGTCCACCTCGCGCATGACGCTCAGTTCCGTGCTGCTCTCCAGCCAATTGGTTCCAGCTGAGAAATCATCCGAAGTGCGCACGCAAGGGGAGGGCATTCGCGCGCGCTTGACCGAGTCGCCGCTCGAAGTGCAGGGCGAAAAAATCATTCCCAGCGTCACGCGCTTCTTCAATCAGGGTCAGACGCTCTTTATTTTCTTCCAGGCGTATCTTCCAGAGAAGGGTGGCAAATCGTCTGCGTTCGATGCCGCCACGCTGCGCGGCGGCCTGGTGTTTTTCCGAAACGGTGTACAAGTGAACGCAACGCCGTTGCTCGCTCCCACGGAAATCGACCAACGCTCGCATACCGCGTCATTCCGTCTGAGCATTCCACTAGACAAGCTGCCCAAGGGACGTTACACCGTGCAGGCAGTCGCCATCGCCGCCGGCACTCAGCAATCTGCCTTTGGGCGCTCCTATTTTGCTCTCGAACAATCGGCGTCACCGGGGCCGCAGCCCGCTACCGGGGTCGCGCCGCCCACTCCTGCGGGGCAAGGGAACCCAGAGCCGAACTAGCCGCATCAGGCGAATCGCTCGCGCAAAAAGGCCGGACTCCGGCGTCGAGTCGCACCGCAAACATCTACATGCCATCCGAGGCCGCTCCATCGTCACGCCGTTTCACGGCTGTACCAGCCGACCAGTCGCGAATGCCACGGCAACGCGTGACCGACACAATAATCGCAAATGAAGGTCGTAATCCGTGCCGAGGGTGCGGCCTTGTGATATAGAAATCCCGATCGTCGCTTTTGAGGACATTTTTTGTCAGGATAGCGATGGTGCGGAGTGTTGTTGATGGCTAATGTTCGTGGAGGTGAATCGCGATGAACTTCGTTCACAGGCGTCTGTGCCGCTCAACCGCTTGGCGCACCGTACTGGAAAAATTCGTCGTTCCTTCTGCTCTAGCCGATGTTCAGCTAGGTGATGAAGTCTTGGAACTCGGCCCCGGCGATGGTCTCACCACCGAATTGCTACGGCCGCACATCGCGCGTATCACGGCTCTGGAGCTCCATCCGCGCACCGCGAAAAATCTCGCAGCGCGATTCAGTGGCACTAACGTGACGGCCCTGCAGGGAGATGCGACGTCTATGCGCTTTCCGGATTCCGCGTTTTCGGGCGCGGTTTCCTTGCACATGCTGCATCACATCCCATCGGCCGAACTACAAGATAAAGTGTTTCACGAGGTGCGGAGAGTTCTACGCCCGGGCGGGATGTTCGTCTGCATCGATAGTGTGAACTTTCGCACCTTGCACATGCGCTTGATTCACATAGGAGACAAAATCGTCCCCGTCGATCCGGCCGGACTCGAACGCCGATTGGCGGCCGCAGGCTTCCGCGAAATCCACTTGGATACGAACCCGTACGCGTTTCACGTCCGCGCACGCCGTCCTATGCAGCCGTAAACGAAGACTTGGCCTGGCCGTGCTGGCTCGTATTGATCCGCGGAATCAGGGAGGCAAAATAATCATTCTGCTTGTTGCAGCCGGCAGCGCCCGCGCCGTTAATAGCTACTGCAATCCGCCGCATTCCGCGGCCACTTGCGTCGCCAGAGCCACATCCAGAAGCGCGCCGCGCCGCGACTTGCTTGAGCACACCTGAGACGGAGTAAGTTCGAGCGCCCCGCGCAAATCCGCGCGATCCAGGTTCGAGCCGCTTAGATTTGCGTCGCTCAGCACCGTTCCCGCAAATTGCGCCTCGCGCAAATCCGCGCCGCGCAGGTCTACGTCGATAGCCACTGATCCTTGTAGCTTCGCTCCGTAAAGATTCGCGCCCGGTAGCTTGGCCGACCACAGAAGCGATTGCTGCAGGTCCGCGTGGTCAAGGTCTGCCGCGTTCAAGGATGCCCCACGAAGATCTGTCTTTTTCAGATCGGCGCGCGCCAGCGAAGCCGAACTCATCTGCGCGTCGTAAAGTGTCGCGCCATCGAGCCGTGAATCCATCAGCATCGCATGCGCCAGCGACGCGTACGAGAGATTGGCCCAGCGCAGATCGGCCCTCGCTAGCACCGCACCATCCAACCGGGCACGGTTCAAATTCGCTCCGTTCAGCAGGGCTCCATCCAAAACGGCTCGCCGCAAATCGCTATTGCCCAAATCAGCGCCACGCAAGTCCGCCTCCGAAAGATATGCCCCTTCGAAATCGGACTGCCATAGGTGTGCGTTGGCCAAAAACACTCCATAGGCCTGCGCGTACCGAAGCTTTGCTTCGTTCAGTTGCGGTCCGGTCACGGACGCGACCTGAGCGTTGGCCCCAGTCCATCTCGCCGGTTTTCGCGAAAGCGTTGCTTCGGTCAGGTCGGCGTACGGATCGAATCCGAAGCTCCACAAAACATCCGCCGCCCATCGCCGGATACTAGCCGCGCTGTACTGGGGTGCACGGCTGCGTTCATGTGGCACGCCCGAGAGCGTGCCCACCGAAAGCAGCAGCAGCGCGACGCCAAGGCCGCTCGCCGTCACCGCCGGCGAAACCCTTCGCATCGCTTCCACCATGCGCCCTGTCCATTTACGCTCGGCTGCCCAGTTCACCTGGACGCGTCCCGTCCTCATCGTTGCGTGCAGCGCCACGCCCGTCGCGATGGCCACCAGCAAAGCCTGCAGCAGCGTACCCTTCATGTCTTGCATGGTCAGGTAGCGCGCCCAAAATAGTGTCAAAGTGAACGGAACTGCCCAGTAGCCCGCCAGGATAGAGATCGTCTTCTCCACCCACATCGTCGACGAACCCTCGCGGCCGATCCACCAAAAGTGCGCCCGCAACAAGCCGACAATCAATCCCGGCCCTCGGTCGTCCAGCGAATGCCCATCCGGGAAAATGGCCGGCAACTCCAACGCTGCTTGCCACACCTTCTGCAACTGGAATTGGAACACCAGGTAGAAGCTGAAAATCACCAGCGGCGCTAACAAAAATATCTGCTCCGTCGGCATTGCCGTCGCAGCCGTGCGTGAATGCAGAAAGGGAATTACCGCCGAATCGGTCAGCAACTGCGCATCCTTCGTCTTCCAAATGATGAGCCAGGAGATCAGCACCGCCGGTATCAGCGGAGCGAAGCATCGCCACGCAATCCGCGACGCGCGCGCGAATTTTGCGGCTGCATCGAATACCATGATCTGCGGCGGCAACAACGCGTCTCTCAAATTTGCGCCCGCGATCTGCCGCGGCACCAATCCCATCGCCGTCTCTAGCGACGCGCCCTCCAGATTCGCCGCTTCCAGGTTCGCGCCCACCAGACACGAATCTTCCATGTCGGCGCGCACCAGGTTTGCATCGCGAAGGTCTGCCAACAGCAAATCGGCTGCCCGTAGGTTCGCGTCGTGCAGATCGGCGAACTTTAGTTTCACGCCGATCAGTTCCTGCCCTTCAAGGTCCGCGTCGGAAAGATCGGCACGCAGCCCACTATTCCCGCGCGAATCGAGCCACTCCAGGTGGCTCGAAAGTTTTTCCTCGAGCATCCAATCCCTGCCGCTCGACGCCGGCGATTCGAGCGCCGCCATCGACGCCGCTTTCACTATTTCCGTGTCTTCCGCTTCTCGCGTGTGTTGCGCCTGCGCGGTTTCCGTACTCTGATCTGCGCCGGCGCCGGCGGAATTCACTCTTTCGATGATCTCCGGCGGCGCGTCGTCGATTTCCTCGCTCGCGCTCGATACGTGAACGCCAGTCATAGGCGTATTTTCTTCCGGCCCAGAGACCGTCGCCGGCTCGCCCGCCGTCGCTGTATATTCCGCTTCGACCTCCGCAATCCCACCTGCGGGTTGGTCTTTCGCGCGAGCGTCGTTCACCGCGGTTGCAGCGGCCGCCTCCGCAAATTCATTTGCGGTTGGTTTCTCGTCCGGTTGCTCCACGGTCTTGCGTACATCTTCTTCTTGTTGCTGCGGCTCCTGCGCCAATTCACCGGAATCCGCGCGGTCGTCCGTCGCAGGATTTTCAACCTCGGTGGCATCGCTCAAAAAGGGATCGTTTTCTTTCTCAGGAGGAAAAAGCTCCGCCAAGGCCTCCGCCGCGGACGGCAATTGGTCCGCGCGGATCAGCCCGCGTTGGTCGAGCGCGACCGGACGAACGTCAACCTCGGTGACAACACTGCGCCGCGCCGGATCAGGGGCATCGACGGTAGCCTCGGAAACCAGCGCTTCCGCGGTCGGCGGTTCCTCGACGGCGACATTCTTCGCCCCGCCGTATTCCTCCTGCGCGGCACGTTCCTTGGACCCATGACCCGAAAGCATCCTGCGAAACAACGATGGCATTGCTGACCCTTCCCCCAAATTCCGAGCGCAGAAACGCGAAGCTGCCGGCGGCGCGCGCTGAGCCGCCCGAAATAATGTTATCCGGTCCATAGCGTGCGTGCCGTTCAACGTGTTCGCGTGTTTCCGTAATTGCTCCTGTACCAAAGGACAACTCCCGTACAGCTGTCCGGCCGTTACATTGCCGCCGTTACATTTTCACCCTAGGCCGCTTTGGGCAGTATTCCGCACGGTCGGCTCCCGGATTGACCGGATTCGCGCCAATTCCGAGTCATCTATCCTGTTTTTGAGACGAAGCAGGTACCGTGAGGTACTTCTGCCGGAGCTACGAAATGGAAAATCCAATGTACTCGTGCCCGATTTGCCACGGAAACTTGCTATTCGAGGACATGGCTGCTCCGCCCGGTAAGCGTCCAACCGAATCCGCAATCACACAGAAGTTTTACTGCCCGCACTGCGAAATGTTAGTCGAACCGGTGATCACTTCTGCTGAAGAACGCGCGGAGGAGGGGATTGCCAACCGTGATGCTGGCACAGAGAATCGTGGTCGTTCGAGCGCAGGCGGCTCGAACGCTGGCGGTAGCCAGCGCGGAGATTTGTCCGACGAGGGCGCTTCGCAATGGCGCACTGATCCACGCGAAACCGAGCGCAACACCTGGGAAGACAAGCCTTAGCGGCTACGCCCACTTATCAATTGACGCGCTCACCGTGTAGCTCAGCGTGCCCGCCTGGAAGAACGCATTAGTTTGTCCGCCGGCCACCACGATATTGATGTCGTTTACGTGCGGCCATCGCGGAATCATCGCGTCGTCCGGCATTTTGTACCATGTCGCGTACGGTTCCTGCCCCTTTAGCGCGCGCGGATAGTCGAATCCGACCGCGAAATCGCGGTTCTTATAATCCTTCACCGACTGGTTCGTGTTCTTGTACAGCCATTCGATTAGCTGTTCCTTCGTTTCGTATCCCCGCGACTTCAAATCCTTCGCGATGATCGGATCGGCAACCACCAGTGCGCCGAAGAATCCGGTGAACACGCTGAAGAGGTCGCAGAAGCATTCCTCGTGCTTCGGTACGGGCGCTTCCGTTCCTCTCGCGCCTTGCCCCGGCACCATCCCCAGCCCGCGGAACAAGCTCACCACGTTTTCTTCCGCCTTGAATCCCTTCTGGACGTGCAGCGGCGTCCACGGACTCGCCTGCTCGTTTTCAGCGATGATCAGGTTGTTGTAATTCAAGTTGTTTCCCTGCGATCCAAGGTACGTGTCGCCGGGAATGCCGGCGTTCGCCAGGTTTTTCGATAGGACGGTCCATGCTCGCCCGATCGCCGCGTTCGCCTGCGCAAAGGGGCCCATCGCCCCGATGCCGTAATTCATGTTCAACTTGTCGCGGATCGGCCCGTTGATCACCGCGCAATAAGCGAACGAGTTCGTCGAGCTCATCAGCGCCGGCGTTCCCGTCGAAGCGATTGCCAGCACCGTCGGCAAATATTCCGGCCTGCATCCCGCCATCACCGCGTTGATCGCCACCTGCCGCACGTCGTACGTCCAACCCTCGTACGCGCCGCCCGCCATCTTACCCACCAACTCGTCCGGCTGATGGCTTGTGCCTTTCAGCATCGCATCAACGCGCGCTTCGGTCGGCAAGATGATCGGCAAAAAATCCGTCATGCCGTTGTTCAGGTACAGTTCTTGCAAGCCGTCGGCGGTCTCCGTGTACGTCGCGGGACCGATGTTCGGAGTGATTCGCCCCGTCTTCGTGTCTTCAGCCGTCAGCGGCCTCGTCAGATCACCGACGATTTCCTTCATCAGCGGTTTCCCAGTGGTTGGGTCCGGTCCTTCGACGTATTGCCACAATTGCGCCGCCGTTTTTCCCGCCACCGGATGCGGCGTGTACGCGATGCGAATGTGCGGCATGCCTCGCTTGGCGGCGTTCAGCGTTGCCAGTTGCACGAACGCTTCCGTAACCATAGGCACAGTGGGGATTCCCAGCTTCTCAACCGTGATGCAGTGACCGACGGTCGCTGGCGTGCACGTGCTTCAATGCCCGATCGCCATGATCGCGGCATTTCCATGTGCCTTGATCTCCTGCCACAGCGGCGGATCGTCCTCGAAATACACGCCCGCCTTGCGCCTGTAGACCGTCTTCACCGTCGGCATGTTCTTCTGGAACCAAATCTGCATCTCCTTCAGCAGGATGTCCCCGCCTTGGAATCCCGTGTCCACCAGATAGATGGTTTTTCCGTCGAGCGTCGAAAGCCGCGGCGCCATCGGAAACAGTTGAATCGAGGGAGGCGTCCCCTTGGGATTCACTCCCGTCAATTTCAGCTGCGAAACGTCGCAGCCTTCAGCCGCGCCATTCGCGCCGCCATTGAGCGTCCGCGCTGCATCGTGTGCAGCGCCATTTGCCCCGCCATCGCGCAGCGTCCGCGCATCAACCTTCGCGCCAGCCAGCAGCGCCGGTGAAATCCCCAGTAGCGACAGCATCTTTCGCCGATTCATCCGCGCACCTCCGCCGCAATCTTGGCCTCGTTCTCGCGGCCACTATACGCCCCGGTTCGACGCCGCGCAATGTTGCCGCTCGCGCTGCTAGCCTCGACCGACTCTGAGGGGGCGCCGCCTCGCCCCTACCTGTTCGCGCGTTCTCGCCGGCAGGTGGACAGCACTGCTCGGCGACTTCGCGTCCCCGGGAGTACAATGTCCGTTAATGTCCAAGAGAGATAAACCCGACGAGGCATTCGAAATTCCGGGGCTACGGATGGAAAGACGTGGTCGGTTTACGACTGTCAAAACGAATAGAACCCAAGCCCAACATCGAGAGCTCATCAAGCGTGTGGTCGAGTCTCGTCCGAAACTCCTGGAACAAATCGAAAAGGACACAGCTCAACTTCTTGGCATCGTTCATAAGTTTAACTCCCTCGAAATCCTGTCCCAACTCTGGTTTGCGAACCTGACCGTTGACCCAAACGGGTACAAGGAGTACCTCAGCGAGTCGAAGCCACATGTCGTCGAGCACCTCGCAGCGCTTGAACTGAAGGACTCCGAGTACGAGATACATACCCTCGAAATGCCCGACCGGGGCGATATCGAAGGAGCGCAGAGCCTGCTCGACTCGATCTTCAACTCCACGCTTCGGCACTACGTTACGGAAAACCTAAATCCCGAGCCTAGCCGTCCGTTGAATAGATTAGAAGAAATTCGATTCCAAACCATCATGCACGCCCTCGTCGTTCGGTCGCCAACGTACTTTGATCACTGGGCAGACATCCTTAAGGGGCTATTTGCGGCGGATTTCGTCGCGGAGTGGATGCGAGAAACCGTGGGATTTGACATTGAGCAAGCGCTCAAATGCGTCGATGCGATCAATGACCTAACATCGAACAAGTTAGACGGAAGGCGAAAGAAGGGAATCGACAGCGCAGAAGAGCTGAAGAAACAAGTGCACGAATTCAAGAGAACCGGCCGATTCACGGGCCCTTCCGACCTGAAGGACACCGTGAACATGATACGTAACATGCGGAATAAGGAGGCGAGTCGAGCCATTCGGGCGGTGACTGTTGCCTGGATATTCTATGAACTACACGACACCTGCAGCTTCACATCGGGAGAAATAGCCGCCCAGTCCGGAGTTCCAGAGCCAGCGGCAGCCGCGTTTCTGACGCTTTTGTCCCTTCGATTCGGAAGCACGCCTAAAGACTATTTGATTCCCAATCCGGTGAACCCGCTGAAGCTACGACCGATAATCAACTACAGTAATAAGTTTTTCTCTCCCGCTACCCACCTTTTGATATGGAGCCTAAAGCCACGCATAGAAGCCTGCCTGAAGCCGGGTCGGCCCGATTCGACAGCTTCCAGCCCTCGCAAGTGGGAGCGGTACCAGAAACATCGCAGCAACTTGCTGGTGCTGCGAGGGCTCGAATACTTCCAGAAGCTGCTTCCACGCGCCGACGCCTACCGAAACCTTAGCTACAGCTTCGCCGAAAGCGGCACCGCAAAAGAGCCGGAGCTCGATGGCCTAGTTCTATTCGACAGGTACGCTTTCCTCGTCGAAGGCAAGGCAGGTGAACTCAGCTTTTCCGCTCAGAGACGAGGGCCGCTAAGGCTCGTCGAGAACCTGAAGGCTCTCGTGGCGGAGCCTCATCGGCAGGCTTTACGCGCGGCAGCGCATATTGCATCGACCGACAGACCAACTTTTAGGACGCAGGACGGCAAAATTATCACCCTTCGGAGAGAGTTATATTCACAGTTTTTTCTCGTCACGTTGACCCTGGAAGACTTGGATCTTTATACTCGTGAGATCTCACAGCTGAAAGACCTAGGGATATTTACTTCCGCCGAGCTACCCTGGGCAATTTCGCTAAATGACCTAAGAATCATCGCAGAAACAATCTCCCTGCCGACCCAGTTCACGCACTATCTGAAATGGCGGCTGTACCTGAACGAGTCGCGCGGTGTCACCGCGCAGTCTGAGCTGGACTGGCTGGGGTACTACTTAGCTGAGGGCCCGCAATTGCTGGAAGTACCCGAGGGATACGATTTCCTTACGCTACAAACCTATACGACCGCTTTCGACGACTTTTATTTGTACGAACAGGGGCAGCGAACAATTCCAGCCCCGCGCCCCGCACAATTCCTCCCTCCGGAACTACGTTCAGTTCTGGCTACCCTCGAAAGGATCAACGGGTACGGCTATTCGGCGGCCTGCGAAGCTATCCTCAGCTTGAGCTTTGACGAACGCAAGCAACTGGCAAAAGTACTCCAGAACTTTCTCAAGCGCACCGTTCGCGCGAGCGGACAGAAGCTCGAGGTGCGAACCAGCGGAGCCACCGTCATTTTGGTGCGACTGGGCCCAGATCGCCATATTTGCAATTCCATTGCGGAATCGGTCGCGAACACCCATTGCAAAACCGCCGTGGTACTTTCGTATGGCGAGGTACCGTCGGATGCGTTGATCGCCTGGGGTGTGCAGGAATTCCGAGGAGCTGATTCGCACGGAGAGGCCCCTGCTCTCGACAACGAAACGTATTGAATCTTCGGTGCAAAAGGCGCACGTTGATTTCGTGAACTTGGCGGGTGGCAGGGCCTTTGTTCGGGGCGCTCGCAGTCCGCTAGATGCTAATTCAGCACAACACGTCAGCAAACATCTCCAGCGTGAACCATCTGAGGGTGCCGCATCCTTCGCGGAGTTTGCGAAGGGTGCGGATTTTCGCTTCCTGGGAACGCCTCGGTTCTCCAGTCGATTCGCAAAACGGGGAAGTTGGTACTGCTGTCAGATTGAACCTCGCCGGGGGCTGGCATCGACTCCAACCGAGCCTCCCGGCGCGGTCTTATAGGAAGCTTTAGTAACCCAGATGCCGAAGGGCCATCTGAGAGGTCCGCTTCAGTTCCGCTTTCGTCGATCCGTTCGCTGCCTGGACGGATAAGCCGGCGAGAATCGATGACAGGTACCGGGTGTAGTCGCCCACATTGACGCCCTTCGAAAACTCTCCACTTTTTCGAGCTGCGAGAAGGCGCTTCCTGATAGCGGCTTCGTTCTGTCTCCGAACTTCCGTCATGAGATCTCTCGCCGGGGCGGCGTCTACGCTGCAACCCATCGCCCCCGCCAGCGTCATGCAGGTCGACGGATGGCCGGGCGTAGTAAGAAACGCAACCGTACTGTCAAAGAGAGCGCGAACAACCTTTTCGAGAGTCGGTTCCTCCAGTGCCTTACCTGCGTATCGCGCTCGCATCTCCACATATCGCTTTACCGCGAGCTGAAACAACGCGTGCTTGTCACCGAAGGCTCCATAGATGCTCGAAGGGTTGAGACCCATCGCCTGAGTAAGATCGGCCATGGATGTTCCCTCGTACCCGCGTTCCCAAAAAAGCAGCATCGCAGCTTCTAAAGCCGCGTCCTTATCGAAACTGATCGGTCGTCCTGTTTTTCCGTTGGCTGTTTTCATGCTTTTGCTCGCCGCTCTTCATCTTAGTTTGTTTTCCCTTTTTATGGCGATTAGTCGCTGGCGGCAGGGGACTTGAACATCAGCGTGACGGGCGCGAATTGGCGCGACGAATGCGCGAGACGCACGCGTTTGAACGATCGAAGAACATCAACGTCTGGGACATGGGCCCCGCTGGGCGGGGGCCAACAGCCGCAAGCTCCTAGGCGCGGGCCGCTTTTTGTCCCCGATAGGCCGGTGCGAAAACTTCGGCTGCAAAAGTCTCCAGCGTCGTGGGAGTAGTGTTCCTTGGGGAGCGTGACTCGAGCGTCCTCATATAGCCTGAATTCAACGCATCCTCCATTTCGAGCAGCAAATCCGCCATATTCGAAGACATTCCCATCTGCACGAAAGCGGGCTTCAACTGTGCCGCGGGCATTTGCTTATAGGTCAGGTCGGGCTTGCCGATCGCGGCGCCGATTATTTTGGCGGCTTCTGTGTTCGTGACATCGCGAGGCCCTTGCAGTTCGCGCGTGCTCTTTCCTTGAAAATCGAGCTGCAACAGGGCGTCGGCGGCTGCGTCGCCGATATCGCGCGTTGCGATCATGGGTATCGGCAGATCGCCTTTTTCGGGACCGGCCATTGTTCCGAAGGCCTTGATCACGCCAACCTGGGACAAAAGGTTTTCCATGAAGGAGCCGGGTCGCAGGTAGAGGGCGTTCAATCCACGAATCGCGTCAAACTTCTTTTCAAGATTGTGCAGCCCGACCACGGGGCCTGTTTTATCCGGCTTGTCCGCGCCGAGGCTGCTCAGCACGACGGCGTATTTTACGCCGCTCTTCTCAATCGCGGCGGCCAAGGCGTCGCCCACGCGCCGATAGTGTGCCAGCACGTCCGGGGCGCTCACGTCCGGCGGTATCATCGCGTAGACTCCCTTTGCACCCGAAAAAGCCTTCGTGAGCGCCGCCGTGTCAGTAATGTCCGCAACGAAAGCCTCCGCTCCCTTCTTTACGAGTGGTTCCAGCCGCTTTGCGCTGCGGCCCACAACACGCACCTGTTCACCTTTTGCCAGCAACTTTTCCGCTACTTCGTTTCCCGTGTGTCCTGTCGCGCCGGTAATAACGTACATTTCTTTCTCCTTATCCGCTTTCGTATCGTGGTACCTCTTCGAGTAGATGCCGGCCGCTCTCCGAGGTTGCCAAATTTACTCGGCGGGATCTAGACACTCGATGGAAGCGCCTGGAATTAGAGTCCAAAATCATGAATCCGATGCGCCCCGTTCGACATCTGTAACAACTGTTCCGTAATTGTACGGACTATGAGGCAGTTCGAGACGCTGCCCGACAACACGAAAGGAGAAGTCATGGGAAAGCTTGAGGGTAAGGTTGCAGTCATCACGGGAGGATCGAGCGGCATGGCGCTGGCGAGTGCCAAGCGGTTCGTTGAAGAAGGCGCCTACGTTTTCATCACGGGCCGAAGGCAGGAGGCGCTCGATAAAGCCGTCAAGCTGATTGGCCGGAACGTGACCGGCGTGCGCGGCGACGCGGCCAATCTCGACGACCTCGACCGTCTGTTCGATACGGTCAAGCGGGAAAAGGGCAAGATCGACGTCCTTTTTGCGAGCGCCGGCTGGGGCGTGGCCCTGCCACTGGGCGAGATTACCGAGCAGCACTTCGATGCGATCTTCGGCCTGAATACGCGCGGAACGCTATTTACGGTTCAGAAGGCGTTGCCGCTGTTCAACGATGGCGGATCGATCATCATGACCGGGTCCGTTGCTTCGTTGAAAGGATTTCCTGGTTTCGGCGTGTATTCGGCCAGCAAGGCGGCCTTGCGCTCCTTCGCACGCACATGGCTCAACGAACTGAAGGGCAGGAATATTCGGGTAAACGTGCTGGGCCCGGGCCCGATCGCCACACCGATGCAGGACGAAGTTATCACCAAGGAGGCGAAGGAGATGTTTAAATCCCTGATTCCGCGAGGAACGATGGGTAAACCTGAGGAAATCGCAGCGGTCGCGCTGTTTCTTGCTTCCGACGATTCGAGCTTCGTGAATGGGGTGGAGTTGAACGTCGATGGCGGCCTGTCGGCAATCTGAATCGGCGGGCGAAAGAGGGTAGCGGTAAGGATGCCCAACATGTCCGTATGAAGTTTCTATCATGTGCAGGGAGAATGGAGAGATTTCGATGAGCATCGAAACGAATGTCCAGACTGTGAAGAATTTTCTTGCGGCACTCGGCCGCCGCGATAAGCAAGGTTTGCTGGCGTTATCTGCCGAAGATATTGAGTGGATCATTCCCGGCGAATGGCCGCTTGCCGGCACGCACCGCGGGCACGCGGAATTGGAGAATTTACTTCAGAAGGCTAACGAGACGGTGGAAACTTCCTACCCAGAGCCCCCCGAGTTCATAGCGCAGGGAGACCGGGTTATGGTCGTCGGCTTCGCTACGGGGAGAGTCAAAGCCACGGATAGGACGTTCGAGGACCATTGGATCTTCGACTGTACCGTTCGAAATGGCAAAGTGACGAACATCCGGGAGTATATCGACACGCAAGCACTGGCGCGGGCCTCCGAGATGACCGCGAGCCCCAGGGCCTAGCCCATCGAGGCCGATACCCCGCCAAACGATTGGCAAAATCAACGATATGTTCGTATAGCAATGCGTCCCAGGCTAAACCGCGTGGATGCCGATTTGGGCATCGTGAGCTTGTGCCCGAGCCGGAAAAGACGGCTTGCCGTACCCAATTGACGCCAGCACGCACCAAGAGTTAAGCGACAACAAGCGATCGATCGGTTAGACTCCCTACAAATCCCTGATCAAATGCCTCGCGGGCCCGGAATTCTGAATCGACGGGACGATGAAATGAATTTCCAATCGGAGCGGTGGTATCTGGTCGCCGGTTTAGTGCCTATCGCCGCCGCTGTCTTTTATCTCCGTGCAGTGAGCATCGCCTATCGAAAACTTCCGCAAGATGTTCCGGTCCATTTCGATATCCATGGCGTGGCAGACAATTGGATGAATAGAACCACCTGGCTCGTCCTGTCGCTCATCATTGTTACTGCGGTGGTGGCGCTCGTCTTTGTCACGCGTCCGGCGCCCTTTTATGGAGCCGCAATCATTTATTGGTGCGTATGCGGCGTGGTCATTGGAGGATTTCTTCAGGTCAACACAGCAGCCCAGGCACAAAGGCGATGCCATTTTTTGCCTGTTTTGCCATGGATTCTTGGAGTGCCGGTTTGCGAGCTCATACTTTCTGCTACCTTCAAATATTGGTGGAACAGCCGCGGTTGATCCCAGGGATCGGCGGATCGCATGGCCTTTGTTCGTATGCTTGTAGTGCGCTTGATGCTAATTCAGCGCAACACGCAAGCGAAGCGCCTGCGAAAAATGATGTAAGGTTGCCGCGTCCTTCGCGGCGTGTGCGAAGGGTGCGGATTTTCGCGTTGCCCTGAATTCTGAAAACGGAAAAGTTCGCACTTCGCAAAATTGAGCCTCGGCGCCACCGCGCGCATCACGCGGCGATGGCGGGGAATCCGTGGTGGCGAATGGTCAGAGGGTGAGCTGGCAAGCAAAAGGCCGGGAACCTTGTGGCTCCCGGCTCCGGCGAGGTCTAGTGGATCACTTGCTGTTAGCTGGGGGCGATTCCTCTGTATATCTATAAATTGTGAAGTTATGCGGGATATCGAAAAGCTTCGGGTCCGGTTCCATGCCGATCCGGATGGCGTACATCTCTATAACGTTGCGTGCGGATCGGCCATTGCTGCCCGTGATGGTGGAATCGGTTTTGAGGGTCAGGTTATACGTCTTCGAATAGCAAGAACTCCCGACGCGAGTCACCGTCCCCGCGTTCCCTTGGTAAACTGGCAAAAGCATACACGGTATACCTTCCACTGAACTCGGGACTCCCCGCGACTTCGGGACATTGGTTAGCGGCGTAAATTTGGGAAGCGAAATAGCATAGGCTCGGTGTTTCGCATAATCCAACTGATAGTTAAGACCATTCTTCAGCATAGTAGCCCAAGCTAGTTCGCCGGTGATGGGGGCCCCGTCCATCGTCGTATACTGCGTGAGCGTGTCACCAGCGGATGTCCTGTAATAAACGCCGTCTCTGATGTGGCTCGCGGTCACGTTTCCGTTTGGTCCAATCAACTCCATGGTTACGCGCGTTCGGGCTGTGATTGCTTGTCCGTATGCGACCGGCGAAAGCAGAAGAACCACTAGCCCGACACTCAAACCAGCCATTGACGATTTCATCGACTGCCTCCCTCCTCTGAGCTTACGTGCAGAGACAGCATGGACCATATGCGATTGGCTGTAAAAGTAATTGTTATCTCCATCAAGGGCGGGGTGCTCGCAGGTCGCTTGACGCTAATTCAGCACAACACGTCAGCAACATCCTCCGTGTAAAACGATCTGAGGGTGCCGCATCCTTCGCGGTGTGTGCGAAGGGTGGGGATTTTCGCGGAAACGACTTCGCTCTCCACTGGATTCCCAAAACGGGAAAGTTGGTACCGCCGCCAGTTTGAACCTCGACGCTAATTCGCGCCCATGCTACCCTTACTCGTTTTTAGTAGGTTGCGCGAAGCGACTGAGCGCAGGCATCGACGAAGACGGAGCAGAAGGGAGAGCACGCGATGAGTTTGACCAGCAGCGCAGTTGCACCAGCGTCGCGCACTCCCGCCCTGGCGCGCCGCTGCTGGAAGGCCGAGGTTTTAACCCCGCCGAAAAGGCTCACCTCCGTGCCCTACCTTTCGCGCTGGTTCACCCGCGCGACGCAGTCGGTTTTTGCTTGCACGAATCACCAATTACGAGTCACTAATCACCGATCCAAAGGGCGGAACAGTCAATCGACATTTGCCATGCCTAACTCGCTGAAAACAAACGCTCGATCACAACCAAGGGCGGAACGTCCCGGTGCATGCCAAACGCGCAATTCGCAGCCCCCCTTTCGCCCTCTGTCTCTCTCGCCGGGAAGGGCGGGGTCTCAGCCGAGATTCCAATGCGGCCTTCCGGTTTAGGGTGGAAGCCCGCCCAAAAGGAGTCCATACGCACGCCGCGTCTCGCACCGGTTCAGATTTAACCGTAGTGCCGCTGTCTTTCGCGCCTTTTGCGTCCCGGTGTCTGGCACCGGGAAGCGCGGCAGCCCTTGCTTGCCTCGCGCCGAAACCCTTGAATATCTGGCTAAATTGGCGCACGCTAATTCTCCGATGTTGTGGCTGGAACTCAGGGCTGCCGCAAGCCGTCCGCAGCCGCCAAATGGGTGTGACAATTGAATCAGGGCGCGACAACTTGGACAGTAACGCCGCCGAACCAGCCGGCGCACTATCATATCTCCCCATCGCTCGCGTGCGACAATCGCATCCGCTGGTCTCGGCGAGGCACATCAGCGAATGCAAAGCGAAAGTTAATAGCGAACCGGTGTCGAGTAGAACCCGAGCTAAGTACCCATCAGTCCAGCAACTTCCATTTTTCTAATCGCGAACTTATCGGCACCCGCGGCAACCCGACCAACGTAATCCTAGGAGCCAATTAGTGGCCACGCCAGCGCAGCCGGATTCGAAACCAAAATCATTTCCCACGCGGATTGAGTCGGACAGTATGGGCAAAATCGAAGTTCCCGCCGACCGCTACTACGGCGCGCAAACCGCCCGCTCGCTGATTAACTTCCACATTGGCAATGACGTGATGCCGCCCGAGCTCATTCGCGCCTTCGGCATTCTGAAAAAAGCCGCTGCGATGGTCAATCAGGATCTCGGCAAGCTCTCGCCCGAAAAAGCCAAGCTCATCATTCAAGCCGCCGACGAAGTGATTGCCGGAAAGCTCGACGCGCATTTTCCTCTTCGCATTTGGCAAACCGGCAGCGGCACGCAAACCAATATGAACGCCAACGAGGTGATCTCCAATCGCGCCATCGAAATCGCTGGCGGCGTCATGGGCAGCAAGAATCCGATTCATCCCAACGACGACGTCAACATGTCGCAGTCCTCAAACGACACGTTTCCGACGGCCATGCACATCGCCGCCGCTTCGCGCGTCGCCGAGGCCCTGATTCCTTCCGTCGAGCGTCTGCGCGACGCGCTCGACGCCAAAGCCAAAACTTTCGCGAATATCGTAAAAATCGGCCGCACGCATTTGATGGACGCGACGCCGCTTACCGTCGGTCAGGAAATGTCCGGATGGGTCAGCCTGCTGGAACGCGATGTTGCGCGATTGCGCGAAGTGCTCTCGGGTCTCTACGATCTGGCAATTGGTGGCACCGCCGTCGGCACTGGTCTCAACGCGCACCCAGAATTTGCCGACCGCGCCGCCAGAAAAATCGCGGAACTCACGGGGCTGCCGTTCCGCTCGCATCCAAACAAATTCGCCGCGCTTTCCGCTCACGACGAAATCGTCTTTGCCAGCGGCGCGCTGAAAACTCTGGCCGACTCTCTAATGAAAATCGCCAACGACGTTCGCTGGCTCGCCTCCGGCCCGCGTGCAGGCCTTGGCGAATTGGTGCTCCCGGAAAATGAGCCCGGCTCATCGATCATGCCCGGCAAAGTCAATCCGACGCAGTCCGAGGCTGTGACAATGGTCGCCGTGCAGGTTTTCGGCAACGACGCCGCCATTGGATTCGCGGGCTCGCAGGGCAATTTCGAACTAAACGTCTTCAAGCCAGTGATGATTTACAATTTTCTCCATTCCGTCCGCTTGCTCACCGACGCCTGCCGCTCTTTCACCGATCATTGCGTGCAGGGAATGGAAGTGGATACGCAGCGTATCGAACAGTATGTGAAGAACACTCTAATGCTCGTTACCGCCCTGGCTCCGAAAATTGGATACGACAAAGCTGCCGAGATGGCCAAGAAGGCGCACCACGAGCGCACCAGCCTTCGCGAAGCCAATCATAATCTCGGATATCTCTCCGATCGGGAATTTGACGAGCTTGTCCGCGCGGAAAAAATGACCAAGCCCGGAAACGTATCGTGAACGCGCTACCTGTTTCATTCCGGCGCATGCTGATCATAATTTCCCAACCGAAATGCCATTTTGTGGCGCTCGATAATTGACGATTCTTATTTCTCGCACATTGCCGTAACGCGCATGATAATTTCCTTTGACTCGCGCGTTGCCCTTCATTAAATTCGCATTCCCTTTGGGAACCTCTCGCACTTTCCCCCTTCCGCAGGAGTTCTTATGCTTATACTCGTTGCGGAAAACGACCCGGCGCTCGGCACATATCTCGAGCGCGGATTCAACGCAGAGCACTACGCCGTCGATCTCGCAGTAGACGCCGAGCAAGCCACACGCCGGGCGCTCGCGCAAAAATATGACGCCGCCATCCTTGACCTGAACTTTCCTCAGCCCGAAGGTCTCGACGTGCTGCGGGCCATTCGCGTTGACTGCCAGGATTTGCCCATCCTAATCCTCGCCAATCAAGCTCGCCCAGAAGAACGCGCCCAGGTGCTCGATCTCGGGGCGGACGATCTGCTTTTGAAGCCCTTCGCGTTTTCCGAGTTGTCGGCGCGGGTGCGAGCCCTCCTGCGCCGCGGCGGACGCGCGCCGGACGCGGTCTTGCGCGTGGATGATCTGGAATTGAATCGCGTGGAGCACTGCGTGAAGCGCGCGCAAAAAAAGATCGACCTGACGCCCAAGGAATTTGCACTGCTGGAGTATTTGATGCGCAATAGCGGGCGGCGCGTGACGCGAGCGGAAATCATCGAGCACGTCTGGAACCTGAACTTCGACACCATGACCAACGTGGTCGACGTGTACATCAATTATTCCTCCGCGCAAGTGGACAAGCGCAAAGTAGGCGAGTTGGCCATGGCCATTCAGGTGGCGTTTCAGAAAATGGGCATCTTTGAGGCGTCCAACACCAAGCCGGCCCTCCTGAATACCGAGCCGATGCCATTCTCGAAGGTTCAAATGGTGGAAAACGTGCCGCGCGTGGCGAAGCTCGATCAGTTGGTAAGCCCACCGCGAGGACCGCTGGCTGAGGATGCGCCGCGAGCGCCCATGAACGAAATCCAAAAGCAGCTTCGAGAGGCTCTACTTCCCGAGCTGAAAAAGCATACGGTGTCGATCACGCCGACGAAAGAGGGAATTGTGGTGAGCCTGCGAGAGGCGGGCTTTTTCTCCAGCGGGTCAGCGGACCTGCGGCCCGGCGCGAGCGGCACCCTCGCTGACTTCGTGAAAGTGATTGCTCCGTATCACGTGCGCATTCGCATCGAAGGACACACCGACGACGTGCCGATCCACAACTCCCGGTTTGATTCCAATTGGGACCTTTCCACGGCACGCGCTACGGAGATCATCAAACTATTCATCTCGAAATACGGCATCGCGCCCGATCGATTGTCCGCCGCTGGTTACGGAGAATATTATCCCGTCGCGTCCAACGCCACGGAGACAGGCCGTGCCATGAACCGCCGGGTCGACTTGGTAATCCTCACTCCAACTTCCGATTCCGGGCCACCATTACCCGGATCGCCCGGATTGAACGCCATGTCCCGTTTGGGGTGGACAACTTTGCACCAGCCAACTGCCCAAACAGGTCCGCCCACTAACCGAACTCGCCATTTTCAATACCGCTGAAAGACCCAGCTGATAGTACTCGTCGGTGATTTATTGGCTACATGAGCGCGAGACGGGCAGCCTTGCCACCGTGGCGCGCGCTATGATGCACGCATTCCGACCCCAGCGAGTCCGTTTCTGGGCACCGGAAACTTCGCGCGCATCCTAAGGGATCAGGCGCGTGGAATGTAACTCCATCTCAAACGCAATTCGCAAACTAAAGGAGACGCAAGTGAAACACTAGCTTTCCAGCTCTCTAGCTCTTGTCGCACTGGTTTTCGCGCTCAGTTTCCCCGTGGCCGTGCCGGCAGCGCCGCGCACGCCTCAACCCAAAGCTGCTGCGGCAGCGGCGGCCCAGCCGCATCCTGAAATTCGCGCCGCCATGGCCAATCTGCGCGAGGCGCGCGAGCACCTGGACCACGCGGCCCACGACTTCGGAGGCCATCGCGTGGCTGCCATCAAGTCGGTCGACGAGGCCATTCACCAGCTTCAGCTTGCTATGCAGTACGCCAAGCACTAGAGCGAAAGTTCTCGGCCTGGCTTGTGGCGTCCGACCTCGCAGCGGGCGCCGCAAGCCAGGACGTGGCTTCGCACCGCTTATTACCAACCGTAGTCACGCAGCTGCCGCGCACGTATCTTCCGCACGCAATATCTAATATCTCGAGATAGCTATTTAGATGAGTCGGTGAGTTCCGCTCACAAAACGCCCGCTTAGTTGCCGACGTTTTGTGCGACGGGCTGGGTAGGAGCGCCGGTGCCCTTGCCGGCGCGTATCTCATCGACAATTTGCTGCGCGAGTTTTTGGCTGGTGGCACAGCTTGGATCGGTAATGCGGCACTCAGCAACGGTCAGATCGCATCCGCAGGTGCAGTGCTCCATATTCATGCGCTTTAGAGCCAGTTTCCTTTGCGCCGGAGTCAGCCCCTTGAAACTCACTCCGGGAATGCTCGTAGCCAGGGCGGCATTCTTCAGAAAGATTTGCCCCGTATCTTCAAAGGTTTCGATCTTCGCTTGCACGGGCATGCCCAGCAATGCGCGAATTTCATTGTCGTACACTTGTTTCGGATAGAGGCCAACGTGCTTTTGAACCACGCGGCCCTCTGGATCGACTACGAACGAAGTGGGCAAGGCGGGGATTCCGCCGTACTCTTCCGAAAGCGCGTCGCTGCCCATGACGATGGGATAATTCATGCCGATTTTGTCGGAGAATTCTTTCACGCCTTCGGGCGGTCCGTCGTCCATCGATACGCCGATGATCTGCAGCTTGCCCTGAAATTCTTTCTCCAGCTCCATCATTTCCGGAATTTCTTCCTGGCAGGGAGGGCACCACGTCGCCCAGAAATTCACGATCACCACTTTCCCGCGCAGCTGCGCGGTTGAAACAAGCTGCCCGTCGAGGTCGTTAACCAGGAAGGGAGGCATCGGCTGCGCGTTGCTGGCGAATCGGATCACGTCGGCGTCGCCGGAATCGTTCGCATCGGCATCTGCGCTGGCTGGTTGCGCGTTGGAGGCAACTGCGTGCGCCGCGCTGGCACCGCCCGGCTTGGCCGCAGCGACGTGCAATTCCCGCGCGCCTTCGATGGCGATGGCCGTCGCCGCCAGCGCGCCAACAACAAGCAGAATGATGAGTGCCGACTTCTTCATGGATTTCGGACTAGCCCTTAAAGATTATGGGGCAGATGCGTGCGGGACACAACGGTTCGCGTGAATAGGTGCGTAAGAGGAAAGAATGTTCGACGGCAGGCGCGTCCGACCCTCTTAGACGCGACCCAAAACC
Organism: Candidatus Acidiferrales bacterium; assembly: GCA_049591475.1. Lineage (GTDB taxonomy): Bacteria > Acidobacteriota > Terriglobia > Acidiferrales > UBA7541 > Palsa-295. Next base: position 63,014 of record JBAWEZ010000067.1, read on the forward strand.
GGGTGCCAATAACCCGGACGTCGCAAAAATCCGCGTTTCTCAATCTAGGCATACTCCGTAAATGTCCGTGTGAAGCTTCACAAGGCTGACTGTGTCGACCAGCTTCCGAGCCGCATATCTGGAGCTTGTAAATCGGAGTGGCGCCTTCGGCGCCTTCCTAATGCGATTTTCGCCTGGAGCGTTTCAATCCGGGATAGGCATTCCCGATTCGAGTCAGGACGACGATCTGCCGCACGGCTGTTGGCAGCCTAAGTTGCTGAAAAATCAGTCTCGCATGCGCACGACTGACGTATTTTGTTTAGGCACGCGGCGTGCATTAGAGAGGTCGTGGGTCGCGTTCCTACACGGTCCGCATCGTTGGTGAATGGGGAGGAAGGGGCCCATTCGCTGGTGATTCGGGTCGTTCCCACCTGCCTCTGAGAGGGAAGCTAGGATGGATGACCCCATGGTTCGGCTTCGCCTAGGTCGAACCAAATGGAACGCGGCCTTTGGAGGCTCCCGATCCCAAGCGGGAGCCTCCTCCTATATTTCTCGCCTCGCAGCATCATCGTTTTAGCCGCTCGAAGCTAGAATCTTGCGATTCGCTCGCATTCCGCTGCGCCATGCGATAATTTCTGCATCGCATGCGCAACCTGAAGCTCACCATCGCTTACGACGGCGCGGAATTCCACGGCTGGCAAATCCAGCCGGGCGTAGCCACCATTCAGGGCGCGCTCAACGACGTCGCCTCGCAGATCACCCAGGAAAAGATCTTCGTTCACGGCGCCAGCCGCACCGACGCGGGAGTGCACGCGCTTGGACAGGTGGCGCACTTCAAGACGCGTTCGCCGATCGCCGCCGAAGAATTTCAGCGCGCATTTAACGCGCTGCTGCCGCCCGCGATTCGGATTATGGCCGCCGAAGAGGTCGGCCCCGATTTCCACGCTCGCTGGCTGGCGCAAGCAAAGACGTATCGCTACCGGATTTATCGCGGCGCGGTGCTGCCGCCGTTCGAGCATCGCCGCGTGCTGCACTATGCCGGGCCACTCGACGAAGCTGCCATGTCTCGAGCCGCGCGTGAGTTCGCGGGCGAGCACGATTTCGACACCTTCTCGGCGTCGTCAGGTTCGGAGGACGACGATCGCGACCGCGCCACCGTCCGCGTGATTTACAGCTCGGAAATTATTCGCGAGAGCGAGCGCGACGAAATCGCCTACGTAGTGCGCGGGCAATCGTTTCTGCGCTACATGGTTCGCAAAATAGTGGGAACGCTGCTGGAGGTCGGGAAGGGAAGGCTTGCTCCGGCGGATATCGCTACATTATTCGAGGCGCGCGACCGCTCCCGCTCCGGTCCTACCGTCTCGCCCGAAGGCCTCTACCTCGTCTCGCTCGAATATCCCGACCCCACCGACTCGCTCGCCTCGACCGCCCGCCGCCGCTCCTCCCGCCTTAGTCAATAATGTTGCGTCGCGCGTTCCTCGCGGTAATCTAATGCCGTCGAGGGCGCCCAATGACCAATCAGGTTCCGAACGACTTGCCGGAAAAAGCGGCGATCATGCGGGAATTCGGACGGCTGCGAGCCGCCGGGCAGCCGATTCCCGCCGAGTTGCAGGCCAAGCACGTCAACGCCACGAATGACGGCTACGCGACCGGCCCCGAGCCGGGCGAGCGAATCCCGCAGTTCTCGCTTGCCGACCAACACGGCGCTCCCAGGTCGCTCGCAAATCTCGCCGGCCCTAACGGTCTGCTATTGGTTTTTTATCGTAGCGCGGATTGGTGACGCTACTGCCGCTCCCAACTCGTCGAGTTGGAACAATCTCGCGCGGCAATCGAAAAACAAGGCGTCCGCATCGCCGCCGTCAGCTACGATTCGCAGGAAAAGCTTCGCGATTTTTCGCAGCAGCACCAGATCGGCTTTCCGTTGCTCTCCGATCGCGATAGCGCCGTGATTCGCGGCTTCGGGATCTTGAACACCAATATTGACGCCAGCCTGCGCGCCCACGGCGTTCCACATCCCGTCGAATACCTGGTCGCTCGGGACGGCACGGTAATTCGCAAATATTTCGTGCCGAATTATCAGCACCGCGTCGCGGCATCGGCGGTCGCTCTGCGCGAGTTCGGAATCGCGAGCGACGGTTCGCCGTCCGTCACTTTGCATAGCGGCGCGCTTACCGTGCAGCTGGGCCTTTCGGCGGAACGAGCTTTCGCGGGCCAGGAAATTGGATTTTTCGCGCGTTTCGCGCTAGAACCCGGCTGGCACGTGTACGGCTCGCCGCTTCCGGAAAATTACACCGTCACGTCCGTCGTGTTCGACGCTCCGAAGGTCATCAGTCAATCGTTCGAACTGCCGCCAGCGACGCCAACACGCTTTGCCGATCTTGGCGAAACTCTGCCCGTCTACAGCGGTTCGTTTCGAGGCGTGGGCGCGCTGCTGCTCAAATATCCGCTCGACGAGGGCAAAGTCGCGCTCTCGGGTGCCGTCCGCTTTCAGCAATGCAGCGACACCGTCTGCGAGCCGCCAGAAACGCTCGCGTTCGAGTTGCCATTGATGCTGCAACCATTCATGGTCGCCCCGCAGCGAAAATGAAATATTTTTAAGAAGCCTGTCAGATGGGGCGCTCGCCGATTACGGTGGTGCGCACCAGGTGGCGGCGCTCGCTCTCGTAATCGTGGATGCCGCAATGCTGCAGGAAGCGGTTGTCCCAGACGATCACCGTGTTCGGCTTCCAGCGAATGCGGCACTGATATTGCAGCTTGTGGGGCATGTGGGCGAAATATTCGAGCAGCGGACGGCTGTCTTCGGCGCTCCAGCCTTCGAAGTGCCTGAAATACGCGGCCGTGACGTAGAGGGCTTTGCGTCCCGTGGTCGGATGCCTGCGCACGGCGGGATGCGCGTTTTCGAGCTGGTCTTCCTTGAAATCGTGCGATTCGCGCAGACGGAGCTGCTTGTCCTTATCGAGCTTGGCGTTTTTCGACCAGATATCTTTGCCCGAATAGACCACGCGCAATTCTTCGAGCGTCTTCTTCATTCCGTCAGAAAGCTCCTCGTATGCCAGATACATGTTGGCGAACGCGGTGTCGCCTCCGTATCGAGGCGCGTCAATGGCGCGCATCACCATGCACTTCGGCGGACGCTGCAAGAAGGGGCTATCGGTGTGAAATTTTGTGAAGGGCACCACGCTCACCGGGTCGTGCACCTCCCGGCGCACTTCCTGCATCTCGCGGTCGCCGGCGTAAAGTGGCGCTTGCGGCAATTCCATCAGCTCGCCAAAATAATGCGAAAACGCCTTGTGCTCGTCGATGCTGAGCTCTTGATCCCTCAGCATGATCACCAAAAAGTGCTCGAACGCTTTCATGATCTCGCCGAGCACTTCTTCTTTCAGCGGCTTGCGCAAATCCACGCCGCTAATCTCGCACCCGCACGCGCCCGTCAGCGGCTCCACGCCAATGTGGCGGAACTCCGGCATCGGCCGCCCGGCCACTACGACTTGTCCGTTTGCCTGTTCGCTTTCAGTGCGTAACGCCTTCGCTTCAACGCTCACGGAAGACCTCCCTCGGCTGGCGATAGGGAACTGCTCCACCCAACCCTTCGCCGCGTCGCTATTCTTTCCGCCAAATTCCTTCGCGGCCCCGCACCCGCAGCTACGCGGATTGTAGGCCGACTATTGCCGAATGGTAAGCGAATTTTCGAGCCCGGTCTGTCGTCCCGCGCGGGCACAATTTTTGCGTTCTTGGACGCCACGACGTGATTCAGGCCGGGATTACCGGGGCGAAAGTTATGCGAAAAAACAGATGCAGCGGGACGTTCCGGGTGAGGGCATGCGCGAGTAAGCGTTTTCAATGAGTTACATGTGCTGTCACCCGAGTGACTGTTCCGGGTGACCACCCCAAAACGGGGTGCGTTTTGAGGGCCCCGGGTGAGAATGCGTGATTCGTGGTTGGTGTTCCAGCATCGCGCGGAAACCGCGCGCTCCGGTTTGCGGAGTTCATTGAGCTCCACCGGATTCCGGACAGCGGACCGGAGTCCCGGTTGGTGGTCCGAACCGGGAACTCGTGAATCGTGGTACGACGGGCGCACGCTTTGGATGGCGAGTGGTTCGCGATTAGAAAAATGTATGTTGATGAATCGCGGCCAGTTGAGAGCCGGGATACTCGAAGCAGTTTCGCGATTAGCCTTGAGGGTTATCAACGCATGATGTTCGTTGGCGCTGAGGGTACGGCGGGAGGGACGCGCGGCGGCGCGGAGTTGTAGCGGGGTGGTCATTGGCTGCTCGCGACCGGCGGCGTCCATGTGCGCGTCCTCCCTGCGGCTCAAAAGAGCCCGACTCACGCTAACCGAAAGTTACCGAAATGTCCATATCGTAAAAGACCCTACGCAAATCTGCGGGGGGCATCCCGGAGCTAGCGCGATGCATTTTGTGGGCATCGGGATGGGGAGGTGCTCCCGGCCGTGGCGCATACGCCTTGCGTGTCACCGCGGTCCTGGGTCCGTTTGAATTTTGACTGCTTGTGTCACGACCCGTAAGATTCAAACTGATCTGCGCGAATCACGATTTGGGAAGGAGGGAACGTGAAGGTACCCGCGTGGGCGCGAGAGGTCTTGATACGTTTCGATGGCAGGACGGAACCGCACCAAGAAGTCGAAATCGCGGAGGCCCTCTCGGCAGTCCGCAGGACACAGGGGGATCTTAACGAGGAGGACTGGAAGGGCTTTCTCGCTGAGTGGTCCGCGTTCATGTTCAGCGAGAAACGGCAAAAGGACGGCGCATGGGGGACCTATTTCACGCCGATGATGTCGTACAAGGATTCCCACGACCGAGACGTTCACTCGCCCGACATCAAGAAGCTCGATGCGGATACGCTCGCCCATTGGGAGGCTCGCGCAAAGGAAGGGAAGAATCCGGTAATGCGTGCCAGATATGCGGACCTTGTCTGGGATTTGAAGTCCGCAATAACAGGGGAAAAACCGGACGCAGAATTCGCCCGGATCGCCATTGACTCGTATTTGGAGGCCGCCGACCGGCGTTTCTTTCCGATGGAAATGTTCGCGATCAATTGGATTGGTCGAGCGTTCGATCTCGCGCTGTCTATTAACGATACCAACCGAGTTAAGCGCGTGGCAGACTTCATGTTTGAGTTCTACGACCGGATCTCGCAGACGAAACTCGCAGGTACATGGCTGTTTCTGTTCGACAACCTATATGGCTCAAAAGGCGTAACTGCGGAGCAACAGGCCCGCGTGATCGAAAACCTTGAAATCATGTTCGCGAGGGTCACGGATACCCGGCCGAACGAAAGCGGAGTCTACGAAACGTTAGACCCGTGGTCAGCCGAATCGGCGGCTGAGAGGCTCGTTCGGCACTACCGGGGCACGGGCGACAAAGCCAACGTGGAACGGGCGATCCGGGCGTCCGGTAAAGCATTTGAGCACATCGCCCGGCAGGCGAATCCCATGATGGCCATGGCTTGGCTGGAACCTGTCATCGAGAGGTATGAGCGAGAAGGGCTAAAGAAAGACGCCGAAGACCTCCAACGACTCGCCGAGGAGAAAGGAAAGAACATAACCTCCGATCTGAAGACGGTTTCGGTGAAGGCGGAAATCAAGCAGGAGGACATTGGTGAGCTGGTCGAAGCTCTGATCGGGAGCCGCGACCTCAATAAGTCGCTACTCCAGATCGCGGGCTATTTCGTCCCAAGGGTGGACGACGCGCGAAATTTACTGGAAAAGCTGCGGAGTGGCGCACCATTCCTGAGCATGATTCCGATCAAAATAGTCGAAACAGGCGGCTTCACCACCGGCCAGATCGGATCACTGGACGACGACCCCGAGGGGCGGCTCCATAAGCAGTTGGAACAGATCATTGGGTTCTACCAACCGCTCCTGGCACACGTTTTGGCCAAGCTGTGGGAGCGGTATGCCCCTACCGCTGACAACGTTCTGGACTTCCTCTGCGAGTCGCCTCTATTCGCCGACAGCCGGGATGGTCTTCTCAAGGACGGCCTTGAAGCCTACCATCAGGAGGATTTCGTGAAAGCCATCTATGTGCTGGTACCGCAGATCGAGCACATACTGCGCAATTTCTTGGGGCGCGTCGGTATTCCCGTGAGGAAGACTGTCAGGAACCAGCCGGGAATCACGGACGCCAAGAATATGAACGACGTGCTCGCTGACCCACGTATGCGGCGAGTGCTGACCGAAAATTTGTGGCGTTATCTCGCCGTCGTGTACGTTGACCGGCGAGGTCTCAATCTCAGAAACGACTTGGCTCACGGCCTCGTGCCTCGTGCCGGTTTCAACAGGTACGTTGCTGACCGCGTGTTTCACACCCTGCTCGCGTTGAGCCTCGTCCGGGCCGCACAAGGAAAGCCCGAGCCAAATGTCTGATTTTCAGATTCAGAGGCCCCACCGCGCCGCTCTGAGCCGCCTCGTGTCGCGTCGCCCCCTTTGCTTGTCTCAGTTCGTAATTCGCCGGCGAGACGCCGGCGCTACAAGAAACCGCGTCCGGTGCGCCGCTAGGCTTGCGGGCACTCTTCGTTGTGGCTCCCTTCGAAGTGTGCGAGCGTTTTGGAGTCGAGCGCCTCGCCTTGACACTTTCTTGGCGTTGACATACTTTGAAGCGAGCTCATTGACGCAGAGTGGCGTGGTGTGCCGCCGCACTGATGCGGCATTTCGAAGGAGGCTTTTCATGGCAACTCGGTTTACGGTGAACGGAAAATCACAGACAGTGGATGTGAATCCCGATATGCCATTGCTTTGGGTGATCCGCGACACGCTCAATATGACGGGAACGAAATTCGGCTGCGGGATGGCGCTGTGCGGCGCTTGCACGGTCCATATTAATGGAGCGGCCATTCGCTCCTGCATCACGCCTGTTTCCAGCGTTGAGGGCAAGCATGTGACCACGATTGAAGGCTTGTCGCCGGATCATAGCCACCCGGTCCAGCGCGCCTGGATAGAAGTGGACGTTCCGCAGTGCGGCTATTGCCAGTCCGGACAGATCATGTCTGCTTCCGCGCTGCTGGCCAAGAACCCGCATCCCACCGACGAAGAAATTGAAACGGCCATGGCCGGCAATATCTGCCGCTGCGGCACTTATCAGCAAATCAAGGAAGCGATCCATCGCGCTGCGTCCCTGCACAGCGGCGCGGCGAAAGAAAGTTCCGAGCTCGACCAGATTCCTGCGGGCGCGATTGCTGGAGGTGCGGAATGAGCGTGATTACCAACGGACTCGATCGCCGCAAATTCCTGAAGACCAGTTTGGCGGGCGCCACCGGGCTGATCGTCGGCTTTTATCTGCCCGGCCGCCATGAAGTTTTCGCTGCGGGCGAGAAACCCGTCGTGATGAACGCTTTTATCCACGTGAGCCCGGACAACATAGTCACAATTGTTGTAAGCAAGTCGGAAATGGGCCAGGGCGTGGCCACATCTCTCCCGATGCTTGCGGCTGAAGAACTGGAATGCGATTGGCGGAATATCCGGTTTGAATTCGCTCCTGCCGCGCGAGTTTATTTCGACCCCGCGTTTGGCATGCAGGGCACAGGCGGCAGCACCAGCATCCACTCCAGTTGGGAGCCGCTGCGCAAAGCAGGCGCTACCGCTCGCGAGATGCTGGTCGCCGCCGCCGCACAAAAGTGGGGTGTTGATGCGTCCGAATGCCGTGCCGAGAACGGCGAGGTCGTCCACATGGGTTCGAAGAGCCGCGCCACCTACGGCAGCCTGGCCGAAGCTGCGGCAAAACTTCAGCCGCCAACCGATGTAAAGATGAAAGATGCGGCGGAGTTCAAGGTGATCGGCAAGCCGATGAAGCGCCTCGACACGCCTGAAAAGGTGAATGGCCGCGCCAAGTTCGGCATCGACCAGCGCCGTCCGGGCATGTTGCACGCCGTGGTGCTGCGCTGCCCGGTTTTCGGCGGCAAAGTGGCCAGCTTCGACGCTACCAAGGCCAAGCAGGTGCGTGGCGTAAAAGACGTGGTGCAGATTTCGGATGGCATCGCCGTGGTGGCGGATAATACCTGGGACGCGATGGAGGGTCGCCGCGCCCTCGACGTGAAGTGGGATCTCGGGCCCACTGCCGACGTAACCACCGAGACCATCTTTGAGAATTTTGGGAAGTCCCTTGACAGCAAGGAGGGTTACTCGGCCAGGAAAGTGGGCGACGCGGCAGCGGCCTTCAACAGCGCGGCCACCAAGATCCAAGCCGAATATCGCGCTCCGTACGAAGCGCACGCTTGCATGGAGCCCATGAATTGCACCGCCGATATCCGGGAAGGCGAGGGCGCCGAAATATGGGCACCCACTCAGTTTCAAACACCCTCCCAGGCGGCCGCAGCCAAAATAGCTGGGGTGAGCCCCGACAAGGTAATCGTTCATACCACGTTCCTAGGCGGTGGTTTTGGCCGCCGAGGCTGGTCGGACTTCATCAACCAAGCTTGCGAAACATCCAAAGCCATGAAGGCGCCGGTGCAGGTCACATGGTCGCGCGAAGACGATACGCAGCACGACTACTATCGTCCCGCGTCGCTGGTGCGCTTCTCGGCCGGTCTTGATTCCAGCGGCAAGCCAGTTTCCTTCAGCGCCCACATCGCCTGCGATTCGATCATGAGGTGGTTCTACGGCTCGGTGAAGAACGATTTCGACGATAGCAGCGTGGAAGGAATCATCGACACTCCTTACGATATTCCCAACATCGCCGTGAATTACAACCTGGTTCCCGGTCCGGTTCCGCAGGGTTTCTGGCGTTCGGTGGGAGCTTCGCAGAATGGTTTCTTCCGCGAGTGCTTCATCGACGAACTGGCGGCCGCCGCGAAAAAAGATCCCTACGAATTTCGCCGCGATTTACTGCAGAAGAATGCGCGCAACCTCGGCGTTCTGAACCTCGTGGCCGAAAAGGCCGGCTGGAGCAAACCTTTGCCGGCGGGCCGCTACCGGGGCATCGCCGTCGTTGAGGCGTTCAACACGTACGTTGCCGAAGTCGCGGAGATTTCGCTCGATAAAGACAAGAACGTAAAAGTCCATCGCGTGGTCGTCGCCGTCGATTTGGGCCAGCCGGTGAATCCGGCGATCATCGAGCAGCAGGTCCGCGGAGGCGTTGTGTTCGGCCTATCGCAAACGCTCAAGGGTGAAATCACAATCGATAAGGGGCGCGTCGTTCAAGGCAACTTCGACACGTTCGAGGTTCTGCGCATGAACGAAATGCCGCACGTCGAGGTGTACATTACCGATAGCCACTTGACGCCGCCGACCGGCATGGGCGAGCCAGCTGTTCCGCCCATCGCTCCGGCCATCTACAACGCGATCTTCGCGGCCACCGGCAAGCGCGCCCGCAAAATACCGTATCGTGCGGCCGATCTCGCGTAATCGCAATTCGCTCGTACGACCGCAACTTCGCGGGGCAGCCTTTCGTCCCCGCCATTTCATAAACGAGATGGCGGGGATTCTCTTTTGGGGGAGTTTACGGACGAGAAGAATGCGTTAGCGCGAGAACGGGAACATCAGCCACGCCACGCCAATGGCGATAATCAAAAACAGCGCCAGCGACCACACGGCATATCGGATTCGCCCGACCATCGTTTGCCGCCCGAGCGACGCGAGACCTACGGACACCAGCACCGCAAACAGCACCATAGCCCCGAAGTGATTGACGTGAAGTCCGTGCACCTTGGTCTACCTGCGCCGCCCCAGCGCGATTTCGACGGCGTCAATCGCGCCGATTAAATTGACCAGGCCAGCCGCAGCTACGAATCGAGTCCCATAATTTCCCGTGGCGCGGGAAATATCCGGGCCGGCCGTTTCGATAAAATGCGCGAGAAAATAAAAAACACCCGCCGCCGCGTCCGCGATAAATCCGAGGGTGCCAAACGATTCGTGCGTGTGCGGGCCAAACACTTCGCCGCGCAGCAGATATCCGATGATCGCCAGTCCACCAACCGCCAAGAAAAACCCCAATGCGCGCGCCCATCGCCGTTGTAGCAGATGGCCCAGCCCCGGCACAGCCCACGCGGCGATCAAAATCATCGGCGCGATCCAACTCGCACGTCCGTGGGGCGCGGCTATCACTTCACTCTGCTGCGTCGGCGCCTCGTTCTGCGTCGTTTCCGCCAATCCGTCTCCGATAACCTCGTTGCCCGTACTCATGCGAGTAGCGCCAGAATTTCCGTCTGCACCGCGCCGGTCACTTGCGCCTCGCGCTCGCCTACGTATACGTTCACTTCGCTTCGGATGCCGAATTCCGGCAGGTAGATTCCCGGTTCGACGGAGAAACAGGTGCGGGGCATAATTTTCCGGTCGTCGCGGGTTTCCAGGCTGTCCATATTCGCGCCGTTGCCGTGAATTTGCTCGCCGATGCTGTGTCCAGTGCGATGGACAAAATATTTTGCGTAGCCGGCTTTGCGAATGGACTCGCGCGCGGCGCGGTCCACTTCCCAGCCGTGAATCGTTTGTCCCTTGGCGACGGCTGACTTCACGCATTCGATGGCGCTGTCGCGCGCGGCACGCACGATGCGAAAAACTTTCGCGTACGCCTCCGGCACGCGCTCGCCTAGATATCCGATCCAGGTGATGTCGTAATAGACGCTGGCTGGCCGATCGCATTTAGCCCATACGTCCAGGAGCAGCAGGTCTCCCGCGCGAATCGGCCGCGAACCGCTCTTGGTCGGCTCGTAATGTGGGTTCGCGTTATTCGGTTGCACGGCGACCACGGGAGGCTCTTCCGTGGTCAGACCATTCTCGCGAAATTGCTGCATCATCCACTGCTGCAACTCGTATTCCATCAATGGTCTGCCATCGCGCACGGCGCGGGCGGCATGCTCGAATGCGCCGCGCACAATGCGGTCCACGGCGTGTCCCGCTTCGAGATGCGTCTTTAATTGCTCTGGCGTCCACGCCGCTTCAAACGTCTGCACCAGATCGGCTGAACTTACCACGCGTTTTTTCAGTTTGCGCACCAGTTCGACGGTGCCGGCGTCTACCAGGCCGATGTACGGAATGTTATTTTCCGGAGAGTATTGCATGGCGATTGTGCGTCTTCCCGCGAGTAGCTTACGCAGGCCTGCGTGCAGCTCTTGCCAGCTGGAATACTCCGAGCGGCGGCCGTCGAGAGAATCAAGCGCTCCGCGTTCGATGCGGTGAACGAGTTTTCGAGGCTCGCCGTTCTTAGGAACGAAGTAAAACCATCTGCGCGTGGATAATCCCTCAGTCGGAAGGCCCAGCACGTGCGCGGCGATGGGATCGCGGTGGTGATGATCGTAGAAAAGCCAGCCGTCGATTTTGCTGGCTCGTAATTCCGCCTGGATTGCTTTTATGTCTGGCATGGTTTTGTGCAACGGACCTGGCCGCTACGCGCCATTCCTTCCGCCCGCGGGCACTCGCGCGCTAGCCACGGGAACGAGCCACAGTGCGTAACCGAGCGGGTCGCGAATGTTGGCGATCATCTGGTTGAAATAATCGAGAGCCTTTTCGCGCGAAATCGGAGTGTATTCGGCTACGGGATCCGCGTATCCATCGCGCCAGGCTTCGATGATGGCCGCAAACGTCTCGCGCGGAACGCGCAACGTATCCACGATCACGTAATCGATGCGGATTTCTTCCAGCTTCATGGCCGCAAGAATGCCGAAGATATCGCGGCCCATAAAGAGATTCGTGCCGGTGGCCGCGCCAAACGCTGGCGGGACCTGATGCCAGAAATCGCGCGCATCGAGCCGAGCGCGCTGAAAGTGCAACATGCCGTAGTCTTCGGCGATCAGGTGCAGGTGTCCGCCTGGGCGCGTGACGCGGACGAGCTCGGCGATCACTCGGTCGGCGTGCGGGATGGAATGAATCACGTGACGGCAGACGGTCAGGTCGAAACTGCCCTCGGGAACGCTCAGCTCGTAAATGCTCTGGTGCTCGAACTTCAACCGCGGCGCGAGTTGGCGAAAGCGCTGGCGCGCAAGTTCCAGGCTCGCGTCGATCACGTCCACGCCGAGAATTTGCGCGTGCGGAAAAAGCTCCGCCATCCGCGAGGATGCTTCGCCGGTGCCGCAGCCCGCGTCAAGGATGCGTGGCTCAGCGGGCAACGCATAGCGGAGCAACAGCGGAGCTTCCTGAGGCCAGATCGCACGCGCCTGCGCGTCCAGGCAGCGCACCATGGACTCGTCTGCCATTTGTTTCGCTTGCGGGTTTAGATTGCTGCTCGCTGTTTGCTGGCTCATGTGAGCAAACCCATTACTTGCTGGCGGCTAACGCCGGGAATCTGCACGCGCTTATTTCTGCTTTTTACCTCCGAGAATTCTAGCAGCCGATACCGGGACGTTCAAACGCGCGGCCAAGAGCTTCCGAAGCGCATTATTGGCACGGCCGGATGACACGGTCACCACCCCCGCATACTCGCCGTCAATCGCATCCGGGCCAGCTCCTGGCGTCACGCGCACCGCAAATTTCGGCCCGACCGCGACACCCGAATGTCGATCACAGAATTTGTTGCCGCGAACCGAAAATGGCGGTGCCGATTCTGACTTCGGTGGCGCCCTCCTCGATCGCGACTTCGAAATCGTGGCTCATGCCCATGGACAGCACCGGCAATTCGAGCCCGACCTTTTGCCGCAAATGATCGCGCAATTCGCGCAGTCTGCGAAAGAAGGGGCGCGCCTGCTCGGGATCTTCGGCGTACGGCGGAATAGCCATCAGGCCACGCAGATCCAAATCTGAACACTTTTGCGAAATATCTTCCACGAGGTGCGCGAGCGCAGCTTCTTCCACGCCGCTTTTCGTTTCTTCGCCGGCGAGCTTCACTTCGATCAGCACTGGCAGCCGCTCGCCCGCTGCCCCTTCGGCGATAGCGGTATCGAGCTTTTCCGCGGTGGAAAACCGGTCGATCGAATCGACACGATTAAAAAGTTCGGCTACCTTTCTCGCTTTGTTGCCCTGGACGTGGCCGACCATGTGCCAGGTCGAGTCCAGCCCACCGAGAGCCTGACGCTTGGGCTCAAATTCCTGCACGCGATTTTCGCCGAAATGACGCATTCCAGCGCCGTACGCGGCTCGAATTGCTTCGGGCGGGAACGTCTTGGAAACCGCGACTAGGGTAATTTCGCTGGCGCTGCGTCCCGAGCGTTCGACCGCGCGAGCTATGCGTTCACGCACACGAGCAATATTTTCGGCAACAGGATCGGCTTCGTCCGACATTGAAGCGATTCTAGCACGCTGCGATTCCTGGGCTCGAAGTGACCGATATTTGCTTGTACTTATTAGCACCGACGTTCCGCTGACACGAACGGCGCCGCCCGTACATCCAACCAGAAGTATGGAATGGAGGGGCTATGCCAAATAAATCCACGGTTCGGAAAGCCAAGGAAGAGCTGCGGGAAGGGAAGTCGCCCAGCACAGCGGCCGGGGAATTCGTCCGCGAAGAAATCGAACACGTGCGCCAAGGAAAGCACGGCGCCCGTTCGCCCCAGCAGGCCATCGCTATTGGCTTGAGTGAAGCGCGCCGCGCGGGGATTCCGCTGCCACCACCGCGCCGGGGACGCGCCAGCGAGAAAACCCGCAAGAGCGCGTACGAGAAAGGCCAATCCGACGCAAAGAAGCCCAACCGTAAACGGTCTCGCGCGCGAGAAAAAGCGCTGAAGCGTGAGCCCAAGAACACCGTTTCGAGACGCGCTCTCTCGCAGCATGCGCGCAGCGCCGCGCGCCGACGACGCGCGCGAGGTTGATACGGCGTCGCGCATCTTCACCACCAGCAACAATGTGATTGGCAAGGAGGTATGCCATGAAAAATAGCGGAAAACGGAAGTCCAAAGCAGGCGAACAGATGGAAGCGGACATGGAGAATCGGGAACAAGCGCGCCGCGATCAGGAACGCGATAATCAGCAAGACCTGATGCAGAACGTTCAATCGGGAAGCCATGACTCCCAGCGACTGGGAGTGAAGTGGCCGCCGTCATATAGGACCTTGAAAAAGCGCAAACCGGCGGCAAAGTCCGCATCCAAGCGCGGGAAATAGGCGGACTTCGAGTTCAACTGTGGCCGCCGCATTCCCGATCGCTTCGGCCACGATGGAGCGCAAGAAGTGGCCGGTGCAGAGGAACAGGACGTTGTAAAGATTCCGCGCCTGCTAGCACTTGGCCGGTGCAGCGGCTGAGGGTGCGGCTGCATTTTCGAGTGCGCGCGCGGGCTTGCTGGCGCGGATAAAGGCGCTCATGAACTTGCCATCGACGTTCGGCGCGAGAGCATTGGGATCGAGGCCGGCGGAAACGAGGAATTCGCGCGCGTCTTCGACCTTGTAAATGCGAGTGGGCTCAATATCGACGTGTTCGAAGCCGGCCGCAGAAAGCTTGTCGCGGTAATCGGACTCGTTGAGCGCTCCGGCGACGCAACCGATCCAGAGGAGGATGCTTTGACGAATTTCCGGAGAAATTTCTCCACGCGTGACTACATCCGAAACGGCTAAGCGCCCGCCGGGTTTGAGCACGCGGCAGGCTTCGCGGAGAACTTGCGCTTTGTCCGCGGAAAGATTGATGACGCAATTGGAGATCACGACATCGACGGAATTGTCGGGCAGGGGAATGCGCTCGATCTCGCCTTTCAGGAAGTCGACGTTCGCGATTCCCGCTTGGCGCTGATTTTCGCGCGCGAGCGCGAGCATTTCGTCAGTCATATCCAGGCCGTAGACCTTGCCTGAAGGGCCGACGCGGCGGGCGGAAAGCAGAACATCGATGCCGCCGCCGGAGCCGAGGTCGAGGACGACTTCGCCAGCGTGCAGCTGGGCGAGTGCGGTCGGATTACCGCAACCGAGCGAAGCGCGCAGGGCTTCTTCGGGAATAGCTGCAGCGTCAGCTGCGTTGTAAAGATTCGCGGTGATCGCGTCGCAGCAGGACGCGGCCGGTCCGCAGCAGGGCTTTTCGCCAGCTTGGGCCTGGCGGGCAAGTTCGCCGTACTTTTCGCGGACCACTTCTTTGATTCCAAGGTTCGTTTGCGTTTCGCTCATGGCGGAGGCTCCTATTTGCAAATCTGGATGATCTCGTTCGGGCTTAAGGCTTTGTTGCGGGTGCAACATTCTGAGTAGAGGAAACCGAGCAGCTCCCGAAGCGAGTCCGTGTTGGCGGTGTAGCGAAGAAAGGTGCTTTCGCGGCGAACGTTGACGAGGCCTTCGCTTTTAAGCTTGTCGAGATGGTGAGACAGCGTGGAATTGGGGATGTCGAGCTCGCTTTGAATCTCGCCGACGACGAAACCTTCCGGATGGGCGGCCAACAGAAGCTGCATGATGCGCAGGCGGGGTTCGGTGCCCATGGCCGAGAACATGTCGGCGTAGCGGACGATTTGTCCGGAATTAGTTTTGGTTAATGCAGTGGCGGATACCATATTTCGACAATGGCAGAACTACGGAAGTATGTCAAGCAAAGACCGGCAGAACCCGGGCGGAACACCTTAACTGGGGTGTGCGAGGGGAAGTAATGTTGCAGGTCTTAACCGAAGTGCAAAGACCGCGGAATGTGTTAAGTTGGCGGGTATGAGGAGAGAACTTGGAAGGGCTGGTGTGGCGCGCAGCGCAGCCACAGCCGTCTTCGTGATGGTAGTAGCGCTGCTGACAATTGGTATCCCGACTTTACAAGCACAGAAAAGAGAACCGGAGTGGACGCCCACGCAGGCGCCTATTGCAAAAAATATCGCAAGCTTGCGGTCTCTCGCGGACGATGTGCGTCCTCGGGCGACACAAATGCTGGCTATGCAAGTCCGAGCACTGCCTCCTTCGGCGAATAAGCTGGCGCTGGCGTATTCGTTGGCGAATCTTTCGACCGAAGGCGATCAGGGCCCGAACACGGTGCAAGCGGTGGCGACAACGCTCGCGGATGCGCTTCGTCAACACCCCCTGCCGGATGCCCTCGGCCAACCAGCCGACCAATATGTAGAACTTGCGTCTCTTGCGACATACGAGCATGCAAAGGTATCGCTCGAGAACTCGCAATACCGGCGGGCGCTGAGAAAGTTGCAACTGGATGACGTCAGGCGAGAACACATTAACTTCACATTGACGGGCTTGGACGGACGGAAGTGGACGTTGCGGGATTTGCGCGGGAAAGTGGTGCTGGTCAATTTCTGGGCCACGTGGTGCCCTCCGTGCAGGAAAGAAATGCCAGACCTGGACACGTTGTACGAAAAATACAAAACTCAGGGATTCGTGGTGCTGGCGATATCGGACGAGGAGCCGGGCACGGTGCGATCGTTCCTGGCGAAGCACAAAGTGACTTATCCGGTGCTGCTCGATCCTGGAGATGTCGTCCACAAGCAGTACGACGTGATGGGCATTCCGAAGAGCTACCTATACGATCGAGGCGGGAAACTGGTGGCCGAAGCGATGGATATGCGGACCAAAGACCAGTTCGTGGGAATGCTGGCGAAGGCGGGGATAAACTCTCAGCACAAGTTGGCCAAAGAATCGGTTCTGCAATTGCCGGCGCAACTGTCATCCCGAGTAAAACACGCATTGTGACTTCCGCGGATTTCGATCGATAACACTCCAACGCAGGGTGCGGTGGCTCCGCACCTGAGATCAAGCGCCAGATGCGGAGCCGATGTGCCGTACGTGAGCGCTTACGGAAGCGCGAAGACGACCAGGGCTGGGCCGGGACCGCTTTGGGCCCTAGCGCCAAACGCGGCGCCGGCGTCCATAATGGCGACGTATTGCTTGCCGTCCTTGCCCTCATAGGTGATCGGAACAGCCGTCGCCTGCAACGGAAGATGAATCGACCAGAGAATTTTCCCGGTGTGCTCGTCGAAGGCGCGGAACATGTTGTCGCTGGTGGCACCGATGAAGATTACTCCGCCAGCGGTGACGATGGGACCAGCAAAGGCGCCTGGGCGTCCCGTATTCTCCTTCGACGGCGGCAAGCCCTTGGTGATGCCGAGAGGCACTTGCCAAACGATGTCGCCGGTTGCGGCGTTCACAGCCGTGAGCGTCTCCCATGGGGGTTTCTGGCAGGGCAAGCTGCCGATCGATTTGCCGTTTGCATCGCGGGCGATGGCGGCGAACTGCGCGTACTGCCCGGCGAACGAGGCGTTGCTGCCGCGATCGTAGGGCAACTGGATGTTTCCTGGCCCGGGCTTGTATTTCGGATTCTTTTCGATAAAACCGAGCGCGGCTTGATTCTGCATGTTGACGATGACGTAGTCGTTGGTCGGGTCAGACGCCGTGCCACCCCAGTTGGCTCCGCC
The DNA here is from genome assembly GCA_049591475.1 of Candidatus Acidiferrales bacterium. Classification (GTDB taxonomy): domain Bacteria; phylum Acidobacteriota; class Terriglobia; order Acidiferrales; family UBA7541; genus Palsa-295. The sequence goes on from JBAWEZ010000067.1 coordinate 80,181, forward strand.
AGTGGCGCCAGGGAATACCAGAGAAACCTTTAGCGGTTTCCCAGGCTCCTGATAAAGCCAGGGCGTGAACGGGCCGGCATTGTAGAAGCCGCCAGCCTTGTCCCACAGTTCGTGGCAGGCCTGCGCGTGCTGCGCGTTCGTGTCGTCAGCGGTGACCATGTCATTCAGAGTGAATCCGACGTCCGCGAGCGGTGGAGGTTTTACCGGGATTGGCTGCGTCGGCGAGTACGCTTCCGTGGGAACGTTGCCCTTGGGAACGGGCGTCTCTTTAACGCCGAAGATCGACTTGCCGGTTACACGATTCAAAATGAACATGTAAGCTGTCTTGCTCGTCTGTACGACAACCGGCACTTTCTTGCCGTCGTGCGTGATATCGAGGAGCGCGGGCTCGGGCGGCAGGTCGAAATCCCACAGTTCGTGATGAACAGTCTGGAAATACCACTTCAGTTTCCCGGTGTTGACATCCACGGCGACGAGCGTATTGGAGAAAAGATTGTCGCCGGGGCGGTCGCCGCCGTAATAGTTGGCGGCGGGTCCGCCGACCGGCATGTAAAGAATGCCGCGCTTGGCGTCGACGCTCATGGTGATGGACCAAACGTTGGCGCCGCCGCGATCCTTCCAGCTATCGTCACCCCAGGTGTTGTTTCCGACTTCGCCGGGGTGCGGGACGGTGTGGAAGTCCCAGAGTTTTTTGCCGGTGCGGGCATCAAAGGCGCGCGAATCTCCGGGAACGCCTTTGGCAACTTCGTCCTGTGGATGAAGATTGGTTTCGCCGGGTCCGTAGACGTTGGCGCCGATGATCAAAATGTTCTTGTAAATTGTGGGCACTTCGGCGAAGGGAACTTTGAGGGTGACCTCGCCATTGGTTCCGAAACCGGCGGAGGGCTTGCCGGTGGCGGCGTCGAGCGCCATGATTTTGTGGCCGCTGGTGAAGAAGATGCGCGCGGGATCATGACGAGTGCCGGGCCAGTAGGCCACGCCGCGCGCGGAGGCGAGGCCAGTCTTCAGTTCGTAGCGCCACACTTCCTTGCCGGTGTCGCCATCGAGCGCGACGATCTTGTTGCCGGCAGGCACATACATGATGTCGTTGACGACGATGGGAGTGGCTTCCGCGTAGGCTGCGGATGCGGGGCCGACGCCTCCGGGACGCATGGAGTAGGACCAAGCTCGCGCGAGTTTCGACACGTTGTCGGCGTTGATTTGCTTCAGCGGCGAAAAGCGAGTGGAAGCGAGATCGCGGTTATACATAGGCCAATTGGCGGCCGACGACGTCTGCGCACGGGCAGGCGACGACGAGAGTCCTAGTGCAAAAGCGGCGAACAGCAAAATAGTCCCAAAATACCTGGTCACTGCGTCCCCCTTAGCCTGACGAGCTACTGATCTGACCAGCTCCCCATTGGCGAGCTAATTAATTGATCAGGAAGCGTTTACGGATGTCTGCGGCCTACGATGCGCCGCAGCAAACCGGGGCAGTATATATCAGGAGCGGGAGAACCGCGCGCGCCATGTGAAAAAATTGGCGGATTCTCGGCAGAGAGGACCGATTAGAGCAAGAGGAGCCGATCGGCGCGCGCGTCCGAGCAAACGCCAGGAGTGGTCGCTCGTTTTTTCAGACAATATAACCATTCCTCGATTTGATCCGCCGGAAGGATTCTACTCGCCCTGTCCATTCGATTTGGCCAGGCGTTCGATAACGCTCATGTCTTCAAGAGTCGAGACGTCTCCGGATACGCCGCCTTTATGGGCGAGTTCGCGGAGCAGGCGGCGCATGATTTTGCCGCTGCGCGTCTTGGGCAATAGATCGCAGAAGCGCACGTCGGCTGGGCGAGCGATGCTGCCGATGGTGACGGCGACGTGCTCCTTCAGCGCTGAGCGCAACTGGCCGGACGGTGAATGCCCGGAGCGAAGCGTGACGAAACAGACGATGGCCTCGCCTTTGATGTCGTCCGGGCGGGCCACGACGGCGGCCTCGGCCACGGAATCATGGCTAACCAGTGCGCTTTCGATTTCCATGGAGCTGAGGCGATGGCCGGCAACCTTGATTACGTCGTCGACGCGACCGAGCACCCAGATGTAGCCGTCTTGATCGCACTGGGCGGCATCGCCGGCGAAGTAGACGCCGGGGATGCGGGTCCAGTATTCGCGGGCGTAGCGCTCATCGTCGCCGTAGATCGTTCTAAGCATGGAGGGCCAGGGTTTCTGGATGGTTAAGTAGCCGGTTTCGCCGGGACCGACGGGCTGGCCTTGGAGATTGACTACTTTGGCGGCGACGCCGGGAAGCGGGAGCGTGGCGGAGCCGGGCTTCGCGGGCGTGGCGCCGGGAAGCGGCGAGATCATGATGGCGCCGGTTTCCGTCTGCCACCATGTATCGACGATGGGGCAGCGGCCCTTGCCAATTGCTTCGTGATACCACTTCCACGCCGCGGGATTGATGGGCTCGCCAACGGTGCCGAGAACGCGCAGGCTGGATAGATCGTGCTTGTTAAGCCAGTCCATTCCCCAAGACATGAAGGCGCGAACCGCGGTGGCGGAACTATAGAAGATCGAGACTTTGTATTTCTCGACGATTTGCCAGAAGCGGTCTTTTGCCGGATGATCGGGCGCGCCTTCATACATAACTACTGTGGCACCGTGGGCGAGGGGACCATAGACGATGTAGCTGTGGCCCGTCACCCAGCCGATATCGGCGGTACACCAGTAGACATCCGAATCGCGCAGGTCGAAGACCAGTTGCGTGGACCACATGCACTGTAAGAGATAGCCGGCTGAAGTGTGCAGGACGCCTTTCGGTTTGCCCGTGGTTCCACTGGTGTAAAGGATGTATAGCGGGTGCTCGGAATCGAGAGGCACGGCGCGGCAGTCGTTGGATGCAGACTTTTCGAGATCGTGCCACCAGAGGTCACGGCCGGATTCCCAGGCGACTTTTTCTCCGGTGCGCTTCACGACGATCGATTTTTCGATGGTGCGGCACTTTTTCAGAGCGGCGTCGGCGGTGTCTTTCAATGGAACAACTTTGCCTCGGCGATAGCCACCATCCGCGGTGATCAGGATTTTCGCTTTGGCGTCGGCGATGCGGTCGGAAAGAGCGGTGGCGCTGAAGCCGCCGAAAACCACGGAATGCACAGCGCCGATACGCGCGCAACCAAGCATGGCGATGGGCAGCTCGGGAATCATAGGCATGTAGATGGCGACGCAGTCGCCGGCTTTCACGCCGAGCGACTTCAGGGCACTGGCGAAGCGGCAGACGCGCTCGTGAAGCTGGGCGTAGGTAAGCCGAACTACTTCGCCGTCTTCTGCTTCCCAGATCAGCGCCATTTTTTCGGGATGTTTCGCCACATGGCGATCGAGGCAGTTGTGGGAGACGTTGAGTTTGCCGCCGACGAACCACTTGGCGTGAGGCGATTTCCACTGGAGAACCTTCTTATACGGCTCGAACCAATCGAGGAGCTTGGCCTGCTCGGCCCAGAAGCCTTCGGGATCTTGTGCGGCGCGATCGTAGAGCTGGCGATACTCGTCGAGAGATTTCACCCGGGCGCGCCTGCTGAATTCGGGAGGCGGCGGAACGGCTTTTTCTTCAAGGACGTGCGGATCGAATTCTTGCATGGCTCCTCCTGAAAGACCGCTTCGCGTCAGGCATGCGAGCGCCACATTTAAGTTTTGCTATGCTAGTCGACCTCATAAGTTAGGGGAGCCGGACGCGCTGGTCAAGGACCGGGATTTCGCGAACTATCCAAGCCGCAGAGCAGAATAGAAGGCGAGCCTGCCGCTCTTGCTTCGTCCGTGGGAGCCCGCATGCGACGTGTAGCGATCATGTATCCTCGAACGTAACCCGTACGTCTAAGAAGCCGTATTGACGGCTGTGGAAAAGGATCAGGAATGCCAGTAACCGAGGACATGCGCACGACCAATCACACTCCGGCAGAAGCGCCTAAGAGGGAAAACGCACGGAAGAGCCATGCCGGCCTTTGGGTGACTCTAGTGCTTTTGTTGGTGGCGGGCGCGATTGTGTATCAGGTGGTGATGCGAGCGCGTTCGTCGGCGAATTCAAAGAACGCCAACGCGGACCAGCCAATTTCGGTGGGCGTTTCGCCGGTGATCAAAACCAACGTGCCGTATTACCTTACCGGCTTGGGAACAGTGACGGCGTACAACACGGTGACCTTACACACCCGCGTGGACGGCCAGATCATGAAGGTGTATTTCCGCGAGGGGCAATTCGTGCAGGCGGGAGATCTGCTGGCGGAAATCGACCCCCGGCCGTATCAGGTGGCGCTGGATCAGGCACAGGGGCAACTGGCCAAGGACGAAGCGTCGCAGCGGGACGCGCAAGTTGATTTGCATCGAGACCAGACGCTGTGGCAAGAGGGAATCGGCACCAAGCAGCAGTACGATTCGCAGTCCGCGATGGTGGGTCAGTATGACGGCGCGATCGAATCGGACCAGGCGCAGATCGCCAGTGCGAAATTGAATTTGACGTACTGCCGGATCACTTCGCCGATCAGCGGCCGCGTCGGACTGAGGCTGGTCGATCCGGGGAACATCGTCCATGCCGCGGACACGAACGGAATGCTGGTGATTACCCAGATACAACCGATCGCCGTGGACTTCGCGCTGCCCGAAGACGAACTGCCTCAAGTGATACAAGAAATGCGTGGACGAGAGCTGACTGTGGAAGCGTACGGGCGCGACGATAACATCCTACTGGGGTCCGGCAAGCTGCTTACGCTCGACAATCAGATTGATCCCACGACCGGAACGATCAAACTGAAATCGGAATTTGCCAACCCGAAGTTGGCGCTTTGGCCGAATCAGTTCGTCAACGTGAGGCTGCTGCTGAGCGAACGCAAAGGCGTAATTGTGGCTCCAACTGCGGCGGTGCAGAAGGGCTCGCAGGGAACATTTGTGTATGTGATTGGCGCGGACCATAAAGCGGACGTTCAGCCGGTGCAGGTGGATTTCACGCAAGGAAACAGCACGGTGATTCGCGAAGGGCTAAGCGCCGGGCAAGACGTGGTGGTGGACGGTGGAGATAAACTGCAGCCGGGCTCGGTCGTAATCACGCACACGAGCAATGCAGATGGCGCCTCGGATACTTCGTCGGGCGGCCCATCGAAGAGTGCGTCCCGCGGGAACGCGGCTCCCGGGCCGCGCCCGTGAGTCCGTCGCGACCTTTTATACTGCGACCAGTAGCGACCTCGCTGCTGATGCTGGGAGTGCTGCTGGTCGGCGCGGTGGCCTACCTGCAACTTCCCGTTTCTGCTCTTCCGCAGGTTGATTACCCGACCATTCAGGTGCTGACGTTCTATCCCGGCGCGAGCCCGGACGTGATGGCTTCGTCCGTCACCACGCCGCTGGAGCGCCAATTCGGAGAGGTGCCGGGGTTGACGCAGATGACGTCCACGAGTTCGTTTGGCGCGTCGCTGATCACCCTGCAATTCGACCTGAAGGAAGATATCGACGTAGCCGAGCAAGAGGTGCAGGCGTCGATCAATGCAGCAACCACTTATCTTCCGCGCGACCTGCCGAATCCCCCGACGTACAGCAAAGTGAACCCCGCCGATACGCCGATTTTGACGCTGGCGCTGACCTCGGAAACGCTGCCGCTGGAGAAGGTGGAAGACTTCGCGGACACAAACCTGGCGCAGAAGATATCGCAACTTTCCGGGGTTGGGCTGGTAACCATCAGCGGCGGGCAGAAGCCTGCCGTGCGGGTGCTGGCAAACCCGTTGGAGCTCGCGTCTTACGGCATGAGCCTGGAAGATCTGCGTGTGGCGCTGCAAAACGCGAACGTGGATCAGGCGAAGGGCAATCTGCAGGGACCGCGGCAATCCTACACCATCGAAGACAACGACCAGCTGCTTTCGAGCGCTAACTATTTGCCGTTAATCGTGGCGTATCGAAACGGCAGCCCGGTGCGCCTTTCCGACGTGGCAACAGTGGTGGACGGCGCCGAGAACGATACGCTGGCCGCATGGATGAACAAAGAGCCTGCGGTGATCCTGAATATCCAGCGGCAGCCAGGCACGAACATTATCGGCGTGGCGGACCGGGTGAAGGCGCTACTGCCGGAACTGCAGGCGTCGCTGCCGTCGTCGATTCACGTGGTGACGCTGACGGATCGCACGACTACGATTCGGGCTTCGGTAAAGGACGTGCAGTTTGAGTTGCTTCTGACTATCGCGCTGGTGGTGATGGTCATGTTCCTGTTTCTGCGCAGCGCCGCGGCTACGGTGATTCCCAGCGTGGCGGTGCCACTTTCGATCGTCGGAACGTTCGGCGTGATGTACCTGGCGGGATTCAGCCTGGACAATTTGTCGCTAATGGCGCTGACGATCTCGACCGGCTTCGTGGTGGACGACGCGATCGTGATGATCGAAAACATCGCGCGATTCATTGAGGGCGGCGATTCGCCGCTGCAAGCGGCGCTGAAGGGCTCGGAACAGATCGGATTCACCATCGTTTCGCTGACCGTGTCGTTGATCGCCGTGCTGATTCCGCTGCTCTTCATGGGCGACATTATCGGACGGCTGTTCCGGGAATTTGCGATCACGCTGGGCGTGACCATTTTGGTGTCGGCGTTCGTTTCGCTGACGCTGACGCCGATGATGTGTTCGAAGCTGCTGAAGCGCAAAGAGAGCTGGAACCAGAACCGATTCTCGCGAGCTTCGGAAAACTTTGTGAACCGGCTGAATCGTTTTTACGACCGGACGTTGCAAGTAGTGCTGCGGCATCAGACGACCACGCTGCTGGTGACGGTGGGAACTTTGGTAGCGACGGTCCTGCTGTATTACTACGTACCCAAGGGCTTTTTCCCGGTGCAGGATACTGGCGTGATTTTGGGTATTTCGGATGCGTCGCAGGACATTTCGTTTGATGCCATGGCTCGCCGGCAACAAGCGCTGGCGAATGTGATTTTGAAGGATCCGGACGTGGTGAGCTTGTCGTCGTTTATCGGCGTTGACGGCACGAACATGACGCCGAACAGCGGGCGCTTCCAGATCAACTTGAAGCCGCGCGAGGAACGCAGCGAGTCCGCGTCCGACGTGATTCGGAAGCTGGAGCCGCAGCTCGCCAAAGTGCAGGGAATCACTCTGTACATGCAGCCGGTGCAGGATCTGAGCATCGAGGACCGCGTGAGCCGCACGCAGTATCAGTATTCGATCGAGGACGCGGACGCCAATGAATTATCGCAGTGGGCGCCGAAGCTGGCTGCGAAGTTGGCGTCGCTGCCGCAGTTGCGGGATGTGGCCACCGACCAACTCGACAACGGCCGCGCGGAAGTCTTGACCATCGACCGGGACACCGCGGGCAGGCTGGGAGTATTGCCGGCGACGATTGATAGCGTACTGTACGACGCGTTTGGTCAGCGGCAAGTGTCGACGATCTTCACGCAACTGAACCAGTACCACGTGGTGCTGGAAGTCGATCCGCGCTTTCAACAGAACCCCGATGCGCTGAAGGATATTTACGTGCCGTCGTCGAATGGGACGGAGGTGCCGCTCAGCACGTTCGCGCATTTCGAGCAAAAGACGGAAACGGTGGCAGTAAATCACCAGGGTCAGTTTCCGGTGGTGACGCTGTCGTTCAATCTGGCGCCCGGAGCTTCGCTAGGGCAGGCGGTGACTGCCATCAATACGGCAGCGCGGCAGATTGATTTGCCTGAGTCGATCCACCCGAGCTTTCAGGGAATGGCGCAGGCCTTTCAATCGTCGCTGGCGAACGAGCCGCTGCTCGTGCTTGCCGCGATCGTGACTGTGTACATCGTGCTCGGCGTGCTGTACGAAAGCTATATTCACCCGCTGACGATTCTTTCCACGCTTCCCTCGGCAGGCGCGGGCGCGATTTTGGCTCTCTGGGTATGCGGAGAGGATTTCAGCGTGATCGCGCTGATAGGAATTATTTTGCTGATAGGCATTGTGCAGAAGAACGCGATCATGATGATCGATTTCGCGCTGGATGCGGAGCGCAAGGAAGGGAAGTCGCCGTTTGATGCAATTTACCAGGCCTGCTTGCTGCGTTTTCGGCCAATCATGATGACTACCATGGCGGCATTACTGGGCGGTGTGCCGCTGGCGCTGGGCACCGGCACAGGCTCTGAATTGAGGCGGCCACTGGGCATCAGCATCGTCGGCGGACTTCTGGTGAGCCAGGTGCTCACGCTATACACGACTCCCGTTGTGTATTTGGCGTTCGACCGGCTAGCAAGACGATTCAGTCACCTGCGCATCGGCAACGCGGCTGACGCCGAATCGACCATCGAATCGATTGATTGAGGCGATTCGCTTGATTAGTGCAATTACGGTGATTCGCGCGATGGGCGGTCTGACGACGGGACCCGAAGCAGCATGAATTTTTCATCCGTATTCATACGCAGACCGGTAGCGACCTCGCTGCTGACGATTGCCGTGCTACTGGCAGGAGTCATCGCGTATCGCTATCTGCCCGTCGCGCCGCTTCCCGAAGTGGACTTTCCCACGATTAACGTTCAGGGATCTTTGCCCGGTGCCAATCCGGAGACGATGGCTTCGTCGGTGGCTACTCCGTTGGAGCGCCAGTTTGGGCGCATTGCAGGAGTCACGGAGATGACCTCCACGAGCCTGGCGGGCTCGACTTCCATCACTTTGCAATTCGATCTGAACCGCAATATCAACGCTGCCGCGCGCGACGTTCAAGCGGCCATCAATGCGTCTGCCGGAGAGCTTCCATCCAACCTTCCTAGCTTGCCCACGTACAGGAAAATCAATCCCGCTGACTCGCCGATCATGATTCTGGCGATGCGGTCGGACACGCTGTCGCTGCGGCGCGTCTACGACGTAGGCGAAACGATCGTGGAGCAAAAGCTTTCGCAGGTGGACGGCGTCGGACAGGTGAATATCGGAGGAAGCGCGCGGCCTGCCGTCCGCGTGGAACTGAATCCGCAGGTTTTGGCGAATTACGGGATCGGTTTGGAGCAAGTGCGCACCGTTCTGGGGCAAGTAAATTCCAACGAGCCGATCGGCGCGGTTGAAAACGGCATGGTGCGCTGGGTGTTGCAAGATAACGACCAGCTTTTCGACGCGGACCACTACCGCCAAGTGATCGTCGCGTACCACAATGGCGCTCCCGTTCGGCTGGGCGACATTGCCACGGTGCTTGATTCCGTCGAGAACATATACGTCGCGGGCTTGCAAAACAGCAAACCCTGCGTGATTGTGATCATCAACCGGCAGCCGGGCGCGAACATTGTCGCGACCGTAGATCGTATAAATGCTGTTTTGCCTTTCCTGAAGGCGTCCATTCCGGCGTCGATTGATTTGGTGGTTGCGTCAGACCGCACCACGACGATCCGCGCGTCGGTAAAAGAAATCCAGATCACTTTGCTGATCACCGTGGTGCTGGTGATTCTGGTGATTTTCGTCTTTTTGCGCAACGTGTGGGCCACGGTGATACCCGCGATGGCGCTGCCCGTCTCGCTGGTCGGCACGTTCGCGGTGATGTACCTACTGGGATATTCGCTGGACAACCTTTCGCTGATGGCTCTCACCGTCGCCACGGGATTCGTGGTGGACGACGCGATCGTGGTGATCGAGAACATCACGCGCTATCACGAGGCGGGGCTGCCTGCATACGAAGCGGCGCTGCGCGGCTCGCAGGAAATTAGTTTCACGGTACTTTCCATGAGCGCGTCGTTAATCGCCGTGTTCATTCCCATTTTGCTGATGGGAGGAATCGTCGGGAGATTGTTTCGCGAGTTTGCAGTGACCTTGAGCGTCGCCATCGTGATGTCGCTGTGCGTTTCGCTTTCCACCACGCCGATGCTCTGCGCCAAGTTCCTAAAGCCGGTGAAGAAAGAAGGGCACAACTGGGCATACAAGCTCAGCGAACGGGGATTCGAAGGCATGCGCTCGGCTTACGACCGCGGACTCTGCTGGGTGCTGGACCACCAACTGCTGACGCTCGGGATTACCATAGCCACCGTGGTTTTGAACGTGGTGCTCTATATCTATGTACCGAAAGGATTCTTCCCACAGCAGGATACCGGCGGAATCGGCGGCAACATACAAGCGTCACAGGACATTTCCTTCGCCGCGATGGCGGCGAAGCAGCAGCGGTATGCGGAAATCGTATCCCACGATCCTGCCGTGCAGAGCGTGATCACGTTTGCGGGCGGAACGGGCGGGACCAGCAACACGGGTCGCATGTTTATCACGCTAAAGCCGCTTTCCGAGCGCGACGTGTCCGCCGAAAAGGTGATCAGCCGCTTGCGGAAAAAACTCAATGTGGTGCCCGGTGCCACCCTGTATCTGCAAGCCAATCAGGATATCCGCGTCGGAGGCCGCTCCAGCAACGCCGAGTATCAATACACGCTGGAGAGCGAAGATCTCACGGCGCTCAACTCTTGGGCGCCGCGGCTGCTGGCGAAAATGAAAACGATGCCGATGCTTCGCGACGTTTCGTCCGATCAGCAGACGCAAGGAATGCAAGCCCGTCTGGTGATCGACCGCGACACTGCTTCGCGCCTGGGCCTGGATGCCGCCACCATCGACAACACGCTCTACGACGCGTTCGGGCAGAGGCAGGTATCGACGGAGTTCACCCAGCTAAATGAATATCACCTGGTGATGGAGGTCGATCCGAAGTTTCAGCAGAATCCGGATTCTCTCCGCAGCATTTACGTCCAGTCGTCGACAGGAACCGAAGTGCCGCTCAGCGCTTTCACGCATTACGAAGGCAGGAGCACATCTCTGGCCGTGAACCACCAGGGCCAATTTCCCGCCGTCACGCTTTCGTTCAATCTTGCGCCGAATGTTGCGCTGGGGGACGCAGTTGACGCGGTGACGGCGGTGGCGCAGCAGATGGGGCTTCCGTCCGCGATTCACGCCACTTTCCAGGGTACGGCGCAGGCGTTCCAAACCTCGCTAAAGAACGAACCGCTGCTAATTGCGGCCGCGCTGATCGCAGTGTACATCGTGCTGGGCATGCTCTACGAAAGCTACATTCACCCGGTGACGATTCTTTCCACGCTGCCGTCGGCCGGCGTCGGAGCAATTCTGGCATTGCTGCTTTGCCGCACGGATTTGAGCGTGATCGCCATAGTCGGAATCATACTGTTAATCGGAATCGTGAAGAAGAACGCCATCATGATGATCGATTTCGCTCTCGATGAGGAGCGGAAACATGGCAAGTCACCAATCGAAGCGATTCACCAGGCGTGCTTGCTACGCTTCCGTCCCATCATGATGACCACCATGGCCGCGCTTCTCGGCGGGTTGCCCCTGGCGCTCGGCACCGGCATGGGTTCAGAGTTGCGCCGGCCGCTGGGCATCAGCATCGTCGGCGGTCTGCTCGTCAGCCAGATGCTGACGCTCTTCACCACACCGGTCGTTTACCTTTATATGGACCGCCTGCGTCCCGGCTGGGCGCGCCGCCACAGGCTAGCATCGATCCCCGCTGAAGGCCCCATCCCGCAGGTGTAACGGGCGCACCTCTTGGGTCGATTTCAGAACCCGGCTGTTTTGCCGGCCCCGCCCGCGACGGCGACAGGAGGTGGTGACTTACTGCCCCGAGTCTCGCAGTTGTTGAATGAAGCCTAGCCGGTCGACAATCTGCCAGTGGCCAGCTGCTTTACCATTTTCTATAAGGTAAAATGTTTGGCCAGAAAAACTCAGTCTCTTACCAGTTGCCAGTAATCCGCTCATATCCCCTAAATGAGTTCCGGTAGCCTTCCAAATCACCGCCACCCGGTCGCTCTCGTGGATTAACTGCATGATTTCAAAAACCAAATCGGGAAACGCCTTCCGGGAATAAAGAAGTCGCTGGCGGTAGGCCCCCCTGTCCAGAGTCTGGCCTTCCCATGCATCTCCGGGATCGCTAAAGATGGTGTATTGGTCGGCGATCAGCGAGTCCAAGCTCGTTAAATCATCTCGGCTCCAAGTCTCATAGAGTCTTCTAATCACACTGCTCCCCATCAGTCGCCTCCTAGTGTCTATCGGAATTCTGCTCGCGGCCTTCCCGAGTAGCGCTGTCCGAGTTTTACCGGTTCTCGCGCGAGGCACACTCGATCCGGGCGAGCCCGGCTGGCTCACCATCGACTATCTCTTTCAAATTCACGCCGGCTGGCACTCATAAGCTCCGCTCGCAACTCCACTCGGCGACATTATGCTTGCGTGGCACTTAACTTGGGAGGGCGTTTCGAGGGCGGTCGCCCTCGGTTTGCGAAGGCGCGTATTCCCGCCCCATTGACGGGATCAAATCGAATCGAGTAAGAATGGCGCGCCTTAGGGGACGATTTCCGAACTTTTCGCTCCGCGTTCGTTGCATCTTTGCCGCGACGTGAATTAGCGAGTGTATAGGGTCTGCGACGTGATTCGGACTCCCAGGGAAACTTTTGGGACAACAGGCCGGTTACCGCGCGTTAACCGCCTTAGATGTGCGTGCTAAGATTCTTTCACATGGGCTTTCTTAATGCGATTGGAGCGCTTGTGCTCGCGGCCCGCGTTTGTCTATCGCTGCCCGCGAACGATGCGAAGTCGAAAGGCCTTCCCTAAGGTGTTCTTAAGGCGCTCGCCGGGGCCGAGACCGATTATTGCGATCAATTTTTGGGCGACTTCAAGAAGGGCTGTCATGAAACCTTTCGTGCAAACCTCTTGTGGAGTCAGCTCAAGTTAACGCCATCCCGGCAGGAGGGGATTTTAGTTGAGAGCATGAACATGGGAGAGTGTGGATCAGTGGGATGCGACCTGTTTCTTTTCGTCTTGCAGCCGGATGGGAAACTCGTTCAGGTCTTTGGGTCTCATGGAGACACCGGGACCCTCGAAAGAGTCGAAGTCTTGAAGAGCGTCACGAAAAACCACAACGACATTCAGAAAACTTGGCCAGATGGTAAGACGCACACGATCTACCAGTGGAACGGTCGACGGTCCTCCTCTCGCTAGTTTTTCCTCAGATTGATCGCTGGCAAGGCCAACTGAAGTGCAGTGAATAGTTTACGTTACCCACTGATTTCCTTCAAAACTCGCTTGGCATCCGTTTAGCGTCCGCTCTGGATCAAAAATCAGCAAACGCCGACTGAATTCAAGCGTTTGACCGCCGCCATTTTATCATCGCCCAGCGAGTGAGCTTAGCGCGTAGTCATAGCTATTGTACTATGCCCCAGAAGCTGCTGCACCGTGACAAGTTCTACGCCCGATCGAACAAGACGTGTCGCAAACGTCCGGCGAAGGTCATGAAACCGAATATGACGAATATTTGCCACGCGGACGGTTTTTGCCAAAGCCCTTTTTCAGGTCGCCGAGACACTTGTCATTGTTTCACGTGCCCTGGAACATATATTCGTGGTGGCTCTCTCGACGGAGCCCGGACAGAAGCTCACATGCCGCATCGTTCATGGCGTCTCGCCTGTCACTGTGAGCAATTTCGCCATTGTAAAGAGTGATGATTCGATTTCCAACATCGACGTTGATTGGAGCCCGAGAATTTCGCCCGTGCGCATGCCGGTATTTAGGGCAAGCACTACGCAGGCCCGCACATGTTTCGCTCGGACTTGATCGCATGCCGACTGCCCACACCCGATTGAGGTCTTCGGAGCCTTCGGCGTGCTGCTCGTGCGCCGCGCGGTCGATCTCGCCCAGTCCGCGCGAAAAATTCTATTTCGCCGGAATCTCCGCGCCGGGATCCGTTTCGAAGGCGGGAAGCTGCAGAGTGACGATCAGTCCTCCGTCGGTCGCATTCGCGGCACCCACGCTGCCTCCATGGAGCCGAAACGTGCGATCAGCGATCGCCAGTCCCAGGCCCGCGCCGTTGGGGTCTCTGCGAATGCCGTCCGAAATGCGGTGAAAAGGAACGAGAAGGTCGGCCAACTCCGTTTCGGGCACACCAGACCCATGATCTCGTACCTGGACAACGGCATAGCAACTATTGCCGTTGCGCCGCCGTTCAATTGCGACTTCGACCGTGCTGTCCTTGTCAGTGTGGCGTACGGCGTTGCGAACTACATTTTCGAGAGCTCCGCGTAACATTTCTCTCGCGCCTTCGACGTAGCAGTCAAATCCTTGATCAAATTTCACGCGACAATTGCGGCTTCGCGCCTCGTAATCACCGTCGGAGGCTACTTCCTGAACGAGCGCTCCGAGTTCAAATGGCTTGCTCTGCTGCAAGTCCACTCCACTCTCGATTCTGGCGAGGTTCAGGAGTTGTCCGATCAAGTTGTTCAGGCGTTCCGTCTCACGCTCCATTCGATCCAAGTGCTCCAGGCTTTCGGGATTTGCATGTTGGCGCGCCAAACCTAGAGCAAGGTTGAGCCGCGTTAGAGGCGAGCGAAGCTCATGAGAAACATCGGCCAGCAAATCTCGCTGTGCTCCAACCAAAGTGCCGATGCGCTCGGCCATGCGATTGAAGTCCCGGCCGAGATCGGCCAGTTCGTCATGTCGGCCCGTTACGCCATTTCCAATGCGCGCCCCTAAATGCTGATTCGCAATCTCTCTGGCGGCCCACCGCAGCTTGCCGATCGGGCCAGTGATATGTCGCGCAAGCCAAAAGCAGAAAAGCCCGGCGATAGCCAGAAGAGCGATGAGACGGAGGATTCCTGTCGAACCAACGTCCTCAAAGAAAAACAGGGCTAGAGAATGTGGGAAAAATGGACGGGGAGGGAACTTCATGAAGAACCTGAATTGGCGTCCGCTCGGCCCTGCTATCTTTTCCGCCATAATCCGGTCCTGGCTGAAAAATAGAGGAACTGCCTGCTGCGTCCGGTCAACGTGCGGAACGAGGCTGAGAACATCCACAGGAACCTGGCGGTCGAGAACTTCGTGACCGGTATCGTCGAGCATGAAATTTTTTATGGGGTCTCGCTGCTCCAGCGAGTCTATATACTGAGCGGCGGCGGATGTGCCATGATGTTCAACCAAGTCAACTTCGTGATGCGCCCGCAGTTGAAGCGGCAATTCGTATTTTTTGATCCACCGTTGATCTTCAGCGGATCGCGATTGTGTCAGTGTTGCGGCGGTGACCAGCGCGACACCCATCACAACCATGCCGAGCCAAAACCAAAGGAAGATTTTGAAGAAAAGTCGCTTCATGGGAATTCGCGCTAAAGGCTACTCACTGGGAAGCACATACAGATATCCGATTCCGCGCACGCCCTTGATTCGTTCCGTACCATCGGGTCGGGGTCCGAGTTTCCGCCGCAAGTTGCTCACGTGTGTGTCCATACTCCGGTCAAAAGGAGAAAAATCACGGCCTAGAACCAACCTCACCATCTCCTCGCGCGAGAGCACGGAACCCGCGGATTTGAGAAACAGCTCAAGGAGGTCGAACTCGACTGAAGTGAGATCGAGACTCTTGCCAGCGCGCCGGGCGCTTCTCGACCCTTTGTCGATCTCAATGTCTTCCAAAAAAACTCGTTCTTCCGGAATCGGGCCTAGATTCTGGGAATCGAGCCAGGCTCTCCGGAGCACGGCGTCGATGCGAGCGCAGAGCTCCCGCGGGTTGAAAGGTTTCGGCAGATAATCATCTGCGCCCATTTCAAGTCCCAGGATGCGGTCCTGGTCGTCGCCCCGGGCGGTTAACATCAACACAGGGACACGCGACTCAGCGCGGACGCGGCGAAGTACCTCGAAGCCCTTGATGTCTGGCAGCATTACGTCCAGGACCACGATGGAATAACTCCCTGAAACAGCGCGCTCAAACCCAAGTGCACCGGAGTTGACGCACTCGACTTCAAAGCCCTCTCGCGCCAGGAATTGCGTTAGGAGTTGGCACAATTCGACGTCGTCGTCCACGACCAAGACGTGCTTCCTAGAAGCTACATTGACTGTTTTCACTTCTGTGCTCGCTGCGATTTTGGCGCGACCGTCCTCGACTTTCAAGAAGCGCGATTTCGGCTTGATATTACTCGTCTCCATCACGATGCTCCGTCAAGATTGGTGAACCCGCCTGCATCTGTCTTTGCAAAACTTTGCAGTTCGGCACCCGGACTTTACACGTCCCGCTATGCCCATATTGTAGGCTTGCTGGTAGTTCGTTGGATATGAGTGGGCACGCGATTCAGGCGCGGGTCTGTGCGAGCGCGCCCACAAAGACTGGCGCTTTCAACTATCGAAGGAGCGGGCGCAGCGTCAGCTGCCGTGAACACAGCCGAAAAAAAAGCTCATGAACCTAGGAGCTACTTCAGAACCTGCACGGATTACGCCTTGGCGCTGGATAGCTGTCGCCGCCGCGGCAGCACTCGGCTCGATCGAGATCCGGCGGCTCGCAACGCTCATCAGGTGGCAGCGCACTCTGTCCTTCGCCCACAATTTGCTGCCCGGGGCGATCGCGGCAGCCATTATGACTGCTGCCGCATACCTGCTGATCTTAGTTTTGCTGTTGGTGCGCCGCGGACGCAAGTGGGGGCTGGCGCTCGGCATCGGCTGGGGAGCAATCGTGGCTGGATCGTCGCTCTGGCTCTGGCTAGGCGCGCGCGCAAAGAACCTCTGGTACGAAACCGCCTTCCGGTTGCACGTGACGAACACGCTCCGGCATTACATATCAATGACTGGACCCGCGATGCGGGAAGCGCAATTGGTGGCGGGGCTGGGCGCTCTACTCGCGCTCAGCGCGGCCAAAACGTTTGCCGATTCGCCACGCGAGCGGCTCGACCGAGGCATCCTGCTCGCCAGCTTCTTTTGCGCGGCGTTTTACGGACTGGCGACCGTCATCGTAGCCGGGCTCGTCACGCCGCACTAACTACGCATCGAAATCGGCCGACCGGGCGAAATCTCAGCCCCGGGAGGTCGGTTAGACAAAGAGCACCGAACTGACGTAGCTTTGGCGCACCGGTCACCGTGGCCTCTCATCCTCGGATGCATCGATGCTTGCCTCAGGCCCAGGTTTCGCTGCGAACAGCAGCAACACGATCAAAAGCCCCGTCAGGCCTACATATTCCAGCGCGAGGACGAGGTAGTCCACGGAGTAAGTGCGCAGGAATGGGCCATCGTCCGAAGCGAGCGGGCCGATTTTGTCCAATGGGTGCCAGAGGAGACTATAGCCGCACCAGTACGGGCCTAACTGTTCCGGTTGATAGTACGTGACCCTCCGAGGCACCCAAAGGCATGCAAGACTTACGGCGAGAACGTAGCCGAATAGGATTTTTCGCAGGCTTTTGGCCGGGACCATGGGCACCTCCCGATAATCCGGACTTACAGACTGCCACACCACGTCCCGATGGCTCGGTGAATTTCTCTTAATGGCGTGAGCCGCACTCTAAATCTTAAGTCGGAGAAAGTGTCAGCCAAGGTCAAGACAAGATATGTCAAGCAGCAACATCGTGACATGACAAAACTTGACCTTTCCATAACAAACGTAGACGTCTCTTCGCGCGGAGAGCATGTACCTTGATCCGATGCGCAGAAAAGTTGAAACAGTCAACAAAGAGCAAGTGGGGAATCGCGCCCAAGACCGCCTCGGACGGGACGCTGGCACGGACGGGTGTCCGATGGCAGTGAATCTGTTGTTTCCGAAACCCAGTACAGCGCTCCCGAATAAAAGTCTCCCAAACTCTCGATTCAGCCGACACGATGGGAAAAATAACGCTACCGCTTTTAGGTCTTGTTCCTTCGAGTGGCGCAGAAAAGCCGTTCAACCTGGTTTGTCTTCGTTCGATCCCTGGACCACCGCTACTTCCCCGAAAACAGCCAATTCGCGTAACGCGAAACATCGGGGAGACATCTACATCAGGCACACTGACTATCAACTTTTAAGGTTCCTTGCATCTTCAACCGACATCACGCGAACTCAGATCAAATGAAGGTAATCCAGGGATGAATGAAAAAGAGAATCTCAATTCCAACCTCACGGGCAGAGTTGTCGATGCAGAGCCTGCTCCTCAGGCTCGGACTAGCCCAACCCGCCGTCCTTCTCCGGTTCACCCGGGTCGCGGGAAGTCGCGGATCGTTCGCGTATTGATCTGGATTCTAATTTTGGCGGGCTTTGCTGTCTTGTTGTGGTTTTTGCTTCACCGCAAACAGCCCGTGAAAGCTCGTGGGGGGCAGGCCGCCAGGTTCGCTCGCGAGGGGGCGATCACCGTCACAACGGCCACCGCTAGTAAAGGAGATGTCGGAGTCTACCTGCAGTCCATTGGAACGGTGACCCCAGTGTACACGGACACGATCACCAGCCAAGCTTCCGGACAGGTGATCGACGTGAACTATCGAGAGGGGCAGCTCGTGCAGAAAGGGCAAGTACTGCTTCAAATTGACCCGCGCCCTTATCAAGCGACAGTTGCGGCCGAGGAGGGAACTCTCGAACACGATCAGGGTCTGCTGGCCCAGGCCCAATCGGACCTTACCCGCTACAAGGCTGCCTGGGCGCGCAACGCGATCGCCCAACAAACTCTGACCGATCAGGAAGCGCTCGTGCAACAGGACGAGGGTCAAGTAAAAGCCGACCAGGGCAACCTCGCCCTGGACAAAGTTAACCTTTCTTACTGCACCATCACGGCGCCAATTTCCGGGCAGGTGGGTTTGCGATTGGTCGATCCAGGAAATATAGTCTCCGCTACGTCCTCCACACCTTTGGTAGTAATCACGCAACGGCAGCCCATAACTGTAGTCTTCACGATTCCGGAAGCAGATGTTGCCGAGGTAGAGACCCAAATGCACCTTAGAGCACTCCCCGTGGCGGTCTACGATCAGAGTGGTCACACTCAGCTTGCTTCCGGGGCTCTCTCCAGCAGTAGCAATCAGATTAACACCACCACCGGAACATTGGAGCTACGCGCTACCTTCAATAACAAGAACAATGTTCTGTTTCCAAATGCGTTTGTAAATGCGCGCTTGCTGGTCAAGACTTTGCGAGGCGTCACTCGCATTCCAAGTTCCGCCATCCAGTACAACGGGCCTTCCGCCTATGTTTTCCTGATCCAAAATGGAATCGCTCACATGCATACCGTGAAGCCGGGGGTAACCGACGGGGCTTTGACCGAAGTAAGCGGAATCCAACCGGGTGATATTGCTGCCGACAGCAGCTTTGAAAAGCTAGAAGATGGTTCAAAAGTCACCATCTTAGGACAAGACAATTCGCAGCCAGCCGGTTCCGAAGTCGCTCCTTCTGGGAGAGAATCTTCGGCTCCCGCAGCACCTGATGCGAAAAGAAATCGAAATTCGAATACCGGGAATGCGAAGTAGGAACATTTCGTGAGCCCTTCCCAACCATTTATCCTGCGGCCCGTCGCCACGACGCTACTGATGGCAGCCATATTGCTTGCCGGCATCGTCGCTTACACGCAGTTGCCAGTCTCCGCTCTGCCTGAGGTTGATTACCCAACGATCCAAGTCCTCACTTTTTATCCCGGAGCCAATCCTAACGTCGTCGAGACAACCGTAACCGCCCCTCTCGAAACGCAATTTGGTGAGATGCAAGGTCTGAGCCAGATGACCTCGACGAGTTCGGCTACCAGTTCTTCGATCGTCTTGCAATTCAACTTAAATCTGAACATCGATGACGCCGAAGAAGAAGTTCAGGCCGCGATCAATGCGGCTTCAAACTTTCTACCGGCGGACCTGCCGCAGCCGCCAATCTACAGCAAGGTAAATCCCGCTGACGCACCGGTGCTCACGCTGGCGATCACTTCGAATACGTTGCCACTCTCGAAGGTAGAGGACTTGGTGGATACGCGCCTCGCGCCAAAGCTCTCCCAGCTAGCGGGCGTTGGCTTGGTCACTATCAGCGGCGGTGAGAAGCCCGCCGTGACGGTCGCGGCAAATCCGGCCCAGCTTGAATCTTATGGAATAAACCTTGAGGACCTGCGCACAGCCCTCACCGAAACCAGTCAGAACGCGGCACTCGGCAACTTCGATGGACCAAAGACGGATTATCAGATCGACGCCAACGATCAGCTCGAGAGCGCCGAAAAGTACCAAGATGTCGTGGTGGCCTATCGTAACGGCGCGCCTGTCTTTCTCAAGAACGTAGCCACAATAGTGAACGGAGTCGAAAATAAGGATCTAGCGGCTTGGATGAACCTGACTCCAGCAATCATCCTCAATATACAGCGCCAGCCTGGAGCCAACACAATTACCGTTGTCAACAGTATCAAAGCGTTGCTGCCGACGCTTACGGCAAATCTCCCAGCCAGCATTCACATCAGTACACTGACCGATCTGACGACGAGCATTAAGGCGTCGATCTCGGATGTCGAATTTGAGTTGGTGCTGACCGTCGGGCTGGTAGTCTTGGTCATCTTTCTCTTCCTGCGCAAGCTGTCGGCGACGATTATCCCCAGCGTGACGGTACCGCTGGCCATTGTCGGGACTTTTGCGGCGATGTACTTGCTCGGCTTCAGCCTAGACAACTTGTCGCTTATGGCGCTGACGATTTCCGCCGGCTTCGTGGTGGACGACGCGATTGTGATGATCGAAAACATCACGCGTTTCCTCGAAATGGGTAAGACGCCGCTCGACGCGGCTTTGGAGGGCGCTGGACAGATCGGCTTCACTATCGTTTCTCTGACCGTCTCTCTCGTCGCCGTGCTCATTCCGCTGCTCTTCATGGGAGGCGTAATAGGCCGGCTTTTTCGTGAGTTCGCGCTAACCCTTGCAGTCACGATCGTGATTTCCGCGGCGGTTTCGCTCACGCTGACGCCGATGATGTGCGCGCGCATCCTGCGACACGAGGAAAAACAAGGGCGATTCTATAAAACTTCCGAGCGAATCTTCGAAAGCATGCGCAATTTTTATGGCCGCACGCTAGGTGTGGTACTCAGGCACCAAACTCTTACGCTGTTGGTAGCGGCCGGTACCCTCATACTGACCTTGTATTTCTATATATCGATTCCCAAAGAATTCTTCCCAGTGCAGGACGTTGGAGTCATCCAAGGTATTTCGCAGGCGCCCCCGACCGTCTCCTTCAGCGAGATGGCGAACAAGCAGCAGGAACTAGCGAAAGTCATTTTGCGGGATCCAGCAGTCGAAAGTCTCTCGTCCTTTATCGGAGCTGATGGAATCAACACCACATTGAACAGCGGCCGCATGGACATCAATCTAAAGCCGATCAATCAGCGCAAGCTCAGCGCTTCCGAAGTGATCCGCAGGCTGGATGCCTCCTTGAGCAAAGTGCAAGGGATTACGATGTACATGCAGCCCATACAAGACATCACTGTGGATGACCGCGTGACCCGCACGCAGTATCAGTACACGCTGGAAGATCCAAATACGGACGAACTCGACTCGTGGGCCAACCAGTTTCTCGCCTGGCTTAAGCAGTTGCCAGAACTGTCGGATGTAACCTCGGATCGGCAACCGGGAGGAAGAACCGTTAACATCGACATCGATCGGATTGCGGCATCGCGATACGGCATTACCCCGCAGATGATCGAGAACACGCTTTACGACGCCTTCGGCCAGAGGCAGATCAATACCACGTACACGCAGCTCAACCAATACCACGTCATCCTGGAAGCCAATCCGCAATTCCAATCCGATCCAGCGACGTTGAGCAATATCTACATACAAGCGAACACAACTCCGGCCGTGACAACAAGTCTCGGGGCAGCGGCTGGCTCGAACGCAACCACCACTTCGGGGCCCCTTTATGCCCCGTCCTCCGGAGTGCTGACACCACCGCCATCCGTCATAGCCGTTGGTCAGTCCTCCAGCATCAACAGCGTCACGACGACCCCGAACAACGTCGTGCCGCTCGCGGCTTTGGCTCACATTTCCATGGGAACCGCACCGCTATCCATCAGCCATCAAGGCCAATTCCCATCCGTAACGGTGTCCTTCAACCTCGCCCCCCACGTTGCTCTAGGTACAGCAATTAATGGCATTGAGAAAGTGCAAGAGCAATTACATTTTCCAGTCAGTTTGGAAGGAGGCTTCCAAGGCACAGCGGCTGCATTCCAAAGCTCTCTTTCCAATGAGGGACTGCTCATTTTGGCAGCGCTGGCTACCGTGTACATCATTCTCGGCGTGCTTTACGAGAGTTTCGTCCATCCTTTGACCATCCTTTCCACCCTGCCTTCGGCGGGACTGGGCGCCCTGCTCTCTTTGATGCTTTTCCGCCAGAGCCTAAGCGTGGTCGGCATCATCGGGATCATCTTGCTCATAGGCATTGTGAATAAGAACGGCATTCTGATCGTGGATTTCGCTCTGGAAGGAGAGCGTCAACGAGGTTTGAATGCGACCGACGCTATTTATGAGGCTTCTTTGCTGCGCTTCCGCCCGATCATTATGACCACGATGGCCGCCATGTTGGGGGGGGTTCCGCTAGCTTTTGGCTCAGGCTACGGTTCCGAGCTACGCCGGCCCTTGGGTATCACGGTGGTGGGTGGATTGATGCTGAGCCAGGTCCTTACGCTGTACACCACGCCTGTCATTTATATCTTCTTCGACAAATTATCTAGGCTGTTCTCCCGCGGAAAGAAAGCGACTTTGCGTTATCCGTCGGCAGGTTAGGGCATGAATCTCTCGGCCCCATTTATCGGACGTCCCGTTGCTACCACCCTGCTGACCGTCTCGGTCGCGCTTGCGGGGGCCATCGCCTTTTCAGTTTTGCCTGTCTCTCCGTTGCCGCAAGTCGACTTTCCCACCGTCTCGGTTTCGGCAGGCTTGCCAGGGGCGAGTGCGGAGATTATGGCTTCCTCAGTGGCTACGCCGCTGGAACGGCAATTCTCCAACATCGCCGGCCTCACGGAGATGACTTCGCAAAGCGAACAGGGGAGCACCTCGATCAATTTGCAATTCGCTCTTAACCGCGACATTAACGCGGCCGCGCGCGACGTCCAAGCAGGCATCAACGCTGCGCGAACCTATATGCCGGCTAACCTCCCCTCTCAACCGCGTTGGCGGAAACTGAATCCCGCCGACTCACCGATCATGATCCTCGATCTCAGTTCTGACAAATACACCAGGCAAGAAATGTATAACGCCGCTTCCACGATCATCGAACAGAAGCTCGACCAGATTGAGGGCGTGGGCCAGGTTACAGTGGGTGGATCTTCGCTGCCTGCTGTGCGCGTGGACGTAAACCCTACCCAGCTAAATAGTTACGGGCTGACCATGGCCGACGTCCGAAGCTTATTGGCCGGAGAAAATTCGGATATGGCGGCCGGTCAAATTTCCTACGGCTCCACCACGTTTCAAATCGTCACGAACGGTCAAATTACCCAAGCCGGCGAATACCGGCCGCTGATCGTGGGCTACCACAATGGCCAAGCCGTGCGTCTTTCGCAAGTCGCGGCGGTGACCGATGGAGCTGAGGACGTTCGCAACGCAGGCTACGGGGACGGAAAGCCCGCTGTTTTCGTGATTGTTTTCCGGCAGCCGAACGCGAACATTATCAGCACTATCGAGCGGATTAAGTCGGAACTTCCATTTCTTAAAGCCGTAATTCCCCAAGGCATCCGACTCGATATCGGCATGGACCGTACCACGACGATCCGAGCTTCCTTAAGAGATGTGGAGGAGACGCTGGGTATTTCGGTCGTGCTGGTGATCTTTATCGTTTTCGTCTTTCTCCGCAATTGGCAAGCCAGCCTCATTCCGCTCGTCTCCGTGCCCATCTCGATCGTCGGCACCTTCGCTGTCATGTATCTGCTTGGCTACAGCCTGGATAATCTCTCGCTGATGGCGCTCACGATCGCCACCGGGTTCGTCGTGGACGACGCCATCGTTGTCATGGAGAACATTTCACGCCATATCGAGGCGGGCATGTCGCCCCTAGCCGCTTCTCTAAAGGGCTCTCAAGAGATCGGCCCCACGATATTCACGATGAGCACATCGCTGGTTGCCGTCTTCATTCCGATTTTACTCATGGGTGGGATCGTCGGACGCCTGTTCCATGAATTTGCCGTGACGATGGCGAGCGCGATCCTTATCTCGATGATGGTTTCCCTAGTCACGACTCCGACGATGTGCGCGCACGTATTGCGGGCACACGCCGAACAAAGGCATGGGAGCCTCTTCCGCGCGAGTGAAAGATTCTTTACCGGCATGCTGGCAACATATCGCCGCGCTTTACTGTGGGCCTTGGACAATCGCGGTCTGATGCTGACTGTATTTCTGATGGTTCTCGCGCTGAACGTGGTGATCATCTACATCATTCCGAAGGGTTTTTTCCCTCAGCAGGATACGGGCGCCATTATGGGTCACCTGCAGGGCCCGCAAGACGCCTCGTTTGCGGTGATGAATCAGTCCGCGAAAGAACTCGTCGACACCGTCATGAAGGATCCCGCCGTAGCTCACACCCACTGCTATGTGACCGACCGCGGCGGTTTCATGTACATAACCCTAAAACCGATAGGGAATGGTCCGGAAGAGCGCAAGGCTAGCGCGCAGCAGGTAATTGACCGGTTGCAGCCCAAATTAGATCACCTGCCCGTAGCGTCCGTATATCTACAGGCGGCTCAGGATATACGTGTAGGAGCGCGGGGAAGCGCGGCGCTTTACGAATACAACATCGAATCAGATAGTACAGCCGATCTGGATAAATGGGGACCGATCCTGCTGGACCACATGAAGCGAATTCCCGGTTTGCAGGACGTAAACACCAACCAACAGAGCAGGGGCTTGGACGAATATGTGACGTACAACCGGGTGGCCGCGGCGCAAGTCGGCCTTACGCCGCAGGAAATCGATACAGCCCTCTACGACTCATTTGGACAATCCCTGGCCTCTGTGATGTACGAGCCGCAGAATCAGTATTACGTCGTCCTGGAGGCTGCGCCGAGTTTCTGGCAATCGCCGTTGGGACTCCAATACACCTACCCGGCCGCGGGCGCCAACGGCCCCG
The DNA here is from genome assembly GCA_049591475.1 of Candidatus Acidiferrales bacterium. GTDB lineage: Bacteria > Acidobacteriota > Terriglobia > Acidiferrales > UBA7541 > Palsa-295. Next base: position 104,925 of record JBAWEZ010000067.1, read on the forward strand.
TTCCCCTGAATGCGGTAGCTCACGCGGAAACCACCACGATTCCGATCTTCGTCAATCACACCGGGGTCTTTCCTTCGGTAACTGTTTCTTTCAATCTTCTCCCGGGAGTGGCCATGAGCGACGCGACCGCCAGGGTTACCCGCATGACCGAGCAATTGAACCTTCCTTCAACGATCCATGGCTTCTTTTCGGGAACAATGGAGGCCTATGAGCAGTCGCTCCGAACCGAGCCGATACTGATTCTCGTCGCGATAATGGCTGTCTACATTGTGCTCGGAATTCTGTATGAGAGTATCGTCCATCCCCTGACGATCATCTCCAGTTTACCGTCCGCGAGCGCTGGCGCTATGCTGGCCATCATCGCGACCAAGGGCGACCTGAATGTGATTTCCATTATCGGCATTCTGCTTCTGATCGGCCTAGTGAAGAAAAACGGGATCATGCTGATCGACTTCGCCCTCGTTGCCCAGCGCGAGGAGGGTAAAAGTCCCCATGACGCTATCTTTGAAGCCTGCATGCTGCGCTTTCGTCCGATCATCATGACAACCGGAGCCGCGTTCTTTGGCGCATTGCCACTCGCGTTTGGCACCGGAACCGGCTCGGAACTCCGTCGCCCCCTCGGGATCGCGATTGCCGGCGGCTTGATCGTCAGCCAAATGCTTACGCTCTTTACCACACCTGTAATTTATCTCTACATGGATCGGCTGCGCATACGCTCGGTTCAAAAGAGAGTAAGCCAGGTCCATGTCGGCCAACCCGGCCACGAAGTGACGTAGTAATCCCATGGGGCAGGCGAGATCGCAACCGCTGCTTTCTGTTTCTTTCACGCAAGCTGGTGGCGATTGGATCGATTCTCTCCGGCCGAGCAGGCCGTCTGAGAAGCGGACTGGAACGCGAAAGGGGAGTTTTGGATGCGGAAACACGTGGCAATTGGGAGTGCGATCGTGGTTGCCTGCACCCTGGCCGGGTGCGCCATGGGACCTAAGTATCACCCGCCAGTTACCCAGGCGCCAGCGAGTTTCAAAGAGTCGCCAACGAACTTTAAGAACAACGGGCCCTGGACCATCGCTCAGCCACAAGATACCCAATTACGCTCCGATTGGTGGACCATCTTCAAGGATCCCGAGCTCAATGCGCTCGAAGCACAGCTCAACATAAACAACCAGACGATCCGAGAGTACTTTGAAAATTTCATGGAGGCCCGGACTCTCGTCGGCGAAGCCCACGCGCTGTACTACCCCACTTTATCCATAGGTCCCTCGTATACCCGCTCGAAAAGCTCTGGAAATCTCACTCACACTGCTTCCGCGAACACGGGGTTTACGTCCAGCATCTACGAACTCCCTCTTGAGGCTTCGTGGGAACCTGATCTCTGGGGCAAAGTGCGCAAGGAAGTGCGTTACACGGAGTACGAGGCACAGGTTAGCGGAGCGGATCTGGCAGGTGAACGGTTGGGCGAACAAACCGCCCTCGCGCAATATTTTTTCGAGATTCACGGGCAGGATGCCCTTATCGATCTCTACAATCAAACCATAAAGGCTTACACAGAGTCGCTGACGTTGACGCAAGCGCAGTATGAGACGGGCATCACGGACAAAATCTCAGTCACCGAGGCGCAGAACACCCTCCAAACTGCGGAAGCGACCCTGACCAGTCTTGGCATCGCACGGGCAGAGTACGAGCACGCCATTGCCGTCCTTGTGGGCAAGCCCGCCTCGCAGTTCTCCATTCCTCATCGAGGGCTCGCGGAGAGCCCGCCACCCATACCCATCGGGGTACCCTCGCTTCTGCTCGAACGCCGGCCGGACATCGCCGCTGCGGAGCGGCTGCTGGCCGCAGACAACGCCGAACTCGGTGTCGCATATGCGGCCTTTTACCCCGCATTGACGCTATCCGTCGGAGGAGGCACTGAAACCTCGTTGCTCCATCAGATTGCGAGCTGGCCCAGCCGGTTTTGGTCGATCGGAGGTTCTCTGTCGCAGCCCCTCTATAATGCCGAGCTGCAGCCCGCGCTCCGCCAATATGTCGCAATCTACAATGCGAATCTGGCTGACTACCGCGAGACGGTTCTCACGGCTTTCCAACAAGTGGAAGACTACCTCGCCGCAACTCGTATCCTATCCAAGCAGGTCGTACAGCAGGAGCAGGCTGTTAAGAGCGCCCAACAGGACGTGGAGCTCGAAACATACCGATACAAGATTGGCATTGATCCGTACATTGATGTAGTCGCTTTGCAGGACACTCTACTCGGTGACGAGCAGACCTTGGTGAGTTTGCAAATCACTCAGATGACGGACGCTGTGACCTTGGTACAAGCCTTGGGCGGCGGATGGGACGTCTCGCAGCTGCCCACACCGGCCCAAGTCGCGCAAAAACCTCCCAGTGTGGAAACCAGACTGCAGCACTAGCAGGCAGTGAGGGAACGTAGCCCATCGTCCTGACCACTCTCAAGGAGCTCGAGGAGTAACAACTGAACAATATCATCAAGAGTCGGATAAGCTCCCGACGCTTCCTCAGCTGTTCCCGTTACCAGATGTAGTAAGAACCGAATGTTTCTCAAATCCGTTCCAGCAGTTCCGGAAATGCGCGAAGTTGGAGCGTATATTTCGTCTGCGGAAGGAGCGAGTTTCCGCTTCCTCGTTGCTCAGGGCCCGCCGGCCCTTGCGCGGCGGATGAAGAAGTGCTGTTTGTCGACGGAGGCGGAGCCTCACTAGAGCGATCAGGGATAGGTAAGCGCACAACCCCGATTGAGCTGCATCGGCCCTCAGCGCAGCACTGTCCGTAGCTGCTGAGATCTTCCGCTTTTCACTGGAGAGCCACGGCGTGATCGCAGCTGCAGCAATCAGAATCGCCACGCCCCAGCAGGGCGAAGTCTGAAACTACCATTACGTACGCCGCCAACGCCAGAAGCAAAGCACCGGCCACTCCCGTGCGCGAGTTCATTGACGTAGAGACGGCCAAGATCACAGGCCGCAAGTAATTCGGAGAGATGGTTCCCTTTTTTCGCGAGAATCCTGGTTGCCGCGTCGCCATCGTCGAAAAGACCGACCGTCTGTATCGCAACTTCCGAGACTGCGTGACGCTAGAAGACTTAGAGATTGAAATTCACCTGCCCAAAGAGGGCCAGGTCATCAGCAAAGACGCGAAATCTCAAGCCAAGCTGGTCCACGGCATTCAGGTTGTGATTGCGCGGAACTACATCGAGAACCTGCGCGAAGAAGTGCGCAAGGGAATGCGCGAGAAAGCCGAGCAAGGCATCTATCCAAGCCGGCCGCCCTTGGGCTATTGCAACAACAAGCTGGAACACACAATCGAAATCGATTCCGCGAAAGCTCCGATCGCGCAACGAATGTTCGCGCTGTACGCTTCGAGCCAACACGCGCTCAATGGTGTGCGGAAGATGCTGAAAGCAGAGTTTGGCGTGAAGCTCGCCAAGGGCTATCTGGAACGCCTGCTAAAGAATCCCTTCTACAAGGGGCAGTTCGTTTGGGAGGACAGGCTCTACAGCGGCACGCACACGCCTCTTATCAGCGCCGAACTGTTTGACCAAGTGCAGGCCGTATTCCGGGGCCACAACAAACCCAAATACCGCAAGCACGATTTTGCATTTTCCGGGCTGCTTCGCTGTGCGTATGACGACTGCACGGTAACGGCGGAACTTCAGAAGAACCGCTACACCTACTATCATTGCACCGGATTTCGCGACAGATGCGAGCTCCCCTACTTCCGCGAAGAAGAACTCGCCACCTGGCTCGGAAAGGTCCTCAAAGACATCCACATTCCCAATGACCTTCTGGCGCAGCTTGAAAAGTCCTTGCTCACGGATAAAGGCCGCGAGGAGGCCATTAGGAAGCAGCAGGGCGAACGATTGCGGCAGAGGTTGAGTGCCGTGCGTCACCGGCTCGATCAAGCGTATCTGGACAAGCTGGACGGCAAAATCAGCGAGGAATTCTGGACCCGAAAATCAACCGAGTGGACGGCCGAAGAACAGCAAATATCGCTCGCAATTCAGGGGCTTGCGAACGCGGACCCTGACAGAATCATTGATGCCGTCAGGATTCTCGAACTCGCGAATAAGGCGCATTTTCTGTACGTTAGCCAACCTGCCCCGGAAAAAGCCAAACTGCTCAGAATGGTGCTTTCGAACTGCGCTGTGGACGCTGTAAGTATCTATCCTTCGTACAAGAAGCCCTTCGATCTGGTCTTTGCCAGGGCCAAAAATGAGGAATGGCGCGCCC
>JBAWEZ010000068.1:0-48159 GCA_049591475.1 Candidatus Acidiferrales bacterium
GCACATGCCCGCGAATTTTACCAAGCAATTCGCCGTACAACTCACCGAACACGGAGGCCTGCCCATCAAGGAAGCTGAGAACAACGAATCCGTCAGGCCCGGCACGATTTATCTCTGCCCCGGCTCGCATCACTTGCGGCTCTCCTCCGGCGGGAAAATCGTGCTGGATTCCGGCGCCCGAATCGACGGATATCGTCCCTCAGCGGATGCCGCCCTCGAAAGCATAGCCGCTTACGCGCGCACGCTGACGATCGGAGTGGTCCTCACCGGTATGGGAGGTGACGCTGCGAAGGGTGTGAAAACCGTTAAAACCGCAGGCGGCACCGTATACGCGCAGGATGAAGCGACCTCCATGATTTTTGGCATGCCTGCCGAAGCCATCAAAACTGGCGCAGTCGACGAAGTTCTGCCGCTCGATAGCATCAGTGGCGCAATTGAAAGGCGCGTTGGTCAGCTCGTGCGCCTCGCGCCCGTGGGAGTGCGATAATGGCGGCAACCGTTCCGCAGTCTGCCGCGCGAAATTCCCCCAATGTTGTGTCGCGCCGCGCGCGCCGTACTGAAACCGTCGTGCTTTTCGTGGTGGCCAAGCAGATGTTCGCAATTGCGGCCGACGCGGTGCAGGAAATTCGTAGCACCGATAGCTTGGCCGGCTCGGCCATCGAAATCGACCAGATCGAAATCGGCAAAGTTCGCCACACCGTTGAGCGTGGGCGCCGCACCTATTTCGTCGTGAATGCCGGCATGCATTTCGGCTTGCCTGTCACTCGCCCTTCGCTGGTGCTGATTTTGCGGAAGCTGCGCGTGGCCCTTTTGATCGATCGCATCGAACGCATGGCCGAAATTTCGTCCGTTCATCCGCTGCCTCTGGCCTTCTCGGGAGACGAGCGCCACTGGTACCGCGGCCTCGCTCACGTGGACGACATGGTGATTCCCGTGATTCAGCCGGAAGGTTTTCTCACGGAAGAAGAATTCCGAACGCTCGATCTCGCCGTTCAGGGGGTGGCTCCGCAACAGCCGCTTGACGGAGCGGTTTCCGTATGACACAAGCTACCCAAACCGCGCAGTCGTCGTTCGTTGTGTTGCAGGTCGGCGAACGGCGGCTCGCTCTGCCTGCCACGATCGTCGCTGAGCTTGCGCCGCCCGTGCGCATGCATTCCTTTCCGCAAGACACGCCGTCGATTCTCGGTGTGATTGTCCGCCGGGGGCATATCGTCCCGGTGTACGACGCCGCGTCGGCCCTGGGCGTTCGCGCATCTTCCGCGCAGCGATTTTTTCTGATCACCCGCCGCCGCTTTGGAAAAACCAAGGAATTCGGCGCCATTCCCGTCAACGGCGATTGCGAATTGACTGTCGGCGAAATGCAGCCCGCCGCGGCAGACCGTCCGTCGTGTGTTTCCGGCATGTTGCAGTTCGGCGAGGAACTGCTGGACGTTTTCGACCTCGACGCGTTGATGTCGTCGACTGGCGCAGAATCGTCCGAACCATCCGAGGCGAACGAATGAACGCTTCGGCCAGTCTTCCGCGCGTACTGCTGATCGATAGCAATGTGTATTTCGCGAAGAAGCTCGGCGATGCTCTCAAGCAGCAAGGATTCGACGTGGTGCCCTGCACCCAGGCGGCTTACGCGCTGACCATGCTTGAATGGAACACGCCGATGGCCATTTTGTGCGCCACGAATTTGCGCGAAATGGGCGCTCTCGAAATGGCCCCGATTCTTCGCGCCGATCCAAAGACGGCCGCTATTCCGCTGATCGCCATCGGCGCCGGCAACGATCAGGCGCTTCTGGAAGCCTATCGCGCGGGCTGCGACGATTACGTGGATCGCCACCGTTCGCACGCCGAAATCGCCACTCACGTACGCCAGTTCCTCGTCAGCCGCCAGGATGGCTTTCAGCCCACGCAGATGCTTTCGACCAGTGATACTTCGCTGAGCGGCAACCTTTCGCACCTCGATCTGCCCGGTGTGATTCAAATGCTCGGGCAATCCCATCAGAGCGGCGCCCTCCACGTCAACGCGGCTGACGCCGACGGGATCATTTTCTTCGAGGGAGGAGAAATCGTTCATTCCGAATGCGGGTCTCTTTTTGGCGACGAAGCCGTCACTCAGATCGTGAAGAACTGCCAATCTGCCGGAAAAGGCGTTTACAAATTTATTTACGGCGCCGCCGCCGCGCAACGCACCGTGTTGCGCTCGGCTACGGACCTGCTTCTCGACGCCATGCGCGAATTCGACGAAGCGGAACGCGACACGGTGGAAAGCCCCGTGGAGAAGGAGTCTCAATGAGCGAAACTCAGACGCTTACCGCCGCCCGCGCTCCCATGGTCTACTTCATCGACGACAGCGCCACCATGCGCGAAGTGATTAAAATCGCTTTTCGCAAAGAAAACATTCAGGTCACAACCTGCGCGGACGCTTTTTCCGCGCTGGAACAGTTTGAGGACTCTCCGCCCGATATCGTCATCACCGACGTGATCATGCCGGATCGCGACGGCTACGAAGTCTGCCAATTCATCAAGCGGCACGACCGTTTCGGAAATACTCCCGTGATCTTGATGTCCGGCGTGGTGAATAAATCCGTCGCGGAAAAAGCGATGGCTGTGAAGGCTGATGAGTTGATCCGCAAACCTTTTCAGCCCCAGGATCTTATCGCTCGCGTAAAGAATCTTCTGAATCCGAGGTCGGCGGCCAACGGCAGCACTCGCGCCGCGGACGCCGGGGCTAGTGCCCGCGATTCCGCGCAGGTGCTTTCCGGCTTGTTCGCGGCGAATCCGGCTTTGGCCGCGCCTCGCGTCTCCACTCCGCAAAGCGCTCCGGCAGCTACCGCGCCTGCTGCATCCCGCCCGGCCACACCGAGGCCAGCCGCTGCTGTTTCCTCTTCGCCATCCGTTGAAGCGCAAAGGCTGCGTGCCGAAGTGAACCGCCTGGAATTGCTGGTCAAAAAGCTCCGCACTGAGCTTCACGCGGAGCACGAATACTGCGAAGCTCTCGAATCGCAGCTGAAAACTATGCAGGAAACGTAGGGGCGTTGCTGTTATCCCGCGTGTCTCCGTTCTATGACCTTGTCCCGCCACTTGGCCCCATCGACGCTCCTTGGTTACTTTTGTGTAAGGCTTTGCCGCAACCCTCTTGATTCTGGCACGGGCAACCCCTACCCTGTCATCACCTCTCTGAGTCAGGCGGTTCACTGTATCTAGGCGCGAGTGTGTGGAGATTGCATGGGGCGCCGCAGCGAACAGCGCATCGTTATTGCTTTTCCCGTCGTGGTCCGTGGCTCGGACTCGCGCGGCTCTCCGTTCGTGGTCACTTCCGAAACGCATGATGTTAGTTGCACGGGTGCGTCTCTCCGCGGTCTGCAGGGGGTTGCTGAACCGGGCGCGAAAGTTGAAATCGAGAGCCAGAATCAGAAGGCGTGGTACCGCGTCCAGTGGGCCAGCGCCGCGAATCGCCGGAAGGAATGGCGCATTGGGGTGCGATGCCTGGAGCCGGGAAAGTATATCTGGGGTGTGCCGCCGAAAGAGTGGGAGCCGGACTCCTTCGATCTCCAGGCAGCGGACTCCCGACCATCTCCAGCGGCCAGCACCAATACTCCCGCAGTTCAGGGACCGCCGAGAGAGCGCCGCAGGTTTGCGCGGCATGCTTGCCGGCTGGAAACGCAAGTGATCGCCGAGGGCGCTTACGGCAAAGTGGAAGTGAAGGGCAAGATCACGGATATTTCCCTGGGCGGTTGCTACGTGGAGATGCTCGCGCCGTTGCCGGAAGAAACACCGCTGGAGCTCGCGTTCAGCACTGGCCAAGCGCCGTTGCATTTGGCGGCGAAAGTTTGCACCGCGCAAGACGGCTTCGGCATGGGCCTGCTTTTCACCGGCATGAGCCCCGAAGAATTCGAAATTCTTCGGCAATTCGCCCCGCCAACGAAAGATGCGCGCAAGAACGCGGCACCGGGCGGGTACGCTGCGCCGCACGCCGGAACACCGCCGCAATCGCCCACGCCGTCCGCTATGCAGGCGGCAGGTTCTGGGGCGCCGCGAAGTCCAGAACCCGTTCTGTCCGTCAATTCCGGTGCTCGCTTTGAACTGTATCAGACGCCCTCCGCATTCGAGATCGCGCCTCTGGATCTGCCCGATCCGGCGATCGCGCTGGAAGCGCTGGTGCGGCTCTTGATGCGAAAAAACGCATTTTCGCTTTCCGAGCTTCTCGAAGAGCTGGACAAGTTGAAGGCTACGCACACTTGATCTCCGGACCCAGCGCGATCTTTCCGCGGCGCGGCGTCTCTGGCGCTGGAGCTTGCTTTTCGCCTGCCGTTGGTGCCAGAATCGCCGCGTTCCTGCCTCGCACCTCTCGAAGGGCAAGGCTCACGGATATGGAGGCTCTACAATGAGACGAAGTACGGTGACCACCGCACTGGTCAGTGCGGCCGCTTTGTTGATGGCAGTTTCCCTCGCAAGCAGTTCCCTCGCAGCCCCCGCCGTTCCCACCCGCAACCTGGAAATGACGACCGTTACCCACGTGCCCGCCATGCCGGCCGGTTCGCACGAACTTCGGATTTGGATTCCGCTTCCCTACAGCGGAACGGACGCCTACCAAAAAGTTTCGCAGCTCAAAGTCGCAAGCCCGGTCCCCTATCACATCGACCGTGAGCCTGTATTTGGCGACCGCTACGCGTATGTGGTGGTTAAGCCGTCGCAAGCCGAGAAGCCTTTCGACATTCGCATTTCGTTTCACGTTGAGCGCTTCGAACATCGCGTCTTGTTGACGCCTTCGACGTCCGCGCGGTCCGTCCCGCACATGGAGTTGGCGCGCTACCTCCGTCCGGACAAAATGATTCCTCTGGACGGCGAGATCGGCCAGCTCTCCGCGGAGCAGACCAAAGGCGCGCACGGGTCGATCGAGAAAGCGCACAAGATTTACGAGTACATTCTGGCGACCATGCATTACGACCATGCTGGAACCGGATGGGGCCACGGCGACGCCATATGGGCCTGCAATTCCAAGCATGGCAACTGCACGGATTTCCATTCGCTGTTTATCGGCATGGCGCGCGCCGCGGGCGTTCCGGCGCGGTTTCAAATCGGATTCGCTCTGCCCGCGAACGCGCACTCCGGCGCATTCGCCAGCTACCATTGCTGGGCGGAGTTTTACGCCAAGGGCATCGGCTGGGTGCCGATCGACGCGGCGCTGGCTTCGCAACATCCGTCGAAGGCAAAATACTATTTCGGGGCGATCGATGCGAGTCGCGTGATGTTCAGCATGGGCCGCGACATTCGCCTGGTCCCGCCGCAGAAGGGCGAGCCGCTGAACTACTTCGTGTATCCGTACGCCGAGCTGGACGGCAAGCCGTACGATGCGATAAGTCACGACGCGTCGTTTCGCGACGATTCGGTCGCGGCGCAGCCGGCCGTCTCGACTGGGAATTAGCGGGGCTCGCAGCCCGCATGCAGGGATCACCGCGGCTCAGCCTAGCCCATTGGCGCGCAGAAATGCTCGCGCTACTTGGCTGATGTCGCGGTGCTCTCCCACCACTTCGTAATTCATCTTCTGCATTTGCGCGTCGGAAATTTTTCCCGCCAACGCGGTGATCGCCGCCCGCATTTCCGGATGCCGCGCCAGCGTCTCGTCACGCACGACCGGCACCGCTTCATAGGGCGGAAAATAGTGCCTGTCGTCCTGGAGCACAGTCAAATCGCGCGCCGATAGCAATCCGTCGGTGGAGTTTCCCGCTACAAGATCTACTTCGTGATCGAGCAGCGCGCGATAGAGCAGTCCCAAGTCCAGAATTTTCGGCGGGCCCGCGAATTTCAAGCCATAGGTGCGCACGAATCCCGCGTATCCGTCGGGACGTCCCATGAATTCGTAACCGAATCCCGCGCGCCATTGCGGCGTGTACTTCGCGGTTTCCGAAATTGTTGTGAGGTGAAGACGCCGGGCATCCTGGCCACGAATCACAATGGCAAACGTATTGTTGAATCCGAGCGAAGGAAGAACGGCCAGCTTAAATCGCTGCTGATATTCCCGCTGCACTTTCGAAAAGACCGCCGAAGGATCATGCTCGATTGGATCTTTCAGAACCGCCGTTAGCGCGGTTCCCGTGTATTCCACATACGTGTCGATTCGCCCAGCAAGAAGGGCTTGCTGGCAGATGAAAGTCCCCGCGAGATAGAATTTGCGGACCACGTGCAGATGCGTGCGCGCTTCGATTTCTTGCGCAACGATTTCGCCCAGCAATGCCTGCTCGGGAAAATTCTTCGAGCCTACGACAATCGTATTTGCGTCTGTTCCGCCGCAGCCAGTGGCAAACGTAGCGGCAACCAGGGCGACTAGTGTCACGCAGAGCTTCGCTGCTTTTCCCGCGCCGGGCCACGAAATTCGCTGGCGTGGCGTTTTTCGATTTTCGGGTCGCGCCCGGCGCTCGATCAGTCCGAGCAGCACGTCGGCGATTAGCGCCAGCAGCGCCGCGGGAATGGCGCCGGCCAGGATCACATCATTATTGACCATGGCCAGGCCGCGAAAGATGTACTCGCCCAGGCCGCCGGCGCCCACTGCGGCGGCAATCGTGGCGATTCCGATCGTCCACACGGTAGCGACTCGAATTCCCGCCAGCATCATCGGAAAAGCGAGAGGCATTTCAACGCGCCGGAGAATTTGGCCCTCAGTCATACCCATGCCGAGCGCCGCTTCGCGAACGGCTGGATCGACGGCTTTTATCCCCTCAGCGGTGTTGCGAATGATGGGCAGAAGCGCGTAGAGAGTAAGCGCGGCGATGGCGATGCGGTCACCGCGTTGGCCGAGCCAGGGCAGCGGCAGGAGAAATCCGAAGAGAGCAAGGCTGGGAATTGTTTCCGCGATATTGGCGCTTCCGAGAATTGGCTTCGAAAGCGCCGGGCGGCGTGCAACGAGAATTCCGAGCGGCACTCCGATGGCTACGGCCAGCAGCATGGTGATTCCCGTCAGCCACACGTGTTCGGCCGTGGCCTGCAAGATTTCGCCCGCGTGCGCTGCAAAATATCCTGCCAGGCTCATGAGTCCCTCCTCTCGGGCCTTCCGGACCTTTGGGCCCCTTCCGGGGTCAGCGCGCGGATCTGGGCAACGAAGGCGGCTGCTAGCGGTTCGTCCGATTTCAGAAATGTGCTTGCGGTGTGAACGCCTCGGAGTTCGCCGGACTCGATCAAAGCGATGCGCGTGCCCAGGTCCACGGCTTCGGCGATGTCGTGCGTCACAATCACTACGGTCTTGCCTAGTCGCGCTTGCAGATCCCGGAACTCGTTTCGGACCTCCATGCGCGTGAGGGGGTCGAGAGCGCCGAACGGCTCGTCCATCAGCAGGATCGGGGGATCCGCGGCGAGCGCGCGGGCAAGGCCAACGCGCTGGCGCTGGCCACCGGAAAGCTCATGCGGGTAGCGGCCGAGATACGCGCGCGGATCGAGGCAGACGAGCGCGAGCAATTCTTCGGCGCGCTGGCGGATTCTCGGCTTTTCCCAGCCATCGAGCCGCGGCGTGACGCTGACATTTTGCTCCACGGTGTAGTGCGGAAATAGCCCGGTTTCCTGAATGACGTAGCCGATATGGCGGCGGAGCGTGATGGGATCCCATTCGAGAGTGTTGCGTCCATCGACGCGGACTTCACCGGCGCTCGGCTCCAGCAGGCGATTGATTAATTTGAGCGCGGTAGTTTTTCCGGCGCCGCTGCGCCCCAGTAGCACCATGGTTTCGCCGCTTTTGATTGCCAGCTGGAAATTCTTAAGTAGAACGTTGCCATTCGCCACGCGGTACTCAACGCCGCGAAATTCGATCACAGGTTTGCTTTTGGAATCGACGCTTGCGCCGGGAGCGGCAGAGGGGAGAGTCATCGCGCGTCTGGCCGAGGCTAACCCTCTGGCGCGCGGCGTGTCAAACGGGGAAACTCGGAGAACGATTTTGGGGAAATTCGGGTTGGTGCGAAGAGCTGCGAATTTGTGTCGATCTGGAAGGAGGCCGATGGTTTGTTTTGTATGAGTTACGAGGTGTTTAGAATGGCAGATTGTGTCGATCTGAGGGGCCAAGCTGCGGGTGTGGATCGGTTTCCAGAAGTGCGACGATATTGGAATGCTGGCATCTGTTGGCGGCCGAGCATTTCGCGATCGTGGTAATGCTTCCACCTCGTCGTTCCTCCTTTTTCCTGCACATTCGACACAGGTGCCGCGCTTGCTGCCAATAAGTACTTCAAAATCGTCCTGGCTGCCCCCGGCTGCTGCGGAGCAGGCAGTAAAAACGAACCAAGGTAGCATAGTATTGATGCAAAGTCAATGGCGATTTTCGGACATCGTAAGCCGTTTCTTGCCAGTGGGCGCTGAGACATGGGCAGGAGACGCTACCGCGCTGAAGCGGGGCGCTACGCAACCAGCGCTTAGGCGACGCAACCGGCCATCCGCTGCGGGGAGGAGTTTTGTAAGTTACAGAGGCGTGCGGGCACGCGCGCAGGGCTAAGCGCCGTCCAGGACGACCGCGACGCTGCTTACCGCGGCCTGTAGCTAAGTACCGTATAATGCGCAGCTAGTGGGCGCGAGTGTCCAGGTCGCTGAACCGAAACGCCGACGCAAATTCCGGCGGATACGCGGCTTTTGGGAGCAGGTTACCGAAGGCTTGAAGCTTCAGCAGCTTTGGGGGCAGTTCGTTTCGGAGACCAAGGCGAGCTACCGGCTCATGCAGTTTCACGGCCGGGCGCGGTTGCTCAGGTCGCTTACCCCTTGGCGCGATTACTTCAGAGGCGCTTCGCGAAAGATTCGCTGAGGGCCATGCACAAATTCATTCAGGACGATTGAAACGGTGCGAGCGGTATATCGCCCGCAAGGCAGCCGTGGAGCTTCGTCGCGAGCAGCACCGAATTAAACCGAGTGACATGACGAATGAAAGATACGCGCCCAAAAGCATGGCTGGCATGGAGCTCCGGCAAAGACAGCGCGTGGGCACTTCACGCGATACGCCAACGCAGCGATCTGGATATCGTGGCGCTGCTCACCACTATAAATCGAACGCATCATCGGGTGGCGATGCACGCGGTACGCGAGTCGCTGCTGGAATTACAGGCTGAGAACGCCGTGCTCCCTCTAATTAGGGTTCCGATCCCGTCTCCGTGCACCAACGAGGAATACGAACGCACGATGGCGGAAGCGATGAATTGCGCGAAGGCCGACGGTGTGACGCACGTCGTGTTTGGGGACTTGTTTCTTGAGGACGTGCGGCGCTACCGCGAAGAAAATCTGGCGAAGTGCGGAATGACGCCGGTTTTCCCGTTGTGGGGCATTCCCACGCGAAGGCTCGCCGAGGAGATGATAGCGGGCGGAGTGCGCGCCAGACTCACGTGCATCGATCCACGAAAGCTCGACAAGTCGTTCGCTGGGCGCGAATGGAACGCGGAAATGCTGGCGGAGCTGCCGCCGTCGGTGGACCCGTGCGGTGAATACGGCGAGTTTCACACGTTTGCGTGCGCCGGGCCGATGTTTCGGGCGCCCATCGCGGTGACAACAGGCGAGGTTGTGGAGCGGGATGGGTTTGTATTCGCGGATTTGGTGGCTTAAGGCAGGGGGCTAGGAAAATCGGAATTACGGGTCCGAGCATCGAAATCCCTGAACAAACAGAGTGGCTGGCGGCCCAGGCTTTCTTCCTGAAATACCCGCAGGTTCCGCGTATTATTGTGGCGGCTGCGGCGCGCAAGTTTCGGCGCTGCAATACCTTGCAACTATTCGCCTGTTCCAGCGTTCTAATGTACAGGGCGCCCAGCCGCTCACTTTGGAGGTTGTGACATGCGCAAAGCGTATATCTCACCGGTCCTGGTTATTGCTCTTGGTCTTTGCTTTGCGGCTCTGCCGAGCCCAGCCTCGGCGCAGGTCGCTGTTGGGATATCCGTCCGGGTCGGGCCACCTGCGCTGCCGGTGTATGCACAGCCGATATGCCCAGGGGCTGGTTACATCTGGACTCCGGGCTATTGGGCTTACGGTGATGACGGCTACTACTGGGTTCCCGGGACGTGGGTGCTGGCGCCCGAACCAGGATACCTGTGGACACCGGGCTGGTGGGGTTTTGAGAGCGGCGCTTATCTATGGCATCCGGGCTATTGGGGGCCGCACGTCGGCTACTACGGCGGAATTAACTACGGTTACGGATACTTCGGAGTGGGCTTCGTGGGTGGTGAATGGCGCGGTGGCCACTTCTTCTACAACCGGGCAGTGATGAACGTGAATGTAAACGTGATTCACAACGTGTACGTCAATCGCAACTACCGCGTGGTTACACGCGGGCGCGTGAGCTACAACGGCGGTCCACATGGCGTTAACATTCGACCGACACCCCAACAACAGCGATGGGACAGCGAGCGGCACGTCGGGCCGACCGCTAATCAAGAGCGGCATGTGACGGAGGCACGGGACAATCGCGCTTTGCATTATTCGGATAATCATGGACGTCCGCCGATCGCCGCTACGCAGCGGCCCGGCGAGTTTTCGGGGCGGGGCGTAGTCCACGGCGGCAACCAATTTCATCCGCCGACGAACCAAAACCGTCCGCGTCAAAACTATCAGCCGCATCCGAATAATCGCGAAAACCGGCCGAATCAGGTTGCGCCTCGCAATCAGCCCAACAACCGTGAGAACCGGCCAAATTATCAGTCGCCGCGCAATCAGCCAAATGAGCGGGGCAATCAGCGCGCGCAACCACGGCCACAGGAGCGGCAGCGTAACGAAGCCGCGCCGCGAGGGAATGCGCACCGAGAGGCGCATCCGCAAAAGGAAGCGCCGCACGGGAAAGAGGGAGGCGAACACGGTGACCGCGGGCACGACGGCGGCCAACACTAGCGGACGACATCGCTCATAAAGGTTGTAACGGCGGGGCGTCACGCCCCGCCGTTTTTTTTGGCTTGACGAGTCTTCGTGACTACTTCCAAACATGCCTCCGTGGCTGAGGGCACTGCTGAAGAACCCACGATCGCAGCAGCTGGTTGAACCTCCAGAAGGAATAAGGACCGCTTACGGCCCAATTCGTAAGTCCCTCGCGCGTGGTGATCCCGATCTTCGTGAGGGTGCTTTTCCGGGGGCTCTAAAGCGTGTGAAGAGATTTCCGGATTCGCCATCAATTTCTATGAGGGAGTGCGCGACTTGTTGCCTGCCGGGGCATCCTATGGAATGTGAAGCCTGGTTTTTGTCGTTCGGTTCAGAGGGCCTCTATCGACCAATAATCAAGAGCGGCAATCGGCTGGGCCGGGAGAAACAGATGTGGTGGACACCAGAATGTTGGACTAACAAACTTGCGGGAGTTCTGGCCGCGCTGGGCTTCGACGACCAGGTGGACCTAATTAACGCGGCGTCCTTGGCATGTCTCTCGGACCACTCCGAGGGTCTGATCTTACTGGACTTGCGCGGGGTGCACGAAATCGAGAAACACACATACAGCATTCCGGGCGCGCTGTTAACTTTCAACGTGGACCTCGCAGCGCTGGTCCGGTGGATTCCGCCAAATTCCACGGTGGTGGTGTTTGCCGCTGAGACGATTGCAGCGCACGACGGACGGCTTCGCGTGTCCGGCAGAAAGCTGAAAGTATACTCGCTGGAGGGCGGGTTGCAGGCTTGGTGCGAATCGGGGCTGCCACTCGAGCCAATAGCGCTCAATGACCGCAGGTGGGTTGATAACCGTTAGGCGCCCGGCGATGCGGTTCTTGCTGAGATGTTTCCACTGGGTAGTTTGCCTTGCAGCTCGCCCCCGATTATCGGTCCGCGTGTGGTGAGCGCGGACTTCGATTTGCGGGGAGCCGGAGTCCGCGGAATTCAACGATACGTGAGCAAGAGCCCTTAAAAGCTACGAGCTTGATATAATGGCCTATGAGGATTTTGCTGTTCAGTGGCAAAGGTGGAGTAGGCAAGACTAGCCTTGCCGCTGCTACGGGCGTTCGCCTGGCGGAACTGAACTACCGCACGCTAGTAATGAGCATTGACCCGGCGCACAGCCTTGCGGATTCGTTTGACCTAGGTCTTCATCTCTTTGATGAAGCTACTTCCGATCCCCTCCCGATTGACGACCGGCTTTCCATTTTCGAGCTGAACATCCAGAAAGAGATCAAGCGGCACTGGCAGGAAATATCGGCCTACGTGAGCGCCGTTCTGCGCGCCACGGGGCTGAGCGGCGTGGAAGCAGAAGAATTGGCGATTCTTCCGGGTATGGAAGAATTGAGCGCGATGATGTACATCAACCAGTACCGGCGCGAGAAGCGCTACGACGTAATCGTGCTGGATGCCGCGCCCACGGCCGAGTCGATGCGCTTCATCAGCATGCCCACTACGCTTGACTGGTATATGAAGCATATTTTTCCGTTCCAGCGGAATCTGATCAAGGCGGTGCGGCCGATCGCCAACCGCGTGGCGCCGTTCGAACTTCCCACGGACAGCTATTTTGCGAACATCCGCAATCTTTTTGAAAAGCTGGATGGCGTGGACGATCTGATGCAGGATCCGAACATCACCAGCGTCCGCCTTGTGACCAACCCGGAAAAGATGGTGTTGCGCGAGACGGAGCGCGCGTTCGTGTACTTTTCGTTGCACGGAATGACGGTGGATGCAGTGATCGTGAATCGGATCTTGCCGGCGGAAGTGACGGACGCGTGGTTTGGCGAATGGCACAGCTCGCAACAGAAGGCGCTGCGGGAAGTGGAAGAATACTTCGCGCCGGTGCCAGTGAGCCGCGTGCCGCTGTTTGCTCAGGAAGTGCTTGGGAAACAACGGCTGCAAGAATTGGCGAGTGCGCTGTATCATGGCGGCGAAGATCCGTCCGCGGTGACCCGGACGGAGCGGCCCTATACGTTCGCAAAATCGAACGGGATTTACGAGATTCACATGCACCTGCCCTTTGCGGCCAAAGGCGAAATTGGGTTGTTCAAGAAGGGCGACGACTTAATCGTCGAGATCGGTACGCTTCGACGGCACATCGGCTTGCCGCGAGCCATGGCAGGGCTCTCGCCTTCGAGGGCGAAATTGCAGGAACGTATGCTGACGATCGAAATGAAGGAGGCGCAATGACCAACGAACAAGAGACGGCGGGACGGCAGACCGACGAGCATGCCGCAGGCGGCCAGTGTGTTTGCCACGAAGTGCTCGATCATCTTGGAAAGATTCTTGAAGTTTCGCCCGCAGTGAAGCAGCATCTGATGAATTCGCGCGTTGAGTTTTTGAAAGCGGTGCGAGCGGTGCTCGATCAGCGCATTGAGCGGCTTTCCGCGGCTGCACAGCGCGGCTCGCGCATCACCGTCGAATAGGCGCACTGGGACAGCGTTTCGCTGCGGGCGTCCCTAATGAAAATCAAAGAAGCCTACCGAGCCTCGGCGTGACGTCGGGCGAATTTTGTGGGGTCGAATATCCGAATTGAGCGCACATTTGCCGGATTTGCGCATCCAAACGGGGACGCCGATGGCTCTTGAGGAGTTCGAATGACGCGGTGCGCCAGATTCAGGCCATTGCAATTTCATGGCGTCAGGTTGCAACGCAGTTGTAGTACCGCGCGCCGCCGGGATCCGCGATTCCGTAGCATGCTGTTTTCGATTTCGAGCTGGTTGATGGTTCAAGCTCCAATCCCAAATGGATTCGGAAAGGAAGATGAATGAGCGCCGAGCGTAATCCGGAATTTTTCGCTGGGAAGGGCATCAAGATCGGAATTATCGGGTGCGGCTACGTAGGATTGCCGCTTGCCTTGCGGTTTTCGGATGTGGGACAGCGCGTCACCGGATTCGATCTCGACAAGTCGAAAGTAGACAAATTGAACGCGGGGCAATCGTACATCCAGCATATTCCGGCGGACAAAGTCCGCGAGCACGTGCAGGCGAAGCGTTTCGACGCAACCACCGATTTCGCCCGACTGCGCGACATGGATGCCGTGCTGATCTGCGTGCCCACCCCCCTGGATGAACGGCGCGAGCCGGACCTGACGTACGTGGAAGAGACGGCTAAGTCAATCGCACCAAATTTGCAACGCAAGCAACTGGTGGTGCTGGAGAGCACTACGTACCCTGGCACGACCGAGGAGCTCGTGTTGCCAATTTTGGAAAAAGGCGGATTGAAGTGCCCGCTTTCGGCGGGCAGCGGGGCAGATGATGTGCAGACGGATTTCTATTTGGCGTTTTCGCCAGAACGCGAGGATCCCGGCAACAAGCAATACGGGCTGGCGCAGATTCCTAAGGTAGTGGGAGGCGTGAACCCAGCGAGCGGGCGCGCTGCTGCAGTCTTGTACGCGCAGATCGTCTCGCGTGTAGTGCCGGTAAGCTCCACGCGCGCGGCGGAGATGGTGAAGCTCCTCGAAAATATTTTTCGCTGCGTGAATATTGCGCTGGTGAACGAACTGAAGCAACTGAGCCTTCGCATGGGGTTGGACATTTGGGAAGTGATCGACAGCGCGGCAACGAAGCCGTTCGGCTTCATGGCGTTTTACCCGGGGCCGGGGCTCGGCGGCCACTGCATACCGGTCGATCCATACTACCTATCTTGGAAGGCGCGCGAATACGATTTCGCCACGCGATTCATCGAGCTGGCTGGCGAGATCAACACGGAAATGCCGTATCATGTGGTAAACGCCGTGGCGACGGCGCTGAACCAGCGCGAGAAGAGCATCAAAGGGTCCAAAATCTTGCTGATGGGCGTGGCGTACAAGAAAGATGTCGACGATTTGCGTGAGTCGCCGTCGCTGAAACTTCTGGAGCTGCTAGCCGAAAAGGGCGCGCTGCTGGATTACAACGACCCTTATTTCCCGGCGCTCTTCAAGATGCGCCATTACGATTTTTCCGACAAGCACTCAGTGGATTTAACGGCGAAAAACGTAGCGAGTTACGACTGCGTGCTGATCGCCACCGATCACACGGCCTACGACTACGATGCCATCGTGCGCGACGCCAAGCTGGTAGTGGATTCTCGCAATGCCACGCGACGAGTGAAGCAGCACCGGGAAAAAATCGTTAATTGTTAACGACGGAGATCGGCTGACGGTGACGGGTTCAGCTCGTTAGTTCTTGCGCGAGCGAAACGTCACGTGCTACTGGCCGCGCGAACTAGCGCCTAGGGGCTAGGGTACCGTGACCGTGACGGTATTCGAGAAGTTGCTCATCACATTACTGGTGTCTGTTGACTTCACGGCGTACACGTATGTCTGGCCGCCTGTCACGGTCGTGTCCGTGTAGCTGGTGGATGCGACTGGACTGACGTTCAGCTGTGACAGGTTTGCCGACGACGACCCGCGAAATACGAAGTAGCCGGTCACTGACGATGAGCTCGCCTGCCAATTGAGGGCAACCGAGTGGTGGCTGGAAGGCGCGACGCCGTCCCCGGAGAGCTTGATCTGCAGACTCGAATTCGACGCGTTGCTGGAAACCAACAGCGTCCCCGTAGAGCTACCTGCGGCCTTGGGCCCGAAACTTACGGAGACGGTAAGGGATTGATTTGGAGCGAGCGTCATATTCGATTGCCCGCTGACGCTGAATCCCGTGCCGGACGCACTCACCTTGGAGATGATCACGTCGTTGCTTCCCGCGACGGTTAAGGTTACTAACTCGGACGTAGCGGAACCCACTGTGACGTTGCCAAAAGTAAGCCCAGAGGAACTCGGGGAAAGCTGAGAATCTTGCGATGAGCCGGAAGCCGACCCCGTTCCGCTGGCGCTCCCAGCGGGCGTGCCGGTGTAGCCGCAGCCCACAATCCCGAGAGAAGCGGCGAGCGCGAATCCGATAATGATGGAACGACTTGCGAAAGCAAGTCTCCCGCCATAGGCGCTGAAAGTGGCGTTTCCCGGTTTCTTCCCCGCTTGGTGTAGGCTCATGTCAGTTTCCGGAGGCGATTGTGGAACGTGGGAGTGTCCGGAAACTACTGTACCGAGGTCCAGTTTTGGTACAGGTGGTGATACCTGTACCTTAGGACAGGGTTTTAGTGTCTTTCCGACCCACGCGCTCCGCGTGGCGGTTCGCCCTGTCTCAGCGAGCACCCGTCCCCTTGGCCCAATTCGTGGTGCTTGCCGGGCGCCCTACGGGACGTTCACGGTCGCCGGGCTCGAATACGGGCTCTCGACGCCGTCTGCCACGGCCGTGACCACGTAGTAGTAGGTCGTTCCAGCCGCCACGGTCGTATCCGTGAACTGCGTGCCCGTAGCCTGGGACGATGGATCAACTTTCGTGTATTGCCCGGATTGCGTGCCGCGATAGACGTAATAACCGGTCACCCCGGATGACGTGCTCGCCGTCCAGGACAGCAATACAGTGTGGGACTCTCCGGATAACGTGATCGTGGTCGGCGAGCTCGTCGCATTGCTGGCGATGCTGACGCTTCCAGGATCGCTTCCCAGACCGGTCGGCGCAAACGTCACTGTAAGAGTGGCGGTTTGGTTGGGAGTCAGAATCAACCCAGAGGTGATTCCACTCGCGGCATAGCCGGATCCGGTCACGGTCACCCCCGAAATTGTCACGTTCGCGTTCCCCGTGTTCGTCACGGTTGTGGTTAGTGAGCCGTTGCTTCCCACTTGCACGTTTCCGAAATTTAGGCTTGATGGAGAATCACCAAGCGACTCCGTGGCCGCCGTGCCGGTACCCGTCAGAGAGATTGAAATCTGCGCCGGCGAGCCGCTGGTGGATAGCGTGATCGAACCGGTCGATGAACTCGCGGACCCTGGCGCAAACACCGCGTTGAAGTTTAACGTCCCTCCCGCTGCGATCGTGCTGGAGGTGGTGATGCCTGTAACGCTGAACCCGGATCCCGTCACGCTGATTTGTGAAAAAGACAGAGTCGAGTTGCCGTTATTTTTTAAGTTGATCACATCGGAGTTGCTGTTGCCCACGACCACGCTGCCAAAGGCAACGCTTGTCGGGCTCGCCGATCCCAGGGCTTGCAGTCCCGTTCCGCTCAAGGCAACAGAGGCGGGTGATCCGGGCGCATTGCTGGTGATCGAGATGTTTCCTGCAGCGCTGCCCTCGGCGGTGGGTGCAAAGGTGACCGAGAAGGTGGTATTCGCACCGGCGTTAATCGTGGTCGGCGCGAGCGTCATGGTGTAACCCGAGCCGCTGACCGTTGCGGCCGTGATGTTCAGTGCGGCGTTGCCGTTGTTGGTCAGCGTCACGGTTTGCGACGCGTTGCTGCCGACGTTCACGTTACTGAAAGGCACCGACGACGGGCTGATCGAGAGTTGCGGTTGTGTGGCAGTCGCCGTACCGCTGAGGGTGATCTTAAGCGGCGATCCCGGCGCGTTGCTGGTCACGGATACTGTGCCAGAAGCGCTGCCGAAGGTTGTCGGTGCAAAGGTGACGGTGAAAGAGCTTGTGGCTCCCGGGTTCACGGTTCCGGCGATGAAGCCGCTCATCGTAAAGCCGGTGCCGGACGCGCTCGCCGCCGAAAGCGCTACGGGAGCAGTACCGCTGTTGGTAAGTGTAACGGAAACCGAGCCGGTGCTGCCGACCAGAAGGCTTCCGAAACTTATGCTCGAAGGATTCGCTGAAAGAGCTCCTTGCGTGCCGGTACCGCTGAGGGCAATCGAAAGAGTGGGATTCGATGCGTTGGTCTGAATGGTGACGGTGCCGGAGGCGTTCCCCGCGCCTGTTGGAGCGAAAGTAGCGATGAAGGATGCTTGAGCGCGCGCCGCGATTGTCTGTCCCGCGCTGATTCCGCTAGTGCTGAAGCCGGTACCCGTGACTCCAACCTGATTGATCGTGACCGTACCAGCGCCAGAATTCGTCAGCGTGATCGTCTGATGGGTGCTGCCGCCCACCATGACGCTGTTGAAATTATAACTGCCAGGATTCGCCGAAAGAGTGCCGCCTGCCGCTACCGCGCTTCCGGTGAGGAGGAGCGTTTGCGGCGATGAGGCAGAATCGTCTGTGAAGGAGATGCTGCCGCTGGCGGCGTTGGTTGATGACGGCGTGAATTGCACGCCGAGCGTGGTGCTTTGCCCAGCCGGCAAAGTTTTCGGCAGCGACAATCCGCTGATGGCGAAACCGTTGCCGGTAACGTTGGCCGCGGTCAGCAGCAGATTAGCGTTTCCGTTGTTGATCAGGGTTACGCTCTCCGAGCTGGTTTGACCGACGGTGACGTTGTTGAAGTTCAAAGCCGTGGGTGAAAGTGTAAGTGTCGGCTGGGTTCCGGTTCCCGCGAGCGAAATCGCCATGGGAGAATCGGCGGCATCGCTAGTGACGGTCAGGGAGCCAGTGGCTGCGCCGGCTGATTGCGGCGCAAAGCGAATTTGCACGGTCGAGCTTTGGCCCGCTGGGATCGTGGACGATGGGTTTCCGCCTACAACGCTAAACGCCGCTCCTGAAATCGCCGCCTGCGAGATATTCACCGTCGCCGTGCCCGTGTTCGTCATACTGACGTTCAGCGTGTTGCTGCTGCCTACCACCACGCCGCCGAAGCTAAGGCTGGTTGAACTGGCCGAAAGTGTGCCAGTGGCCGATCCGCCTTGCGAGCCTGTGGTTCCCGCGGCGTTGGTGGTGTACCCGGCACAGCTCGAAAGCCCAATGGCGGCTGAGAGCAGGGCAATCATTGTCACCAGCGCGAGAGGTTGCCGACGACCAGCGTGGTTGGCCCGGTTCGAGAAAGTCGGTACGACGTTTTTTGCTTCGCTTTTCTGTGCGCGCGTTTTCATGGCGCGCGCAGTCTAGTGATTAGCCGGCAAGCAACTCTACTGGTCGGAAGGCTAAAGAAAGTACAGGGCCTTTCGCCTGTCCGAGCGATCTATTGAAAACCTGAACTTGAAACGCGCGCAGCTGTACCCACGCGCTTTTGACCGGCTTGCAAGTTATCGCGTTCGCTGGATTTACGCGGGATTGTCCCATTTTGGCGACATTTTCCGGCCCTGTACTCGAGGGACAGGCGGGACCTGCACCCATGCTAGACTTGATGTGAACAGCGAGCGCTCGACCCTTGACGGACGATGACAGATGCAAAATTTCACAGGCGCGGAGCGTCTGACCAGATCTGCTGGTCCAATCGTGTTGTGCTGCTTTCGCTCGCCGGGATTTTGTTTTTAACTCTTTATCCCTTCCAATTCGCGCATGCAGAGTCGGTCCGATTTCTCTTTCCCTTTTCACTGAATGGTTGGGGTAAGGGCGGGAGATTCCTCGATGGGTTGTTGAATGTTTTGCTTTTTATTCCCTTCGGCTTTGGGGTAGGGGAAAAACTTCGCGAGCGCGGGCGATCGAAGACCTTCACGTTTTTCGTCGTGTGGGCCTTAGGCGCATTGCTTTCCTACAGCGTGGAATTTACGCAGATTTATATTCCGTTCCGCGATTCGGGCTGGGGCGACGTGTTCACGAATTCATCAGGCGCGGCCGTCGGCGCTCTAATGTTCGATTACATGGGCGCTGGAATCATCGCGTGGTTTAGCACGCGCGAGCGGGTGCTGGAATCCTCGTTAAGCCTTGCGAAGATCGGCGTGCTGCTATTTCTGTATATCGGGCTCTGGTGCGTTCTGGCGGGCCCGCTGCAGAGACAGACCAAGGTGGCTGACTGGACTCGCGATTCGTTTCTCGTCCTCGGCAATTCCGCCTCGCTGCGCCCTGGGACACCATGGAAGGGCCGGATATCGGAACTCGACATTTGGAACCGCGCCATACCGAACCAATTGGCCCAGAAACTCACTGCGGCACCAATGATGGTCGATCCTACTCTGGCTCCGCTGATCGACTACAAGTTTTCAGGCTCCGCGCCTTTCCGGGATAATCGGCAGTTCCTGCCGAGCCTGGATTGGGCTACACAGGCGCCTTCTCCGCAGAATGCCGGCGCTGAGTTCGATGGCCAGTCCTGGTTGATATCCGCCGGTCCAGTGCCCACGCTCGTCAGTTCTGTGGAAACCACTGGGCATTTCGCCATGCGCGTGATTTGCGAATCCGCCGAATCCCCGGAAAGCGATGCTCACATCGTCTCGCTTTCGTCGCCCACCGGCGCGGTGAATATGGACCTAGGTCAGTCTGGCTCCGCGCTAACCTTTTGGTTTCGCGATCCCTTGTCGATGCGGCGCTTTAGAATGACGTGGATCGTCCCGCAGGTATTCGTCTCCAAGCAGACGCGGAACTTGCTTTTGTCGTTCAACGGCACTGCGCTCTCGCTCTTCATCAACGGCCATGAATTCGGACATCCTTATGAGTTCGGTCCCGGATTGGCTCTGGCCCACTACGTTCGACGCGTCAAGTCCGCGGAATTGAAAGGCTACGGGTATATTTTTTATGCGATGATCTTTTTTCCGGCGGGCTGTCTGGTTGGATTTGCTTGGCGCAAATCGGGAATGCGGTGGATCGGGCGGGTATGTTTCCTGGCAGCAGCATATTTCCTGCCGGCATTCGTTATCGAGTGGGCGCTGGCTGATGCGGCGAGCCGCGCGCTTTCGTTTGGGAATGTGTGGTTTTGCGTGTTGCTGACTCTCGCGGGCAGCGCGTGGATCAACGCGGATCGCAGGTTCACGCATGTGCTGCGCCGCGAGCGTGAGCCCGTTTCCGTGAGGTGAGGATGGACCGTGCGAATGTAGTGATCGTCGGCGGTGGAGCGGTGGGCTGCGCCATCGCGCGCGTTCTCGCTGCGCGCTGGAGCGACGTGTTTCTGCTCGAAGCCATGCCGAAGATCGGAATGGGCACCAGCACCCGCAACAGCGGCGTGATTCATTCGGGTATCTACTATCCGCCCGGCTCACTGAAAGCGAAGCTCTGCGTCCGTGGTAATCAATTGTGCTACGAATTTTGCGCCGCCCATGGCGTGCCGCACCGGAATTGCGGGAAGCTCGTGGTTGCCGGCTCGACAGAGGAAGCGAGCGATCTTGCGGCACTAATGCAGAATGGCTGCGCCAATGCGGTCGAAGGCTTAAAGCTAATCGATCGCGAGGAGATTCGGGCGCGCGAGCCGCACGTGGAGGCTACGCACGCGCTGTTAGTGCCTTCAACGGGGATTCTTTCGGCAGAGGATTTAGTAAAGGCATTTGCGCGGGTCGCAACTGATCGCGGCGCGCACATTGTCACCAACGCGAAAGTCGATCGCCTGGAGCCGCTGCCCGACGGGATTCGCGTGCACAGCGCGGCCGGTGAGATTGAGACACGTTGTCTAGTGAATAGCGCCGGGCTTTTCGCCGACGAACTCGCCGCGCTGCTTGGCTCCAAGATGGCCCAGCACAAAATCTATCCGGTTCGCGGAGAGTATTGCGAGCTGGTGCGTTCGCGGCAGGATTGGGTCCGCGGACTGGTGTACCCCGTGCCGCACCAGCTTCGCATGACCCTGGGCGTTCACTTAGTGAAGACTGTGTGGGGCAACGTGCTGCTGGGTCCAACGGCGCATTACATTGAGGATAAGAATGATTACGAGCGCAATCGCGAGCCGGTAGAGGATTTCGCCGAAGCGGCAAAGCGTCTGTTGCCTGAACTGACTGTGGCGGATTTAGTTCAATCGTACACGGGCATTCGCGCGAAGCTTGCTCCGCCACCAGGTGCGCCAGGCGGCGCGGCCTCGGCCAAGGCCATGACCGACTTCATCATCCAGCGCGACCCCGATTTTCCGCAAGTTGTGCACCTGATTGGCATCGAATCGCCCGGTCTCACATCTTCACCCGCGATTGGTGAGATGGTGGAGCAAATGGCTGGCGAAATACTCGGCTAAATTTGGCAGGCATTTGGAAACTTTCATTTCAGCCGGCTGGCGAAGGGTTTTGAAGCGCTTGTTTACAGGAGCGGTTCGCCCGCACCGCGCGCGATGATCTCGCGCGTCGCGTCGCGCAAGCGCACGATTTCGTGCCAGTCGTCGCCGGCGGCTGCATTGGGAGCCACCAGCGGACCGTACGTTATGGTGATTCGCCCAGGGCGCGGCAAGATTGTCTTATCCCGTAAGATCTGCCGGGCGCCGCGAACTGCCACAGGACAAATTGGCCTCTGCGTATCCACGGCCGCCTTGAACGCACCGAGTTGGAATGGGCGAATGCCGGTCCTCGGCGTGAAAGTTCCTTCCGGGTAGATCACCACTGAATCGCCGCTCTTGAGCGCGGCATTCAACTCGTCGGCTTGGCGGATGCGGTCCTGCGGATCGCTGCGGTTAAAGGCAAAGTACCGGGTCCGCCGCAGCATCGCGCCGAAGAACGGCATCGAGAGCGCCTCGCCCTTGGACACAAAGCGCGCACTCGCCGGCAAGGAACCCACGGTCACCAAAAGATCGACATAGCTGGAGTGATTCGGAGCGAAGATCCAACCACTATCACCCGTCATCTGCGACAGAATCTCGCCCCCGGTTTCGCTCACCCGGACCGCGGCCATCCGCAACGCGAACCGGCACGCGATTCGAATTCGTTTCTCGGCACGTTTTGGATCGCGCGTAAGAATCACCGCAGCCCAACACGCTGCGATTGAGCAAACGATCGCGGCCAGAGCGTATGTGCCATAAACAATTTCGGCCGCTCGCCGTGCCACGCGCTTGATGC
Organism: Candidatus Acidiferrales bacterium; assembly: GCA_049591475.1. Classification (GTDB taxonomy): domain Bacteria; phylum Acidobacteriota; class Terriglobia; order Acidiferrales; family UBA7541; genus Palsa-295. Next base: position 22,424 of record JBAWEZ010000068.1, read on the forward strand.
TGGACCACGCCCGCGGTCCCGCGGACATCACCGCTAATTTGGAAATCTGCACCCATGCCGGCGCGAGCTTCTTGCCGAGTTGTCCCTCCAGATACAGCCGCCGCGTCTCGCTGCGGCGCAGCTTTCCGCTGGATGTCTTTGGAATTGATTGAGGGCGCAAAAGCTCCACCACGTCCGGTGGCACGCCCATCGCCTCGTTTACTGCGCTCGTGATTTCAGCGACGATACGCCTTGCCTCGCCGCTCTCGCCGGGGCGAATTTCACCCGCCACGACCAGGCGTTCGGTGCCGCTGCGCGCATCGGGCGCCCCAAAAGCCACCACGCAACCTGTTCTCACGCCCTTGACGCGCCCGGAAACGTCCTCAATCTCGTGCGGATAAAGTTTTCTTCCGCCCTTGATGATGACGTCCTTCACGCGGCCGGTGATGAACAGCTCGCCATCCGCCCGATACGCTAAGTCGCCCGAATCCATCCAAGCGTCGCCGCGCATCGCCTGCTGAGTTGCGTCCGGATTGCGGTAGTAGCCGCTCGTCGCGGCGGCGCCGCGAAACCACAATGGGCCTTCCACACGCTCGCCCGCGTCGCGTCCGTCTGGCGCGGCGATTCGCACTTCGACGTGTTTCAGTGGTTTTCCTACGCCTACGAATTCCAGGGCAGGCTGATTTTCAGTCGCGGGTATCGCGCGTCCCTGCGATTCAAATGTATCGCGCCCGATGCGGTCCACGCGATATCCTCGGCCGCTTTTAGGCATCGAGATGGCCAGCGTTGCTTCCGCAAGTCCGTACACCGGAGTCAGCGCTTCGCGCCGGACTCGGTGCGCCGCAAATCGCTCCGCGAATTTCTCCAACGTGTCCGCCCGGACGGTTTCAGCGCCATTCAGGGCGGCGCGCCAACAGCTTAAATCGACGCCTTCGAGCTCCGCATCGACGATCTTCCGGACGCAAAGCTCGTACGCGAAATTCGGCGCCGGACTCATTGTGGCGCGGTGACGACTAATCGCTTGCAACCAGCGCGACGGACGGCTGAGAAACGCAAGTGGTGACATCACCGCTACAGGTATGCCGCAGTAGAGCGGCGCCATCCATGCCCCGATCAGCCCCATATCGTGATACAGCGGCAACCAGCTGACCATGAAATCTCCGGCCACAACGTCCACTCCGGCGACCATCGAGCGAATATTCGTCAACAGGTTTGCGTGCGTGAGAGTGACTCCCTTCGGGGCGCCTGTTGATCCCGAGGTGTATTGCAAGAATGCGATGTCGCCGGCGTGCGCCTGATGCGCTAAGTTGTCTACCGCGCGCCACTCGGTGGGCATTTCCGCCGATGGGGGCGCCGCTTGCTTCATTTTGTCGGCGTTCAACACTTCACGCAGTGACGCGACCTGGGGCTTCAGCAAATTCGCCAAACCTTGCGCTTCCCGGAAGGTAATGAGAAACACACACTCAGCGTTGGAAAGAATGTTGGCCTGGCGCGCGGCGTATTCGACGATGCGGTCGGCGCGAAATGGCGGATAGATTGGAACCGGGATGCCCCCGGCCAGCAGGATTCCGGCGAACGTAAAGTAAAATTCGGCGCACGTTGGCAGCATGATAGCCACCGTTTGACCAGGCTGAAGTCCTCGCCGCCCCAGTTCACCGGCAATATGCATTGCCTGCTGATGAAGTTCGCCGAAGGTGATGGTGTGGATCTGCTCATGGTCATCGTAGAGATGAATGTGCGCCCGGCCAGGTTCGCCAAGACCCCGCAGCCGGATAAGCTCTGTAAGGGTTTCAGCGCCAAGCACGCGTTGCTCGAATTCAGCATCGTACGCGGGTGTTGGCTCGGCGTCGGGCGTCGCTCGCGGCGCAGCTGTGAGGCGCTGCTGTGCCAGTTCCTGGCTGGCAGCTGCAAGTGTGCCTTCGTTAGCGGCGTGTGCGTGCCGCACTGCTTCAATCACATCCTCAACAGTATTTGCCTCAGCCATAACGCGATCTGGAAGCCGCACCCCGCACGCTTCGTTCAGCCGCAGCATTAGTTCCACGCGCTCCAGGCTGCCGAGGCCGAGCTCCCGTTCGAGGTGCGCCTGTGGCCCGCGGGCCGCAAGCTCCTCGAGTCCGCGCGAACCACCAAGCTCTCGCAATAGATGGCGCACGGTGGCCAGCGTCTGGATTTCGGGAGATTCGGTGCGGCCAGCTTGTGTTCCGGTTGCGTTCATGGGGATACGAACTCGGCGTGTTTTGCTTGTGCCGCAACGCCCAAAGCGAGAACCAGCGGCGCAATTCACGCGCTGCTGCCAGCCTATCACCGCGCAAAGCGGTGTTCAAATCGCCCGGAATATTCAGCGGTCCGTTCGGAAGGCAGATCGAACGTAGGTCAGCCGCTGCGGAAATTTGCGAATCCGGGGGCTACTCGATTCAGCGATCTTGCAGCATCGGTGCGACGGTCCGTGCTGCATGACGAGAGTTTGTCCTTGGCAATCACTCGATCGCTCCCGGCAAATCCAGGACAATGCCCGATGCCACTCCGGGGCGTTTGTTACCCGGTGCATTCCGAGCCCCAGTTGCATCTAAACTGCCGAAACAGATTGTTCGGCCGGAAGGGCGGCTCACAGAATGTGGTCTTCGCCCCATCCGGCTTCTGGTTCAGTCTCCGGCTCTAGCGGCAATCCCTTTCGGTTGACAAACGGGAGCGCTGCCACTATCTGTGTTAGCTTGCCCACGACCTCTAGCGTGAGGAACCTTTGACCAACCCCGAAGTAGCCACCCGCAGATGGACGGGTACCGTCATCTCGTACGCCGTGATCGCGCTGGTCGCTTACCTGGCCTTTCGCATCTTCGAGCCGTTTTTTGTCGCGCTTGCATGGGCAGCGGTCCTGGTAGTTGTGTCGTACCGCGCGTACGAATGGCTCGCGCGGCGCATGCGCCGTTCCCTTGCAGCTTTGGCCAGCACAATTGGTGTAACCGTGATCCTGATCGCTCCGGCGGTGCTGATATTGATCCTTTTTCTCCGCCAAGGCGCCGAAGCGCTTCAGTCGTTACATTTGGAGACTGCGACGACGGGCCACCTCCCTTTTTTGCGCGATATTTGGGCCCATTTAGAGGAGCGCTTCCCCGAGCTCAACTCCGCCGAAGTGACTGCTGAGGTGCACCAGTACGCAGCGAAGGCCGTTCAGTTTCTCGCAACCCGCCTCGGCACCGCCGTGCGCAATACCGCCGAGTTTGTCTTTGACCTGTTCATTACCGTATTCGCCATGTTCTACATGTTCCGCGACGGGCAATCGTTCGTCAGCGAAATTCGGCGACTGCTGCCGCTGCAGGCGTTTGAACGCGAACGGATTCTAGATGACACGCGGGACATCATTTTCGCCACCGTGTTTGCCAGCTTTCTGGCTGCTGCCGCGCACGGCACCCTCTTGGGCCTGGCCTTCCGCATCGCGGGTATCCACGCTGCTCTTTTCTGGGGCGTGATGATGGGCTTTTTCTCTCTGATCCCCGTCGTTGGTTCGGCCCTAATCTGGCTTCCTGCCGCGATCGGGTTGGCGGTCAGTGGGCACGTGGGCAAAGGCATCGCGCTCGCGCTGATAGCTGCTGCGGTCGTATTCTTCGTCGATTACGTCCTCCGCCCTTGGTTCATCAGCGGTCGCGCGCAAGTCGGAGAGCTTTTGGTCTTTATTGGAGTGCTGGGCGGAATTAGCCTGTTCGGGGCCCTGGGAATCGTACTCGGACCGATCGTGGTGGGCCTGGCCGCCGCCCTCTTGGATTTATACTCTCCCCGCCGTGGACGGCCTGGGCACACACCTCCACCTCCGGGTGCGAATCCCACGGGTGCCGTGCTAGAGTAGCCCGTTTCGGAAATTCATAGGGTACCCGCATGACGAAAAACTCTAATGCGAGCAATGGGAGCCTGCCTCCGGAAAAGCTTCGGTGGCGCTGCGATCCCGCGTCCATTCCGTTTGATACCACTGCGTCGGTCGAGCCGATCTCCCACGATCTGGGGCAGCAACGCGCACAGCGCGCTTTGCGCATGGGAGTTGAGCTCAACGCTTCCGGATACAACCTATTCGTTTGCGGACTTTCGGGAACCAGCCGCGGCGGCATGATCGTCCGCATGATCGAGGAGCTTCATCCGCAAGTTGAACTGGCACCCGACCGCTGCTACGTCAATAATTTCAAAAACACCGATTGCCCGCGGCTGCTGACTCTGCCTCGCGGCCAGGCGAACGCGTTCAAGAAGGAGGTCGATTCGGGGATCGATTTCCTGCGCCGCCGCATCCCTCAGGTTTTTGAAGGCGAACCCTTCCAGCGGCAGAAGGCCAGGATTGTGGAACGCTTTACGCTGCGCGAAAAAGAACTGATGGACGACTTCACTCGCCGCATCGCTCGCGAACAGTTCGCGCTGGGCCGTATGCAAGTGGGCGCCGTCGCGCTACCGGAGATTTTCCCGGTCCTCGATGGACAAATGGTACCCATCGAGGAAATCCCCAAAATGGTCCAGGACGGCAAAATCGAAAACGCCGCCGCTGAAGAACTCGAGCGCAAATACGACCAGTTCCGTCAGGAGTTCACCGTCGTGTACCGCCGCACGCTCTCGCTTTCCCGCGAACTGGCTAGCGAAATGAGTTACCTCGAACAGGAAGCCGCCTCCGTGCTTGTGGATGGTGTGATCGAGGAGCTCAAGGAAAAGTATCCTAACGTGCAGATTGCCGAGTATCTCGAGGAAGTTCGCCATCACATTCTGGACAATCTCGACCCGTTCAAAGAACGCGAAGGCGATGACAGTGAGCCTGCATCAGAAGGAAGCGCTCCGCGGCCGGAACGTCCCGAACGCGATCCCTTTCGCGTGTATGGCGTCAACGTGATCCTCGCGCACAACGAGCACGATAAATCGCCCGTTGTTTTCGAGACGATTCCGACCTACGCGAACCTTTTCGGGACGGTGCACCGAAGCTACGACTCACGGGGCAGTTGGAACTCTGATTTTATGGACTTGCGCGGCGGTTCGCTGCTGCGCGCGGATGGCGGATTTTTAGTGATGTACGCACTGGACACGCTCACTGAGAACGGCGTCTGGCGCACTCTGAAGCGCACCCTCAATCACGGCAAGCTCGAAATTCAGCCCGTGGACATGTTTTTCCCGTTCAGCGCCGCGGCCATGAAGCCCGCGCCGATCGACGTCCACGTGAAAATCGTCCTGATCGGCGATCGTGACCTTTACGAGCTGCTCTACGAAAATGAGGACGACTTCAAAAAGATTTTCAAGGTGCGCGTCGAATTTGATGAGGAAATGAAGTGGAACGATGACGTGGTTCCGTATTACGCAGGGCGCCTTCGCAAGTTAGCTGACGACGAAAAACTGCTGCCTTTCGATCGCACCGCGGTGGCCTCTATTCTCGAACATGGGGTCCGGCAGGCCGGCCGCCGGGGCAAAATCACAACGCGGTTCTTCGATCTCGCCGATCTAGCCCGCGAATCGTCCTACGAGGCGCGATTGGACGACGACGAGGTGATCACCTCTTGTCACGTGCGCCGCGCGCTCGAAGCCAAAATCGAGCGCCACAATCTGACGGAAATCAAGATCCGCGAACTGGTCGAGCAGAATCTGATTTTCATCGACACGACCGGCGAGCGTATCGGGCAGATCAACGGACTCAGTGTCCTCGAAATCGGCGGCTACGCTTTCGGTAAGCCGGTTCGCATCACTTCATCAGTGGCTTTGGGCAAAGCGGGCATCATCAACGTTGAACGCGAGTCGCACCTGAGTGGCCGCTTCCACGATAAAGGCGTCCACATCATCAGTGGATATTTGCGCCACACGTTCGCGCAAGATAAGCCGCTGTCCCTTTCCGCCAGCGTTTGTTTCGAGCAGTCGTATTCCGGAGTCGATGGCGATAGCGCCAGCTCCACGGAAATTTATTCGTTGCTGTCCGCGCTTGCCGAAGTTCCCATTCGCCAGGAATGCGCGGTCACCGGCTCGGTGAATCAGAACGGTGATATTCAGCCCATTGGCGGGGTGAACCAGAAAATCGAGGGGTTTTATTACGTTTGCAAGCTGAAGGGCCTTACCGGAAAACAGAGCGTGCTGATTCCCTCCGAAAATATCGAGGATCTCATGTTGCGCGACGAGGTGATCGAAGCCGTCGCAAAGGGTCTCTTCCACATTTATCCCGTATCCACAATCGAACAGGGGATCGAAATCCTCACCGGCGTTCCCGCCGGCAAACGCGACGCCTCCGGCAAGTTCACGCCGAACAGCGTCTTCGCGCTCGCCGATGCCCGCCTAAATAAAATGGCGTCCACGCTTCGCGACTACGAGTCCAGCCTATAGCAGCCGGTGCATTTGCAAGTTGGTGTTGAACGTCTTCCCGTTGCGCGTTACTACCACTGGATACGGAGGCGCAAGCTGGTGAAATAGTTTGCGAATTTCCGCGAGCGATAGATCCGCGGCCGCGTCGCCATCGATCCCTTCGATAATGTCGCCCTTCCGCAGTCCTGCATCGGCGCCCGGCGTATTCGGCCGCACATCCATGATTTCGAATTTCTTCAAATTCGGGCCACTCGCGGAGATGGTGAGTCCGCTCATATCTTCAAAATCTTCGCTGTTAAACTCGCTGTTCGGATCGAAAAATATCTTCTGGTTCGGGTAATCGAATACGACGCCGAATCGGCGCAACATCTCCGCGCCGATCTCGCCCGCAAGTTTCGGGTCGTGGGTCGTGGGCGGATTCTGCCGCGAAAACACCACCAAACTCGCTTCAACCGTGTACGGCCCGATTTGAAATCGGTCCAGCCGTCCAAGGGTGTCTTGCTCTGCGTCTCGAATTGGCATACTTGCTGCGGAGATCGACTTGTGCATCGAGAGCTTGTGTGCCTCCGCGTAACGGTCGAAAATAAGCACCGGGGCATCGAGCGCAGTATTCACGGCGAAGTCGGCCTCGACCGAGCGCCCTTCGATATTCGCCTTCGCCTTCACGACTGGGATTCCGTCCACGAACGTCACGCGAACCGCCTTGCCATGCTCCGTGTACTTATAAACTGACGGATCGTAAAGCTGCATCGTCTGCCGCGCGTAATCAATGTTCGCGACTACGGTTGCGAGAAAATCGTTCCCTAGAGTCCCCCGATACGGCCGCCCAAAACGGGCCGCAAAGTCCGGCATCGGTGTGCGTAGCAACTCCGAAAAAGAAACGTCAAGTCCGCTCAAATTTAACACCGGAGAATTCGTTGTTCCGAGCGCCAGTTCGGTCGCTCGTGCAGGATCGATCGACGAAGTGGGCGCAGTGGTGTCCAACTCGAAGAGAGAAGGCGCGCCTTCGTTGACGCGTACGGGCACAAAGACCAAGTGATCCAAAAAAGCGGCGGGAATCTCGACGGCATTGCCTCCGTTTTCAAAGTGTGCTGTCACTATTGGCTGCTGCGCCGCTGCAGGAGTTGCTGTTTGCGCGCGCGCCGACCAATGCGCCACCGATACAAGGCACAAGCCCAGCAGAATAATGGCTATCGTGATTCGCTTCGGCATTCCCTTGGTCCGCTCCCATGTAAAAGACTGAGTGTCGAGCGATTATACGAGTGAAGCCTGCGGCGGCAAAAACGCATTCTGCATATGCGCGAGCTGAATAGGCCAAGGGTCAGTTGGCGGGCGCGACGTATCCTTGTCGAGCGAAAATGCGGTATCGAGACTTTTTCGGCCGCACCTTCGCATTTGCTGTCCCGCCAGGGAAAACGTCCACGGTCAGCGCGTGAAATTTGCCGTCGTGTGCAGGCGCGATTCCCAGCACGTACTGATGCCGCAGCGTAGCGGCTATTTCGCGATAGATGGACGCGAAATCTTTGTCCGACTGAGGAAAATACGCGCGTCCTCCGGTGATCTGCGCCAGCAAATTGAGCGCGCGGTCCGCCTGCGCGAACCCCGTCAGCCCATCCAGAGAATCGGGCGGCTGTTCGGTAGCCGCCGCGGGTTTCGGCGTGTGTTTCTTCCGTTTCGTCTTGGCGCGCTCGGCTCCGCGCAAAACGCCTCCCAGCGCTACCGAATAAATCACTACATCCGTCCGGCGCAGCTTCCGAAGCAGCGGTCCCCAGTGCGACACCGCCGAGGAATCGAGCCCGGTCGCAAGCAGGACCACAGCCGTCTTGCCGCCCGACGGTGATATTCCGTCCACCACCCGCGAGAGCGAGTCGTAGAAGTTTAGATCGCCCGACCCGATCATGTACTGCAATGAATTCAGCGCGCCAATAAATTCAGCCTTGTTCGACGTGAAGTCGAGAACCCTTCGGGCGTTATCGCTGTAGGTTACCAGCGCCACTTCATCCGCGGGAGCGAGATCCTGCACGAGCGCATAAGCAGCTGCCAAATGTTCGTCGTGGATCAAGTAGACGGCCGGGCCAGTTTCAATCATCACCAGCATGCGCGCCGGCGCTTCGACGGGCGCAAAAAAGACAATCGGCTGAGCCACCCCATTGTCCAGCACGCGAAAATCGTCTTGCGTGAGCCCTCCGGCGAAGTTTCCGCGTTTGTCCAACACGCTCACGTCGAGGCGAACCAAATCTGTGCGTGCGCCGAGCGGGAGCGCTACAGCTGGACCAGGCACTGGCGCGGACTGCGCGAAACATTCCGCCGGCCGCCCCGGGGTGAGTCCCAACGCAATCGTCAGAATCAAAAGTGCGGGAATGACGCGACGCGCGCTACTGAACGTACGAATCAAAGTACACGCCGTTGGTATCCTTCCACCATCCGCCTACCGCCATGTGTAGATGCCGCGGGACCACGTCAGGGTTAAACAATTTCATCCAGCTCATATCGGGGAAATAACCAGTCTTCGATATATGCGCCGCTTGTTTCGACGACTGTTCGGCTTGGCGCTCGAAATTTTGCCACAGCGCGTCCCACGGAATCCGCGTCACGTCCTCGGCACTCAGTCCGGAAAGCTTATTCGGCAGCAACGCGCGCATCTGCGCGTACTGGGGCTCGGCAAAAATGCCTTTGGCCGGTTGAGCCGCGGCGTTTGAGGAAGCCGAGAGGCTTTCCAGCGTGTCTCGTAGCACCACCTTGCGAGGTGCCACCAGCAGCATTTGCGGCGTCACGGCCACGTAGTACATTTTGCGGCGCTGCAATCCCGTTGCCGGATCTCCATACGGATAGGCAATATCGAGCACGGTGGCGCTCCCAAACGTATCCTCCGCCAGCGTCATGGGGCCGAGGACGGCGCGCAGAATGTGCAGTACCGACTCCGGTTTTTGGATCGTGGCGGCAAAAGTCCGCTCCTGCGTTCCGTCTTCTGAAAAACTAGACGCCGATGCAACCTCGCCCGTGAAAAGATCCAGTGCGTCCGGAATAGACATGCCCAGGAAACCCTGCGCCATGCTTTCCGCGGTCTGCACAGTTGCAGCCTGTTGCTCCGGCAAAACCGTACTCACCGCGCCTATGACCAGCCGGTACATCGCAGCGAAATTCACTCGCGAGACGCTGAACTCGGGCGCGGCGCCAGCGACCCCCAGGGTCTGAAACGACGCGCTGCTCGGCCCGGCGAAGTCCAGCGGTCCCACCGGCTGCGTGTTCCCCAGGATGGCGCCGCGCATGTGCATCGCTTTCCCGGAGAAACTCACCGACCCTCCCATCGCATGGATCTTTTCCAGGTGGAGACTGTTGATGAACTTCAAGCCAGCCTGATTTTTGCCCTTCGCATTCGTTGCCACCCATTGATGGAGGTCCGGCACCCGCGCGAAATAGTCCATCGCTCCTTCACCGCCGATGACCTTCTGTACCTCGACGTATTCCGGCCGCTTCGTCAGCGAGTCCGCAGGCGAAGTGCTGCCTTGGAATCGCGTGATCAGTTGCTCGATCGCCGGTTTTTGGTCGGACACCACGAAGTAATGGCCCGCCATCGCTGAGTAGGTCGTGCTTTTATCGTATGCGCGCGCTTCCACGGACGTACCGCCGAAATCGAAGTGTGTCACCACGGGTGGCTTAGGCCCTCGAGTGTCCGTCGCGGTTTGCCACTTCACGATGATTTGTGTTTTTCCGGTCGCGTCGTAGATTACGAACATCGCCAGCGGAGAGGGTAGGGGTGTGGCAGGCGAACTTTCCGCTGAGTGCGGCATCTCGATAATCCCGGCGACCGCCGGATTCTGCAGCAGCGATATGACTTCCGGCAGGCTCAACGCAGGCGCTGGCGCTTTGCTGTTTTGCTCTGACTTCTGAACGTTAGCAGCAATGCCTAGCCAAAGAGGCGCCATGGCGGGATCGGCCATCAATTGAAGCACGTGATTCTGCTGCGCCGCACTGGTGAGCGCACCTGTCCCGCGCCACTCCGCGAAGGCTACCGTGCTGCGAGGCAGGCGTGCAGCAATCTCCGAAGTTTGTGCCCGCAAGGCACCTGTGCACAGTGACACAGCAGCCAGCGCGGTCGCCAACACTGCACCCTTGCTGAGAAGACAGCTCCACCTCGATTTCACAGTTGCCTCCTGGGTGGCATCCGGGTAGTAACTGCGTACGGGCGGGACGCCAGCGCGGATATTCCGTTTCTCTAGCATGGCACGAGGCCCGGAATACGACGCCGCAATGTGGGTTCGAAGTTCGCTATTCGCTAATGCCCGTTTGGCGTAGTGTGCGTTTAGTGCCCTGGCCGGTTCGCAGAGGTGGTGCCGTTTCCAGGCGCGGTCGATGGCGGAGCCTGCGACGCTGTCTTGGGCGTGCTCAAATAGCCCTGCGCTTCGTTCTTGGCGACCTTAAACACGACGATCTCATAGGGGGCGCGCTCCCCGCTCACGTAGAACTGCACCGGTTCGTCCACGTCACGGTTCTTCTTTTCGATGTTCTTGTCGTCGGCCAGCACGTTCAGCGTATAGCGGTAATGCTTGGTGTCTACTTTGCGCAATTGCAGCTGAATCGGTCCCACGTGCTCCATGTGCTTGGCCTTGTGAAGCGTGAATTCGAAGATGTTGCGCTCCCCGAGTTCCTTCAGAGCTTCCACCTCATCATGATTCTTCGCGATTAGCCCGCTTTGCACCCCGAGATCGCCCATGGTGCTCTGCAGCTTTCCTTCGGTCGCCTTCAGATCGGCCTGTGTGGACGAAAGCTGATTCTGCGTTGTGGTGATCTTCGTGTTTACCTGTCCGAATTGGTTCGCGTTATTGGCTTGTGCTTCGCCCAGCGCTTTGCGGAATGTCTGATCGCTGGTTTCCTGTTGCTTGCGCACCGTCTGCGCCAATGCGCGCGCGCGGGCGAGTTCATCTTCCGTCAGCCCCAGCTTCTGCTCGGTCACCTCGAGCTGTCCCTTTGCATCCGCGAATCGCGCGTTGGTCTTGTCGAGTTCCGCGGCCAGAGCATCGACCTTTTTGTTGGAAGCGTCCTGCGCTTGCTTCATCGCTTGACTGTTGGCGTAGGTGGCATAAAGGAGCCAGCCCACTAATCCGAAAGCGATCACGAACAGAACGCCCACCCAGCGCGGCAAGCTGCTTCGCTCGGGCGCCGGCTCGGGGGTGGGTGTGCTTGGCGTCAGACTCATGAAACCTCCTCAGCGGCTCGCGCCGCGCGATACAATTAAAAGATTATCGCCGAACCTGGACTGGGAAGTCTATCTTGCCCGCCGCCCGGAATTGCGATTGCGGGGCCAATGAGCTTCTACAGTGGTGGTCAGTCCGCCGCGCGGTGTGAATTCTCCACTCACCCGGCATTGCGCGGGTTGAATCGCGGCAACGATATCTCGCAGCATTCGATTCACCGCGTTCTCGTAAAAGATGCCGAGACTGCGGTACGCAAGCAGATACATCTTCAGAGCTTTAAGCTCCAAGCATCTGCGCTTAGGCGTGTATTGGATGGTGATGGTTCCGTAGTCAGGAAGGCCGGTTTTCGGACACATGGACGTATATTCCGGAAAACGAATGGTGATTTCGTAGCCAGGAAAATGGTTCGGCCAGGTTTCGAGCACTGGTAACTTTGCATCGATTCCGGCGCGCGCGTGCGCGTCCGTATAGGAAGGCATCCGCTCTCCTCGACCGCTATTCTATCTCAACTTCGGATGCTTCCGAGTTCCGCTGGCGGCTTGATCTACAGTGCGATTTTGGATACTCTCTCGCACACGACTGGAGTAGGGGAGAATTCTTCAAGCGTGATTTGTCCACAATGCCGTAGCGCGGACTGTTTTCGCTCGCGTCGAAGTGGTCTAGTCGATCAGCTCGCGCGGCTGGCTGGATTTCGTCCGTGGCGTTGCCACACCTGTGATAAACGCTTCCATGCCGTGAGCGTCGCCTGGCCGTTCCTGCGATTTGCTCATTGCCCGCGCTGCGGAAATTTCGATCTCGAGCGACTGCCGCGGAATCGCGTGGAACAAGGGACGCTGGTGCTCGCCAAGCGCTTGTTAGGATTTCCGGCTTATCGCTGCGATCCTTGCCGCCTGCGCTTCTTCAGCATCCTTCCTCCGCGTCGCATCGTGTCGTCCACCATTCTCACGGAACGCCGGGGCGTACCCGGTTAGGTGTTCGGCGTGCCTCCGCCCTGTCAGCGCAGGTTTCCTAATTCAAAATTCAGCACGGACATTTGCGCCTCGTAATCATATTGTGCGCTGGCTTGCTCGATTTGTGCCTGCGTCTGATTCAGTTGCGCTTGCGTCAATTCCACGATTGAGCTGAGCCCCAGCTTGTACCGTGATTGCGCCAGCTGTAACGCCTGACTGGCTTCGTTGAGCAGCTTTTGGGTAAGAGATAGATTCTGGAAAGCGGTATTGGCATCGAGCCATGCAGTGCGGACCTCTCGGGTGATCCGGTCCTGCAAATCGCGAACGTATTGGTCCTGTGCGCGGGCGCGGTCGTTCGCCTCGCTGCGCAATGCGCCGAAGAGATGCCCGTTGAAGATGGGTATATTCACATTCACGCCGGCCGCGGCATATCTCGGCGCCAGCTGATCCGCGCCAACCGGCGTCAATCCCGTCGCACCGCTCGCGCTGATTGTCGGGAACCAAAGGTCGCGCTCCGCAATGGCGTAGCTGTGCGCGGAATTCGCGGCCAATCGCTGGCTGATCAACTCCGGCCGGTCCTGCATGGCCTGCTGTAGCAGATCCGCAAAGTTGCTGGGGGGCGCGGGAGGCACAGGGACCTCCGCCAAATCGAACGTTTGCTCGGACGGAGATCCGAGCGCCTCGGAAAGCCTTGCGTACGAAGCTTCCACGCCGTTTTGCGCCTGCACGAGCAGCAATTGCGCCTGGGCTAAATTCACGTTCGCGAAACTGACGTCCAGGCCCGACTTGATTTTGTTCTGTTCGAGCGTTGTGACCTGATCGGAAACGAGTTGCCGTTCCTTCACCGTTTCCTGCGCTACCTTCAGCACCGCTTGGGCCCTCAGCACTCCGAAGTAGGCGCGATCCACGCCGAGTAGCACATTTTCTCGCGTTGTTACCACGTCCTCTTGTGCCGAGCGCGCATGAAGATTCGCGCTTTTTACCAGATTGTGGGTGCGCCCGAAATCCGTGATCAGCTGATTGACCATCAGCCCGTTTCCATACCGCTCGTAAATGATCGGGTTGTTCAGCGATCCGGCGGTAATGCGGCTCTCGTTCTCCGCATCCACTGCCGTGGCGCTTCCGTACGCCACCGGATAGTAAGCCGAACGCGCCTGCGTCACCTGCGAATTTGCCGCGGAGGCCATGCTCAGAGCAGCCTGGATCTGCGGATGATTGCGGATCGCCAATTGTTCGGCTTGCGACAATGTCAGTTGTCGCGGCGATTGCGCGAGAGATCCTCCGGCGAGTATCGTTGACAGCCCGATGAGACAAAGCAATCGATGGCCGGAGGTCATTGCGCTTCCTCCGCCAGCGCCGCTGCCTCTGGTGTTGCTTGCTCGCGCCGACCGTAGACCATCAGATACGCTGTAGGCACCACGAAGATTGTCAGCAGCACGGACACGATCAGTCCGCCGATGATCACTCTCGCCAGCGGCGCGTATGCTTCGCTTCCGGCCTCCAGCTTGAGGGCCATCGGTAAAAGTCCAACGATCGTCGCGAGCGACGTCATCAAGATTGGCCGCAAGCGAATGCGGCAGGAATGCGCAACGGATTCGCGCACGCTATGTCCCTCCTGTCGAAGCCGATTGGCAAAATCCACGATCAAGATGCTGTTCGATACCACCATCCCGGTCAGCATCACGATTCCCATCAACGATTGAATATTGAGCGTAGTATCCGTGAACGCCAGCGTCAGCATTACCCCTACGAGGCCTGTCGGAATCGCCAGCACGATCAAAAATGGATCCACGAACGACGAGAATTGCGCCACTAGCACCAGAAACACCAGCAGGATCGAGAGGATTAATCCGATCCCGAAGCTCCGGAAAGACGTGTACATCGTGTTTACCAATCCACGGATGTTGATTCGCATGTTCGAAGGGAGTTGCATGTGCGAGACGATCTTTTCCACGGCGCTCGCAGGCTTGCCTAAGTCTTCGCCCGATGGCGAAACATATACGTCGATGACGCGCTCCGTCTGGTAGTGGTCCACCTCGGAAGGGGTCAGCTCTGGGGTAATCGACGCGACTTGATCCAGGTAAGTGGGCAGGTTCATGTTGGGAGAGCGCAAAGGCATGGTGTCCAAATCCTGGATCGTTTTGACGGTATTTTCCGAGTACTGAACGGCCAGGAAATGGTCGTTGCCCGTCTTTGGATCGATCCAGTAATTGGGCGCGATCATAGTGTCTGAAGTGAGCGCGGTGATGATGTTGTCCACTACCTCGCGCAAATTCATGCCCAGTTCACTGACGCGGTCGCGGTTCAGATTCACTTTCAGCGTCGGGTAGTCCATATCCTGCGGAATGTAAACGTCAGAGACGCCTCTCACAGTCCTGAACTTGCGTTCCAGGTCAAGCGCTACGCGATCATCGGCGTGCAGATCCATGCCGCTAACCTGCACGTCGATGGGCGCCGCCGCGCCCTGATTCAGAACGGAAGCCACTAAGCCGCCGGACTGAAAAAATGTTCGCAACTGTGGAAGTTGGTCGGCAACCGCCGCGCGCACGCGGTCCATATACTCGAAACTGCTAATTTTATGGTCTCGTTTCAATCCAACTTCGATGAACGCCGTGTACATCCCGGAATTTGGCGTGGTCAGAGACTCCAGCCCAGCGTTGATTCCAATGTTCGAGACGATAGTGTTCAAATCCGAGGGCCGCACCACGTGCCGGACAATCCCTTCTACCCGTTCCACATATTTTTCGGTGTCCTCGATGCGGGTGCCGGTGGGAGCTTTCACGTTGATGATGAATTGCCCGGCGTCCGTGCGCGGGAAGAACGCAAGTCCTACGAGCGGATAGAGCGCCAAAGAGAGCAAGAACACGCCGAGGAATCCGAAAACCACCGCTTTCGGGTGATCGAGGGCCTTCTTCACCGCGCCGTCGTACTTGTCGAGCATCCGCTCGAACTTCGCGTTGAACTTTGCATGAAACCGTGCTCCCCATGACGACCGAGGCGCGGGTTCGGGCGTCTCGCCTTCCGCCGCCGCAGCCTGATGATGCACTTCTCCCTTCAGCAGGTGCGCGCAATAGAGAGGCACCACGGAAACAGCCACGAAGTAGGACGCAAAAAGCGCCAACACTACGCTGACCGCCAGCGCCGTAAACAAATACTTGCTCACGCCATAAAGCAGTGTGACTGGAAAGAACACCACCACCGTCGCAATGGTGATCGCCAGCACCGCTAGCGCCACTTCATTCGTACCCTTTTCGGCCGCGATCATCGGCTTTTCGCCCAACTCCACATGGCGGAAAATGTTTTCCAGCACGATGACGGAGTTATCAATCAATCGCGAAAACGCCAGCGCCAATCCGCTGAGGATCATGGCGTTGATGGTGGCATTGCCGATATGAAGGAAGAAGAAAGTCGCCATGACCGAGATCGGAATGGACAAAAACACGGCGGCCGTGGCACGCGCGCTGCCCAAAAACAGCAGCACCATTAGCGCCGTCAGCACCAGTCCCACTCCACCTTCGCGCAACACCGTCGAAATCGCCTGACGCACAAATACCGACTGATCGAACACTACGTGGGCTTTCATTTGCGCAGGAATATCGCGCAAGTGTTTGATCGCCTGCCTGATTCCGTCAACCACGGAAATGGTGTTGCTGTTTCCGCCTTGCTTCTGTACAGGAACGTACGTGGAGCGCTGGCCATTCACGCGCACGATGTTGTATTGCAGCGCCGATGCGTCCTCCGCTTTACCCACGTCCGATACAAAGACGGACCTCTCGCCTACTGTCTTCAGAGGCACCCGATTGAGAGCCTTCGCACTCGGGACCAGCGCATTCGTATAGAGGTTGTAATCCAGGGGCCCGATGCGCACGTCGCCCGTCGGCAGAAGCATGGTGGCGTTGTTCACTGCGCGGACCACGTCCATGGGGCTCAGCTGATTGGCCTGCAGTTTTACCGGGTCCATGTACACCATAATATGGCGGTACTTTCCCCCGTATGGCGGCGGAACGGTCGCGCCGGGCACGCCCGCGATCTGGTCACGTATTTCGAACTGCAGGTAGTCACGCAATTGCGTTTCAGTTAAGCCCTTGCCTTCCACGGCCAGGAGACAAACAGGGAGAGTTGAGGCGCCGCTATTCACCACCACGGGAGGTAGAGTGCCCGATGGCAGTCGCCGCAAGTCCGCCATCGCCAAACTCGAGATTTCCGTCACATCCGCGCTCGGGTCTGTGCCTGGTTGAAAGTACACCTTGATGAGGCTCACGCCCGGCAGCGACCGCGAGGTGATATGGTCGATCGAGCTGCCGAGAGTAAAGAAGCGCTCGAAGCGCCCGGTGATGTCGTCCTCAATCTGCTCCGGAGGCATGCCGTTATAGAACGTCGCCACCTCGACTACCGGCAGATCGATCGCTGGAAACATATCCACCGGCATCTGCACCAGGCTGGTAAGTCCCAGAACGCACACAAACAGACAAACCACCACGATGAAATATGGGTGCCGCAACGAAAACGACGACATAAAACTCCTCTCGGATTAGGACGACGTTACGACTTTCGGTGCTACCACCTGGCCGGGCTGGTATTGCGACTGGTCTCCGAAGATCACCAGTTCCCCGGCGCTGAGCCCGGACGTTACTTCCACATCGTTCGCGTTTTGAAGGCCCAAAGTCACTTGGCGCCTCCGGATTCGATTCGATTTATCTACCACCAGCACCGTTCCCTGGTTCGCCCCAGTTGTTTGTACTGCTTGCAGAGGAATCGCCAACACGTTCTGCGCGGTGTGCAGTGGAATCGAAACCGTTGCGTACATTCCTGGCACGATCTGATACGAGGCATTGTTCACCTGCACTTCGGTGTGCATCGTTCGCGTGGAAAGATCGATCTGGTCGGACGTGCGCGCGATTTTTCCGAAAAACGTGCGGTTCAAACTGGAAACTTGCACCTCCACGCTCTCGCCGAGCCGAATGTCGGGAACCGCTCGCTCCGGCACCGGAATCACCAGCCGCAGCACGTCGTTTTGCGCCAGGTGGCACAGCGCCGAATTTCCGATGTTCGAAGATGTGCCGGCCGGCAGTAGCGCGCCCGTGTATGCGTACATCTTCGTTACCACGCCCGTGAATGGCGCGGTCATGTGCGCGTAGCCATAGAGCGTCTGATCTTTTGCCAGAGCAGCGCTCGCTGCCAGTAAGGCCTGCTGTGCGGCCGACACCGCGGCGGTGGCTTCCAGATCCTTGCCCTGTGCCACATCGATTTCCTCTTGCGAAATCAATTCCGGCCGTGTCTTTTGCACCGATGCCAGTCGCTGATACGTCACGTGCGCCACTTGAAACGCGGAGCCGGCGCGATCCAAATCCTCTCGGGCCTCGGCCACCGCCGCCCGATCGCGCTGCACCTGTTGCTCCAGCTCTGGAATCTCCAGCACCGCCATCAATTGGCCCTGCTGCACGTGTGTTCCGTAATCCACGTACAGCTTCTTGATGTATCCAGAAACTTTTGCGTAAACATCGATGTCCTGATACGGCTGAAACTCGGACGCGATGTCCAGCGAGTTGGAAAAGCTTTGCCTCGCCACCGGAACCACCGCCGCGTCCGGCGCACTCGATGCCGCTACGACCTTTGGCTTGCTGAAGCTTCTGCAGCCGGCGAGCGCCGCCGCACATAAAATCGCCGGCCCGATCCAGCGCGCTCGCGCTGGTCTTTCGCTCTCAGTTCGCATGAACGACCTCACCTTCGGCCTCCTCGATAACCAACGGAAAAGTTGGTCCTACGACCTTATTCGCTGAAACCCTGCACATCGCTCGTATCCCGAATCGTCTGGCGCAATTTCTCCAGCGTAAAGTCACCTGAACGCCGCAGCGCCAGCAGTTGGTTCCGGCGTTGCCGCACTTGGCGCGCTGCGTCTGGAACTTTTGCGGCCACTTCAAGCGGCACCGTCTGCACGCCGTGTAAATCCGCGTGGATTAGGTCGCCTGGTTTGACGTTCAGTCCGCCGATTTCCACGCTGCTGCCAAAATCAAATAGGTGGGCATACGCATGTGATACAGACACGTTTCCCGCGAACATCTGAAACTCGGTGTGGTGTACGTCGGTGAGGTCGCGCACTGCGCCATTCGTCACCACGGCTGCGCAGCCTAGGCTCAGCAGAATGTTCGCATGTACTTCGCCAATGAATGCTCCCAGCCCTGCCGGATCGTCCACGTCCTCGATCACCACGAGTCGCGGCGCTGGAATCGAAAGTATGTTCTGCCACCAATCAGAACGATCGTAATAATCGAAATGCGTGTGCTGCTCCATGGGCGGGTTCGACGTGCGGATGCGCGCCGTTGCCGCGTAGCCGATCACCGGCGGCTGATCCGGGAAGATGCAGCGGATACTGGAATCAGCGAATCCTGTGTTCGGCAGCCGGACTTGGAAGGTCTCGATCGCGCTGGCGACTATGCACGTACTCCACCTTCGAAATTGCTCGAGCTGAGCAGCTGTCAGCCGGTCCGCACTCATACGGTCTCCGATCTCGCCGCGGTCAAGCTTGAGCAGCCCTGTAACGCAGTGGGCCCTCAGACCGCGTGGAATGTCTGTGAATTTTCGTGAAAAAGAAACGGACTACGAGACGAGGGAGTTTGGGGGTGACCGGTGCTGCATCGCTACAGTGACGCCTACCGACTCGGTTGGCGACGGCTCTGGTTTGAAGCGCGCCCGGAAAGTCGGGCGCGGCCTTGAAGCGATCAGGCGCGCCACTTTCTGCAATTCCGCGGACCCCAAAATTACGGGAGCCTGCGGCATGTTCATCTTCGTCGCCAGCGACGATTGGTGCTCGAGGTTTGACGCGCGATGATACTGCCCGTCTTTAGCCGTCGCGGCAAGCCCCGCCAGACCTACAAGCAGAAGCACAATCACGATCTTGTCGCAGAATAGCCAGCCGCGCGTGTGCGCAATTTGTGCCGGCCATTCACACTGGGAATTCGGTTCGCCGTCTTTTGAGGACAATTTCATTCTGGTCGCGCGGAGCCGCTCGGAACTCACACCTTGCACTGCAATCATAGTCTCAGTGAGATTCCGAATTCAAGCGCTGGGATGCCATGGAATTCTTAAGTCCATGGCCGGCTTCTCAGCGCTATCGTCGCTAGACTGCTAGCTCCCGCTCGCGGGAAGTAGCATCCTGCGTTTCACCAATCACGCTGCTGAGTGAGTCGATCACTGCACTCCGTCAGTTGGATCCTAAATTCTTAAACGTATTAAAGCGTCTTGACTTATCTGTTGTAGTCGTATTAAAAAGCATAGCGCGTTTTGGTGAGCGCGACGAAAGTCGTTGCGCAATCCTGGTTTGCAATCTTGTTACGGAGATGCCATGCGGAACGGGGTGTCGATCGATAATTCCAGCAGTCATTTTGTTGGACTGCTTCCTTCTTGTTTGAAGAGAGTTAAGTGCTATCGAAGTTCGGCGAGTACTCTCGCCGCGCTCACGCTAGTGGCGATGCTCGGAATGTTCGCTCTCAACGCCTCCGCGCAAATGTCAGCCACCCTTTCCGGAACCGTTTCCGATTCCACGGGTGAGGTGGTCTCTGGCGCGGCGGTCACGGTGAAAGATGTCGACAGAGGTGTCTCCCGTACCACCGCGACCGATGCAGCCGGCCATTACGGGGTCTTTTCCCTTCCCGTAGGCGTATACGAAGTGCGCATCTCGAAACCAGGATTTTCCGAGGAGGTCCGCACTGGAATTCAATTGGCTGTCGGCCAGGACGCTGTCGCCAACGTCGCTCTCAAGCTCGGCGCGCTCAACCAGCAGGTCACCGTCAACGCCGATGCGCCGCTTGTTTCCGTAAACACGTCCGATGTCTCTGGCTTAGTAGGCGAGCAGCAGGTAAAAGATCTTCCGCTCAACGGCCGTAGCTTCGATCTGCTGATGATGCTGAACCCTGGAGTTATCAATTTCACGCCGGAGAAAACCGGCGGTACGGGCGTTTCGAACTCCACCACGGCCAACAACTTTTCCGTTTCCGGGAATCGTCCGCAGCAGAATTTATTTCTGTTGAACGGAATTGAATACACCGGTGCAGCGGAAAACAATATGCAGCCCGGCGGTACCAGCGGAATGCTGCTCGGCGTCGATGCCGTTCGCGAATTCAACGTCTTGCGCGACAACTACGGGGCTGAGTACGGCAAGCACCCCGGCGCGCAGGTTCTGATCATTACGCAGTCGGGATCGAATGAGCTGCACGGGAGCGCCTACGAATACGTGCGCAATAACGCGCTCGACGCTCCTGATTATTTCGCCAACGGCGCCACGCCGCCATTCGAGCGCAATCAGTTCGGCGCTTCGCTGGGAGGGCCGCTGCAGAAGGACAAAACATTTTTATTCGGCAACTACGAAGGATTCCGCCAGAGCCTGAATCAAACTTCCGCCGCGTTCGTTCCGGACGATGCGGCGCGCGCCGCAGCCGTTCCTAGCGTGCAGCCGTTGCTCGCGCTTTGGTCCGCGCCTCTTCCTGGAGCGCCGGATTTCACTGTTCCAGGGCAATCTTACGGAATCGCGGAGGTGTTCAGCAGCCCGTTGCAAACTATTCGCGAGGATTTCGGCACCACGCGCCTGGACCACTACTTTTCCTCCAACGATTCTCTCTCGGCCGTTTACACCATCGACGACGGCGGTGACGTGACCGCGACTACCGCCGATCCCTACAGCACGGATTTCGAAAATTTGCGCGAGCAGGTTTTCAGCCTGGAAGAAACGCACGTATTTTCGCCTTCGCTGCTCAACGTGGCGCGCTTCGGATACTCGCGCGCGGGCTACTATTTCACCGGAATCCCGACCCCCGGAACTCCCGCGGCCGCGGTCCCCGGATTCCTGGTCGGCGATCCCGTTGGAGCGGTCGTGGTGGGCGGATCAGCCACATCGAATCCGGCGGCTCAGCTCGGACTCGCAGGCGGAAACAACGGCAGCAACCTGCACGTCGCGCGCAATCTCTTCACCCTCGAAGATCGCGTCACCTGGACGCGCGGCATCCACCAGTTCAGTTTTGGAGTGTGGCTGCAGCCGTTCCAGTCCAACGAAATGCTGGCTCTCAGCCAGCATGGGCAGGCTACTTTCGCTAGCCTGCAGACCTTCGTTCAGGGAAACATCGGCAGCTTTCTATTCGATCCCACGCCTACCGAAATGAACTGGCGCTCGCTCTTCGGCGCCTGGTATGCGCAGGATGTGATCCGCCTGACCCCGCGGCTGACGCTATCGCTCGGTTTCCGCGAAGGTTTCTCGACCGGATGGAACGAGGCACACAGCCGCGCCGCCAATTATGTGTTCGTCAACAACGTGATCCAGACAGATCCACGCATCGCGAACTCGATCTTCACGACCAATAATCAAAAATTCCTGCCGCAGCCGCGCATCGGACTTGCTTGGAGTCCCTTCGGCGATAAGACCGTGATTCGCGCCGGATTCGGAATGTACAACGACATGCAGGACGCGCTCGGCTATCGCACCGATCAGAATGCGCCGTTCAATCCCACGTACTCAACGCCGCTTACCGTGTCAGATCTGCCCATAAATCCGGCAGGGCCTTATCCCGGCACTCCGAAGATCCTTCCAGCGGGCATACAGCCGGATATGCAATCGCCCACGCTGCTCTCCTACTCACTCACCTTGGAGCGGGAGATCGACCCCAACACCGCGATCAGCATCGGCTACGTGGGCTCACACGGCTATCATGAGATTCTGAGCCTCGACGACAACGAACCAACGCCCGTGATCTGCCCGGCTGCTCCATGCCCAGTTGATTATCCGGTTTCTTTCCCTGCGCCGCTGGCCGGTTCGCCCGTTCCTCCAGGTAGCTACTACATCCCCTCTGGCACGCCGGTTGCTAATCCCGCGCTTGGCGCTGCCTGGGCTTGGTTTTCGGTTGGAGACAGTTCTTACAACGCGATGCAGCTCAACGTCACTCATCGGTTCAGCAGCGGCCTTTCTCTCCGCGGCGTTTACACCTGGGCGAAGAATCTCGACGATGGCGACACGCTAAATCCGACGACGGCGGCCAACGCTCCCGGTCTCGTTTCCAATCCATTCGATCTTCGTTCCGACTGGGGACCGGCCACCTATGACGTTCGTAATGTCGGTGTGATCAACGGAACCTACGAGCTTCCGATTGGCTGCGGCAAGCCGTTCCTCAGCGATCTCACCGGCTTCGGCAATGGCATCGCTTCCGGTTGGACAGTCAACTCGATAATCACCGTTCAATCCGGCTTGCCATTTACGCCGGAGCTCAGCTACAACCCCTCGAATAACGGCGACAGCAAGAATCCCGTCCGGCCCTTCAAGAACCCTAATTTCACCGGACCGGTGATTCTGGGCACGCCCGGCGAGTGGTTTAATCCGGCTGCTTTTTTGGCGCCACCCAGCGGCAGCGGGTTCTATGGAAATGTCGGACGCGACTGGCTGGCTGGTCCCGGGCTTGCCACGTGGGACTTCTCGGTAGAGAAGAACATTCCTTTGCACGAGCGCTTCAATCTGCAGTTTCGCGCGGAACTCTTCAATCTCCTGAATCGCGCCAATTTTAATACGCCCAATGTGGTCGTCTTCACTCCGTCGGGACTTTCGCCCACCGCCGGAAAAATCAGCAGCACCTCGACGGACCCTCGCGAGGTGCAGTTCGCCCTGAAACTCTTGTGGTGAGTGCCTTCAGAAAGCTGCTATGACGCTGTGCGAATTTCGCTTCGAGAGTGTCTTCCTTCTTGGAAACGAGGCATATTTGGACGCCGTGTCGGCGTGGCTCGACGAACTCTTTGAAACCCGATGGGTCCTCGACGATGCCAGCCGTGGCTCCGCTCATGATGGCTGGTGGCGCCTGTATTTATCTCGCGATACGAACTCGCCGCGCTCGCTCCCGCCGCCACACGCGTAATGCCCTTCGCGGAAGAAACTATTGCGAACCGCCTCGTCAGCGTGCATTATGTCGGCGCGCATGCCTCGTCTTTGGTATCCACGTATTTGTTCAACCATCCTGGGATGGTGCGGCAGCCGCGAACTCCGGCGGATCGGTACCATACGTCCGCCATCCGGCTTTACTTGACCCGCCTGACCCAAGCGACCGTCGGCCGTCTCCTCGTCTTCTTCGGATAATTCCGGCGAACTTCCGTTCGCTCGATGCGATGCGGGATTGTTGATTTCGCCCACAGTTTCCCGAAATCGCGGAGCTTTCCACCCGATAACTGGAGACGATGCTCTGTCAGGGCTCGGATCGGCCATGCTCCGCGCTGGCCGCCGCAGAGCCGCTTTGAAGTAACGCAGAATTAACACGCGAGTCACCTGCCGTTGAACCGCGGCGTTTACCGTGCAGCAAGCCACGATAAGCGAGCGCATCGTGCCATGCAATTCAGCGAGGGGGAGCGTCAATTCGCAATTCCGGTAAAGGGAGCGCGTCGCTTCCCCGGTCGAAATCTACTTTAAGCAGCACAAATTCAAGGAGGAATGAATGCGAGTATTTGTGACATCCATTATTTCCCTGGGCCTGTTCGCCATGCCGGTCATGGCAGCGCGCGGGGCGGCAAATAGCAACGACGCAGGATCGCCTAGTCGTAACAACTCATCCGCCGGTCCGGCGGCCAAGGCTGCGTCTAAGACGACCACTGCGGACGCTGCGCCAGCATCTCCGGCAAAACCGACGGCGGAAGAGATGGAAACCGAGCTTCAGCAGTTGCGCGATGCGATTGCCGTGCAAGCTCAGCAACTTCAGGATCAGCAGAAGAAGATGCTGCAGCTCGAGCAGCAGCTGAAGGCTTCCGCCGGCGGCCGGGAAAATCTTTCTGCTACTCCCAGCGCATCCGCCGCGGTATCAGAACCCTCAGCCTCCGCTGCGGCTACCATACCTGCATCCACCGCGGCGGTTGCGGCTGCGCCAGCCGCAGCCGAAGCAAATCAGTCCGCCGCCGACGAGCCCGTTGCTTGGCATTTCAAGGGCGTCACGTTCACTCCAGGGGGCTTCTTCGCGGCAGAAACAGCTTGGCGACAGCGCGCATTGAACGCTGACGTCAACACTCCCTTTAACTCGCTCCCCATGCCCGGCAGCTCGCAATACAACGTTTCGGAGTTCAACGCCAGCGGCCGTCAGTCCCGCATTGCCATGCTAGTCCAGGGGAAACTTTCGACCGTGAAAATCGGCGGATACTACGAAGCGGATTTCCTCTCGGCTGGCGTCACCTCCAACGATAATCAAAGCAACAGCTATACTCTCCGTCAGCGCCAGTTTTGGGGGCAAGCCGCATTCGACAACGGTTGGACCATCACTGGCGGGCAGATGTGGTCGCTCGTCACCCCAACGTCGAAAGGTGTCGACCCTCGCTCCGAAGTTCTGCCAGAAACGATCGACGCCGAGTACCACGTCGGATTTAGCTGGGCCCGTCAGTACGGAATGCGCGTTTCTAAGAACTTCAACAACAAAATGTGGCTTGCCATGTCGGTCGAGGAGCCCCAGACAACATTTAAGGTCGGCGGGACAACCACCCCGTTCGTGTTCGGCGCTTCGGGCACTGGCGGCGGCCTGTACAACTCGACCGCTACCTACAGCTTCAATTTGACTCCTGATTTCATTTTCAAGGCCGCATTCGAACCTGGATTCGGTCACTATGAGGTATTCGGTATCCTCAGCACTTTCCGTGACCGTGTTTACCCCACGGGCGTAGCTCCCTATAACAGCAACACGGTCGGCGGCGGCGCTGGCGCGAATGCTTGGTTTCCGTTTGACAACAGCCACATCAATTTTGGTCTTCACGCGCTGTTGGGAGATGGCGTCGGTCGCTACGGCAGCGCTCAGTCCGCGCCGGATGCCACCGTGCGGCCAGATGGCACTCTGTCTCTCGTCCGCAGCTATCAGGGCTTGGGCACGCTCGCGTTCCATTACACCAAGTGGGATGTCTACTTGAACGTGGGCGAGGAATACGGGTCTCGCACGCAGTACATTTCGGGAACGTCCACGATTCCCAACGAAGGCTTTGGCGCTATCGGATTCAACAACGCCGGCTGCTGGACTGAACTGGCTCCAGGTTCCGGCGGACTCAGTCCCACCTCGCCTTCGAATTGCGCCAATAACATCCGCGACATTATCGAAGGCACGGCGGGTTTCTGGTACAGCTTTTACACTGGCCCGAAGGGCGCCTTCAAGTTCGGTCTGCAGTTTTCTCACGAGGCCTACAACACATGGGCCGGAGTCGGTGCCACTGGCGTCTGCACCTCCGCCTCCAACCCAAGCTGCGGTCCGAGCTCGAACGAAAACATGTTCTTCACCTCGATGCGCTACTACATCCCGTAGTGAACACTTGCAGTGGGGGG